>NZ_CAXBHE010000035.1:0-1545 GCF_963975535.1 uncultured Brevundimonas sp. | reverse complement strand
GACGGCGGCAGCGGGTGACGCGATCCAGGCCGACGCCTTCGGCGGCAACATCAGCATCGTCACCACCGGCGCGATCAATGCGGCTCTCGTCGGTATCGAGGCGAACAACCGCAATGGCGGCGCGATCTCGATCCTGTCCGGCGGCAGCGTGACAAGCGGCGCGGGGACGAACGGCATCAACGCCCGCGCCAATGGCGCCGGCACGGTGACCATCGGGTCGACCGAGCAGCGCACCGGCCCGGTTGTCGCCGGGGCCACCGGTGTTTTCGCTACCAGCGAAGGCGACATCAATGTTGCCGTCGGCAGTGTCACCGGCGCGACGCGTGGCATCGTCGCCTCGAACCAGCGGGCGACCGGCAGCCTGGCCGTGCTGAACGGCCGGGTCGTCATCGACGCCAGCGGTCCGGTCACCGGCGAGACCAGCTACGGCATCATCGGCATCAACAACGGCCTTCTGGCCGACAATACGCTGACGATCCGCACCGCCGGCCCGGTCACGTCGACCTCGGGTTCGGCGATCAGCGCCCAGACGATCGGCGGCAATATCGACATCACCGCCCAGGGCTCCATCCTGTCGAACGCGGGCCCGACCTGGTTCGGCGACGGCATCTATGCCGAAGCGAGCGGCACCGGTGCTGTCTCGGTCCTGGCGACCGGTGCCAGCATCAGCGGCTATGACGGCATCTATACCGCGACCCGGGCCACCAGCGGCATCGGCATCGACGTCCAGACCACCGGAGTGGTCAGCGGCCTGACGCAGTTCGGTCTGTACGGCCGGGCTCTGGGCGCGTCGGTCAATCTCGCCTCCCAGGGCACGGCGACGGGCGTTCTCGGCGGCCTCGTCGCCACGACCAGCGGCGGCAGCGGCAATGTGACGGTCTCGACGGCAAATGCCGACTCGGCCAACGGCATGGGGGTTTCGGCCACCATTACCAACGCCGGCACCGGTCTGGTGCGGGTCAATGTGACCGGTGCCAGCACGGTCAGCGGCGTGACCGGCGTACTGGCCACGACCGATGGCTCGGGCGCGGTGACCGTTGCGTCGAACACGGCCGGATCACGCGTGATCGGCACCGGCGGCGCGGGTGTCCAGGCCTCGGCCAACGGCGGCCTGCTGACGGTCGCCCTCGCCGGTGGCGCGACGGGCGCAACCGGCCATGCCGGCGTTTCGGCCATCAACACCGGTAGTGGTGCCGTCAACGTCAATGTCGACGGCGCAGTGTCGGGGACGACCGGTATCTATGCCGTGACCGGCACCGGTGCGATCGATATCGGGACGGCGGGCGACCGCTCGACCGGATCCATCACCGCCAACGGCGCACCGGGCATCTATGCCGCGACCGCCGGCAACATCGGCATCCACGTCGGGGCCGTCAGCACCACGGGCGGAAACCCGGTGAGCTTCGGTGACGATCGTCAACCCTTCCCCATTTCGAGCGACAGCGGCTACGCCATCCTGGCCCTGTCATCGGCCGGCACCGCCACCATCAACGCCAATGGTCTGGTCAGCGGCGGGGCCGCCGGCGGCATCTACGCCCGGACCGC
>NZ_CAXBHE010000034.1:0-1550 GCF_963975535.1 uncultured Brevundimonas sp. | reverse complement strand
GAGGTGGAAGATCTAATGCAGGTCCTGGTCCTAGTAATAGTGGTGCTAATGGCGGATCTGGTATAGTAATAATAAGGTACAAATTTCAATAATTATGACAAGTACAATTAAAGTAAACACAGTAAAAGACACAGCAAGCACTGACATTATTAAAAAATGTGGAACTTCTATAACTGTCGGTACAGCTTCAGATACAACAACTGTTGCAGGTAACGCTGTTAGATCAAATGCAATACAAGCATCTGATGGTCAAAATATTATAAGTCAAGTAGGTACAACGATTACACTTGGCGCAACCGGTGACAATATTGTTTTAGCGGGTGGCGCAACGCAATCAGGTTTTGGTAGAACGGGAACTGTTGATTGGATTACAACTCCAAAGACAGCTACTTTTTCTGCAGTTAGTGGAGAAGGATATTTTTGTAATACAAGTGGTGGTGCATTTACAGTTAACTTACCAGCAGGTGTTGCTGGAGCGATTGTCAGTTTAGCTGATTATGCAGCAACTTGGCAAATTAATAATGTAACAGTTACTCCTAATGGTACAGATAAAATTGGTTCAACAAATGATAATGCAACTTTAAGTACACAAGGACAATCAGTAACTTTTGTATTTGTAGATTCAACACAAGGTTGGATTAATACTATGGATTCAACCTCTAATGTTAGAGCAAATCCTCCTTTTTTAGTAGCCACAGGTGGAACAGTAACAACTTCAGGTAATTGCAAAATTCACACATTTACAGGGCCAGGTAGTTTTTGTGTAAGTGGAGTATCAGCTTGTGTTGCTAATAATGTAGTATCTTATTTAGTAGTAGCTAGTGGTGGAGGTGGTAGAAATAGTGATGGTCCTGGTGGTGGAGCAGGTGGTTTTAGAGAAGGAAAAAGTCCTGTTACTCCATATACAGCAAGTCCGATAGTTGCTCCTACAGGTTTAACAATTTCAAGTCCAGGTGCTATAACAGTTACAGTTGGTGGTGGTGGTGCTGTGGTTCCTACTGGTGAACCTGGAACAGGTGGACCTAATTCAGTTTTTTCAAGTATAACATCTACAGGAGGTGGTGCAGGAATATTGGCTCCTGTAAGTCCTAATCAACCTGGTAATTCTGGTGGATCAGGATCAGGAGGTTATGCTATAAGTGGTAGTGGAGGTGCGGGTAATACTCCACCAGTAAGTCCTTCTCAAGGTAATCCTGGTGGTAGTGGAGGTCCAGGTTCACCAACTTATTCTCCTGGTGGTGGAGGTGGTGCTGGAGGTGCGGGTGGAAATGCTTCTCCTGGTGGTGGTGGTGCAGGTGGTGTAGGGGTTCCAACAACAATTTCAGGTTCAGCTTTATCTTACGGTGGTGGAGGTGGTGGAGGCCAAGATAGTAGTAGAGGAGGAAGTGCAGGTGCTGCAAGTCCTTGTGGAACTGGTGGTGGAACTGGTGCTGCAGGTGGTGCAAATAAAGGTGGTGGAGGTGGAGGTGGATCTAATGGTGGAGCTTGTGCTGGTGCTGGCGGTTCAGGTATAGTAATAATAAGGTACAAATTTCAATAGGAAAAAATTA
>NZ_CAXBHE010000033.1:0-1581 GCF_963975535.1 uncultured Brevundimonas sp. | reverse complement strand
AAGTTCCGCGCCAGTCGCCGCACCCTCACCAGCCACGCCGGGCTGTCCATCATCGGGCAATGCTTCGAGATCGCTGGCGTCGACAGCATCGACAGCCGCTTCCCCACCACGCTGGGCATGCGCACCAGTGACGTGATCAAGAGCTACCTGGGCCTGCTGTGTCTGGGCATGAGCGACTATGACGCTGTCGAGAACTTCCGCCGCGACAAGCCCTTCCAACAACTGCTGACCCTGCAGAAGGTGCCGAGCGCGGCGACGCTGCGACAGCGGCTGGAGAAACTTGCCGCCAACGACCTGCAGGCGCGCACCGCCACCTGGTCCACGACCCTGCTGTCACTGATCGAAGCACCGATCACCGCCGAGACGACGCACGTCTGCCTGGACATCGACACCTTCGTCATGGACAACAGCAACTCGAAGAAGGAAGGCGTCTCGCGGACCTACCAGAAGGTCGATGGCTACACCCCGATCGCCGCCTATCTGGGCAACGAAGGGTGGTGCCTGGGTCTGGAACTGCGGCCTGGCAAGCAGCACACCATGAAGGAGAGCAACGCCTTCCTGGAGCGGGTGCTGCCTCGCACCCAAGGCCTGACCAAGCAACCGATCCTGTTACGCGAGGACAGCGGCTTCGACAGCCAGGCGCACCTGGCGCTTCTCGAACAGCAACGCCAGGTCTTTGCCGACGAGGGGCGCCGGCTCGACTATGTCGTCAAATGGAACCCGCGCGGCTCGGCCACGGCTGATCGAGATACCTGGCTGGCGGTGGCGGCGGACTACTGGGAAGAGCTGCGTCCTGGCAAGCGCCAGGCGCTGTGGCCGCAGACCGTCTCGATCCACGACGACAACAAGACCGAATACGTCGTCCAACGCGTGATGCGCCTGGTAGAGCGCACCGCCGATCGCGATGGCCAGTTGCTGCTCGAACCGGACTATGAGTTGGAAGGCTGGTGGACCAGCCTGGACGAGGCGCCGGAGGCGGTGATCAAGCGCTACCAGGCGCATGCCACCCATGAGCAGTTTCACAGCGAGATCAAGACCGATCTCGACCTGGAGCGCTTGCCGTCCGGCAAGTTCGCCACCAACGATCTGATCCTGCATCTCGCCCAGTTGGCCTACAACATCCTGCGCCTGATGGGACAGCTAGGCATGACCGGCGAGCTGAGCCCGGTTCGCCACCCGGCCAAGCGGCGCCGGCTGCGCACCGTGCTACAAGAGTTGGTGCACCGTGCGGCTCTCGTGATTCACAAGGCACGGCAGATCATCCTCGACTTCGGGCAGGATATCGGGCGCATGACGGTGCTCAAGACGCTGCGGAGCCGACTGCGTTATCCACGAGGAACGCCATGCTGACCGTCAATCGGCGACACTCTATCCACAAGCAGTTCCAAGCGACACGCGATCGCCAGATATGTCGTGCCTGGCGGGTGGAAAGGCATGACAAAACGGGCCGTCAGCACCGATCAGCACGGTGGGTTTTGGCAATAACGGGCTTGCGAAAGCCAACTTGCACGGGGCGAATGATCAAAAAGTGCTCGCTGGCGGTGATAGGGAAAGTGTCGGCGCCGGCTTCACGGATTCAGG
>NZ_CAXBHE010000032.1:0-1643 GCF_963975535.1 uncultured Brevundimonas sp. | reverse complement strand
GACAAGGAAATCCAGGTGGTAGAGGTTTTGATGCAGCCCCTCCAGGTTTAACAGGTGGTGGTGGTGGTGGAGCAAGTGCTGCAGGTACAGCAGGTAGTCCCCCATCAAGTGGTGGTCCAGGTGGAGCTGGAACAGATTTTAGTCCTTATGTAGGAAACGTTGGACCTACATGTTCAGTATTTGCAGGTGGTGGAGGTGGAGCAAAAAGAACTGGAACTCAAGGAACAGGTGGTGCAGGTGGTGGTGGAGCAGCAAATTCAGGTAGTAATGGAGTAGCAGGAACAACTAACACAGGTGGAGGTGGTGGAGGAACTTCAGCACCTGGAGCACATTCAGGTGGAGCTGGTGGATCAGGAATAGTTGTCGTAAAAGAATTAAATAAAGCAAGTGGTGTGTGGTCAATGCAAAGTCAAATGGCAGCCAAGCAACAGGGAACATGGCCAAGATTTATAGCAAGTTATACAATAGATTATTTAGTAGTAGCTGGAGGTGGTGGTGGTAATGGTAATAGAGGTGGTGCTGGAGGTGCTGGAGGATATAGAGCTTCTGGTTATGGACCTTCTCCATTACAAGGTTCCGCTTTAACTGTAGAAGAAGGAGATTATACAATTACAATTGGTGGAGGTGGAGCAGATAAAGGAAGTGATTCTGTATTTTCAACAATAACTTCAACAGGTGGTGGAGCAGCAAATAATTTTAACTCACCAGCATGTTCGGCTAGTGATGGAGGTTCAGGAGGTGGTGGATCAATTAGAGAAACAACTGCTGGTGGATCAGGAAACACTCCTCCAACAAGTCCTCCTCAAGGTAATAATGGTGGAACAGCATTACCAGGAAACCCTATGCCATGTGCGGGAGCAGGTGGTGGTGGAGGTGGAGCTACTGCAGTTGGAGCAGGTGCAACTCCTTCTGGTGGTGGAGCAGGTGGAGCTGGTGCGCCTAACACAATTTTAGGACCTGATACATCTTACGCAGGTGGTGGTGGAGGTGGTGGTAGTAGAGGACCAAGTTATCATGGACCAGCCCCTGGACCAGGTGGAGCAGGTGGTGGTGGAAGAGGTGGTGGAGCACCAAGCACATGTTCAGTTGCTGGAACAACTAATACTGGTGGTGGTGGTGGAGGTGGAGCTGACTCTGGTCATACTCCTCCAACAACAGGAGAAGGTAAAGCAGGTGGTTCAGGTATTGTTGTAGTTAGGGGACCAAGTGCGGTTACTTTTAGTTCTAATCCAGGACCAGCAGCTACAATGTCTACTCATCCGGGTGGAGATAAGATAGCTAAATTTACGGCTTCAGCTACCTTGACAGTTTCATAAAAATTCTTTATAAAGTTTTTCATAAAGACACATGAATTTAACTAATTATTATTGGTATTTTAAATCAGCAATCCCAGAACGTATCTGTGATGATATTTCTAAATACGGAAAACAACTTCAAGAACAAATGGCAGTCACTGGGGGTTATGGTGATAAAAAATTAAATAAAAAACAAGTTATAGATTTAAAAAAGAAAAGAGATTCAGATATTGTTTGGATGAATGATAGATGGGTATATAAAGAAATTCAACCTTACATACATCAAGCAAATGCATCAGCAGGTTGGAATTTTAATTGGGATTATTCTGAGTCTTGTCAATTTACAAA
>NZ_CAXBHE010000031.1:0-1816 GCF_963975535.1 uncultured Brevundimonas sp. | reverse complement strand
AAGCGCGCGCCGGAATGGACGGGCAGATAGGGGGGTATATGTCGGATCGACAACTGCGCATCGGGTGCGCTTCGGGTTTCTGGGGTGACACGCCGGAGGCCATTGGCCAGTTGGTGTCCAAGGGCGACATCGACTATCTGGTGTTCGATTACCTGGCCGAGGTGACGATGTCGCTGATGGCGCGGGCGCGGGCGAAGACGCCGGAGGCGGGCTTTGCGCCCGATTTCGTCAAGGCGCTGGTGCCCTGGCTTGAGGATATCAAGGCCAGGGGGATCAAGGTGGTGGCCAATGCCGGCGGGGTGAACCCGCGCGGTTGCCGCGACGCGCTCGCCAGGGCTGCCGCCGAGGCGGGGGTCGAGCTGTCCATCGGTGTCGTGCTGGGCGACGACCTCATGGAGCGCGCGGATGCGATCCGCGACCGCGGCGTGACCGAAATGTTTTCCGGCGCGGCCTTTCCGGACGAAATCTGGAGCATGAACGCCTATCTGGGCGCGCGCCCCATCGCGACCGCGCTGGACGCCGGGGCCGACATCGTGATCACCGGGCGCTGCGCCGACAGTGCCGTGGCGCTAGGCCCTTTGATGCACGAATTCGGCTGGAAAGACGAAGATTGGGACAAGCTCAGCCAGGGGTCCCTGGCGGGCCATCTGATCGAATGCGGCCCGCAGGGGACGGGGGGCAATTTCACCGACTGGCAGGACGTATCGGGCTGGGACGACATGGGGATGCCCATCGTCGAGGTGTCCGAAGACGGCAGTTTTGTCATGACCAAGACGGCCGATACCGGCGGTCTGGTGTCGCCCGGTTCGGCCGGCGAACAGATGCTCTATGAAATCGGCGATCCACGGGCCTATCTGCTGCCCGACGTGATCTGCGACTGGTCCGGTGTCACGCTCGAACAGATCGGCCCCGATCGGGTGCGGGTCAAGGGCGGCAAGGGGCTGGGGCGCACCGGCAGCTACAAGGTGTCGGCGACCTATGCCGACGGCTGGCGCGCGGTCACCACCCTGACGCTCGCCGCCATCGACGCCCCGGCCAAGGCCGAGCGCGTGGCCGAGGCGATCCTGACCCGCTGCCGTCGGATTTTCCGCAACAAGAACCTGGGCGATTTCCGGCAGGTGAGCGTCGAGATTCTGGGCGCCGAAGCCGCCTATGGCGCCAACGCCCGCGCCCGGACCCGCGAAGTGGTGCTCAAGATCGGCGTGGCACATGAGGAGCGCAGCGCGCTGAACATCTTTGCCGGTGAAATCGCGCCAATGGCCATTTCCACTGCGCAGGGTCTGACCGGGTTCTACGCCGGACGGCCCAAGGTACAGCCGGTGGTGCGGCTGTTTTCCTTCCTGCAGGACAAGGCCGACACGCCCGTTGCGGTCGAGGTCGATGGCAAGGATGTGCCAGTCACCGTCGCCACCAGGGAGGTGCGGCTTGATCCGCCCGCCACGCCGCCGGCCGACAGCCGCGACGCGGGCCCCGATGCCGTCAAGGTGCGCCTGGTCGAACTGGCCTGGGGCCGTTCGGGCGACAAGGGCGACATCGCCAATATCGGTATCATGGCCCGCAAGCCCGATTACCTGCCCTACATCCGATCCGCCCTCACCGAAGACGCGGTGAAAACCTATTTCGCCCACCTGTGCAACGGCCCGGTCGAACGCTTCGATCTGCCCGGAAGCCATGCGCTGAACTTCCTGCTGCATGAGTCCCTCGGCGGCGGCGGCATCGCCTCGGTCCGCATCGACCCCCAGGGCAAGGGCTTCGCACAAATGCTCCTCGACATCGAAATCCCCGTACCGGCAAAACTCGCCGAAAATGACGGGTT
>NZ_CAXBHE010000030.1:0-1866 GCF_963975535.1 uncultured Brevundimonas sp. | reverse complement strand
ATCGGCATAGGGGGCAGTTCTAGTGAACTGCACCCCTGCCACACCACCCGGCATGCGGGTCCGCACCGGGCGGTTCAAGAAGTTGAGGCTTAAGAGAGTCTAGGAACACCTAGTCGGTCGAAGTGGGCAATGGGCAAGGCCGCATTGAGTGACCCGCCACTATTGCGCCACCAGCTGCGGGAATTTGCCGCCACCCATCGGGCGACAGTAAAACTCACCCCCAAGGCGCGCAACTCCCGGAACATCGTCTTGCCTCGTTTCCATTGCCTGAGCTGAATGGCCCTTAACCGATGACGAATCCACTTGTCCAGCCCACGCCAGACCTTGTGGACTTGCGCCAATCGGAAGTAGCCCTTCCATCCCAGGATATACACTCGCAGCCGATCCACCACCTGCTGCATGCTGCGCCCGCCCGAGCGGCGCGTCAGTTGCCGCACACGTTGCTTGAACGTGGCGAGCGCTTTGGTCGCCACCCGACGCTTGACCTGCCCTTTAGGGTCCACCCAGAAGCTATAGCCCAGAAACTTGCGGTCGGTAAACACGCTGGCGACCGCACTTTTGATCTCATTGACCCTCAAGCGCAGCCGAGCGTATAGCCGCCGCAGTAAGCCCATCACCCGTTCACCCGCGCGACGGCTGTGAACGTAAACGTTGCAGTCATCAGCGTAGCGCACGAAGCAATGGCCCCGGCGTTCTAACTCCTTATCCACCTCATCAAGCAGCACGTTAGCCAACATCGGCGAGAGCGGACCGCCTTGCGGCGTGCCCTCATACCGTTCGACGGCCACACCGCCATCCATAATGCCGCTGTTCAGATACGACCGAATCAGCCGGATCACTCCGGCATCCGGCAGGCGTTTCTGTAGGCGGTCAATCAGGATGTCGTGGTTGACCCGGTCGAAGAATTTCTCCAGATCCACGTCCACCACGATACGGCGACCGGACTGCACGTACGAATGCGCGGCCAGAACCGCGTCATGCGCACGGCGCCCCGGCCTGAAGCCGTAACTGTGTTCGCTGAAAGTGGGGTCAAGCACGGGTTGCAGCACTTGCAGCAGCGCCTGCTGGATCAGACGATCCGTCACCGTCGGGATACCCAGCTCGCGCTGGCTACCGTCAGACTTGGGAATCATCACCCGTCGTACCGGACTGGGCCGGTACGTCCCCGCAAGCAATTCGGCACGAATGACAGGCCAAGTGGTCACCAGGCGACGGGCAGTCTGGTCTATGTCCAAGCCGTCCACGCCGGCTGCGCCTTTGTTGGCCCGCACCCGCTTGAACGCGGCTTGCAGGTTCTCTCTTGTCAGCGCCGCTTGCAGTAGCGCTGACCCTGTATGCTCATTTGCATGACGCGGGCCGCCCATTTCCTCGCTGACAGGATCACCAGCGGCTTCACCGCTGGCTGCGCCCGCCCGCTCCACTGATGTGGACATCTGAGGCAATATGAGTTGCATCGTCATATTGAGTCATACTCCTTCTCGTTCGGTCCTTCGCCAGTTCGTTCCCAGCCTCTTCGGCCCCGCTACTGTGGCTACTATGACCTCTGCTGAGTCCTCGCTCCGGCTCGACGCCGTTACCCTTTCAGGATCAAGGCGAGGGTTCCCCAGGTAAGAACGCACCCCTTCACTGCACAACCGCCGGATTTACGCCATCTCGCCTTGATCACAAGAGCTTCACGGCTTCTTGCCCGCTCGCCCTGCTTGATGACGCCTTCTATCCGATTCTTGTTCATCGGCTCGCAGCTTATGCTCCACGCTTCCTCCCCACGCTCGGTCACCCTCACGCAGTTGCGCTTCACTTCATTCGCTGTGATCAACTTATGGCGGGACTTGCACCCGCAGGAGTGCGCCCATGCTGGGCGCACAA
>NZ_CAXBHE010000029.1:0-1982 GCF_963975535.1 uncultured Brevundimonas sp. | reverse complement strand
GCATTTATAAAACATAAAATAGAATTACAAGAAGTAGAAAAAGAAACTATTCAAAAATATAACGTAGTATTTTTAAAGTTTAAAGAATTTCAATTAAAGTATAAAGTAAAATATAAACTAGCAGACCTTAATAATGACTTTTATTCTTTATTTATTTCTTATTTAAGAAAACATCATAAATTATATGACAATACATTGCACAGGTATTTCAATTTTTTTAAATCCTGCTTACTATGGGTTGAAAAAAAAGGCTATAAATTAAATACAGACTATAAAAATTATTCTATTAAAAAACATGAGACTAACGATGTACACCTAACTGAAGAAGAATTAAAGTTATTAGAAGAAGCAGAATTAACAGGTTCTAAATTAAGAGCAAGAGACTTATTTTTAATAGGTGCTTACACTGGTCAAAGGTTTTCAGATTATTCTATGTTTGAAAAAGCAGATGTAAGAGAGGAGGCTATAGTTAAAAAAGCTAAAAAAACTAAGATTACTTCTTTTATTCCTTTGCATAAAAAGTTAAATGCTCTATTAAATAAATATAACTGGATACTTCCAAAAATATCAAGTCAAAAATTTAATGTTAAAATACAGGAAGTATGTAAAGAATTAGAAATAAACGACAGCATAAAAAAAGTTTCTTATATGGGTAATATAAAAAAAGAAGAAATATTTCCTAAGTGGAAACTTATAGGAAGTCACACAGCAAGAAGAACTTTTATTACTTTAATGAGTGAAAGAGGAATGGCAGATCATCAGTTAATGCAGATTGCAGGAATCAAAGATGCTAAGACTTTACAGAAATATAAAAAGTTTAATTTAAATACGTTAATTAATACAAGCAACAAGCTATGGAATTAAGATTTTATAGACTTATTAAAACTATATTTTTTTTTAAGTTTTTTTAAATATTCTTTTCTCCACGTATTATATAAAGACTGTTTTTCATCTAAAGTTAGATGATTGGTTTTGTGTATTGCTTTTGTAAAGTCTTTAAAATTCATGATTTTTTTAGCTTATTAATAAAAACAGAAATCATTTTTTTTATTACGTATATCTTATTAAATTAATTAATTTTTATTTAATAATGAAATTTTACTATTTGTTTTTGCTAATTTCTTTTAATTTTCTTACTTCTTCTACTAAATTATAAGTTTCTATTTCTAAAATTCCATCGTTAATATTTTCTACGACATTCCCTAGTTTGTTTATTTTGTTTATAGCTAAACTATAAGCTGACTCCATTTGTTTAACTTTTTTATCAATTTCTTTTTCTAAAGAAGCTACTTTTTCTAATGTCTGTTTGTGAGCTACTAAGAATTTTTCTCTAGAAATTTCTGACTTTTCTTGTATTTTAATAGCTCTATTTTCTATAGAATCAAAACCTCTTGAAATTACTTCTTTAATTTCATTTTTTCCATTTTGTAAAAATTCTAAAACGTGCAAATGATTAGAATCAATAAGTTTTGATAATTTTTGTTCAACTGTATTAGAAGATTCAGGATAAAATTTGTTCAAATATTTTGTTACTTGTAAAGCTGTAACTGTCATTTCATCTTGTTCTATAACATTATTAGAACTTGTTTCTTTTCCTTTTATCATATCACCCTCTCCATTAACTAACCAGTCATAATTTATGTCTGGAAAAGCTTTAATAATTCTACCTATTGTTTTTGAAGATGGCTTTCTATTTTGATTTATAATTTTAGAAATGGTTACTCCATTTATTAATCCGATTTCTCTACTAAAACTAGAAATAGAGAGCTGCTTAAAGCTAATAAGATGCTTTATTCTGTCGTTAGTTGTTAAATTTTTCAAGGTTTTTTGTTTAGTATTATATTCGTTAGGTTATAAAAGACTGCAACTTTTTTTAAATTAATGTTCTAATTACTTGTTTAATTGTATTCATTAGGTTACTTTTGATTATATAATAATAATAATAACATTAAAATAGTATCAATGACAAGCATACAATTTAC
>NZ_CAXBHE010000028.1:0-2037 GCF_963975535.1 uncultured Brevundimonas sp. | reverse complement strand
GGTCGATAGCTGAGACAATATCTATTGCGGATGCAAACGCAGTGATAGCGGGATACGCAGCAGGTGTTTTGGACAGTCAAGCGGTTGTAGACACCCTTGCAGCAATAACGGACTACACAGCAGGTGTTTCGGACAGTCAAGCGGTTGCAGACACTAATACAGGCAACTCTGTGGGCGAACAGGGTGTTTCGGATAGCCAAGCGGTTGCGGACACCACTACAGCAGTAGTAGACTACACAGCAGGTGTTTCGGATAGCCAAGCGGTTGCGGACACCACTACAGCAACTACGGGCGTACAGGATATTACAGACAGCCAAGCGGTTGTGGACACCGTTACAGCGACAGTGAACTACGCGGCGGATATTTTAGATAGCCAAGTGGTTGTAGACACAAATGCAGCCCAGATAGGGTACACCGAAGCGGTGTCTGATACAGTAGGTATTACAGATGTGGCAACGGCGGTGGCGCTGTTCTTAGGAGATGTTGCTGAGTCTATTGCTGTAGCCGAAGCGCAGGTAGTTGCGCTGCTTCTGACCATCAACGAGGCGATGGCGGTTGCGGACACCATTGCAGCCCAGACGGATTACACCGAGGCCATATCTGATACAGCGGGTGTTATAGACGTACTTAATAGTGCGTCTGCATATCAGATAGCCCGCGCTGAAACGATGACATTAACTGAAACAAATGGTGGAAGAAACTTGTGGGAAAATGTAGATGACACACAGGACGCAAACTGGCAAAATATCAATACCTCGCAAACACCGGGCTGGTCGGTATTGATAACGTAAATTCGCTCGGTTAGGCATCAATTTCTACGCAGTAGGAGCATTAAATGGCAAAGACAAACTTAATAGGACTTCTTCTTCCGGGTACAGGCACGCTGTCCGGCCAATGGGGGGGCGCTGTTAATAACGCTATCTCTCAGGTTATCGATGCCGCAGTTGCGGGCACGCTGGAAATTACTGCGGATGGGGATGTTACGCTGACCGTTACCGAAGGGACCTACAACAGTACGGGCTTGACAGCTACAAGCGCCCAGCGTGCAGTTATCCTTTGGACGGCGGGGGGTACGGTAACACGAACCATCACAGTCCCTGCGCAATCTAAGACATATGTTGTTATTAACAAAACGTCTAGCTCACAGTCAATTATCATTAAAGGTGTAACGGGCACAGGTGTTACTGTGGTTGCAGGCACCCAAGCTATTGTAGCTTTTGATGGAACTAACTTTGTAAACGTGAGTGGTACAGCTACGGGAGACATCGTAGGCCCAGCATCAAGCACCGACAATGCCATTACAAGGTTTGACTCAACAACGGGCAAGTTAGTACAAAACAGCTTGGTCACTGTTGCTGATGATGGTGCGATTACAGCCCCACAAGTCGGAAGCATGATTCCGTTTTACTACGCTAATCAAGCGGCTTTTCCAGCCGCGTCAACATCACACGGGGCGGTAGCTCACAGTCATGCTGATGGGGCGATGTTCTTTGCTCATGGCGGTGTGTGGAATAGACTGCCGGTTCTTGCCGCCAACACCTTTACGGGTGCGCAGATCGGTACAGTAACAGCACTCACATCTACCTCAAACGCTATCGCAGTTGACCTTGCCATCAACAACAACTTCTCACACACCACAACAGAGAACACAACTTTATCACTTCCTAGCAACCCGGTAGCAGGGCAGTCTGGTGTTATCACCATCACCCAAGGGGCTACGCCGCGAACGTTAGCGTACAACACGTTCTGGAAATTCGCTGGCGGTATTGTTCCGACACTGACTGCAACGAGCGGAGCGGTAGATGTACTAGCCTACAGCATCGAATCAGCTACCCGCGCAACGACACAACTTATTGGGGATGTCAAATGATAGTTGGTGGTATATCCATGTTGATTACTCAGGCCGTGTCATACGTGGGTAAGGCTATTTTCGGATACGGATACGTTAGCGGCGGCACCTTCACGTCGATAACCAACCTAGTTTCAAAAACGGGCGTAGTTTCTGGGGACACCACAGGCGTTGGAACAGCTCGGAAC
>NZ_CAXBHE010000027.1:0-2117 GCF_963975535.1 uncultured Brevundimonas sp. | reverse complement strand
GGTCAGCGCCCCAAAGGTTAGCGCCATTGCCCTTCTTCCGTCCGCTTTCGATCCACAGCTTGTGCTGGGCGAGAATCGCTTTCAACTCTGTCGCATCCATTCGCTCTCCTTACTCTTGTAATATAGCCCGGCGATCACAGGCTGTCAAGCAGAAAGTCGCTCTGCTTTCACCCACTTTAGGGTGGAAGCCCATTTGTGGTATTTTGGATGCAAGCACACCCAAGCGATCTGATCTTCAGAGAAGGTGGCATGTCTAAAATTAAAAACCTTCTTGAAGTTTAGGTCAAAAGTGGCGCCCTCAAGATTAGCGCCCTCAAGGTAAGCGCTCTGAAGGTTAGCGCCCTGAAGGTTAGCGCCCAGAAGGCGAGCGCCCAGAAGGTCAGCGCTCTGAAGGTCAGCGCTCTGAAGGTTAGCGCTCTGAAGGTAAGCGCCCATAAGGTTAGCGCTCTGAAGGTAAGCGCCCATAAGGTAAGCGCTCTGAAGGTTAGCGCCACGAAGGTTAGCGCCACGAAGGTTAGCGCCACGAAGGTTGGCGCGCTTGCCCTCCTGATGGTCGCTTTCGATCCACAGCTTGTGCTGGTCGAGAATGACTTTCAACTCTGTCACATCCATTCGCCCTCCTTACTCTTGTAATATAGCCCGGCGATCACAGGCTGTCAAGCAGAAAGTCGCTCTGCTTTCATCCACTTTAGGGAGTCAGCCCATTCGTGGTATTTTGGATGCAAGCACACCCAAGCGATCTGATCTTCAGAGAAGGTGGCATGTCTAAAATAAGCAATCTTCTTGAAGTTTAGGTCAAAAGTAGCGTCCTGAAGGTGAGCGCCCTCAAGGTTAGCGCTCCGAAGGTCAGCGCTCTGAAGGTTAGCGCTCCGAAGGTCAGCGCTCTGAAGGTAAACGCCCCGAAGGTCAGCGCCCCGAAGGTAAACGCCCCGAAGGTTAGCGCCCTGAAGGTTAGCGCTCCGAAGGTCAGCGCTCTGAAGGTAAACGCCCCGAAGGTCAGCGCCCCGAAGGTAAACGCCCCGAAGGTTAGCGCCCCGAAGGTCAGCGCCCTCAAGGTTAGCGCCCCGAAGGTCAGCGCCCCGAAGGTCAGCGCCCTCAAGGTTAGCGCTCTCAAGGTTAGCGCTCCGAAGGTCAGCGCTCTGAAGGTCAGCGCTCTGAAGGTTAGCGCCCTCAAGGTTAGCGCTCTGAAGGTAAGCGCCCTGAAGGTTAGCGCTCTTGCCCTTCTTTCGTCCGCTTTCGATCCATAGCTTGTGCTGGTCGAGAATGACTTTCAACTCTGTCGCATCCATTGCTTCTCCTTACCCTTGTAACATAGCCCGGCGATCACAGGCTGTCAAGGACTTTCTGTGCTCTCCAACACGAGTTTCTTAACGACTTTCTTTAAGCCCGGATTGATGTGAAGTGCGTGGGGCATTAGGACGTTCCTAATGTAGTTGCGCCTGTAACGATAGTCACCATTACTGGGATCGTTGACGGTTGGAACGTCTTTGCGAATGCACCACATCGTAAAGTCTCGCTTTTCTGTTGTGATAAAGGGGCGAATAAATTGATCTCGCTTATGCGGAATCAGGTAAGTCTTGCCATTGAGTGCAGTAAAGAGATAGTTCTCGACCTGATCATCAAGGTGATGTGCCGTGACAATGGGCAGGTCAGTTGCTTCCGTGAAGAAATCATAACGACGATCACGCCACCAAGCCTCGGCAGAAACACCGGCAGGCATTTCCTCCTCACACTTGCCTACGATAAGGTCAAGGTTGTGCTCGGCACAATAGGCACGAACAAGCGCCTCTGCCTTTGGGGCATAAGGTGTGCCGTGATTGTAATGAAGAACAACTACATCGTGGGCTCTGCGAAGAAGGTCTAAAGAAGCCATAGAGTCAATCCCGCCGCTTACAGCGACAGCAACTTTTCTTGGGATCTTACCTGTGATGTGAATCATTCGTTCTCCAGTGGATGGCGTCTTGATGGACGAGGTAAGGATGCATCTTGCCCTTGATGTAAACCTTCCACTTTTGTGGAAAAACCTCTTCCACCAAAATCCCCTTCAGGTTCACGTACTGAGGGTAGCCAATGTGAGAAAGTTTAACAAGGTCACCGACTTTCATTCTTCGTTCTCC
>NZ_CAXBHE010000026.1:0-2395 GCF_963975535.1 uncultured Brevundimonas sp. | reverse complement strand
TATTTTAAAGATAAAATAAATAATAATTTTATAAAAGAACAACAAAATAAAATGGAAAAAGCTAGTAGTTTTTTCTTTTGTCTTCCATCAGTAAAAAAATCTAATACAAACCTAGCGTTTTCTAAAATGCATGAGTTTGATACGGAAACTACAAGTATGGATGAATCCAATATAGATAGAATTTCTAATTTACATTATCCAGAAACAGGAAATATTGAATATTCAGAATATAGTGATGAAAAATTTTTTAAAAATGATCTTTTTGCAAAAGATTATAAGGATGGAATTTTACTTGTTAGTAATCTTGCACCAAGTAGAAATATGCAAGTTGCATTTGTAGTGGCAGAAGCTAAGGTAAAAAACGTTCTTTGCGGTAAAACCGTGCTTTCAACGTATACGACAAGAGAAGTTTTTAGAAACTATGGTCAAGTAAATTGGAAAGATAAAAAGTTTGATGAACAAGTTATTCTATATTTTGTTTTTCCAAAGTATTCTAAAAACAAAACTTTCAAAATAGTTTTAAAAAATAACAAAAACATGAATGGTTTAGTTAGTTACTTTAGAGAAAACGAAACAGTGGAAAAACAAAATACATTGTTCTTAAGGGATAAAGCCGAAACATTGCAGTTTTTAGAATGTTTAAGAGATAAAAATAGATATAATGAATTATATGAACATAAACATAATAAAAATGTTTTTTTAAAACATAGTTATAATTGTGCATTACTTAGAATGCATAATATAATAGCATCTTTTCATACAGATTATAAAGAGAAGTATAAAGAAATCGTAAAAAATTTAGAAGTAAAAGAACTTGAAGAATTAAAACAAATATACTTAAAACAAGTTTTTCCTTATGAAGAATATTTTGAACCTTATTTTGCTCCTCAACAACATAATGACGATATACAAATAGCTTATTATAAAAGTATTCTTATAAAATTTATGATTTTACAAAAATCATGTAATTATAATACTTTAATTAATGGAACTATTATTAATACAGAACATAAATCTGAAACGGATTGTTTATTGTTTTGGAATAAAATAAATCTTTTTGAATTGTTTTTTAATTTATTTAATGAACACAACTCTAGATTAGCTTTAAATCCTGAAGGAATAGTGAATGATTTAGATAAATTTGATGAAAAATTTACCTTAGAAACACGTGCGATACCTTTGTTTTTACTAGAATCTTTTAAAGAAAAAACAAACGAGCTTAAAGAACCTCAAAAATATGAATTTAAAAGTAAACATATTTTAGAAGAAGCCATGGATTCAAGCACGGGTTATTTAATGCCTTACGATGGTGCGTTTGAAATACTTCATGACCCTTTGTTTAATTTTATTAGATTTAGAGAGTATGAAGATTTTATTTCAATTGTAATAGCTGATAAAAATGAAAGATGTTTAGTTGAAGTTTTTGATAAAAATAAAAGAGATTTTAAATATATGTTATGGAATGATTTAAAACAAAGTCAATATCATTCTGAGGAGTGCGTGGAAGACATGTACACAAAACTTGCAACATGTATCAGGGATGCAAAAGTTTTAATAGAAAGAGATTCTACGATGCATTATCAAGGTAAACGTAAGCCTTATGGTAGTAATACTAGTTCAATTTATCATTTTTATTTTCCAAGAGTTAAATACAAAAGAAATGATGGCAAAGAACAATTAAGAAAAGAAAAAGATTTTTTTAATGAAAGTAGAAAGTTTAGTGGAACTAGACGACAACATGCAAGAAAACTAATTGATGGATATACAGCAGATAAAAAACAATTGTTACTTGCAAAACAAATGGATTTCTATGTTCCCGATGGTCATACTTATGTAAAAGCTTCAACATGGGGTGATAACATGACTAAGAGAGAAATTAGGTATAGAAACACCTCTCTCAACGGTATTTTTTATTTTGATAAAAGAGAAATGTCAGAAGCAGAGAAAATAAATAGACTATCTCCTCCTGGTTTTGAGGAATATTCTGAAAAATATATTAAAAAATTAGGATATGAAGTTAAAAAAAGATCTAATTATGATGGTGGTATTGATATTAGAGCTGTGCGTGTATTAGATAATATGCAAGTTGAAAATTTATTGGTTCAATGTAAACATTGGAATTCACCAATTCCTCCAGGCGCTATAAGAGATTTTAAAACTGCTTGTGATATGGAAAAAACTAATAACATTAAAAAATTTATGTTTATAACATCTTCTAAATTTAGTCCTGGTGCTAAAGAACTTGCAGAACAATTTAATATAATGTTAATAGATGGAAATGATTTAATATGATGGATGATAAAGATATAAAAGACTACCACAAGTTAGTCGATAAGCTTGAAAAACAAACCAAGGTCAAAGGTATAAAGAAAAGTAATAAATACAGCTATATCCA
>NZ_CAXBHE010000025.1:0-2468 GCF_963975535.1 uncultured Brevundimonas sp. | reverse complement strand
CCGCCATCGCGGAAATCAACCAGACCTCGCGGCTGACGCTGACGGCGACGCCGCGCAAGGTCGGGCGCACCGTAGCAAGCGTGACGATCTCTTGGGAAGAAAAGCCCTTGGAGCAAAAGCAAGGCACCAGACGAGAGCTGGATCGCCCCAAAGTGGGGCGCAAGGCGCGCCGTGACGGCACAGCGGAGACACCGGCACTGGCCTTCCCCAAGAGCGGGAGCCTGAAGGGAACCGAGCCGTGGGACAGCCTCGCCCGCACACATGTGACCCGGGTTCAGGGTGGGCATATCCCTGACCTGCGCGGCCTCACGGACGCCTTCCGCAACTGGTGCGAGGCCAAAGCCATTCCTCTCGACGCCAAAGGGATCGATCGGACCTTTACCGGGTTTTGCAAGACGTATCGCCCCATCATCTGATGCTACAGAGTAGCTCGATGAGGTCCGATCCTGGATAAAAAGACTGATCTGTGTAAAATAGATCATATCTGGTAAAAACCGATAAATACCGTGATATTCCAGAATATGACACATTGATAACGCCCTAAAACTGCCCGTAACTGTTCAGAAAAGATGCCCGAATGCCACTTTCACCTGCAAAAGCCGCGACCGTTGCGGGCGTGTCTCGCAGCGTTGTTTCCAAAGCGCTGGCTTCGGGACAGCTGGTCGGCGTGAAGCGGAACAACGGGCATTGGTCGATCACGGAAAAGGATCTGACAGACTGGATGGAGCACATCATCAGTCGGGCAGACAGCACGCCCGCTGCGCCTGAGCCACACCCCAAGCGGAGCGATCTGGCAGAGTTGGAGACCCTTCGGGAAGAATTGAAGGCGGCGACAGCCGCAGGCCAGGAGGCTCGGGAAGGGCTGGCCTCGGCCGAGGCCCGGCTGGAAGCCCTGGGAGAGATCATCGTCAACCTCAAGGCGGATCGCGACGCTTGGCAGGCTCAGGCCAAGACGCTGGCCTCACGGCCAGGCGGGCTCTTCGCGCGGATCTTCGGGCGCTGATCACCTACGCTCCGCGACATCCGCCTCCAGCAACATGCGCACATAGCGCGTGTACGGGATACCACGGGCCTTTGCTTTGGCCTTCACGGCCACGAGAAGGGAACCAGGCAGCCGCATGTTCAGCGAGGCTGCCTTGGGCTCGATCTCGAACCGCATCGGTTTGAACCCGGACAGATCATACTCGGACAGGTCTACGGTATCCACGAATTGCTCTGCCTCTGCATCACTGCGGAGGGGCGGCATGGGCTTAGAATGAGCCTTCATAATGTGCGATCTCCTTCTGGTGCATGTAACGGGCGCTGATGGGGCGCAATTTGGCCTGACCGTCGATCTCTCGCAGCAGGAACACCACGAACACGTACCGGCCAGCGGCTGACTTTCCGATGGCACGCATCCGCGTCTCATCCGGAAAAGGGTCTGCGAGAACAGCCGGCGTCCCCGCGAAGACCTCTTCGATTTCGGCCTGGGTCAGCCCATGCTTTCCGCATTTGGGCCAATTCCCTTCATCCCAATCAAAGCCCGCGATGTTCATTGGGAATGATGACCGTCATTTGTCTACACAAACGTAATGTAATATATGCGACCCTCTTTGGGAAGACCCCTTGCCCCTTCGGGATCAAAACCCCGGTCCCTCATCGGGTCTTTCCGGAGGGACCTCATCGAAGAACGCCTGCTGCTCCGGCTCGGGCAGCGCCTCGACACGCCCCCGGACACCGTCCCACCAGCGCGCGACCCGCTCCATCGCGGGGCGCAGATGGGTCCAGAAGGGCTTGAGGCGCTCAGCGGACGGGGCGCCCTTCTCGGTGGTCCAGCGGCCGTTCTCACCCTGGCGCAGATCTCCGGTGATCACTGCTGCGGCTGCTTCCGCCGCCAGCGCGGCTGCATCGCCAATGATCTGATCCATCTCTCGGAGCCGGGCCTCAGCCGTGGCCGCCCGCTCTTGCGCAGCACGCGCCTCTTCTTGCGCCCGGTCTCGGTCTTCCGCGGCCGCTGCCCTCGCCGCCTGAATGGCCTCCAGACGGCCCTCTAGGTCCCGAACCTGGGCCTCCAGCCCCTCGACCTTCTCCCGGGCCTCTGTGGCCCGCCTATCGTAGGTCTCAGCGTTCTTCAGGGCCTTTGCCGCGCGATCATCCTCAGCCTCCGCCTTGATCCGGGCCTTTTCCGCCCGCGCCTCGTTGGTCCGGATCTTCTCTTCAAG
This sequence comes from uncultured Brevundimonas sp., assembly GCF_963975535.1. Lineage (GTDB taxonomy): Bacteria > Pseudomonadota > Alphaproteobacteria > Caulobacterales > Caulobacteraceae > Brevundimonas. Next base: position 267 of record NZ_CAXBHE010000025.1, on the reverse strand, counting down.
CTCGACCAGTTCTTTGCGCTTCTCCGCGATCTCGAAGGGCAGATCGATGTGCAGCTCCTCCACGGAGCGGTTCACCAGCTCATGAGGGGCCGCACCAGCCTCCGCACGGGCCTTGCGGGACCGTCCCCGCTCCAGATCGGGCATGAAGGCCTGCAGCTCCTCGTGGAGGGCCGTCTGGAGCTCTCTGAGCACCCCACGCCCCATCCAGGTGGAAAGGGGCTGTCCGGTCACGTCATAGCCGCACAGGCTGAAATGCGCGTGCCGTGC
>NZ_CAXBHE010000024.1:0-2502 GCF_963975535.1 uncultured Brevundimonas sp. | reverse complement strand
CGTGACCGGTCATTCCGGTGATCGTGACCGATTTGCACACGGCCTTCACGCTGGAGAGAGTTTTGTACGCTGAGCGGTCACGATGGGTCAACCGATTCCGTTTTTTGTGCGTTGGTTTTTCTCAGTGATTCCCCTTTCAGATTGAGTCGGTGAGCGCCGTGCAGGAGCCGATCCATGATGGCGTCTGCCAGCGTGGCGGAGCCGATGTAGTCATGCCAGTGCTCCGTGGGTAACTGGCTGGCGATAAGGGTGGAGCCCCGCCCGTGTCGGTCTTCGATTACTTCCATCAGGTCCTGCCGCTGCTGCGCCGTGATCTTCTGCATGCCCCAGTCATCCAGGATCAGCAGGTTGGTCTTCAGCAACTGGTTCATCAGCCGACCGTAGCTACCATCACCGTGCGCGATGCGCACCTGCTCGAACAGGCGCGGCACTCGCAGGTAGCGCACCGAGAGGCCTTGCCGGCAGGCCTGATTGCCCAGGGCACAGGCCAGCCAGGTCTTGCCGCAACCGGTAGGCCCGGTGATGCACAGGTTCAGGGACTGGCGGATCCAGTCGCTGCTCGCCAGGGCCGCCATACGCGAGCGTTCCAGTCCCCGGGGATGACGGTAATCGATGTCTTCGATGCACGCCGGCACGCGCAGGCGGGCGGCCTTGAGCAGCCGGTCCAGCCGACGGTTTTCCCGGTGCAGCACCTCCCGATCCACTAACAGGGCAAGGCGTTCCTCGAACGCCAGGTCGTGGGTTTCCGGTTGGGCGCGTTGTTGTTCCAGGGCATCGCCCATGCCCGTCAGCTTGAGGTGGCGCAAGGTATCGAGGGTGTTGTGCGTTAGCATACGTTTCTCCGGGATCAGTGGTAGTAGTGGGGGCCGCGAACGTTGGTGTGAACCGGCAGCTCGGTCAGTTCCGGTGGCTCCTCGACCAACGGCAGCGGTAACTGATCCAGCCCCTGCTTCAGGATCGAGGTGATGCTCTGGTAACTGGCGGAGTGGATGGCCAGCGCCCGGGCACAGGCCTGCTCCAGGCGATCACGACTGTAGCGCCGACTAAGGTTCAGAAGTCCCAGGCAGGCGCGGTAACCATGTTCCGGATGAGGCCGATCCTTGAGCTGCTTCTGCACCACGCCCAGCGTGCCGGGGCCGATGTCATTGGCCCAGTTCAGGAACCGTCCCGGTGACCAGTTCTGATGGGCCTGGTGCGATTTAGGCATGTGTTCAGTCAGGGTGGCGAAGCGGCCCTTACCATGACGAGGATGTAGCGCCACTCGCTGCCCTTTGTGCATGACCTCCACGGAGGTGTCGGTCACCCGAACGTCCAGCTTCACCCCCACCAGGGCGTGGGGCACGCTGTATAGCCGCTTCTCGATCTCGATGTGATAGTCGATACCCGGCCGTGCCTTACGCCACTCGGCGTAGGTGTAGGGCGTGGCGGGGAGTGGTCGTAGTGCCGGTCGGTCGAGGGCATCGAACAGGCTTTGACGACTCTCTGTCCGTCCTTGGAACGGGCGCTGGTTCAGCGCTGGTAACAACGCGGCGATGGCGGCGTTCAACTCGGCCAGAGAGAAGAACGTCTGGTGCCGTAACCGGGCCAGGATCCAGCGCTCGACCAACAGCACGGCGGCTTCAGCCTTTGCCTTGTCCTTGGGCTTGTAGGGACGCGCGGGCAGCACCGCCGTCTGATAGTGAGCAGCCAGTTCAGCGTAAGTCTCGTTGATCTTCGGGGTGTAACGGTCCGCCTTGGTGACCGCTGCCTTGAGGTTGTCCGGAACCAGCAGTGCCGGCACCCCGCCGAAGAACGTCAGCATCCGTTGGTGGGAGGCGATCCAGTCCGGCAGGCTCTGGCTCCCGGTGGCCTCGGCGAAGGTGTAGCTGGAGGCGCCAAGCACGGCGACAAAGACCTGGGCCTGACGCATCTCTCCGGTGCTCCGGTCCACCACCGGCACGGTCGGTCCGCAGTAATCGATAAAGACCTTCTCGCCGGCCCGGTGAACCTGGCGCATGCTGCGCCGTTGCCGCCCCCGCCAGAGCCGGTAGTGGTGGCAGAATTGGCTGTAGCGGTAGGCCTTGTCGCCGTGGCGTTCCGTGTACTCGGCCCAGAGCAGTTGCAGGGTAACGCCCTTGGTCTTGAGTTCCTGATGAACCTGGAAGTAATCCGGCTCAGCAAAGCGTGAGGGCGGTGCCTTGACGGGGAACAGCCGTGCTTCCAGCCAGGCCTCATCAGCATCCTCGGGCAACGGCCAAGTGATGCCCTTCGCCTGGGCCTGGCTGACGTACTTGCCGACCACGCCTTTGGAGAGACCACAGGCGCGGGCAATGCGGTCGTGGCTCAGGCCTACTTCGTGCTTGAGGCGCAAGACCTCGATGATCTGTCGCATGGAAATCCTCGCAGCCGGCATCCGCACTTCCTCGTGATGAAAAAGAAGGGTATGCCGAATAAAGTTAAAGAATTCCAGCGTGTTGGATGTGATTCCGGGGGAACGTGACCGATGATTCCGGCAACGTGACC
>NZ_CAXBHE010000023.1:0-2806 GCF_963975535.1 uncultured Brevundimonas sp. | reverse complement strand
CCGCTGGCGGTGTTCGGCCCGCAAACCAGCTACTTCGTGCCCCAGTTGCTGTTGGAAATGTCGGTGCACGGCGGCGACATCAACAGCCGCGGCATGACCTTCACCGGCCTGCCCTATGTGGTGATCGGGCGCGGCCCGGATTTCGCCTGGAGCGCCACCTCCGGCAGCTCGGACCTCACCGACGTGCGCGTGGTGCGCCTGTGCCAGCCCACCGAGGCGCCGGCCCACGGCGAAGGCGGCTACCAGGTGGGCGGCCAGTGCCGGCCCTTCGATGTGATCGACGAGACCTGGGCGGCGCGCTGGAACCTGGCGGTGCCCACCGACGACCCGGCCACCATCGGCCAGAACGTGGCGGTGCAGCGCCGCGTGATCCGCACCGCCGAGTACGGCCCGGTGATCGGCTTCGCCGCCGTGGGCGGCCAGCCGGTGGCGCTGACCCGCCAGCGCAGCACCTATTTCGCCGAACTGGATACCGCGCTGCCGTTCCTGCAGGCGACCCGCAACGACGTCCACGACGTGCGCAGCTTCCAGGAGGTGTTCAACAACACCACCGGCAGTTTCAACTGGTTCTACATCGACGACCGCGACATCGCCTTTTTCCATTCCGGCCTCTATCCGCGCCGTGCCGCCGGGGTACACCCGGAGCTGCCCAGCTGGGGCAACGGCCAGTTCGACTGGCAGGGCTTCATCGACCTGGAGGCGCACCCCAACGACGCCAACCCGGAGCGCGGCTACCTGGCCAGCTGGAACAACCGCCCGGCCCGCGACTGGTGGGCCGCCGACGCCAACGCCACCTACAGCTCCGCCCACCGCAACGACATGCTCGACGTGCGCCTGCGGGATCTGGTGCAACAGGGCAACGTGACCCGCGCCAACATGGTGGAGGCCATGGGCGACGCGGCGGTGGTCGATCTGCGCGGCCAGGAGGTGCTGCCCAAGGCCCTGGCGCTGCTGCAAAGCACGCCGGTCACCGGCGACGAGGCCTCGGTGGTGGAGATGATGCAGGCCTGGGTGGACGGCGGCGCCTACCGGCGCGACCGGGACGGCGACGGCGAATACGACGCCCAGGCGGAAGTGGCGCTGATGGACGCCTGGTACACCCGCATGATCGAGACGCTGCTGCCGCAGGTCACCGCTCTGGAAGACACGACGGCCGGCAATGTGTCGCTGGTGGGCCGCGACAATGCGCCCGGCGCCGGCGGCTCGGCCTACCAGAACGGCTACTACGGCTACCTGGAGCGGGTGCTGGAACAGGCCCTGGGCAACAGCGCACGGCCCTACCAGCGGTTGCGCTGCGCGGACAGCGACCGCGCCGAGGTCTGCCGCGCCGCCCTGGCGGAAAGCCTGACGCTGGCCCTGGACGATCTCGGCGGCCTGGCGAACAGGGACAACTGGGACGTGGACGAAAGCCTGGACGCCATCCAGCACCGCGCCATCGGGCTCTCCTCGGTGCCGGCGATCCACTGGCAGAACCGCCCCACCTTCCAACAGGTGGTGGAGTTCACCAACCACCGCTAAGCCCCGAGAAACAAAGGATGGTGGGAGCGGGCCTTGCCCGCGAAAGGGAGCGAAGCTCCCGGCAGGATTCCAGAGACGCTGTTGGTACGCGTTAGAAAAGTCTCTGGGATCCTACCGGCCGGCTTCGCCGGCCTTTCGCGGGCTAGGCCCGCTTGTATGGTTTCCCGGCAGGTCTTAAGAAAGAGACTTGTCGGGGTGGAGGGACCAGGTCCGCTTCTGACCGTTGCGTACAGACTGTGGGAGACATGGCCCCACCCCGCACCTTCAAACGCCGATAAGGAATCCATCGGCTGAGCCACCACTCAGACCGACGATAGCTTGCAAGCCAGCGTTACGGTGCGCCCCGACAAGCACGATTAACCTAGCTGAGAGGGCCCATCATGGCAATGCACGCCACCCGTCCCGTCATCGGTATCGACACCGCCAAAGAAGAATTGGTGATCCAGCACGACGATGAGAAACGCCACCTCGCCGTCGACAATAACCCAGCCGCCATCCGCCAATGGTTGGCCGGTCTGCCCAAGGGCTGCGATATCGCCATCGAGGCGACCAGCACCTACCACATGGAGATTACCGAACGGGCCCACGCCAAGGGACACCACGTCTATGTGGTGGATGGCTATCGGCTCAAGAACTATCGAGAAGGCGTCGGCGGCCGGGCCAAGACCGACTTGACCGACGCCCAGCTTCTGGCGCGCTATCTGCGCAAAGAGAAAGACGAATTACGGCGCTGGATGCCGCCGCCCAAGGCCTACCGGACCCTGCAAAGCCTGCTGCGCCGGCGGGCCGCCCTGGTCAAGGCCCGCACCGCCTTGCGCCAAAGCCTGAGCGCGGAGCCCTTGCTGAAAACGGCCCTGGCGACCTTGCTCAAGCAGATCGACCGGATCGACCACCTGATCCAAAAGCGGCTCAGGGAGGCCGCCCACGCCGCAGGCTTGCGCGATCAGGTGCAGCGCTGCCAGGCCATCGATGGCATCGGTGAACTCACCGCCACCGCCTTGGTGATGGCCTTCTTGCGAGGCGACTTCCGGAACAGCGACGCCTTCGTCGCCTTCCTGGGCCTGGATGTGCGCGTACGTGACTCGGGCAAGCTGAAGGGCAAACGTCGATTAACCAAGCAAGGCGACACGGAAGTGCGCCGCCTGTTGCACTGTTCGGCCATGAGCGGCGCACGCCACCCCACCTGGAAAGCCTTTTATCAACGCTATCGGGATCGGGGCCTGAAAACCACACAGGCCCTGGTCATCCTGGCTCGCAAGCTCGCCCGCGTCGCCTTCGCCTTGATGAA
>NZ_CAXBHE010000022.1:0-2812 GCF_963975535.1 uncultured Brevundimonas sp. | reverse complement strand
CAACATCAGCAGCATTTACAGTTACACTTCCTAGTTCACCTTCGGCTGGTGATATCGTAGGTATAAAAGATTACGCAAACACAGCTGATACAAATAATATTACTATAGGTAGAAATAGTTCTCCTATTCAAGGTGATGCAGCTGATTTTATTATAAACACAGAAGGAAGATCAGTATTATTAGTTTATATAGATGGAACAAAAGGTTGGTTAGTTACATCCGCTTCGCAAGCATCTGATATAGCAGAACAAGCTTTTTTTGTTACAGCAACAGGTGGAACAGTACTAACTTGTGGTAATTTTAAAACACACGTATTTACAGGGCCAGGTACTTTTACAGTTTGTTCTGCAGGTAATGCAGCAGGTTCAAATACAGTAGATTACTTTGTGATCGCCGGAGGTGGTGGAACTAATAATGATAGAGATGCAGGTGCTGGAGCAGGTGGATTTAGATTATCTAATTCTGTTGGTTGTGTTCCAGCTCCAACTATGTCACCTTTATCAAATCCAGCGGGTTTACCTGTTTCAGCTACAGGCTATCCAATTGTAATAGGTGCCGGTGCAGCTGCAGTAGGACCTGGTATATCAAATAATGGATCACCTTCATCTGGTTTAGGAATTACATCAACTGCTGGTGGTGGATCAAAACAATCAGGTGGTTCAGGAGGCGGTGGTAGGTGTGGTCCAAATGCGGGTGCAGCAGGAAATACTCCACCAGTAAGTCCACCTCAAGGAAATAATGGTGGTTTAGGATTATCTTATACTCAAGGTACAGGTGGTGGTGGCGGAGCAGGCGCTGTAGGAGCAAATGGTTCACCTGGCCAAGGTGGAGCAGGTGGAGCAGGTTCTTTTTTAGCAGACACATTTATTGGTCCAACAGCTCCAAGTTATGGAACACCAGGTCCAGTAGGTTCAACAAGATATTTTGCTGGCGGCGGTGGTGGAGCTAAATATCCAGGAGGTCCAGCAGGAGCAGGTGGAGCAGGTGGTGGTGGAGCAGGAGGTCCAGGTTCTAGTGTAGGAACAAGTGGAACTACTAATACTGGAGGTGGTGCAGGTGGTTCTGGAGCAAATGGAGGTACAGCACCAAATGGAGCAGCAGGTGGTTCTGGAATAGTAATGATAAGATACAAATTTCAATAGGTAAATTATGGGTGTAAATTCATGTGGAACAACACTAATAGACCAAGGAGTTTTTGAAAATATAGGTGCTATTACTTGGGACACAACAGTCAAAACTTCAGGTTTCACAGCGGTAAGTGGTAATGGATATTTTTGTAATACTACTTCTGCAGCATTTACAGTAACACTCCCTGCTTCTCCAAGTGCAGGTGATGTCGTTGCTATTGCTGATTACGCAAATACTTTTGATACTAATAACGTTACAATAGGTAGAAACGGAAGTAATATTCAAGGTAGTGCAGATGATGTTACAGCCTCTATAGAAGGATTAAGTGTAACTTTAATATATGTAGATGGAACACAAGGTTGGCTATTAATTGATGCAGCACAAGCAAGTGATATTGTAGTTCCTAATCCTTTTATTGAAGCAACAGGTGGAACAATTACAACTTCAGGTAATTTTAAAATACATACGTTTACAGGGCCAGGAACATTTACAGTTTGTCAAGTTTCAGAAACAACAACCGAAAATACAGTTGGTTATATGGTAGTAGCTGGTGGAGGAGGAGGTGGAACTTTTCATGGAGGAGGTGGTGGTGCTGGAGGATTTAGAGAGGGAAGAAATGTACCAATAGATAATTTCACAGCTTCTCCTTTAGTTGCAAATGCTCCTACAAATGCAATAACAATTTCAGCAACATCTTATCCAATAACAGTAGGAGCAGGTGGAGCAGGTGCTCCAACCTCGCCTGATTGTGGTACTCCTTCTACAGATGGTAGTAATTCAGTATTTTCATCAATAACCTCAACAGGTGGAGGAGGTGGTGGTAGTCAATTAACTGATGCTGGTCACACAGGTGGTAGTGGTGGTGGTGGTACATATGGAGGAGGTGTTGCTGGTGGAGCAGGAAATACTCCGCCTACAAGTCCATCTCAAGGTGAAACTGGTGGTACAGGTTATCCTGGTTCTCCATATAATGGAGGAGGAGGTGGTGGTGCTACTCAAACAGGAAGAAATGCTGGATGTGCTGCTACAGGTGGAGCAGGTGCAACAACTTCAATTTCAGCAAGTTCAGTAGCTTATGCTGGAGGAGGTGGTGGAGGTGGTACTCAATACGGTCAACCTTCTGGTGGAGCAGGTGGAACAGGTGGAGGAGGAGCAGGTGCTAATTCGCCAGGTTGTGCTACAGCAGGAACAGCAAACAGAGGTGGTGGAGCAGGAGGTGGAAATGGAGGTGTTGATAATCCTAATGGTGCTGGTGCAACAGGTGGCTCAGGTATAGTTATAATAAGATATAAATTTCAATAATTAAGATGTATTTACAACAAACAATAAATAAGATATAAGGATAATATTATGGCACATTTTGCAAAACTAGGATCTAACAGTAAAGTCATTCAAGTACTTACTTTGAATAATGGCGATATGCTAAACGCTGACGGCGTTGAAGATGAATCTGTAGGTCAACAATATTTAGAAACTCACAACAACTGGCCAGCACAGATGTGGATTCAAACATCTTATAATACTTCTGGTGGCGCTCACAAAGATGGTGGTACACCTTTTAGAGGAAATTACGCAGGTATAGGTTATACTTGGGACGAAGATGATAATATTTTCTGGCCTAAAAAACCTTATGCATCTTGGGTAAAACATAATGCATCAGCTTCTTGGAAATCACCTATCGGTG
>NZ_CAXBHE010000021.1:0-4182 GCF_963975535.1 uncultured Brevundimonas sp. | reverse complement strand
ATCAAATACAAGTTATAACGACGTAGCAGCATAGGAGAAAAAAATTTATGGCATCAACATATACAGACCTTGGTATAGAACTAATGAATACCGGCGAAAACGCTGGTACTTGGGGAAACAAAACTAACGCAAATTTAAATCTTATAGAGCAATTAACAGGTGGCTTTGCTACTGTATCTATTGCTGGTGGAGCAGGAACAACTACTTTAGATGTTGATGATGGTGCTTTAACAGGTACGGCTCAATAAAGAATTATAGAATTTACAGGATCAATATCTGGAAACAGAATTGTTACAATTCCAAATGACGTAGAGACTTTTTACATTTTAAAAAATTCTACTTCTGGAGCTTACACAGTTCAATTTAAATATGCTACTGGTTCAGGAGGCAGCACAACTTTTTCAGCTACAGATAAAGGAACTAAAATTGTTTATGCATCAGCTAGTCCAGATGCTACAAATCCTATTATTGTTGATGTTATGGCTAATTCTTCAGAAATTGCTTTAACTAATAGTAATCCAATAAAATTTCAAGACGCTGATAATTCAGCATTTGTAGGAATAGATGCTCCAGCAACAGTTTCAGCGTCTTATACAATAACATTACCCGCAGCAGTAGGGGCTTCTTCTACAGCTTTAGTAACAACCGATGCATCTGGAACTCTAGGGTGGACAGCTACATCAACTTTTGGTATAACAACAGGAAAAGCTATTGCAATGGCAATGATTTTCGGATAAATAATAAATATAGGAAATAAAAAATTATGGCAAATCCAAATATAGTAGCAGTCACAAATATTCTAGGTGGTAATTTAGGTTGGAATCTATCCGCTACAGCAACGACTACTTTAGTAACAGTAGCCGCAGAAAAAATTTTAAAAATAAACAGAATCACAGTTGCTAATGTTGACGGAACAAATGCCGCAGACGTTAGTTTATATGTTGACGGTTTAACAACAGCCGGCGCAACAGGACTCTCCGCAACAGGAGCAAGTGCAACAGTATACATCGCAAAAACAGTCTCGGTTCCCGCTGACGCAACGTTAGTATTATCAGACACGCCCATCTATTTAATGGAGGGTGATATATTAAAAGGTGGAGCTAGTGCAGCGAGTGATCTAGATTTATTTATTTCATACGAAGTATTAGACGACGCATAGGAAGGTAATTAGCTATGGCAAATGGCGGAATTATCGGACCAGTCAACACAGTCACACCTGCACCGGCACAGAAAACAACTCAAGTAACTTCTAGTTCAAGTGTTACACTTGAAGCGACTACTACAACTGTAGATTTTGCTATTGTCGGCGGTGGCGGCGGAGGTGGTTATAACTATGGTGGAGGTGGTGGTGCTGGTGGAGTTGTAACAAGTTTTTGTAATGCATGTCTTAGTGCAATCCCTGTTACAGGAGGAGCAACTGTTCCTATTACACTAGGTGGAGGTGGAGCAGGAAGCAGTGGTGGTCCTACAACAGCAGGAACTACTGGGACTAATTCAACTATAGTAATTGAGTGTACTCCTTATGTAGGAGCTGGCGGTGGCGGTGGTGGAGCTGGTCCAACTGCAGCAGCTGCTGGTGGCTCAGGTGGTGGTGGAAGTGGTTGTGGTAGCGCAGCTGGCGCTGGTAATACTCCAGCGGTACCAGGACCTGGTGGTGGACCTCAAGGAAATGCGGGTGGCTCACCTGGTGGTGGAGGCGGTGGCTATAGCGAAGCTGGTAATACAGATGGAGCTAGAGCTGGTGGCGATGGAATTGCATTAACTGTTTGTGGAACACCTTACGCTTATGGTGGTGGAGGAGGAGCTGGAGGTCCAGCCGGGACTCCTGGAACTTCCCCTGGTGGAACCGGCGGTGGAGGTGACGGAGCATTAGCAGCTACTAATACAGTAGGGGCTGAAAACACTGGTGGTGGTGGAGGTGGTGGAAATAGTACTCCTTTCATTTCAGGTAAAGCTGGTGGAAAAGGTGTAGCGTTACTTAAAGAAAATTATGTATGTGGAAGTAAAGCACCAGGTGTTTGGTCCATGAATTCAGTTTACGATTTTGTAAGTGATGATAATTGGGTTTCAAGAACCGCGGCAATTGATTATATGGTAGTCGCTGGTGGTGGATCAGGTGGTGGTGCATATGCAGGTGGTGGTGGTGGAGCTGGAGGTTATCGTGCATCAGGATATGGACCAAGTCCATTACAAGGATCAAATCAAAATTTAGGTTTAGGAACATACGCAGTAACAGTTGGAGGAGGTGGTGCAGCAGTAAATTCACCTAGCGCTGGAGCTTTTGGTAATAAAGGAACTAATTCAGTATTTAATACAATAACATCCACAGGGGGTGGTCGAGCTGGAGGTCCATGTGGTGTAGCTGCTGGAGATGGTGGATCTGGTGGTGGAGGTGGTCAAAGAAATAACTCTCCTGGTGGATCTGGTAACGAAGGTGGATTTGCAATAGCAGAAGGTTTTGATGGTGGGAGATCAAAAGTAGCGGCACCTGGAACAGCAGGCGGTGGAGGTGGTGGTGGAGCAACTGCCGTTGGAGCTAATGGAGAAAATAATGCTGGAGGTACAGGGGGTGCAGGATCACCAAATACAATATTAGGAACAGATACTTCATACGCTGGCGGTGGTGGTGGAGCTGGTGAGGGACCAGGAGGAAGTAGTGGAGCTGGAGGATCAGGGGGTGGTGGAGCTGGAGCACCAAGCGGAACAAATACAGCAACATCGGGGACAGCAAATACTGGAGGCGGTGGAGGTGGAGCAGGAGGTTATCCTTGTGGAGCTTATGCATGTAAAACTAGTGGAGCAGGTGGTTCAGGTATAGTGATCGCAAGAGCAAATTTAGGTCAAGGAGTTACGTTAACAACGACTCCAGGTGGTTCAGTTTCTTATATAGCAAATGGTTGTGGTGTTGACCAAATAGCAACCTTTACAGCATCAGGATGTTTAACAATCGCTGATGGAGATCCAAACGTAGTTCAAGCAAATTATTTAGTAGTCGCTGGTGGTGGTGGAGGTAGTGTTAGACACGCTGGTGGTGGTGGTGCTGGTGGTTATAGAGCTTCTGGTTATGGTCCAGCACCTTTACAAGGAAGCGCAGTATTTTTAAGTTCAGGTCCTTATACAATTACAGTTGGAGCTGGAGGTGCAGGTAATGCATCACCAACTGATGCATGGGGAATTAAAGGAAGTGATTCAGTTTTTTCAACAATAACTTCAACAGGTGGTGGTGGTGGTGGTGGTGAAGCTCCTGATGGAACATCTCCAAATGGTATAGGAGGTTCAGGTGGTGGTGCAAAAGGAGGGGGTGCTCAAACAGGTCAAGCAGGGAATACTCCTGCAACAGATCCTCCTCAAGGAAATCCAGGTGGTACTGGAGCTCCAGGAGGTTTCCCTGGATATAGAGGTGCAGGTGGTGGTGGAGCAACTGCAACAGGTTTATCAGGTCCAGCAAGTGGTAATGGAGGCGCAGGAGCACCTAACACAATTTTAGGACCTGACACGACATACGCTGGTGGTGGAGGTGGTGGAAGTTTTAGTGGAGGAACTGCTGGAAGTGGTGGTGCAGGTGGTGGAGGTAATGGTACAAATAGTAGTTCTAATGGTGGAAATGGAACAACTAATACTGGTGGTGGAGGTGGTGCATCTGGTTCTAATGGTGGAAATGGAAGTGGTGGTTCAGGTGGTTCAGGTATAGTTATTACAAGATTTCCAGGAGCAACAGGTGCAAGTGTTGCACCAGGAACTAATACAATTGCAACGTTGCCAGCACCAGAAGGTGGCTGTAAAGTAGCAACATTTACTGTATCAGGAACGTTGACAATAAGTTAAAATTAAAATATATATAAAACACTAAGGAGATAAAAATATGGCACATTTCGCAGAATTAAAAACAAAAGTAGATCCAACAGGATTCACAACTGATACTCATCAAGTTGTTGAAAGAGTTGTAGTTGTAGGAAACGATTGCGTTCCTTCAGACATGCACGCTGATGGTGAAACATGGTGTATTAACTTTTTCAAAGGTGGAATTTGGAAACAAACTTCATACAATAATAATTTCAGAAAATCTTACGCAGGTATCGGAATGATTTATGATCCTGTTAAAGATAAATTTTTAAGTCCGCAACCTTATGCTTCATGGGCATTAGATGCAAGTGACGATTGGCAAGCGCCAGTAACTTATCC
>NZ_CAXBHE010000020.1:0-4197 GCF_963975535.1 uncultured Brevundimonas sp. | reverse complement strand
TGCCCAATGGTTCTGTTATCATCATCAACACCCGGTACCACGAAGATGATCTCTGCGGGTGGCTCCTATCCAACGAGACAGAGGATACCATTCCCTGGGATGTCCTCTCCATACCAGCGTGGCTAGACGAGGAATCAGCAAACCTCCTAGGCCTACCAGAGGGCTCCTCCTACTTCCCAGAGTGGAAGCCAGACGCAGTTCTCAAGCTAGACGAGGCAGAGATCAGGGCCAACAACGGGGGTAAATACTGGCAGGCCCTGTACATGCAGAACCCCTCCCCTGACGAAGGATCTGCTATCAAGTCTGAATGGTTCCAGAACTGGGACGAGGAAGACCCTCCAGAGTGTGAGCTAATCATTCAAACTTACGACACTGCCTTCTCCACCCGGAGCACAGCTGACTACTCTGTGATACAGACATGGGGCATCTTTGAATACCGGACCACTGACTTAGCCGGGAGAGAATACATGGCCCCTAACATGATCCTCCTGGGAAATGTCAGAGAGCGCCTGGAATACCCAGAGCTAAGAAGAACAGCGCAGGACCTCTACGACTCCTACAGACCTGACATCTGTATCATAGAGAAAAAAGCCTCTGGGCAAAGTCTGATACAGGACATGCGTAGGGCAGGTCTCCCTGTGTTGGATTACCTCCCAGACCGTGATAAAGTAGCAAGGGTACACGCGGTTACGCCTATCCTAGAATCTGGAAGAGTTTGGATACCCAGGGGGAAGGACTGGGCCGAGGACCTATTTGCAGAGGCCATACAATTTCCCTATGCCAGGCACGATGACCAAGTAGACGCCATGGCAATGGCCATACACTACCTGAAGGAATCCTGGCACCTGTCTCACCCTGATGATCCCTCCTACGAGGAAGACGAAGATAAACCCAAGAAGAGAACTTACTGGAACTGGAACTAAAGATTATGACAATATCCAGAGCAAGCATTCCCAGAGAACTCAGAGGTGGTAAGAAAAGAACAAAAACTGCTACCATAGGGAAGGGAAAGAAGATACTATCAAAGAATAAACCCGGAAGGAAAAAGGTCTAGACCATGGCAGTTGAACGTAACCCGCTCTTGATGATGGAGCCAGAACTCCAGCAAGAAATGCCCACCTCTAACTTTGACGTAAGAGGAGAAATTCCTTCCATAGAAGCAGAACTACTGGAGGAAAGCGTTGTCAACTTTATGCCCACAGAGGACGGGGGCGTAGAGGTAGAGTTTGGAGAGTCAGAAGAAATGATCATGTCAGGTCCCATGGGTTCTCACTACGAAAACCTGGCAGAGTACCTGGACGAAGATGACCTAGCTGAAATAGGAAACATGGTTGTAGACTCCTACGAGAGCGACAAGGAGTCCAGACAAGAGTGGGAGCAAATCTTTGAGCGTGGCTTTGACCTTCTTGGTCTCAAGCTAGAAGAAACCACAGAACCCTTTGACGGTGCCTGCACAGCGGTACACCCTCTCCTGATAGAATCAGTTGTCAAGTTCCAGAGCAAAGCCTCTCAAGAACTCTTCCCCTCCGGTGGTCCTGTAAAATCTCAAATCATAGGGTCTTCCACCATTGAGCGCGAGAAACAAGCTCAACGTGTCAAGAACTTTATGAACTACCAGTTGACAGAGCAGATGCCAGAATACTTTGAAGAGCAGGAGCGTCTCCTTTTCCACCTCCCGGTGATGGGGTCTTCCTTTAAGAAAATTTACTACGATGCTCTGTTGGAAAGGCCCGTGTCAGAACTTGTTCCCGTGGACCACTTCTATGTTTCTTATAATGCCAAGGACCTCAGAACAGCCAGCAGGTACACGCACCTTATTTTTCGTTCTCTGAATGATTTTAAGAAGGACGTTGTCTCGGGCATGTACCGTGACATTGAACTGTCTAAACCTTCTGCTCCTGATCTCCCAGAGATGACCCAGAAGATGGACGAGATCATGGGCATTGCATCCAGCGGCATGGACCTGGAAGACCCTCAGTACGTCCTCCTGGAACAGCACTGCTACCTGGACCTTCCAGAACCCTATGACGATCCAGACGGTATAGCGCACCCTTACATTGTCACCATAGAGGAGACAAGTAAGAAGGTTCTCTGTATCAGAAGAAACTACAAAGAGGGTGACCCCAAGAAAGAAAAGAAGCTGCACTTTATTCACTACAAGTACGTACCAGGGTTTGGTTTTTATGGTCTAGGTCTTATTCACTTCCTGGGTAACCTGACCATGACAGCCACCACTGCCATGCGCTCTCTGATAGACGCAGGACAGTTTGCCAATCTTCCCGGTGGCTTCAAGGCCAGAGGTGTCAGACTGGTGGGAGACAATGAACCAATTTCTCCCGGTGAGTTCAAGGAGGTGGAGAGCACAGGTATTGACCTGAACAAGGCCATTGTAACTCTCCCCTATAAAGAACCTTCTCAGACTCTGATGAGCATGATGCAGTTTGTCATAGGAGCAGGGCAGAAGTTTGCAGACTCCACTGAGCAGGTCATTGCAGATTCTAAGAACTCTGGACCCGTGGGAACTACCATGGCCCTCCTGGAAGCCTCTTCAAAGTTCTTCTCTGCCATTCACAAGCGGCTCCACAAGGCACAGAAGGATGAGTTTGCAGTACTATCTCAGATAAACTATGACTACCTACCTTCTTCCTACCCCTACGAGGTAGTGGGAGGAGACCAAGAGGTGTTCAAGCAGGACTTTGACGGGCGAATTGATATTATTCCTGTTTCTGACCCCAACATCCCGTCCTCTGCACACCGTATGGCACTGGGACAACTGGCAATTCAGCTTGCCAGTCAGACCCCTCCCGGTACTTTCAACATGCCAGCCCTCTACAGAGAGGTCCTGACAGCTGCCAACTTCCCAAACCTGGACGAAATCCTCCCACCGGACCAGAAACCAGAGCCCAGAGACCCCCTGGCAGACATAATGGCGGCTACCAAGGGCCTACCCATAGCTGCTTTCCCTGGTCAGAACCACGAAGCGCACATTCAGTTCAAAACTTCCTTTCTAAAGGACCCTGCCACCGGGGCAAACCCCATGATGAAGCAGATTGTACCCATAATCAACGCAAATGTCCGAGATCACATGATTATGAAGTACCAAGAGCAGGTTCTGGGCATGGTAGAAGCCTCTGGAGTGGCCAATGACCCCAAAACCACGGAGATGGTCATGGCCCAGGCCGCAGAAGAGGTGGCAAATGCCAACGCTGCCATGGGCGTGGCCCAAAGTCCAGAACAACAGATGCTCCTCCTGGAGAAAGAGCGGTTAGAGTTTGACAGAGAGAAGGCACAGGCCGAAACTCTAAAAGATTCTGCAGAAATTGCCCTGAAGCAGCGTGACATGAACCTCAGAGAGAAAGAGAACATGAACGATCTGGTCCTGAACGTGGGCAAGATGGAAACAGAGGAACGTAAAGACAACCTCAAGGCCCTGGAGAGCGCTGCCAAGCTAGAACTAGAGCGTGACAAGGCAGAGGACAACAGTGAGATCAAGGCAGCGGACACTGCCATGAAGGCTCTGCTAAGTATGGCGCAGAAAGGGTAGAGGCATGGTAGACTCACCAATTCTCCCGCGACAACTGATAGGAAACCTGCCAAGGAACTTAGAAAGACGCCCCCTGACAGAGAAAGAACAAGCATTTGTTCGTCAGGTGGACGAAGAACAGGACCCCGGTGGTATCCTACGTAGCGGGTTTCAAAGACCTACTCCTACTCCCGCTCCTACTCCTGCTCCTACAGGACTAGCAGCTACTCCGCAAATACAAGAGGAAGAAGGTATGTTTGATTTTAATGTAGACGATATTAAAAGCTACCTAGGCAATCTTTTTTCTCCTTCTACTCCTCCTGCTATTGAAGAACCAGTTTCTAGAACAAAATCTGTAAAAAAACCTACTGAGTCTCCGCACCTAGAAGCAGAGGAAGACGGAGGTATAGTTGCTGATGATTCTTTTGACGAGGCTATTCTACACACCATCAGGTACTACGAAGGAGCGCCTATACTAAAGGCAAGAAAGCCTGTAAAGGGTGATCCTTATACAGTGGGCTACGGAAGAACCAGAGATGATAAGGGAAACCTTATAAAGAAAGGGGCTAAGATTACAGAGGAACAAGCAGACAGGTACCTCAGAGAAGACGTAAAAAAACGTATGCCCGAGCTTCGCAAAGCTTACCCTGATTTTAATTCTTACCCTGCGGAAG
>NZ_CAXBHE010000019.1:0-4687 GCF_963975535.1 uncultured Brevundimonas sp. | reverse complement strand
TAGAACCGGAGCGAGGTACGCCTGACATAAAGTGTAGTTGCGCTCTCATATTTATGCCTTTAACTTGCTTGAATAATGGTCAAACAACTATAACTGTTTGGCCCTTTAGCTAACACGGCCCACTTATTAAGCGCCCCCAGTTGTACTGGAGATGTGCGGCTACCTGTAGTAGTGCCGTCGCCTAGTTGGCCTTGGGCGCCTGCTCCCCAAGTGTAAAGAGCGCCACTTATTATTCCTCTGGCTTGACCTTGGCCACCAGCAAGAGCACCCCAAGTAGTAAGCGCCCCTAATTGTACTGGAGAAGAATAGTTGGTGGTGTTGCCTTGACCTAGTTGGCCGTTACCGTTGTTTCCCCAAGCCCATAGAGCGCCGTCTGTTTTAGTGGCAAAAATGTAGTAAGTCCCAGTAGAAATTTCACTCCACGTAGTAAGAGCGCCAACCTGTACGGGGGAAGAATTGCCAGCGGTATTGCCTTGACCTAGTTGGCCGCTTCGGTTGTCGCCCCAAGCCCAGAGAGTGCCGTCGGTTTTAAGGGCGTAGCTGCCATATACTCCCGCAGCAACATCTAGCCATGTAGTAAGTGCGCCTAATTGTATGGGAGAGTTGCGTTGGGTAGTAGTGCCGTCACCTAGTTGGCCTAGGTTGTTATAACCCCAAAGCCAAAGAGTACCATCGGTTTTAGTGGCGAGTATGTGATAACCCCCCGCACTGATCTTATACCACGTAGTCAGTGAGCCTATTTGTACTGGAGAAGTACGTTGAGTAGTAGTCCCGTCACCTAGCTGACCCCGCGAGTTATAGCCCCAAGACCATAAAGTGCCGTCAGTTTTAATAGCAGAGGTAGACCAGTGCGCTCCTGCAATTTTACTCCAATCAGTAAGTGCGCCTACCTGTACAGGAGAACTCTTGTTAGCCGTAGTCCCGTCACCTAGTTGGCCGAATCGGTTGTCGCCCATACCCCAGAGAGTGCCGTTACTTGCAAGGCCGAAGTTGTGGGCGTAACCGCTTGAAACGTCCAGCCATGTAGTTAATGCTCCTACTTGTACTGGGGAACTGTAAGCGTAAGTGGTATTGCCTAAGCCTAGTTGACCTTGGTGGTTTAGCCCCCAAACCCAAAGCTCTCCCGGCCCTACTGGAGAAAAACCGGGCCACTTACCTGCACCCAGTGCCTGCCCTTGCGTTTGAAGGTTCCACTTACCAGAGTATTGGACACCTGATCTTATAACTGGCATATCAGTTCCTTAAAGATGTAGGGCGATAGAGAAAAATTTACCACAATTGATTTCATTCCACGTAGTAAGCGCACCTACCTGTGTCGGGGATGAGCGGTTAGTGGTGTCGCCTAGTCCGAGGTTACCAAAGCCGTTTCTGCCAATACCCCAGAGAGTGCCGTCAGTTTGAGTGGCAATGGTGTGTTCAGACCCGCACTGCACTACGCCCCAAGTGGTAAGCGCCCCTACTTGTACTGGGGAGGAGTAGTAAGTGATGTTGCCTTGGCCTAGTTGACCCTTTTCTCCCATCCCCCAACTCCACAGAGTACCATCGGTTTTAATGACTGCTGTATGATAACCACCCGCAGCTTGCAGCCACGTAGTAAGAGCGCCAACCTGTACTGGAGAGGAGCGGTTAGTGGTGTTATTTAGGCCTAGTTGGCCAAAAGGGTTATACCCCCAAGTCCAGAGAGAGCCGTCGGTTTTAATAGCTATGCAGTGAAGCATACCCGCAGCAACATCACTCCATGTGGTAAGCCCGCCAACCTGTACAGGAGAAGAGTAGTTAGTGGTATTGCCTGTGCCTAGTTGACCGTAGTTATTGTATCCCCAAGTCCAAAGTGTGCCATCGGTTTTAAGGGCTACGCCACTGTATAAAGTCGCAGCGACTTTACTCCATGTAGTAAGTGCGCCTACCTGTACAGGAGAAGAGTAGCTAGTGGTGTTGCCTTGACCTAGTTGACCTAAAGAGTTATACCCCCACGACCATAAAGTGCCATCTGTTTTAATAGCGTAGCTGCCATCTGCTAACCCTGCTACCTTCTCCCATGTAGTGAGTGCGCCAACTTGAACTGGGGAAGAGTAGTTAGTGGTATTGCTTGTGCCTAGTTGGCCTGAAGCGTTATTGCCCCAAGCCCAGAGAGTGCCGTCTGTTTTAGTGGCTAGGGTGTGAGCGACGGCCCCCGCGACTTTATCCCAACCACTTAGCGCGCCTACCTGTACTGGGGAATTGCGTTGAGTGGTAGTGCCATCGCCTAGTTGGCCCGAAGTGTTTTGGCCCCAAGCGTAAAGCAGATATGCGTTCGTAGAGGTCTGCGCCGCCAACGGATCAAATCCCGGCTTTATAAAACTACCTTTATCGCTACCAATAGGCATGGACTACTCCTTACGAGCTTATTTCTTCATAGCTTATGCTGTAGGTAATCTTGCTTGCCGTGCCGCTTGTTACCGAGATAGACGTACCTTCCATCAAGTAGATGGCCGTAGTCTTGTCCACAGCAATCAGTGACGCATCAGCAGGGACACTAATTGTAGAAACAATCGGAAACGCTGTACCACCTGAAGGAGCAGAGCCTTGGGCAACCGCGCCATTGGTATAGAGGCTTACAGTTGTGTCAACCGCGCTACTGCCGTCAACATTAGCCGCTACGATCTGGTTAATCTTAAAGACCTTCCCGCTACTCGCTGCGTTAGGCAGCAAAACCACTGCGGTAGTCGCTGATGGTGTTAAATAGGTCGTTACACCTAAAATACTGGTTACTGCTACTATATTGGGGTTTGCCATTATGTTTCTCCTAGAATCCCATTACCATCGCCAAAGCGATGCTTAAACCTGCTGATATGCCGCTTGCGGCTGGCGTAGCTGAAGACCACGTAGAACCGTTAGAGGTGAGTAAATTACCGCTTGTTCCCGGCGCAACAACCTGAACTGCTGATGTGCCGTTACCTAAGATTACGTTGTTGGCGGTCATGCTAGTTGCACCTGTACCACCGTTGGCAACAGGTAGTGTTCCTGTAACTTGAGAGGAAAGATCAACCCCTGATAGCGTACCACCTAATGTGAGACTGCCTGATGAGGTGACCGTACCTGAAAGACTAATTCCGTTAACTGTGCCTGTACCGCTTACGCTAGTAACCGATCCGCCTACTTCTGTTGGATTAGCGTTAATCACCGCAGCGCCTGCTCCCACACCGTCTGTGACAAGCATGACCTTAGAGCCACTAGCCACGTTTACCGTAGCGCCCGAACCCTGCTTGATTGTAATGATCTGACTGCCAGTAGTGGCGTTCTCAATCAACCACACTTTAGAAACCGTGTTGGGTCCGAGCGTTACCTCGCGTGTAGCCGTAAGTGAGGATGCCGAGGTAATCTTTAGGTAAAAACCACGCGTAGCATCAGCCGTAGCGTCAGGCATGGTAAAGGTTTCGTTAGCGTCAGCAGCCATCTGCTTAGTGCCGTAGCTAAAACCGTCAGTGACTAGCTCCAGGTTAGTGTTAGTACTGGTTCCCCAAGTTCCACTTTCATCACCCGTGGCGATCTCTTTTAATCTAAGATTGTTTACATAAGTTGCCATAATTTAGTCCTATGCTGCTGCGTCTATTTCAACCCAGTTAGGGGTTTGTGAATCTGAGACAGTCACCCAATTAGGTGTCTGTGCGTCTGGGACAACTGTCCATCCCGCTATTAATACTGTGCCAACCTGGCCTGTGCCTGCTACCCCTATCGGATAAACATTGGCAGTGCTTGTGTTTGTTACGTTTCCTACTGCGCCCGTGCCTACTGTTGTGCCAACAGTATATGCCACTTCAGGTGTGACTGTCCCTACACTTCCGGTGCCTACAACGCCCGTAACGGCGACGTTCCTAGCATAAGCTGGGGTTACTGTGCCAATGGCCCCTGTGCCTACTACTCCGGTAACACTTACTACAGTACCTACACTAAAAGTAACTGTGCCTACTGCCCCAGTAGCTGCAACGCCGTTGGGTACAACTGAATCGCTAGTGTTAGTGCTAACACTGTTTATTTGGCCTACGCCTTGTACACCAGTAATCGCAAAGCTTGCAACAATCCCAACTGTGCCAATTTCCCCCGTTCCGGCTACCCCGGTAGGAGTGACCTGTCCTGTATAGTCAAGGGTTACTGTGCCTATGGCTCCAGTTCCAACTACTCCTGTAGGAATGGTGATATTCCCGTACTGCAGTGTTACTGTACCAATAGCGCCAGTGCCTACCGCTGAAACGCCGTTATCGCCCCACGCTCCTTCGCCCCATGCGCGTTCACCCCAGACAGGTCCGAGGTTGACAGTTTTGGCGGCCTCGCCGCCCCACTTGTTGAAGCCCCACGGGCGTTCACCCCACGCGCTGCTCACAGTTAGTCCCGGTTAAGCGATGCGTATGATAGCTGTAGCTGCCGCCGCCGCTGGGAATTGAATCTGGAAATCACCAGAGCTTACCGTCTGGTCACCGCCAAAGCTCAACACAGCACACGCAGAATTAGAATCTCCAGTGTCGTATATCAAACCGCCGCAAGTAGTGAAACTAGATGATCCCCACGTTTCGTTGGCGAAATCTAAAATTCCTGTAGTGCCATCAGCAGTGGGGGTAATAGACGTTAGCAACTCGCCCGGTCTGGAGTATCCTGTAGCAGTAGCAAGCTCATCCGAGCCCATATCAGAATAATTAGTAGTCGCAGCGCC
>NZ_CAXBHE010000018.1:0-26213 GCF_963975535.1 uncultured Brevundimonas sp. | reverse complement strand
CCGGCGAAAGCCGGGACCCAGTCCTGTCGTGAGGCAGTGTGCATGGGATGAGCGGCTTAGACCGATCGGCGACACTGATCGCCCATAACACTGGGTCCCGGCTTTCGCCGGGATGAGCGGAATAGAACATGCGCTACCTGCCCCTGACCCCCGATGACCGGTCCGCCATGCTGGCGGCAATCGGCGTGAAGTCGATCGATGACCTGTTTGTGGATGTGCCGAAACCGGCGCAGCGCGAGGGCTTCGTCGACCTGCCGCGCGTGGCCGGGGAGATGGAGGTCGAGCGGGCGCTGTCGGCGCTGGCGGGCCGCAACGTCGCGGCCGGGTCGGTGCCCTTCTTCTGCGGGGCCGGGGCCTATCGCCACCATGTGCCGGCCACGGTCGACCACGTGATCCAGCGTTCGGAATTCCTGACCAGCTACACCCCCTATCAGCCGGAGATCGCCCAGGGGACGCTGCAGTATCTGTATGAGTTCCAGACCCAGGTCGCCAACCTGACCGGAATGGAGGTGGCCAATGCCAGCCTCTATGACGGCTCGACCGCCATGGCCGAGGGCGTGCTGATGGCCACCCGCGTGACCCGCCGCAACAAGGCGGTGATCTCGGGCGGGGTGCATCCCCACTATGTCCAGGCGACCGAGACCGTGGTCCACGCCGTCGGGGTCGAGACCCAGGTGCTGGCCGCCGCGATCGACGCCGAGGCCGCGGTGATCGACCAGATCGGTCCGGACACCGCCTGTGTCGTGGTCCAGACCCCGAACGTGTTCGGTACTGCCACCGACGTGACCAGGATCGCCGAGGCTGCCCACGCCGCCGGAGCCCTGCTGATCGTCGTGGTGACCGAGGCCGTGTCGATGGGCCTGCTGAAGTCGCCGGGCGAGATGGGGGCCGACATCGTCGCCGCCGAGGGCCAGTCGATCGGCAACGCCCTGAACTATGGCGGGCCCTATATCGGCCTGTTCGCCTGCCGCGAAAAACTGATCCGCCAGATGCCGGGCCGGCTGACCGGGGAGACGGTCGACGCTGACGGCGCGCGGGGGTTTGTCCTGACCCTGTCGACCCGGGAGCAGCATATCCGCCGCGACAAGGCGACCTCGAACATCTGTACCAATTCCGGCCTGTGCTGCCTGGCCTTCAGCATTCACATGACCCTGCTGGGCGAGACCGGCCTGCGCCGTCTGGCCCTGCTGAACCACGAGGCGGCGGTGGCCACCCGGGACGCCCTGGCGACGATCCCGGGGGTCGAGGTGCTGACCGGGCGCTTCTTCAACGAGTTCGCGGTCAGGCTGCCCAGGCCGGCCGCCGGCGTGGTCGAGACCCTGGCCGGGCAGGGCATTCTGTGTGGTGTGCCCTACAGCCGACTGGCTCCGGAGGCCGGACTGGACGATGTGCTGCTGGTCGCCGCGACCGAGACCACCACCGCCGCAGACATCAAGAGTCTCGCCGACGCGCTGACGCGCGTTCTGGCCGCCTGAGGGATCCGATCATGAGCACCATGAACACCGTCGGCCGCCCGACCACGCCGAACACCGTCGATAGCAAGCCCGCCACCCTGACCGGCGGCCGCGGCCTGCTGCAGGACGAGATGCTGCTGTTCGAGCGGGACGGCTGGGGCAAGACCGGCGTCGACCTGGCCACGCCGAAGACGAATGGCAGCGATCTGGGTGATCTGGTCCGCAAGGACCCGATCGGCCTGCCCGGCCTGAGCGAGCCCGAGACCATGCGTCACTATGTGCGGCTGTCGCAGAAGAACCACGCCATCGACCTGGCCATCTATCCGCTGGGTTCGTGCACGATGAAGCACAATCCGCGCCTGAACGAGAAGATGGCGCGGTTGCCGGGCTTCGCCGACATCCACCCGCTGCAGCCGGTCTCGACCGTGCAGGGCGCGCTGGATCTGATGGACCAGCTGGCCCACTGGCTGAAGACCCTGACCGGCATGCCCGCCGTGGCCATGTCGCCCAAGGCTGGAGCCCATGGCGAGCTGTGCGGCCTGATGGCCATCCGCGCCGCTCACCGGGCCGCGGGGGAGGGGCTGCGCTCGGCGCATCCGCGCAACAAGGTGCTGGTGCCGACCTCGGCCCACGGGACCAATCCGGCGACGGCCGCCTTCGTCGGCTATACGGTGGTCGAGGTGGCCCAGACCGCCGACGGAAGGGTCGATGTCGCAGACCTGGCGGCCAAGCTGGGCCCCGACGTCGCCGCCATCATGGTGACCAACCCCAACACCTGCGGCCTGTTCGAGCGCGACATCATCGAGATCGCCCGGCTGACGCACGAGGCCGGGGCCTATTTCTATTGTGACGGGGCCAATTTCAACGCCATCGTCGGCCGGGTGCGCCCCGGCGACCTTGGCGTCGACGCGATGCACATCAACCTGCACAAGACCTTCTCGACGCCGCACGGCGGCGGCGGGCCCGGGGCCGGTCCGGTCGTGCTGTCGGCGGCCCTGGCCCCGTTCGCCCCAGCCCCCTGGGTCGTCAGTGGCGAGGACGGCTTCAGACTGGTCGAGCGGGCCGAGGACGAGGCGGTCCAGGCCTTCGGCCGGCTGTGCGCCTTCAACGGCCAGATGGGCATGTTCGTGCGCGCCCTGTCCTACATGATGAGCCACGGCTCGGACGGCCTGCGTCAGGTGGCCGAGGACGCGGTGCTGAACGCCAACTACATCAAGGCGCGGCTGTCGGATGTGATGAGCGTGGCCTTCCCCGAGGGGCCGTGCATGCACGAGGCCCTGTTCGACGATCGCTGGCTGAAGGGCACGGATGTCACCACCCTCGATTTCGCCAAGGCGATGATCGACGAGGGCTTCCACCCGATGACCATGTATTTCCCGCTGGTCGTCCACGGGGCCATGTTGATCGAGCCGACCGAGACCGAGTCCAAGCAGGAGCTGGATCGATTCATCGTGGCGATGCGGGCTCTGGCCGAGGCCGCGAAAGCCGGGGATGTCGACCGCTTCAAGGGGGCCCCGTTCCACGCGCCGCTGAAGCGTCTGGACGAGACCCGCGCGGCCCGTTCACCGCAGCTGCGCTGGACCGCGCCTGCCGGTTCCAATATCGCCGCTACCTAGACGCGGGCGTGGTGACCCGTCCTGTGGCTGATCGGCCACGGGACGGACGCGGTCGGGGGCGTCTTACAGAAGGTTCATCCGGCCGCCACGGTTCGGCCTTGGAACGCTCTGTAAAGGTCATTGTGGCAAGGTCATCACGGTCGGCGAGTCGTCGTCGGTCAGGATGAACCGGAAGCGATCCGGGGCGTTGCCAGTAATCCCGTTTGAGACCGACCCATCGTGACCCTCGCTATGTCCTTTTCCGAGCCTTATGACCGCTTCCGGCGGTCAGCGCCGGTGTTCGACCGGGCCGCACGCTGGGGCCAGATCGCCGCCGGTGTGGGCCTGTTCCTGGCCGGGATCGCGATCGCACCGATTCCGGGTCCGCTGGGCGTGCCGGTGTCGATGCTGGGCCTGGCGATGGTGCTGAAGAACTCCTACTGGGCCAAGCGGCAGTTCATCCGGGCCCAGCGCAAGCGGCCCAAATTCGTCTATCCGTTCCGTCGCCTGCTGCGCAAGAATCCGGAGTTCGCCCCGATCTTCTGGCAACAGGCGCTGCGGGCCGAGAAACTGGTGCTGAAACGCTCGCACCGGGTGCTGCCGCGGCTGCGGAAATTCACCCGCCGCCAGATCCGCCGCCTGACCCGCTAGCCGCCTCCCGATCGCGCGCACGCGAATGTGAACAAAAATACGCCCTGCAGGCGTATGCTTCACCTCGCGGAAATCAGCGAACCACAGCGTTGGGAGGCGCTAGATGTCATGATGTCACGCGTACAAAAAGGCATGGTCGCCGGTCTGCTGGCCACGGTCGCAGTCTCGGCACTCGAGTTGGTCAATGTCCTGTTTCTCAAATGGTTTGACCCGTTTCCGGCGGTGCTGGCCCACCTGATCGGCATGGACGGCAACCTGTCCGTCGGCTGGGCCGTCCATCTGCTGACGGGCACGGTGATCCTGGGGCCCCTGTTCGGGATCCTGTACAGCCGTCTGCCCACCTATACGCCCGAAACCAAGGGGATCGCCTTTGCCGTCGGCTCCTGGGTGCTGTTGATGCTGGTCATCATCATGATCGGGGATCCGCGCACCTTCACCGGCCCGACGGGCTTCGGTGTGGTCGGCTGGATGCTGCTGACCCATGCGGTGTTCGGGGTCGTGCTGGGTAACGTCTACGCCCGGATGCTCGCCCGTGAGCGGCACGCCCAGACGTCGATCGACGGCGCGACCGCGCACTGAAACGACAAAGGCCCCGCCGGTCGTCCGGCGGGGCCTCGATCGACGGGTGTGCGGGACCGTCTAGTTCAGGCGCGTACCGATCTGGGCGATGGCGGCATCGACCAGCGGGTCCTTGGTCTGACCGGCCAGACGGGCGGCGAGAATCTGTTCGGCGGCGCGGGCGGCCAGATCGGCAGCCGCAGCCTTGACCTCGGCCGTGGCCTGGGCCTCGGCCTGGGCGATGCGTTGCTCGGCGAGGGCCTGACGACGGGTCAGGGTCTCTTCCAGCTTGGCCTTGGCCTCGGTCTCCATGATGCGGGCATCGGCCTCGGCGGCAGCCAGCATCTGGGCCGCCTGGATCTCGGCGTCGGCCTTCTCGGCCCGGATCTGCTTGAGCAGGGCCTCGGCCTCGGTGCGCAGGCGGGTGGCCTCGTCAAGCTCGCCCTGGATCTTGGCGGCGGCGGCATCGAGCTGGCCGGCGATCAATTTCGGCACGCCGGCGACGACCAGGATGCCGAGGAACAGGACCAGGCCGATGCCGACCCACAGTTCGGGGTTGGCGATGTCCCAGAATGCGGCCCATTCGAAGAAGATATTCATATCAGGCGGCTCCCTTGACGGCCGCGGCGATCTCGCCGGCCGCGGCCTTGGTGCCGGTCAGGCGTTCGACGATGGCGGCGGCCGTATCGGCCGCAATGGTGGTGACATTGGTCATGGCGGCATCGCGGGTCTTGCCGATGGCCGTCTCGGCCTCGGCGATACGGGCGTTGACCACGGCCTCCTCGGCGGCTCCCCGACGGGCGGCCTCGTCGGCCACGCGGGTCTTGGCGGCGGTGGCCAGGGACCGTGAAGTGGCGCGGGCTTCCGCGACCTCGGCCTTGGCGACCTCAGCCTGGCCGGCCGCCTCGATCTGGACCTGGCGGGCCGTTTCCACGGCCGTGGCGATGGTCGCGGCGCGTTGGTCGATGACGCCGCGCATGCGCGGCGCGAAAACTTTTGAAATCAGAAGGTAGAGGATGGCGAACAGAACGATCAGCCAGATGATCTGGCCGACCCAGTGCTGGAATTCGAACTGGGGCAGGCCGCCGCCCTCGCCGCCGTGGGCAGCTTCGGTCGAGGCGTGCGTGTCCGCGACATTCACCGGTGCGTGCGCATCGGTATTCAGGACGGGTTCAATTGCTGTGGCCATGGATCGTCTGTCTTGAAATCAGGCGCGGCGGCGCACCGGGAGATGCGCCGCCGCCGGAAACGGTATCAGCCGAAGTAGATCAGAACGCCGAGAACGAAGGCGAGGATGCCGAGGGCTTCAGCGAGCGCGGCACCCACGAACAGGTTGCCGATCTGGGCACCGGCCGCCGACGGGTTGCGCAGGGCACCCGCGAGGAAGTTGCCGAAAATGTTGCCGACGCCGATGCCGGCACCGATCATGCCGAGGGTCGCGAGGCCTGCGCCGATGGCCTTGGCTGCTTCTACTTCCATAATCTCTAGTCCTGGTTGGTCTGGGTGGGTGGGGGTGAAAGAAAGGCTTTGGCCTAGTGGCCGTGGCCCAGATTGACCACATCGTTGAGGTAGATGCAGGTCAGAACGGCGAACACGAAGGCCTGAAGGAAGGCCACGAGAAACTCCAGGGCCGTCAGGCCGACGACCATGCTCAGCGACAGGGCCGCGCCCGGGATGCCGAGATAGCCGAGGCCACCGCCGGCGGCGAGGGCACCCAGCGATACGATGAAGCCGGCGAACACCTTCAGGGCCACGTGGCCGCCCAGCATGTTACCGAACAGACGCAGGGCGAGGGTGACGGGCCGCAGCAGGAAGGACACGAACTCGATCAGCACGATGACCGGCAGCAGCGGCAGCGGCACGCCCGACGGCACGAACAGCTTGAAGAAGCCCAGGCCGTGTTTGGCGAAGCCGATGACCAGCACGAGACCGATAGTCAGCAGCGCGAAGGTCGCGGTGACGGCCAGCTGCGAGGTGGCGGTGAAGCTCAGGAACAGGCCGAGCAGGTTCATCGCCAGGATGAAGGTGAAAACCGTGAAGATGAAGGGGAAGAGGGTCTTGCCCTCGTGGCCGATGATCGACTCGGCGAGGTTGTCGATCATGCCGAACAGGGTCTCGCCGGCGGCCTGCAGCCGGCCCGGAACGACCTGGGCGTTCGCGGTCACCAGCGACAGGAACAGCACGACCATGCCAAAGGCGACGGTCATCGCGATGTGCGAATTGGTGATGGCAAAATCGACCGTGCCCAGGACCGGAAGGGTCGCGTCGGGCAGGTCCACGATCTTGACGATCTGGAACTGATGAATCGGATCGGCCATCGGGTCCTTAGTCTTCTTCGTCTTCGTCGACGGGAGCCGGGGTTGGCTCGCCTTCGCGTTTTGCCTGCGCCATCAGACGATTCGCCGTCAGGCGCGCCATCCAGATCGAAACGGCGAAGCCCAGAAGGACACCGCCGATAATGCCCGCGGGGGCGGTTCCGAAGAACCGGTCCACGAGAAAGCCCGCCGCCAGACCGACAAACACACCGCCGAACAGGTCGGCGAGGATACGCCACGCCTGGCTCGACGCCGCATGACCGGCTGCCTGATGCTCTTTCGGCGCGGTTCGCGCTTCCAGAGCCGAGGCGCTGTCGTTGAGGCGTTTGATCGCCTCTTCGCGCGATTCCTTGGGCAGGGACATGGGTTGTTTTGCTCAGCGTTCCGACAGGGCCGGAACGGGTCTGAATTCGGCGCGGAACCTATAGGCGAGGGGGGCGCAGGTCAAGGCGGGAAGGTCGTGCATCAACACCCTGAAAAACCGCAGGATTGTTGCGCGTGCTGCAGGGTGCGGCGAAGGGTCCTGCGCCGTGGGGTACTCCGGGGATTGTTCCCGCCCCCTCCCTCACCCCGGGCGCGGGGTCACCCCGCCCGGGCACCGTCCCACCAGCGCACCGCATCCGCGTCGCGGGCGCTGAGCTCGGGATAGGCGGGGTCGGAGCCGACGTCCGGCACCCGGCGCCAGGAGCGGGCGCATTTCGGGTGGTCGGCCAGTTTGACCTCGACCGTCACGGCGTCGCCGCCCGTGACCAGTTCGGCCCCCGAGGTGCGGAACACCTCGGCCGGGTCCAGGCCCGCGAAGGCGGCGAAGGCGTCGGCCGGGCCGGTGACGACGGGCCAGGCGTCCAGCGCCCCGCCGATGGTCTTGGCGCGGCGCGACTCTTCCAGCGCCTCGTTGACGACCTCCAGCACGGTCTCGATCGACGCCCAGCGCCGCGCCTCCTCGGCGTTCTTCCAGGCGGCCGGGGTCTCGGGGATGACGCGCAGGCAGTTGCTGCCCGCGTCCGGATAGCGGGTGGTCCAGGCCTCTTCCATGGTGAAGGGGGTCAGGGGGGCCAGCCAGGCGGTCAGGCGCATGAACACCTCATGCATGACAGTGCGGGCCGCGCGGCGACGTATGGCGTCGGGGCGGTCGCAATAGAGGGCGTCCTTGCGGATGTCGAAATACAGGGCCGACAGGTCGTTGGAGCAGAACTCCAGCACCGGGCGGACCACGTCCTGGAAGCGATAGTCGGCATAGGCGTCGCGCACCTGGCCATCCAGTTCCCACAGCCGGTGCAGGATGAATTGCTCCAGCGGCGGCATCTGGTCCAGCGGCAGGCGTTCGGCCTCGTCGAATCCGGCCAGGGCCCCCAGCAGATAGCGGACGGTGTTGCGCAGCTTGCGATAGGCGTCGACCGTGGTCTGCAGGATCTGCTTTCCGATCCGCTGGTCCTCGGCATAGTCCACGAGCGCGACCCACAGGCGCAGGATGTCGGCCCCCGACTCCCGGATGATCACGGCGGGGTCGGTGGTGTTGCCCTTGGACTTGGACATCTTCTCCCCGTTCTCGTCCTGGGTGAAGCCGTGGGTCAGCACGGCCTCATAGGGGGCGCGGCCGCGGGTGCCGCACCCTTCCAGCAGGTTGGACTGGAACCAGCCGCGATGCTGGTCCGAGCCTTCGAGATAGAGGTCGGCGGGCCAGTGCGACGGGCGGTCGCCGGCATAACCCAGGGCCGGCACGCGCGGCTCCAGGGTGAAGGCATGGGTGCAGCCGGAGTCGAACCAGACGTCGAGAATGTCGCCGATCTTCTCGTAGCGTTTCGGGTCGTGGCTGCCGAGGAAGTCGGCGTCGGGGCGGTCGAACCAGGCGTCGGCCCCGCCCTCGGTGATGGCGGCCAGGATGCGGGCGTCGACCTCGGCGTCATGCAGGGGCTGGCCGGTCTCCTTGTCGACGAACATGGCCAGGGGCGTGCCCCAGGCGCGCTGCCGGCTGATCAGCCAGTCGGGACGCCCCTCGACCATCGAGCGGATGCGATTCTTGCCGGCGACCGGATGGAAGGCGGTCGCGTCTATGGCGGTCAGGGCCCTGTCGCGCAGGGTGTCGCCGTCCTTGAGCGGTTCATCCATGGAGATGAACCACTGCGGGGTGTTGCGGAAGATGATCGGGGCCTTGGAGCGCCAGCTGTGCGGATAGGAATGCTCCATCCGGCCGCGCGCCAGCAGGGTGCCCGCCTCGATCAGCTTTTCGATCACCGCCGGATTGGCGGGGCCGAATTTGCCGGTCTTCTTGCCCTCGGTCTCCAGCACCTTGAGGCCGGCGAACAGGGGGACGGAGGGATAGTAGGCCCCCTCGGCGTCGACCGTGTCCGGCACTTCGTGATGGCCGTGGGCCTTCCACACCTCGAAGTCGTCGGCCCCGTGGCCGGGGGCGGTATGGACGAAGCCGGTGCCGGCGTCGTCGGTGACGTGATCCCCGGCCAGCAGGGGTACGGAGTAGCCGTAGCCGGACGACAGGGCGGCCAGCGGGTGGGCGCATTCCAGGCCGGACGGATTGATGGTCTCCAGTCGCGTCCAGGTCGCGATCTTCGCGGCCTTGAAGACGTCCTCGGCCAGCTTGTCGCCGAGGATCAGCCGGTCGCCCGGTTTGGCCCAGGGCTCGAACTCCAGCCCGGTCTCCATGGCGGTGACCTCATAGAGGCCGTAGGCGATCTCGGGCCCGTAGCTGAGGGCACGGTTGGCCGGGATGGTCCACGGGGTGGTGGTCCAGATGACGATCGACGGATTGGCGTGGCGGAAGCTGAGCAGGTCGTCGGGATGGTCGTCGGTCGCGCCGGTGACGGGGAATTTGACCCAGATCGTGGGGCTGACATGGTCGTGGTATTCGATCTCGGCGTCGGCCAGGGCGGTGCGCTCGACCGGCGACCACATGACCGGCTTGGAGCCGCGGTACAGCTGACCCGAATTCTTGAACCTGTGGAACTCGCGGACGATGGCCGCCTCGGTGGCGAAATCCATTGTGGCGTAGCGGTTGTCCCAGTCGGCGGTGATGCCGAGGCGTTTGAACTGGTCACGCTGCACGTCGATCCAGCCGGCGGCGTATTCGCGGCAGGCGGCGCGGAAATCGGCCTTGGAGACCTCGTCCTTGCGCTTGCCCTGGCTGCGGAAGCGCTCCTCGATCTTCCATTCGATCGGCAGGCCGTGGCAGTCCCAGCCGGGGACGTAGTCGACGTCATAGCCCAGCAGGAAGCGGCTGCGGACGACGAAATCCTTCAGCGTCTTGTTGAGGGCGTGGCCGATGTGGATGTCGCCGTTGGCATAGGGCGGGCCGTCGTGCAGCACGTACAGCGGGGCCTTCTGCGCCTGACGGGCGGCCCGCAGGGTGCCGTACAGGTCACCCCACTGTTCGAGGATCAGCGGTTCCTTCTGCGGCAGACCGCCCCGCATGGGGAAGGGTGTCTCGGGCAGGAAGACCGTCTCGCGATAGTCGCGGCCGGTGGGGGACTCGGGAGTTTTGGCGTCGGCCATGAGGTGTCTCGGCGTGTTCAGGGTGATCGTTCGCAGGTCATTCGGGCGCGCCGCCGGCCGGCTGGCCGTCTGACGCGTCAGGTTCGATCCCGGCGTAGGCGAGGCCGAGGCCCCGACCCCCGTCTTCGGGGGTCTTACGCCGGGTGGCTAATCGAAATCGGGCGAAGGACGCGGACGGTCATGGTCCGGGCGGTCTAGCAGAGGGGCGGGGGGCTGCGCCATACCCGGTGTGTGCCTTGCCAGCGCGGGAGGGTCACGGGATAGTGGCGTCAGAGGGAGATTTCGCATGCGTGTTCCGTTTCCGGCCGTACCGTTCGCTCTCGCCACCCTGGCTGTCGTCGGGGGGCTGGGGGCCTGTTCCGATCATGAGCCGACCCATATCCAGCCGGCGGCCGAGGTCGTCGCCGCCCTGCCGCCGGGACGACCGGCCATCTATGCCGCGGCGCTGGACGGGCCCGAGTCGTTCGTTCGTGCCCTCTATGCCGTCTATGCCGAGCCGGGCGGCGGTCTGGAGGCGCTGCCGCCGGGTCGCGACCCGATCTACGGGCGGACGCTCAATGCCATGATCGGGGCCGATTTCCGCAAGGCGGACGGGGAGGTGCCCTATCTGAACCACGACCCGATCTGCGGCTGCCAGGACAGCGACGGGCTGACGCTCGACTCCGTCGTGGTAACCGAGACCGGTGCGGCCGAGGCCGAGGCGGTGGTGGTGTTCACCAATCTGGGCGAGACGCGCACCCAGACACTGAAGCTGCTGAAGGAGGGCCAGTCGTGGCGCGTCGTCGACGTGCTGGTGCCGGGCAAGCCGCCGCTGACGGAGCAGCTGCTGAAGGTGATCGACTAGGGACAGCCCGCACTTCAGGCTTATCAGGTCCTTAAGGCGGCCGTCACCACAGTGACGTCCACCGCTGACGAGAACCGCGACACCTGGATATGCTCCCGACCCTGCCCAACGGCCCGTACGCGCGACCCGACGCGACCGCTCCGGGACTCCCGTCGTGGCCTGCGATCCGGGCGGACTGACGCGGTATGGAGATTGCCAGGCTGGGCCAGGGCCTTGCGGCCAGGACGGCCATACTCGCGGTACTTTATGTTCTGACCGGAAAGCTGGGCCTGCTGCTGGCGGTGCCACCGGGCTATGCGACCGTGATCTGGCCCGCCTCGGGCCTCGCCGTCGGCATGCTGCTGGTCTACGGGCCGCGGTTGTGGGGCGGCGTGCTGATCGGTTCCTTCCTGCTGAACCTGATCAATTCGAACGGCGTCAGCCTCGAGAGCGGCGTGGATGGGATCAAGGTTCTGACCGCCGGGGGAATCGCGGTCGGGTCCACCCTGCAGGCGCTCGTCGGTCGCTGGCTGGTGACGCGGTTCGTGGGCCTGCCGCTGGCGCTGCACCGGGCGCGAAGTCTGGTCATCCTGATGGGGCTGAGCGGACCCCTGGTCTGTGTGATCGCCGCGAGCGTGGGGGTCGGCACGCTGCTGACGGCGGGGCTCATCACGCCGGCGGAGGTGGTCGGCAACTGGGCGACCTGGTGGCTGGGCGACGTCCTGGGCGTGTTCGTCTTCATGCCGCTGGTCCTGGCGGCACCGGGCAATCCGCAGCCGCCGTCCTGGAAGGGGCGGCCGCTGGCGAAATGGTCCGTGCTGACGGCCCTGGTCCTGATCGTGCCGCTGGGGCTGACCCTCTATGCCTGGAAGATCACGTCCGAGAATGTCCATCAGCAGGGGCAGGCCGCGTTCGCCGCCCTGACCGCCGAAAGCGAGGACGCGCTGCGCTTTCGCATGACGTCCTACGACTATGCCCTGCTGGGCGCGGCGGCCTATTACCAGGGCAAGGAACATCTCTCGCGGGCCGACTGGCGCGCCTATGTCGAGACGCTGAACATCCGGAACCAGTTTCCCGGCATCAACGGGATCGGTGTGATCCTGCCGGTCGAGCCCGCCGGGCGGGACGCCCTGGTCGCCCGGATGCAGGCGGACGGCGCGCCGCTGTTCGCGATCCATCCCGAGGC
This sequence comes from uncultured Brevundimonas sp., assembly GCF_963975535.1. Taxonomy (GTDB): domain Bacteria; phylum Pseudomonadota; class Alphaproteobacteria; order Caulobacterales; family Caulobacteraceae; genus Brevundimonas. The sequence continues at coordinate 14,124 of NZ_CAXBHE010000018.1, read as the reverse complement.
CCCCGGGCGGCCCCTCAATGTCATCACCTATATCGAGCCGATCGAGCTGAACGGTCCCGCCGTCGGACTCAACACCGGCTTCGAGGACAACCGGCTGGAGGCGGCGACGGTGTCCCGTGCCACCGGCGCATCGGCGATCACCCGAAAGATCATCCTGGTCCAGGACGATGAGCGCACCCCCGGATTTCTGATGATGCGTCCGGTCTATCGCGCCGGTGCCCCGACGCGGACGGCCGAGCAGCGCAGCGAGAACCTGAGAGCCTGGATCTACGCCCCCTTCATCGCCCGCAACCTGCTCGCCGGCCTGACCAGCAGCCAGGGCAGGAGTCTGGAGCTGAAACTCCATGACGGAACCGCGGAATCCGGGGACTCCCTGATCTATGACAGCGCCGGGGCCCGGGGCGACGCGCGCGCCCCGACCTATGTGGTCAGCCGGCCGGTCACCGTCATGCATCGGACCTGGCAGGCGGTGTGGTGCAGCACCCCAGCGTTTGAAAAGGCCCACAGATCGGACCAGCCGTTGCTGGTGCTGGTGGGGGGACTGCTGTTCACTGGCCTGTTCGGCATGTTCGTGATTCTCGGATCGGTGCGCACCACGGAGTCGATGGAATGGCTGCTGAGGGATCAGAAATACGCGGCCCCGATCCTGGTCTTCCTGATCGCCGCCGGGGGGGCGGCCTATCTCTACGACACGGCCCGGCAGCGCGAGCAGGTCTTTGTGCAGGATGTGGTGCGGGAACAGGCGGACACGGTCGCCCTGCTGATCACCGTCGACATGCGCGACCGGCTGCAGGCGCTGCGGCGGATGGGACGGCGCTGGGAGGCCGCGGGCGGCACGTCAGAGGCCGAATGGCGGGCCGATTCCGACGGCTATATCGAGCAATTTCCCGGCCTCAGGGCGGTGGAGTGGATCGACGACAGCTTCCATGTGCGCTGGGTCCAGCCGGTGGCCGGTAATGAGTCGATCGTCGGTCTGGATATTCTGTTCGACAAGGCAAGGGTCGATGCACTGAACGGGGCGGTGTCGCGATCCACCTTCACCCTCACGCCACCGCTCGATCTGGTGCAGGGCTACCGGGCCATCATCGCCTATTCGACCGTGCGGCGGGACGGCCGGTTCGCCGGCTTCATGGCGGCGGTGTTCGCGACGGACGGCCTGTTCGAGGGGGCGCTGGGCAACGCGATCAGCGACAGCTATGCGCTGACCATCACCGATCACGATCGTATCCTCTACGCCAGCGCGCCGGACGGCCAGGCCCTGATGCCGACGCGGACGGTCAGCCGCGACATCCGTGTGGCCGACACCGTCTGGCGGCTGTCGGTCACCCCCACCGTTTCGGTGGTGCGAAACCAGGCGTCCTTCCTGCCGGTCATGCTGCTGGTCGGGGGGCTGATGATCGCGGCCCTGCTGGCCCTGACCATGCGCGCCGTTCTGATGGCACGGATGAAATCAGCCTATCTGGTGCGGTCCAACCGGCTGAACGACGCCATCCTGACGAGCTCCGCCTATCTGATCATCGCGACAGACCGGGTCGGTACGGTGGTGCTGTTCAACCGGGCGGCGGAAGACGCTCTGGGCTATGCGGCCGGCGAGGTGGTCGGCACCCGGACCCCGGCGATCTGGCACGCGCCCGATGAGGTCGCGGCCCGGGCCGCGAGCCTGGGGCGCGAGCTGGACCATCCGGTCGAGCCGGGCTTTGCGGTCTTCACCCTGATGGCCGAGCGGGACGGGGTGGAATCGCGCCAGTGGACCTATATCCGCAAGGACGGCGACCGCTTCCCGGTCAACCTGACGGTGACGCCGCTGCGCGAGGACTCCGGCGAGATCACCGGCTATCTGGGCGTGGCCGAGAACGTCACGGAACGGCTGGAACAGCAAAGGGCGCTGCAAGACAGTGAGGAGACGTTCCGGGCGGCGATGGAATATGCGCCGATCGGGATGGGGCTGGGTTCGCTGGCCGGCGGCTGGCTCAAGGTGAGTCCGTCCCTGTGCGGCCTGTTCGGCTGCAGCCGGAAGGACCTCCTGCGCAGCGACATCCACAACCTGACCCATGAGGATGACCTGGCCGCGTCGATCGAGCTGCGGCGTCAGGTCCTGGCCGGAGAGATCAACAGCTACCAGACCGAGAAGCGCTACTATCACAGCAGCGGCCGGATCATCTGGGCCCTGGTCAATGTCGGGCTGGTCCGTGATGTCGACGGCGCACCGAAATACTTCATCATCCAGGTCCAGGACATCACCGACCGCAAGGCGATGGACCAGCTCAAGAGCGAGTTCATCTCGGTGGTCAGTCATGAGCTGCGCACACCGCTGACGTCGATTCGCGGATCGCTGGGGCTGATCGTCGGGACCATGGCCCGGGATTTGCCGGCGACGGCGTCGCGTCTGCTGGAAATTGCGTCCAAGAATTGCGAACGGCTGATCCTGCTGATCAACGACATCCTCGACATCGACAAGCTGGCCTCCGGCCAGATGCGGTTCAATACCCAGACCCATCAGGTGGCCCGGCTGGTCACCCAGGCGGCCGAGGCCAATACTGCCTATGCCGCGCACTTCAACGTGGCCCTCGCCGTAGAGCCGATCGATCACGATCTGGCGGTCAGGGTCGATGCCGACCGTTTGATCCAGGTCCTGTCCAACCTGTTGTCGAATGCCGCCAAATTCTCGCCGGACGCGGGGACGGTCACCCTGTCTGCGGCGGTGACAGCGACAGGACGGATTCGCGTCTCGGTGGCCGATCGCGGCCCCGGGATCACGCCGGAATTCAGCCGGGAGATCTTCGACAAATTCTCGCAGAGCGATTCCTCGATCACGCGGGCACGGGGCGGGACCGGACTGGGGCTGCATATCAGCCGGCAGATCATCGAACACATGGGCGGCGAGATCGGCTTCGATACCGAGGTCGGGGCCGGTTCCACCTTCTGGATCGAGGTTCCGGCCGCGGCCGCGGACCGGCCGGAGCCCGGCGACGATCCCATCACCGGCAATGCCCCGCGCGGTGAGGCCGGCGAAGACCGGCGTCTGCCACGCATCCTGCATGTCGAGGACGACGCGGACTTCAGCCGGTTTCTGGCCGCCGCCCTTCATGGTCGGGCCGAACTGGTGACGGCAACAAGCGTCCGTCAGGCCCTGAGCCTGGTCGCCCGGCAGAGGTACGCCCTGGTGGTCCTGGACATCGGACTGCCGGACGGGGACGGCCTGTCGCTGTTGCCGGTCCTGAGGGATCGCGACGACGGCGCGATCCCGGTCGCGATCCTGACGGCGGCGGAGATTCCGGACAGTGTCGTGCCGGATGTGGCCGTGGCGATGGTCAAGTCCCGCCTGTCGGAGGCCGATATGGTTGAAGCGATTCTGCGGTCGATCGCGACCGGCGAGACCCCCTCAGGAGTGACCGGTCATGACTGACGTGCTGAACCATGTCCTGTGCGTCGACGATGATCCCGACATTCTGGAAGTGGCGAAGATCAGCCTCGAACTGGTCGGCGGACTGACCGTCACCGGGCTGGACAGCGGGACCCGCTGCCTGGCGGAGGCGGCGACGGTCCGACCCGATCTGATCCTGCTGGACGTGATGATGCCGGGGCTGGACGGTCCGGCGACCCTGATGGCGCTGAAAGCCGACCCCGGTCTCGATGCGATGCCGGTCGTCTTCATGACCGCGCGGGTTCAGGAGGTCGAGGTTCAACAGTATCTCGCCATGGGGGCCGTCGCGGTCATCCCCAAACCATTCAATCCGATGACCCTGGCCGATCAGATCAAGGCCATCTGGGCGGGCCTGGAGTCCTAGACCGCGCCCTCTGCGCCGTCACCGGCCCAAGGCCCCGCCATGCCCAGGCGTCACCTGCTGCGGACGGGCGCTCACCGGGGCGGCGGTCGGTCCTGCCCCAGCGTTTCCAGCCAGGCCATCAGGTCGTCGATCTCGCCGGCGCGGAAGACATAGTCGGGCATGTCCGGGTGGCTGGTGACCAGCCCCTCGGCGAAGCCGTCGGCAAGGGACTCGGGATCCCGGCGGGCGGCAATGTCGCGCAGCGGCGGGGCCGCGGCGAGGGGGCTGGCGTCTTCGCGGCCGATGGCATGACAGCCGGAACAGGCGGTGGTGACGAAGACACGTCCGCGTTCCACCGCCTCGAGCCGGGTCCGGTCGGGCGCAGGCGAGGCGGGGCTGGCCTGGCGTGAATCGACGGCACCGCATCCGGCGACCGCCATGGCCAGCATCGACGCCAGCAACCGCACCGATTGTCCTGTGGTCTTGTCCATGGCGTCCTCCTGTCCGACGTCCCGAACAGTGGAGCCGGGGTGGCGGTCTGACCTTGATCCTGATCAAGGCCCGGCGATCCCGGATGTGATGTCTGGTGAGGCCCCAGGAGGATTGCGCGATGACCTGCCCGAGCCTGCTTGTCTACGTCGATGAAGGTGACGAGAGCGACGCCCGCGTCGAACTGGCCTGCGATCTGGCTGTCAGTTTCGACGCCCTGCTGATCGGTCTGTCGGCCAGCCTGCCACAGCCGCCGATGCTGGCACCGATCGCCGGGATGGGCGAGGTGCTGGCCGTCTATCGAGAGACGGCGGAGTCCGAGGTCGAGCGGGCCGGGGCGCGTTTCCGGGAAATCACCGACGCCCGGTCGGTACGCGCCGAGTGGCGGGCCGGTCTGGACTCCCCGGGCCGGATGCTGGCCGGTGACGCCCGGGCGGCGGACCTGATCATCATCGCCCAGAAGGCCAGGGGCGCGCCGTTCCGGGCCCCGGATCCCGGCGATGTCATCCTGACCGCAGGTCGGCCGGTGCTGGTCGTGCCGCCGGTCCGGGCGCGGTCTCCGGTGGGCGAGCCTGTCCTGGTGGCGTGGAAGGATACCCGCGAGTCCCGGCAGGCGGTGGCGGAGGCCCTGCCCCTGCTGCGCATGGCCTCGCGGGTCGACGTGATCGAGGTGGCGGCCGCGCCGGACATGGCGCTGGCCGGTACCCGGACCGCGGATGTCTGCCAGTTCCTGAAGCGACACCAGATCGAGGCCACGCCGACTCCGCTGGCCGACAACGGCGATCCGACCACGGTCCGTATCCTGGCCGAGGCTTCCAGGCGCAAGGCCGGGCTGGTGATCGCCGGCGGATATGGCCACGGCCGGATACGGCAATGGATGCTGGGCGGGGTGACCCGGTCCCTGCTCAACCACGGCGACGTCTGTTTTCTGATGGCGCACTGAGGCGCGGAGGGGGAACCGACATGACCGTTCAACGCCCACTCTTTGCCGATCGTACCGAGGCCGGGCGGCAGCTGGCGGAGCAGGTGGTCGCATCGGGCGAAACCGATGCGATCGTCTATGCCCTGCCACGCGGCGGCGTGCCTGTGGCCCTGGAGGTCGCCCGCGCCCTCGATGCCCCGCTTGACCTGGTTCTGGTGCGGAAGATCGGAGCGCCGGGCCATCCGGAGGTGGCCCTGGCGGCGGTGGTCGACGGCGGCTTTCCGCAGATGGTCGTCAATGAGGCGGTGCAACGCATGAGTGGGGCCAGCCCGCTCTATCTGGCCCGGGAGAAGGCCCTGGCCCTGGCCGAGATCGAACGGCGTCGCCGGCTCTATTTCGGCAACCGGACCCATCCGGACCCGGCCGGAAAAACCGTGATCCTGGTCGATGACGGTCTGGCGACGGGGGCGACGGCGCGGGTGGCCATCCAGCAACTGCGCGCGCGCGGGGCCGGGCGGGTGATTCTGGCCGTTCCGGTCATGCCGGAGACCAGTCTGGCGACGCTGCGGGCCGAGGTTGATCTGTTGATCTGCCTGGCCAGCCCGGTCGAGTTCCGCAGCGTCGGGGCCTTCTATGCTGACTTTCACCAGGTCGCGGACGACGAGGTGCTGGCGCAGCTGGTTGAGGCCGCCGGGTTCGATGGCGAGGCCTGACCCGGATCGGCGCGCGGCCCGGGGCGGGTTGATAAGGGGCCGGTCAATGGTACCTGTACGGAAGCGGGGCCGGTGACGGCCAAGGGGGAGACGACCGATGAGACTCATGGTGGCGACGGCAGCGGTTCTGGCGCTGGCAGCCTGCAAGCCGGCCAGCGAGACCGCGCCGGTCAAGGCCCCGGCCGGGGCGGCAGCGCACTGGAGCTATGCGGACCAGGCGCGCTGGGGCGGCGAGTGTCCGGTCGGGACGGCCCAGTCGCCGGTGGCGCTGACGACCGCCGACGCGGTCGACCTGCCGGATATCGCCACCGATTATGCGTCCGGGGCGGGGACCCTGCTCAACAACGGTCACACCCTGCAGTTCACGCCGGACGCGGCCGGGCGGACCCGGATCGGCACCGACGCCTATGATCTGGTGCAGTTCCACTTCCATGCGCCCAGCGAACATACGCTGGACGGCAAGCGCTACCCGCTCGAGATACATTTCGTGAACCGCAACGCCGACGGGGCCCTGGCCGTGGTCGGCGTATTCGTGACCGAGGGGGCGGCCAATCCGGCGCTGGCGTCGCTGCTGGCGGCCCTGCCGTCGCAGGCGGGCGAGGCGGGCGTGACCCGGCCGGGCGTCTATCCGGTGCTGCTGCTGCCGGACGACCGGCACTATTTCGCCTATGCCGGCTCGCTGACGACACCGCCCTGCACCGAGGGGGTGCGCTGGAACGTACTGTCGACGCCGATCGCGGCCTCGGGCGAACAGATCGCCGCCCTGTCGGCGGCGCTGGGCGCGTCGAATCGCGCGGTGCAGCCGATGGGTGACCGGTCCGCGGCCTTCGGCGACTAGCCGGCGCGGTCCGGGCGTCAGTCGTCCGGGGCCAGCACCGAGGCCAGCGGGGCCAGGTCGGCGAAATCGCCCGGCTGTTTCAGGGTCCGGGCCTGGATCGCGGCCAGGATATCGGCCGGGTTCCAGATCGAGCCCTGCATGACGGCGGCCCATTCCAGCCCCTCGGCCACAGTGTGGTCGCGGGCGTGGACGATGGCGGCCTTGGAGCCCGACACGGCCAGCGGGGCCCTGGCGGCAATGGCGCGGGCCATGTCGAGGGCGGCGGCCAGCAGGGCCTCGGGGTCGGGCAGGACGGCGTTGACGAAGCCCAGCCGCTCGGCTCGCTCGGCGGTCAGGGTGGTGCCCAGATACGCCAGTTCCCGAACCACCGCGTCGGGCAGGGTCCTGGGCAGGCGCTGCAGGCTGCCGATATCGGCCATCATGCCGATATTGATCTCCTCGATGCGGAAATACGCCTCCTGCGAGACCAGACGCAGGTCGCAGGCGGAGACCATGTCGAGGCCGGCCCCGACACAGGCCCCCTGGATGGCGGCGATGACCGGGAAGCGGACGCGCTCGAGCCGGGTCAGGGAGTCCTGCAGCTCGCGCGCCGACTGGTGGAAGGCCTGACGGGCGGCGGCGGTGTCGGTGTTGAGGATGGACCCGCCCGAGAAGACCGAGATGTCCATGCCCGCGCAGAAATTGCGGCCGTCGCCGGACAGGACCAGGGCGCGCACGTCACCGGCGGCGTCCAGGGCCTTCAGCGCCGGGCCGAACGCGCGCCAGAATTCCATGCCGAGGGCGTTGGAGGCCTCGGGCCGGGTCAGGCGCAGATGGGCGACGGGGCCGTCGCGGGTGATCTGGAATGCGGTCATGACGGCCTCTCGCTCGGTCTGAAGTTCTGTGTCTTTATGCACCGTATCCGTTTTCCATTGAAACCCACCCGGAGCCAAGGCCGATGTCACTGCAGGGAAAAACGCTGTTCATCACCGGGGCCAGCCGGGGCATCGGCCTGGCCATCGGCCTGCGCGCGGCGCGGGACGGGGCCAATGTAGTCATCGCGGCCAAGACCGCCGAGGCGCACAAGCATTTGCCCGGCACCATCTATTCGGCGGCGGAGGAAATCGAGGCGGCCGGGGGTCAGGCCCTGCCGCTGATCGTCGATGTGCGCGACGAGGACTCGGTCAATGCGGCGGTTTCTGCGGCCGTGGACCGGTTCGGCGGCATCGACATCTGCGTCAACAACGCCTCGGCCATCCAGCTGACCGGGACGCTGGCCACCGAGATGAAACGCTATGACCTGATGCATCAGGTCAACGCCCGGGGCACCTTCATGGTGTCGCGGGCCTGCCTGCCGCACCTGCAGAAGGCGGCCAATCCGCATGTGCTGGCCCTGTCGCCGCCGCTGGACCTGTCGCCGCACTGGTTCGGACCGCACGTCGCCTATTCGATGGCCAAATACGGCATGAGCCTGGCCATGCTGGGCATGGCCGAGGAGTTCCGCGGCGAGGGGATCGCCTTCAACGCCCTGTGGCCGCGCACGGCCATCGCCACGGCGGCGATCGAATTCGCCCTGACCGGCAAGGACGGTCTGGCCCATTGCCGGACGCCCGAGATCATGGCCGATGCGGCCCACGCCATCTTCTGCCAGCCGGCGCGGGAGCTAACCGGGCGGTTCCTGATCGACGACAGCTTCCTGTATGAACAGGGGGTGCGCGATTTCGGGATCTACAGCGTCGATCCGTCCAAGGCCCTGATGCCCGACTTCTTCGTGCCGGCCGACAGCGTGCCGCCGCCGGGGGTCAAGATCGGGTAGCCGCGCGGCGTAGCGGGGCGGATTTACTTCGCTTAGGCGGCTGGCTAAACGAAGCGGCATGAATTCCGTGTTCAAGGCCCTGGCTGATCCGACGCGCCGGCGGGTGCTGGAGTTGCTGCGCCAGCGGCCGATGACCGCCGGGGAACTGGCCGATCAATTCAGCTTCGCCAAGCCGACCATGTCGGCCCATTTCACCGTGCTGAAGGAGGCCGGTCTGGTGGAGGCGACCAAGGATGGCAAGCAGGTCATCTACCGGCTGAAGCTGTCGGTGCTCGAGGACGCCCTGTTCGGATTCGCCAGGACCTTCGGCATCGGGGATGCGGTCGGCCCTCCCGGGGGCAGCGGTCAGAAAACGCCCCCCGCCTAGATCGTTTCCGTCCTGCCCGCGTGGGGTCGGGACCTGTGCCGCCGAATTGGTGCGGGCAGAGGGCTGATTTCGCTGGCGGTTGAGCCTATCTCTGTCGCAGCGCCCGGTGTGCCCGCACCGCCTGCGCGCCTTACCGCAACGAAGGATCATCGCCATGTCGGATACGCTGGAACTGTCGCACTGGATCGGTGGCGAGAAGGTGGAGGCTGACCGTCCCGGCGAGAGCCTGAACCCGTCCGACACGCGCGACGTGGTGGCCAGGACGCCGAAGGGCGGGGCGGCCGAGGTCGGGCAGGCCGTGGACGCCGCCAGCGCGGCCTTCCCCGCCTGGTCGGAAGCCTCGCCCGAGGTGCGGTCCGACATCCTGGACCGGGCCGGCACCCTGATCCTGGAGCGGCGCGAGGCCCTCGGCCGGCTGCTGTCGCGCGAGGAGGGCAAGACTTTGGCCGAGGGCATCGGCGAGACGGCCCGCGCGGGGCGGGTGCTGAAATTCTTCGCCGGCGAAGCCCTGCGCCTGCACGGCCAGAACCTGGCCTCGATCCGGCCGGGCGTCGAGATCCAGACCTATCGCCAGCCGATCGGGGTGTTCGGCCTGATCACGCCGTGGAATTTCCCGATCGCCATCCCGGCCTGGAAGATCGCCCCGGCCATCGCCTTCGGCAATACAGTGGTGCTCAAGGCCGCCGGGCCGACCCCGGCCACGGCCGAGGCGCTGATCGCCATCCTGCATGAGGCGGGCCTGCCCGCGGGCGTGGTCAATATGGTCATCGGTGACGGCGACGTCGGTCGGGCCATCGTCGCGCACAGGGACGTCGTCGGCATCAGCTTCACCGGCTCCCAGACCGTGGGCGCGGGCGTGGCCGAAAATGCGATGAAGCGTCAGGCGCGGGTGCAACTGGAGATGGGCGGCAAGAACCCGCTGATCGTGCTGGACGACGCCGATCTGGACCGGGCCGTGGCCATTGCGCTGGACGGATCCTTCTTTGCCACCGGACAGCGCTGCACCGCCTCCAGCCGCCTGATCGTGCAGGACGGCATCCACGACCGTTTCGTCGCCGCCCTGGCCGAGAAGGTGAAGGGGCTGCGCGTCGGCGACGCTCTCGATCCGAATACCCAGATGGGCCCGGCGGTCAGCGATGCCCAGCGCGAGAGCTCCTATCGCTATATCGACATCGCCCGCGAGGACGGGGGCCGGGTGGTCACCGGCGGCGAGCGTCTGAACATGGACAAGCCGGGCTGGTACGTCCAGCCGACCCTGATCGCCGACACCTCCGCCGATGCGCGAATCAACAATGAAGAGGTGTTCGGTCCGGTCGCCTCGACCATCCGGGTCAGGGACTATGAGGAAGCCCTCGCGGTCGCCAACGGGGTCGAGTTCGGCCTGTCGGCGGGGATCGTGACCCAGTCGCTGAAACATGCGCGCGACTTCCAGCGCCGGGCGAAGGCGGGAATGACCATGGTCAACCTGCCGACGGCCGGGGTCGACTATCATGTGCCGTTCGGCGGCACCAAGGCGTCCAGCTACGGCCCGCGAGAGCAGGGCTTTGCCGCCGCCGACTTCTATACCCAGATCAAGACCAGCTATTCGGCCGGGTAGCCGCGACTTCGGCGACCCCGGCTTGCGGGGAGCGGGGGCTGGGCGCGATCCCGGTGCTGATAAATGCGCTCACGGGCAGTCGAATTTTCCGCTGTGAACGATGTTCCGGTCGTCTGTGGCCATGGCTGCGACCGCTTGGTTGAGGCCGGCGGTGGTGCCCCCCCGGACAGCGAATTCCAATGATTCCGGGCGTCCGGCCGCGGAGGGAGTCCCGTTTCCGCCCCCCGGCAGTGCCGACCTGACCGGCGTTTTCGCGCGCCCGGCGTATCGTCCCAAGATTGGGACAAACCGCTATAGTTTCAGGGTGATCTCCTGAGCTATCCCCGCAGCCAAGATTCTAATTTGGCACCGCTGTGCCCGGGGATGACACCAGTGAACACGACCAAGACCAGCCGCAACGCGGCCATGATGACCAGCACCTCGCTCCTGGTGCTTGGCCTGTTCTGCGCTGCGCCGGCCATGGCCCAGTCCACCCTGACCGGCGCGCCGGGTCAGGCCCTGACCGCCGGCACGGTGTCGACAACCAGCGGTACGATCTACGACGGTGGGACCGGCGGCTATGTCAGTGTGTATTCCGATGAAAACAACGACACCCAGACGGCCACCGGTGCCGAGATCAGCGCCGTGTGGACGGCGCTGAACTTCGAATCCGACGCGTCGTTGGCTGGCCTGTTGACCGTGGTTGTCGACGGGAATTCCCAGATCCATAGCTCAAATGGCCACGCCGTCACTGTCTACACCGGTTCAGAATCCCTCCTGCTCGACACGTCCAGCGGTGGCAACACCTTTACCGCCAATGGCGGCAACGGTCTGGAAGCCGGCTCGTCCAACGGCGGATCGGTCACGGTCCTGAACGGGGCCAATACCATCCACGTCTCGGGCTCCGGCATCAGCGCACGCACGGATGCCGCTGACATCACTATCGATTCCGTCGGCGGTACGATCGATGCCTACTACGGCGGAATCTCCGCCAGTACAGACGGCAACGGCAATATTGTCATCGGTCAGGGCACGGGCATTACGACCGCCATCTCCCTGTACGAGCGGGACGATGAGGACGGGGTCTCCGCTCCGGGAACCGGCATTGAGGCCTACAGCTTTTACGCGGGCACAATCGACATTCGCACCGGAGCCGGCGGCACGATCGACGGGGGCGAGACCGGCATCCACTCGCAGGCCGCGGACGGGGCCACGACGGTCAACGTCGGGGCTGCTATCGGCGGCGCGACCGCGCCGAGCAACGTCGGAGTCTACGCCTTCTCGCGTGGCGGCGCGATCACGGTCAATACGACTGCAGCCGTTTCCGGGAATACCGTCGGTCTGAATCTCGATACCCAGGGCGGTGAGGGTTCGCAGACGGTGAATATCGGCGGCAACGTCACCTCGAATGGATCCGGCGTGGTGTTGTCGGTGTCCGAAGTGTCCATGATGAAGTCGGTCACGCCCCTGGTCTTTGATGGACTGGGCGCTATCCCGGCCCCGACGGGCACGGGTGGGGCGTCCCTGACCCTGACCGGGCCGGTAGCCATCCTCGCCAATGGTCAGTACGGGGTTGATGTCCGCACCGTCTCCGGCGCGATCAACGTCACGGCCCTGGACGGCCTGTCGAGCATCACGGCCACCGACGGGGCCAGCGTGAACCTGTACAGTCAGACCGGTGACATCAACCTGACGTCCAATGGCACGATCAGCTCGACCGGTGGTGCCGGCCTCTATGCCGCCACGGCCGGGGATATCGACCTGCGGGTCGGAACCGTCACCACCGTCGGCGGCAGTTCAGACCTCTACGCCGGGGCCTCTTCCGGATTTGCCGTGAACGTCAACGCGACCGGCGGCAACGTCAACGTCGCCGCCAGCGGGCCGGTGACGGGTGGTGCCGCGGGCGGCATCAACGTCAGGGCCACCGGCAATGCCGCGGTCAGCGTGACCGCCGATTCCGTGACCACGGTCGGCGGCCGTGCCGTCACGGTCTATGCCGGGACGGGTGATGTCAGCATCGCCACCACCGGTTCGATCCAGGCCTACGGCAGTGGTCTTCTGGCGGAGAACGCCGGCGCCGGCACCGTAACGGTGCATGCCGCGGGCCCGGTCACCAGCCTGTACGGCACGGGCCTGATCGCCCAAAACATCGGCGGCCTGGGCGCCGTCACCGTCGGGACCGCCGATCAGCGGATCGGCGGCTTGATCACGGGCGGCTTCAACGGCAATGGCATCAACGCCCTCGGTGCCGGCGACGTCAGCGTCTATGCCGGTGCGGTCACCGCCCGCAATCGCGCGATCGTCGCCGCCAGCCAGTACGCCGGTACCAATGGTCGCGTCCTGATCGACGTCACCGGACCCGTGTTGAGCACGGGCTTCTACGGCATCGTCGGCGTCAACAACGGTGCCCTGGCCAGCAATTCGATCACCGTTCGCGCCGCCGACACCGTAACCGGGACCGGCGCAACCGCGATCAGCGCCCAGACGAATGCCGGTGACATCTTCATCACCGCCCTCGGTGACCTCGTGTCGCACGAGCGGTCGGACGGCTATATGGGTGATGGCATCTATGCCAACTCCGAGGCCCAGGGTGCCATCACGATCTCTGCGACGGGGGGCATCGTCAGTGGTTATGACGGCATCTACGCCCGCTCGGTTGACTCGACCCTGTACGAGGCCGTGGCAGCCAGTTCCGGCAGCGATGACGGCCGGATCGGTGCGGCGATCGGTGCGCCCGCCGCCTCCGGAATCGACATCTACACGACCGGGGCCGTCAGTGGCCTGCGCGCCTACGGTATCTATGGCTATTCCGATACCGGCTCGGTGAACATCGTCTCCGGCGGCTCGGTGACGGGCCTGTCTGACGCCATTCGGGGTGCGTCCAGCGGCGGTGACGTCACCATATCCACGGCGGATGCCGGCGCGACCAATGGCTTCGGCGTCTACGCCGAACGGTATGGCAGCGGGAACAGCGCGGTTCAGGTCAATGTGACCGGGGCCAGCACCGTCAGCGGCGAAACCGGGATCAGCGTCGTCAATGGTTCGACGGGCGCGGTCACGGTGAGCTCGGCGGCCGGTTCGCACGTCATCGGCCGGGACGGGTCCGGCGTGGACGCCCGGGCCAATGGCGGACTGCTGACGATCGCCATGGCGGGCAGCGTGACCGGCGGCGAGGAATCCGCCGGCATTTACACCGAGAACCAGAACAGCGGTGGCATCGACATCAATGTCGATGGCGCGGTCGCGGGACAGACCGGCATCTTCGCCCGGACCGGCACCGGCGCGATCAATATCGGCACCCTGCTTGACCGTTCGACCGGCCCCATCACGGCCGCCGGCGGACCGGGCGTGTACGCGGAGACGGCCGGCAACATCGGCATCCACGTCGGCGCGGTCAGTGCCACGGGCGGCGACCCGGTGACCTTCGACGCCGACCGTCACCCGACCCCGCTGTCGAGCCAGAGTGGTTACGGTATCCTGGCCCTGTCATCGGCCGGCACGGTCACCATCGACGCCAATGGTCTGGTCAGCGGCGGGGCCGCCGGCGGCATCTACGCCCGGACCGCGGGTACCAATGCGCTCAGCATCTCCACGGCGGCCGTGACGGCGGCAGCGGGTGACGCGATCCAGGCCGACGCCTTCGGCGGCAACATCAGC
>NZ_CAXBHE010000017.1:0-28455 GCF_963975535.1 uncultured Brevundimonas sp. | reverse complement strand
TCGCCATGGACCAGGGCCTGCGCTTCGCCATCCGTGAAGGCGGCCGCACCGTCGGTGCCGGCGTCGTCGCCAAGATCATCGAGTAGTCGAGGATCGCCGGACCCCCGGGTCCGGGCCAAAAATGCAGAGCCCCCGCCGGTGCAATCCGGCGGGGGCTTTTTGTTGTTCCCCGGAACGCCTTCAAACCGCGGCCGTTAGGTCAGCAGGAGCGTTTCGACCCCGGGACGTGAGCATGGGTGGGTACAATGTACGACGCACGATATGAATTCATCGGCTGGGATGCCCTGATCCAGACCTGGCTGCCGAAGGGACTGGGCGCGCTGCTCATTCTCGTTGGGGCCTGGGCGATCGGCACCGCCATCAAATGGGCGCTGGCCAAGGGCGTCGACCGGATTCCGGGCGCAGCCAAGGCCAACCTCAGCGAAAACCCGAAACATTCGATCGGCCACAGCCTCGGAGATGTCGCCTTCTGGCTGATCCTGCTGTTCGGCGTCGTCGCCGCCCTGGGCGTGCTGGGGCTCGGACAGGTCGTGACCCCGCTGAACACCCTGCTGAACCAGGTTGCCTCCTTCCTGCCGAACATCCTCGGCGCGGCCCTGATCTTCTTCATCGGCTATATCGTCGCCACGCTCGCCCGCCGGGTGACCGAGGCCGCGCTGAAGGCCGCCAGTGCCGATGCCTGGCTGGAGCGCGCCGGTCTGTCGCGGGCAACCGGATCGACCGGCGTCAGCAGCGCGGTCGGCACCCTGGTGTTTGTGCTGGTTCTGATCCCGATTACCATCGCGGCGCTGGAACAGCTGAGCATCGAATCCCTGACCATCCCGGCCGTCGCGGTGCTGGCGACCGTCTTTGATGCCATCCCCCGGGTGCTGGCGGCCGCGATCGTCCTGGCCATCGGCTGGTTCATCGGTCGCTGGGTCGCCCAGGTCATCGAACGGGTCCTGCCGGCCACCGGGTTCGATCGCAGCATCAGCGGCTTCGTCAGCCTGTCTTCGGCGCGCCCGGAAGGGGCGTCGGCCGAGGCCCCGGCCCCCTATGCCGGTGACGTGACGCCGGCGACGGCCCGCGCCATGGGGGACCGGACGGTCGCCCGGCCGATGACGCCGTCACGCATCGTCGGCCTGCTGGCCATGGTCGCCATCGTCGCCTTTACCGCGATCGAGGCCGCCCGCCTGCTGGAATTCGGGGCCGTCGCGACCCTGGTCGAGGAGGTTCTGAGCCTGGCGGTCCGGATCATCACCGGCGGCATCATCATCGTCGCCGGCGTGATTCTGGGCGACGTGCTGAGCAATGCCATCAACCGCGGGACCGACGGGGCGGACCGGTTTGCCTCGACCATCGTGCGCTGGGCCACCATCGCCCTGGCCACGGCCATGGGTCTGAGCTTCATGGGCATCGCCGATGAAATCGTCATGCTGGCCTTCGGCCTGGTCCTGGGGGCCGCGGCCGTCGCCGCCGCCCTGGCCTTTGGCCTGGGTGGACGCGGCGCCGCCGGCCAGGTGGCCCAGTCGTGGGCCGACAAGCTGACCAAGGCTTCGAAGTCGACGACCAGGCCCCGCAGCTAGGTCCCGACGCCAGCCGGCAGGACGGGCGGTCTCCGCAGGGAGGTCGCCCGTTCTGCTGTTCACGAGGCCCCCTGGACCGACCGGTTCGCGTCACAGGGGATGCTTCAGGGTTAAGGCGTCCCCTGACGGGGGCGAGGCCTTGCATGGAACCCGCGATTGCCGCCTACGTTCGCTTCCGGACGTTAGGAATTTGGTAATCATGTTGCGCGCGCTTCGCATCGGCCTGTTCATCGGGACCCTGATCGGGATGTCGGCCTGTGCCGCCACAACCCCCGCGGATCCTGACGTCCGCGGTCCCTACGGGGCCGTGGATGCCGGTCCCCGACGCTGAGCCGCAAGGAAAACGTGGCGGAAACGACGGACTTCGGCTAGGAACGAACAGCGGACGCCGACTGCTGCGCCGCGCAGGTCTGCCTCCCCCTAGATGTTAGCCATCGCCATCGCTGTCGTTCTGCTCCTCGTGGTGCTCAACGGCCTGTTCGCCATGACCGAGCTCGCGGTCGTCTCCTCACGCAGATCCAAGCTGCAGAGCCGGGCGGAGCGGGGGGACAAGGGTGCCCGCGCGGCGTTGAAGCTGGCCGATGACCCGACCCATTTCCTGTCGGCGGTCCAGGTCGGCATCACCCTGATCGGCATTCTGGCCGGTGCCTATGGCCAGGCCGCCATCGCCGGTGAGCTGGACAAGATCCTCGAGGCCCAGTTTCCGGCCCTGACCGCCTATACCCAGATCTTCTCGACGGCTCTGGTGGTCGTCTGCATCACCTATGTGTCGTTGATTGTCGGCGAGCTGGTGCCCAAGCGTCTGGCCCTGATCTTCCCCGAGACCATCGCCGCCAAGATGGCGGCCCCGATCTCGAGCCTGGCCGTGGTGTTGCATCCGTTCGTGGTGCTGCTGACCGCCTCGACCTCGGCCATTCTCAAATTGATGGGCGTCAAGGACCGTGACGGCACCGATGTCACCCAGGAGGAGGTCGAGACCATCCTGGCCGAGGGCACCTCGGCGGGCCTGATCGAGCCTGAGGAACAGGTGATGATCGAGGAGATCCTGCGCCTCGGTGACCGTCCCGTCCGGGTGGCGATGACGCCGCGGACCGACGTCTTCTGGGTCGCCCTGGATGATACGGTCGCCGCGCTGCGCGAGGAGATCCGCATCTGTCCCTATTCGCGCATCGTGGTCGCCCGGGACGGTGACCTCGATCACCCGCTGGGGGTGGTGCACAAGAAGGACCTGCTCGACTCCTATCTGACCTCGGGCGAGCTTGAGGTGGAGAAACACGTCAAGACGCCGGCCTTCATCCCGCAGTCGACCTCGGTGCTCAAGGCGCTGGAGATCCTGAAGGGCACCCATGTCCACATGGCCTTCATCGTTGATGAGTACGGGGCCTTCGAAGGCGTGGTCACAGCCACCGACATCCTCGAGATGATCGCCGGCGACTTCAACGAGAGCCACGACGAGTTGACCGGCTTCGTGACGCAGCGCGAGGACGGGGCCTGGCTGGTCGACGGCCGTACCGATCTGGATGATCTGTGCGACATGCTCGGCGAGGATTTCGGCGAGAACGACAGTTTTCACACCGTGGCCGGCCTGGTCCTGCACCAGCTGTCGCGCGTGCCGGACAAGGGCGAGGAGCTGCAACTGGGGCGGTTCGAGGTCGAAATTCTCGACATGGACGACCGCCGCATCGACAAGCTGCTGTTCCGTCAGGTGGTCAAGCCCGAGGACGAGGCCCATGCGATGGCGGCCCACAGGGACGACTGATCCGGCCCTGGCGCGCAATCGCCGCGCCGGGGGGCGGATTGCCCTTGAAAACCCGCCTTCGCTCGGGCATACGCCCCCGTCTGGCGAGTACCACGCGCCGATGGGGTGACCCACGGCGCGTTGTGTCTTGTCCGGGCACTACAGGAGTGTAGCTCAGCTGGTAGAGCATCGGTCTCCAAAACCGAGGGTCGTGGGTTCGAGTCCCTCCACTCCTGCCATTTCCCCCTGTCGCCGCCGCGTGGGACTTCCCATGTGGAGGGCAGGAACAAATGTTTGAAGAGACGCTGAATGGCCAAGGCCAAGACCCCGGGCGGTCGTCGCATGACGGGAACCAAAGTCGCTCCGGCGGGGCAGACGGTCGCGGTTGACGCGCCGGCCCCCAAGAAGCGTGTCTCGATCCCGCAGTTCTTCAGCCAGGTTCGCGCCGAAGGCCGCAAGATCGTGTGGCCGAGCCGCAAAGAAACCTGGATCACTTCGGTGATGGTTTTCATCATGGTGGTCATCGCCGCGATCTTCTTCTGGGTCGTCGACGCGGGCCTGACGTTCGTGTCCCAATTCATCCTCGCCATCGGCCAATAAGGAGACGCGCATGACTGATGCAGCGCCCGAAACCAAACCGGCCGCCAATCCGCGGCACAAATGGTACATCATTCACGCCTACTCGAATTTCGAGAAGAAGGTGTCCCAGCACATCCAGGACCAGGCACGTCAGCAGGGTCTGACCGAGTGTTTCTCGGAAATCCTGGTGCCGACCGAGGACGTCGTCGAGATCCGTCGGGGTCGCAAGATCAACTCGGAACGCAAATTCTTCCCCGGCTATGTGCTGGCGAAGATGGAGATGACCGACGAGGCCTATCACCTGGTCAAGAACACGCCGAAGGTCACCGGCTTCCTCGGCGCGGCGGGCGGCACCAAGCCCCTGCCGGTGTCCGAGCGTGAGGTCCAGAACATCATCGGTCAGGTGGAGGAGGGCGTCGAGCGTCCGAAACCCACCATCCGCTTCGACATCGGCGAGACCGTCAAGGTCATCGACGGACCGTTCGCCAGCTTCGAGGGCCAGGTCGAAAGCGTCGACGAGGACAACGCCCGCCTGCGCGTGGCCGTGTCCATCTTCGGCCGTCCGACCCCGGTGGATCTGGAATACAATCAGGTCGAGAAGAACGCTTCGTAACCCTGATCCGCTCATCCCGGCGAAAGCCGGGACCCAGTGTTTTGGGTGATCGACCCGGGCGGATTGGGCTGACACGCTTGTTCTGAAACACCGGCGTCATGCTGGACAGGACCGGGTCCCGGCTTTCGCCGGGATGAGCGGATTGTATTTGCCCTGAGTTTCCGCTACACGCGCGCCTCGCTCCGCAGGGAGCGGTGCGGGTTCGCCCGCATAAATCCGTGGGAGGCAGCCATGCCGGACCACGGCTCACCGGCCCGGACTGAACCCCGGGTCACTCACAGGAGAGACCAATGGCCAAGAAAATTCTGGGCTATATCAAACTGCAGGTGCCGGCGGCTTCCGCCACGCCCTCGCCCCCGATCGGCCCCGCACTGGGCCAGCGCGGCGTCAACATCATGGGCTTCTGCAAGGAGTTCAACGCGCGCACCGAGAACGTCGGCAAGGGCACGCCCCTGCCGACCGTGATCACCGTCTATCAGGACAAGAGCTTCACCTTCATCACCAAGACGCCGCCGGCGACCTGGTTCCTGAAGGAGGCCACCAAGCTGAAGTCGGGCTCCAAGCTGACCGGCCGCGAAGTGGTCGGCAAGATCACCCGCAGCCAGCTGCGCGAGATCGCCGAGAAGAAGATGAAGGACCTGAACGCCAACGATCTCGATGCCGCGACCAAGATCATCGAGGGTTCGGCCAAGGCCATGGGCCTGAACGTCGTGGAGGGCTGAGCACATGACCAAGCAAACCAAGCGTATCAAGGCCCGCACGGGCGACCGTGAAGCCAACCTGTCGTTCGCCGAGGCCATCAAGGCCGTCAAGGCGAACGCCACCGCCAAATTCGACGAGTCGATCGAGATCGCCGTCAACCTGGGCGTTGACCCGCGTCACGCCGACCAGCAGGTCCGCGGCGTGGTCAACCTGCCGTCGGGTACGGGCCGCGACGTCCGCGTCGCCGTCTTCGCCAAGGACGCCAAGGCGGCCGAAGCCCTGGCGGCCGGTGCCGACATCGTCGGTGCCGAGGATCTGTACGAGAAGATCAACGGCGGCTTCATGGACTTCGATCGCGTCATCGCGTCGCCGGACATGATGGCCCTGGTCGGTCGGCTGGGTAAGGTGCTGGGCCCGCGCGGCCTGATGCCCAACCCGAAGGTCGGCACCGTGACCCCGAACGTCGCCCAGGCCGTCAAGGACGCCAAGGGCGGTGCGGTCGAGTTCCGCGTCGAGAAGGCCGGCATCGTGCACGGCGGCATCGGCAAGGCCTCGTTCACCCAGGAAGCCCTGGAGGCCAACGTGAAGGCCTATGTCGACGCCCTGTCGAAAGCCCGCCCGTCGGGTGCCAAGGGCACCTATGTGAAGAAGATCAGCCTGTCCTCGACGATGGGCCCCGGCTTCAAGATCGACCCGGCGTCGCTGAACGCCTGATCGACCCTGTCGGTTGATTGATTGCGGCGGCGGGGAGTGATCCCCGCCGCCGTTTTCGTTTGTGACGAATCGTCCGCTCGCGGATGACTACACCCAGCGCCATCCGGCCGGTGCGAACGATGGAACCCGAGTGAATTGACCAAACGCAAGACCAGCAAGATCTACCGCCGCGACAAGCGCCATCAGTTCGCGGCCCTGCCGTGGCGGACGGGCACGCGGGGGCTGGAGATCCTGCTGATCACGTCGCGCGAGACGAAGCGCTGGGTCATCCCCAAGGGGTGGCCGATGAAGGACCGCGCCGCGCACGAGGCCGCGGCCCAGGAAGCCTTCGAGGAGGCCGGGGTCCGGGGTGACATCGCCGGTGAGCCGCTGGGCATGTTCCGCTACCTGAAGCGGCTGAAGGGCGACAAGACCCAATTGTGTGCCGTCGACGTGTTTCCGCTGCAGGTCACCGAGATCCTCGACGTCTGGCCCGAACGCGACGAACGCGACCGGGAATGGGTGATGCCGGAAGAGGCGTCGCGCCGCGTCGACGAGCCCGAACTGACGGCCCTGATCGAGGCCTTCGCCTTTCTGAGTGCGCGCGCGCCGGGCTGAACCCGGGTGAGGCCGGTTGACCGACTACCGGCCGACCCGGGGTGCCGGGATGATCCCGGATCAACAGGGCCGGCGAGCCGGGCCTCAATGGTCGTTGATTTCCCCGTGGTTCCCCTGTAAGAGCGCCGCTTCCCGTCACCGGTTCTGCCGATGACGGTCCTGTCCGAGAACTTCGGGGCGTGGGGGTCACCCGCGCCGTAACCGCCAGAGAGCCCTCTGGTGCCGTGGGGAGATGGGGACGCAGACAACGCCAGACGCTCCGGTATCCGGACGTCGGGGTTCGAGCATCCTTCGGACATTACGACCGGCTTCAACGTCTCGCAGCGATGCGGGGCGCTTTGGCCAATCCGCCTTCGGGAATAAGCCCGGCGGCGAATACCAGACTGGAGACCGCAATGGACCGCGCACAAAAAGCCGAGTCGATCGAGACGCTCAAGGGCGTTTTCGCCGGCGCCGGCACCGTGGTCGTGACCCACAACCTGGGTCTGACCGTTGCGGAAATGGAAGATCTGCGTGGCCGCCTCCGCAAGGAAGCCGGCACGTTCAAGGTGATCAAGAATCGCCTGGCGCTGAAGGCGCTCGAAGCCGCTGAAGGCAGCGACTACCACGGCCTGTTCAAGGGTCCCGTGGGCATCGCCTATGCCGACGACGCGGTGACGGCCGCCAAGGTGACCGCTGACTTCGCCAAGGGCAACGACCGCTTCGTCGTTCTCGGCGGCTTCATGGGTGACAAGGTTCTGGACGCGAAGGGCGTGGAGACTCTCTCCAAACTGCCGTCGCTGGATCAGATCCGCGCCTCGCTGCTCGGCCTGCTCAACGCCCCCGCGACCAAGATCGCCGGCGTCGTGCAAGCTCCCGCCAGCCAACTGGCCCGGGTGTTCAGCGCCTATGCCGCCAAGGACGCCGCGTAAGCGGACCGCTCCCTTCCATCTCTGCAAACCCTCCCAACTGAACCTCAATCCTCCGAAGGAATCTAACCATGGCCGACCTGTCCAAGATCGTCGAAGACCTGTCCAAACTGACCGTCCTCGAAGCTGCCGAACTCTCCAAGCTGCTGGAAGAAAAGTGGGGCGTCAGCGCCGCTGCTCCCGTCGCCATGGCCATGCCGGCCGGTGGTGGCGCTGCTCCGGCTGAAGCCGCCGAAGAGCAGACCGAGTTCACCGTCGTGCTCGTCTCGGGCGGCGACAAGAAGATCAACGTGATCAAGGAAGTTCGCGGCGTTCGCTCGGACCTGGGCCTCAAGGAAGCCAAGGACCTGGTCGAAGGCGCTCCGCAGAACGTCCTCGAGAACGTCTCCAAGCAGATCGCTGAAGAGACCAAGAAGAAGCTGGAAGAAGCCGGCGCGACCATCCAGATCAAGTAATCTGGCCCGGTCCTTCGGGACCGGATCGCAAAACTTCAGCGGGCCCGGTGGGAAACCACCGGGCCCGTATGCGTTTGGACTGGCGACAGCCGCGGTGGACCGCATCCACGCACCGCCCCCGAACGAAGGACGCCCCCCATGAAGATCCTGATGGTTCTGACCTCACACGATCAGCTCGGCGACACCGGTCAGAAGACCGGTTTCTGGCTCGAGGAGTTCGCCGCCCCCTACTATGCGTTGCAGGACGCCGGGGCCGAGATCGTGGTGGCCTCGCCCATGGGCGGCCAGCCGCCGCTGGACCCCAAGAGTGACGAACCGGACGCCCAGAGCGACGACACCCGCCGCTTCAAGGACGACGCGGCCGCGCAAAAGGTGCTGGCCCATACGGTGCGGCTGGACAGCGTGTCGGCCGACGATTTCGACGGGGTCTTCTATCCCGGCGGCCACGGGCCGTTGTGGGATCTGGCGGAGGACGGCCACTCCATCAGCCTGATCGAGGCGTTCGTGCGGGCCGACAAGCCGGTCGCCGCCGTCTGCCACGCGCCGGGGGTGTTCAAATCGGTGAAGGGCAAGGACGGCGAGCCGCTGGTCAAGGGGCGCAAGGTCGCCGGTTTCACCAACACCGAGGAAGAGGCCGTCGGCCTGACCAAGGTCGTGCCCTTCCTGGTCGAGGACATGCTCAAGGCCAATGGCGGCGACTACTCAAAGGGCCCCGACTGGGGCTCGTATGTGCTGACCGACGGTCAGCTGGTCACGGGCCAGAATCCTGCCTCGTCCCGTGAGGCGGCCGAGGCCCTGCTGGGTCTGCTCAGGGCCTGAAGGCACGGCGGCGGGTTCCCGGGCCCGCCGCCTTTTTCGTCAGCGCCGCCGCGGGGCGTAGATGTCGGCCAGCCGGTCGCGGGTGCCCTCGATGCGGACCAGGCGCGGGTAGCGCAGACCGTCGTGGTAGTCGAAGGCGACGGTGCGGTAGCGGTCGCCGGACTTCAACAGCAGATCCAGCGGGGCGTCAGTGTCCCTGGCCGCGGTCACGGCGGCGCGCAGCAGGCCGGCGTCAGCGGCGGTGCCGTTGACCGCGACCAGCTCCCAGCCCTCGCCGATACCGAGGCGGAAGGCCGGGCTGTCCCAGCGGATATTGGCCAGCCGGTTGCTGGTTCCCGACAGGGTGAAGCCCAGCGAGTACTGGAAGTCGCGGGCCCAGCCGCCCTGGACCGATTTCTCGACCGGGGTCAGGCTGTCGACCCAGGTCAGCGCCCAGCCCGCCCGGGTGATGCCGTCCAGCGGGGCGCGGGCATCGGGGCCGACGGCGTCGAGCCGGTCGCGCAGGAAGCCGGCCCAGTCGTGCGGATAGACACCGTTCAGCGCCGCGACCAGATCCTCGAAGGTGTAGCCGAGCGGCGTATAGACGCCGTCGTCGACGCCAAAGAAGGCGCGGGCGAAATCGTCCAGGCTCTTGCGGTCGCGCGTGCCCTCGCGGATCAGGGTGTCGGCGTCGAGCCAGATCAGGGCGCTCTCGCGGTAGTAGTCGCCGGTGCTGCGCATCCACGACGGATACTGGCCGGGCACGCGGTAGCCGAGCAGGTTGTGGTTGTTGGTGTCGTGCAGGGCGCGCCACTGGCGACCCGGCTGGGCATCATAGAAGCCGGCGATGGTGGCGAGGGTCGCCACGGCGACCTCGCGGCTGGCCAGGCCGGACCGGGCCGACAGCACATCGCCCCAGTATTCGGTCTGACCCTCATAGACCCACAGCAGGGTGTTCTGGCTGGCCACGTTATAATTGGCGGTCAGTTCGTCGGCCGGTCGCCGGAATTTTCCGTTCCACGAGTGGACATATTCGTGCGGCAGCAGCCCGCGGTCCCCGGCACTGGCGCTCCAGTTGGTGAAGAAGTCCGGGCTCATCGTGTTTTCCGACGAGCGGTGATGCTCGAGGCCGATGCCACCCAGCTGGCGGGTCAGGGCCACCAGGAATTCGTAGTGGTCGAAGTGGCGCGATCCGAACAGGCGGTCGGCCTGGGTCACGAGGTTTTCGTACAGGGCCAGCTGGTCGGCGGTCAGGGCGATGTGTTCGGCCGAGTCGGCGACGATGTTCAGATGGACGCTGTCGCCGGCCGGGTCGATGTCGATGCGGCGGAAATGGGCCCCGGCGAACATCGGGCTGTCGACGAGGGTATAGAGATCGGTCGGTTCGAAGCTGGCCACGCCGTCCGCGAAGGTCGTGGTGGTCAGGGCGGTACCGTAGTTCCAGCCTTCGGGCAGGCGGATCGAGGCGGCCACCTGGATCTGGTTGGCGAAATAGCCGGCCGGATAGAGGATGGCCTTTTCCCACTCCATGTTGACGATGGCCGGCGTCATGACGACCCGCCACTGGCTGCTGTCGGGCTGGGTCAGCCACTGGAATTCGACGGTGATCTCGCTGACCCCGGCCGGGATGTCGAGGTGGAAGGCATAGGGGTCGATGGTGTCGCGCAGCCATTCGATCCGTTCGCCGCCGCCGGTGATGGTGAGCCCGGCCACCAGCTGGATGGGGCCGGTGCCGGCATGGTTGCCCGGCAGGAAGCGCGGATAGAGCAGGGTCATCGGGCCGGCGCTGACCGGTACGGTCTGATGCACCGAGACGATGCGGCGCTCGAGGTCGGTGGCGTCGGCCCGGTACTGGATCACACCCGGATAGGGTTTGTCCTCGGGCGCGGGAATGACCGGCTGGGCCCGGGGCAGGGCCAGGGCGGCCTCACGCGCCTCGGTCACCCACGGGGTACCGGGGCTCTGGGCCAGGGCGGGCAGGGCGGTGCTCGCCAGCAGCAGGGCGAGGGCGGCGGCGGTCAGGCGGGTGTGGGACATGGGAACTCGAACGCGGTGGGGACGGAACAATCAGGCGGCAGGCAGGACGGCCAGTAGCTCGACCTTGAACCTCAGGGTCGAATTGGGCGGCAGTTCGTCGCCGCCGACCCAGCGGTCGCCATAGGCCAGCGCGGCCGGAATCACGAACTGGTAGGTCTCGCCCTCACGCATCAGGGCGACGCCTTCGGTCCAGCCCTTGATCACGCGGTTCAGCGGGAACTCGGCGGGCTCGCCACGGGTCCAGGAACTGTCGAACTCGCGACCGTCGATGAAGGTGCCGGCATAGTGGACGCGGACGGTGTCGGTGGCGGTGGGCCGGCGACCCTGCGGGTGGGCGCGGCCCTCACGACGGTACTGCAGGCCGCTGGCGGTTGTGGTCCAGCCGGGGCGGTCGGCGTTCCAGGCCAGATAGGCGGCCTGTCCGGCGTCCCAGCGTGCCTGCGACGGTGCCCCGCGATCGACGACGGGCGGGGCCGCTGTCGCGCAGGCAGACAGGGCGAGGGCGGCGGCGGTGGTCAGGAGAAGGTGCTTCATGGACGTCAGGCTAGCAGGGTCCGGCTCGGTGCGGAAAGCTTTCCGATGGCGTGCGCTTGACATGACAAAATGTATGCTACACCTTACATCAAGTCATCTGGAGCGTACGTGTGATCAGGATATTCAGCGTGCTGGCCATCAGCCTGGGCTTCGGGGCCTTTCTGGCCTGGCCCCTGTTCGACTGGCCGGTGCGGCCGGGCTGGATCGGGGCTGCCGTCCTGCTGCTGGCGGCGTCCGCCGTGCGGTGGCACTGGGATGCGCGGCGGCTGAGCGCCGGCGATGAGCCGGGGGCCCGGGAGCGGGCCTCGTGGCACTCGATGGCGGCCTTCGGCCTGTTGAGCGGACATTTAACCGCGGCGCTGTTGCAGGGGGTCGATCTGCACCTCGGGCAGGGCAATACGCTGGCCCTGGATAACTGGACCCTGCTTGCGGCCGCGATCCTTGGCTGGGTCATCGTCCGGCCGCCGCGGATGGAAAGGGACGAGCGTGATCAGGAGATGGCGGCGCGTGGGGCCCATGTCGGCCACGCGACGCTGACGATCCTGCTGATCGCCCTGTCGTTGACCCTGGGGTTTGCCCCGCCGCCGGTGCTGGAGCGACTCTCACCCTTCGTGCTGGGCAATCTGCTGCTGGTGCTGATCATGCTGGGCGGGCTGGCAAAGCAGGCGACGCAACTGGTCGGCTACTGGGCGGCGGCGCGACCCGGGGACGACGCCGATGGCTGAACTGGCCATCGGTAATCATCTCAGGCGGCTGCGTTTCGAGCACGGCGAGATGACCCAGGACGCGCTGGCCCGATCGGCCGGGGTGACCCGGCAGACCGTAATCTCGCTGGAGGCGGGGCGTTACGCCCCGTCCCTGGAGCTGGCCATGCGGCTGGCGCACGTCTTCGACCGGGGCGTGGATGACGTTTTCTTCTGGCGAACCCCGCCGACGACCTGAGCCCCGAACCCCAATGCCGCGCGCCGAGGCGTGCACCCGAGGATGAGATCATGACCCATGCACGACGCCCGATCCGGGTCCTGGCCGGAACCGCCGCGCTTGTCGCTGTCCTGGCGGCCGGTGCCGCGACCGCCCAGAGCTTCGAGATCATGCCTGAAGGTCCGGTGCCCCACGGGCAGCCGGTCGCTGTCGTTCTGACGGGCGTCGCGCCGGGTCAGGCCGTTGACATCAGCGCTGCACGGCGATTCGGTGATGACGCGGTCTGGCGCTCCCGCGCCCGCTTCACCGCCGATGCGCGGGGGCGAATTGAGCTGACGACCCGTTCGCCCGTGGATGGAGACTACGACGGTGTCGACGCGGCCGGACTGTTCTGGTCGATGGTCCCGACCGGCGACGACCTGCCGGCCGACTGGCGCTCGGGCGAGGTCCGGCTGACCGCCACGGTCGCCGGTCAGGTGGTGGCAACGGGTCTGACCCGGCTGGTCGGTGCGGTCGGTGCCATCGACGTCGAGGACATCCCCGGCTTTCCCGCCGCCCGTCTGTACCGCGCGCCCGGTGACGGACAGCGGCCGGTCATTGTCGTGCTGCACGGTGCCGACGGCGGAACCCGGGCCAGCGACCGGTACGGGCGCAAGCTGGCCGCCCTCGGCTATGCGGTCGTCGGTCTGCCCTATTATTCTCCTGACTGGGGTGACTATGGCCCGCCGAAGGAAATCCCGGGTCTGCCCGGCAGCTTTATCGACATCCGCGTCGACCAGATCGCCGAGCTGCGCGACTGGCTGGCCGGCCGGTCTGACGTGGACGCAGGCCGGATCGCCCTGTTCGGCGGGTCCAAGGGGGCGGAGTTCGCCCTGGTCGCCGCCAGCAAATATCCATGGATCACCTCGGTCGTGGCCTTTGCGCCGTCTGACCTCGTCTGGGAGGGCTGGGGACTGGAGACCATTCAGGCCGAGGGAACCCGATCCTCCTTTTCGTTCCGCGGCGAGGCCCTGCCGTTCATGCCCTATGTGGGCTTTGTCGACGGCCTGCTGGCCGGCCCGGGCAATGCCGACCTGCTGAAGATCCACGAGGACGGACGGGCGGCCCATCCCGACCGTGAGGCGGCGGCCCGTATCCGGATCGAGGATTTTCCGGGAGAGGTCATGCTGGTGGCCGGCGACGCGGATCGGGAATGGCGCTCGGGCCAGATGGCCCGCAACCTCACCGCCAGCCGGTCTGCCGCCGGCCGCGAGACCGTACTGCTGGTCTATCCGGACGCCGGTCATGACGTCGGCGGTGACGGCTGGGCCCCCACCGCCGGCGAGGTGACGCGCGGTGGCGGCACCGCCGCGGCCAATGCCCGGGCGCAGGCTGACGCCTGGCCGCAGGTCCTGGCCTTTCTGCAGCGGACGCTGGGTCCCGGCGAAAGATAGGTCGGCGATGGCCTTTATTTCGTCGAAAAAGCGAGTATACGTCCCGGTTCCGCACAACTCACTATGAGTCCGCGCGTAGCGCCGAGGCCCGGTCCGTCGCCCTCCGACCGGTGCGAAGGCGAGCTCCTCCCCAAGGGAGCTTCGACATTGCTGGTGCCCTGATCCCTCGGGATCGAGGGTGGGCACCGAGAAACCGAAGCCGCGACAGCGCACCCGTGCGCCGGCGCGGCTGCTGCTGCATTTGACGCAGGGGTTGCCGTTCACTGGACGGGGCCTCGCGCGGATTGGGAAACAAGAATGGCCAACACCACAGACGGTCTCGCCCTGAGCGGTCAGATCGCGCTCGCCACCTCCTTCACCGGCAAGAAGCGCATCCGTAAATCCTTCGGGCGCATCCCCGAAGCGGTGAAGATGCCGAACCTGATCGAGGTTCAGCGCGCCTCCTACGAGCAGTTCCTGCAGCGCGACGTCCTGACGGGACCGCGCAAGGACCAGGGCATCGAGGCCGTGTTCAAGTCGGTGTTCCCGATCAAGGACTTCAACGAACGCGCCGTGCTGGAGTACGTCTCCTACGAGTTCGAACAGCCGAAATACGACGTCGAGGAGTGCATCCAGCGCGACATGACCTATGCCGCGCCGCTGAAGGTCAAGCTGCGCCTGATCGTGTTCGAGGCCGACGAGGAAACCGGTGCCCGCTCGGTCAAGGACATCAAGGAGCAGGACGTCTACATGGGCGACATCCCGCTCATGACCGACAAGGGCACCTTCGTCGTCAACGGCACCGAGCGCGTGATCGTCTCGCAGATGCACCGTTCGCCGGGCGTGTTCTTCGACCACGACAAGGGCAAGACGCACAGCTCGGGCAAGCTGCTGTTCGCCGCCCGCGTGATCCCGTACCGCGGTTCGTGGCTCGACTTCGAATTCGACGCCAAGGACGTGGTCTACGTTCGCATCGACCGTCGCCGCAAACTGCCGGCCACCACCTTCCTCTATGCCCTGGGCATGGACGGCGAGGAGATCCTGCGTACCTTCTACGAGACCGTGCCCTATGAGAAGCGCGGCGAAGGCTGGGTCACCCCCTACAAGGCTGAGCGCTGGAAAGGCGTGAAGCCCGAGTTTGACCTCGTCGACGCCGACACCGGTGAAGTCGTGGCCCAGGCCGGGATGAAGATCAGCGCCCGCGCCGCCAAGAAGCTGGCCGACGGTGGCCTGAAGTCGCTGTCGCTGGCCGCTGACGCCCTGCTGACCAAATATCTGGCCTCAGACGCCGTCAACTACGAGACCGGCGAGATCTACGTCGAGGCCGGCGACGAGCTGGACGCCGAATCGATCGCCCTGCTGGAAGAGCGCGGCTTCACCACCATCGACGTGCTGGACATCGACCACGTCACGGTCGGGGCCTACATGCGCAACACCCTGCGGGTCGACAAGAACAGTGCCCGCGAGGACGCCCTGTTCGACGTCTATCGTGTGATGCGTCCGGGCGAGCCGCCCACCCCGGAAGCCGCCGAAGCCATGTTCAACTCGCTGTTCTTCGACAGCGAACGCTACGACCTGTCGGCCGTCGGCCGGGTCAAGATGAACATGCGTCTCGAGCTGGACGTCTCGGACGAGATCCGCGTCCTGCGCAAGGATGACGTGCTGGAAGTGCTGAAGATCCTGGTCGGCCTGAAGGACGGCCGCGGCGAGATCGACGACATCGACAACCTCGGCAACCGCCGGGTCCGTTCGGTCGGCGAGCTGCTGGAAAACCAGTACCGCGTCGGTCTGCTGCGCATGGAGCGCGCCATCAAGGAGCGCATGTCGTCGGTCGATATCGACACGGTGATGCCGCACGACCTGATCAACGCCAAGCCGGCCGCGGCCTCGGTGCGTGAATTCTTCGGCTCGTCGCAGCTGTCGCAGTTCATGGACCAGACCAACCCGCTGTCCGAGATCACCCACAAGCGTCGCCTTTCGGCGCTTGGCCCCGGCGGTCTGACGCGCGAGCGCGCCGGCTTCGAGGTCCGGGACGTGCACCCGACCCACTACGGCCGCATCTGCCCCATCGAGACCCCGGAAGGCCCGAACATCGGCCTGATCAACTCGCTGGCCACCCACGCGCGGGTCAACAAATACGGCTTCATCGAGAGCCCCTACCGGCGCGTGAAGGACGGCAAGGCCACGGACGAGGTGGTCTACATCTCGGCCATGGAGGAGTCGAAATACACGATCGCCCAGGCCAACATCGTCCTGAACAAGGGCGAGATCGTCGAGGACCTGGTCCCCGGACGGATCAACGGCGAATCCCAGCTGCTGATCAAGGCCGACGTCGACATGATGGACGTGTCGCCGAAACAGGTCGTTTCGGTCGCCGCGGCCCTGATCCCGTTCCTGGAAAACGATGACGCCAACCGGGCCCTGATGGGCGCGAACATGCAGCGTCAGGCTGTGCCCCTGGTCCAGTCGGACGCGCCCCTGGTCGGCACCGGTATGGAATCGGTGGTCGCCGTCGACTCCGGTGCCGTGGTCGTGGCCCGCCGTGACGGTGTCGTCGAACAGATCGACGGTACCCGCATCGTGGTCCGCGCGACCAACGAGCTGGACGCCGGCCGTTCGGGCGTCGACATCTACCGCCTGTCCAAA
Organism: uncultured Brevundimonas sp.; assembly: GCF_963975535.1. Classification (GTDB taxonomy): domain Bacteria; phylum Pseudomonadota; class Alphaproteobacteria; order Caulobacterales; family Caulobacteraceae; genus Brevundimonas. The sequence continues at coordinate 12,236 of NZ_CAXBHE010000017.1, read as the reverse complement.
TTCCAGCGGTCCAACCAGTCGACCTGCATCAACCAGCGCCCGATCGTGCGCGTGGGCGATGAGGTCAAGGTCGGTGACGTGATCGCCGACGGCCCGTCGACGGACCTGGGTGAACTGGCCCTGGGGCGCAACGCCCTCGTCGCCTTCATGCCCTGGAACGGCTACAACTTTGAGGACTCGATCCTGATCTCGGAGCGCATCGTGCGCGACGACGTCTTCACCTCGATCCACATCGACGAGTTCGAGGTCATGGCCCGCGACACCAAGCTGGGACCGGAAGAGATCACCCGCGACATTCCCAACGTCGGCGAGGAGGCCCTGCGCAACCTCGACGAGGCGGGCATCGTGGCCATCGGGGCCGAGGTCCAGCCGGGCGACATCCTGTGCGGCAAGGTCACGCCCAAGGGCGAGAGCCCGATGACGCCGGAAGAGAAGCTGCTGCGCGCCATCTTCGGCGAGAAGGCTTCGGACGTCCGCGACACCTCCCTGCGCCTGCCGCCCGGCGTGGCCGGCACCATCGTCGACGTGCGCGTGTTCAACCGTCACGGCGTCGACAAGGACGAGCGCGCCATCGCCATCGAGCGTTCGGAGATCGAACGCCTCGGCAAGGACCGCGACGACGAACTCGCGATCCTGGAGCGCAACGTCTACGGCCGCCTGCAGCCGCTGGTGCTCGGCAAGAACGCCGTCTCGGGTCCGAAGGGCCTGGGCCGCGGCGTCGTCACTGCCGAGAAGATGGCCGAGCTGTCGCGTGGCCTCTGGTGGCAGATCGCCCTCGATGACGAGAAGGCGATGGGCGAGCTGGAAGCCATGAAGAAGCAGTTCGAGGACGCCCGCAAAGCCCTCGACCGCCGCTTCGAGGACAAGGTCGAGAAGCTGCAGCGCGGCGACGAACTGCCCCCGGGCGTGATGAAGATGGTCAAGGTCTTCGTGGCCGTGAAGCGCAAGCTGCAGCCCGGCGACAAGATGGCCGGCCGTCACGGCAACAAGGGTGTCATCTCCAAGATCCTGCCGATCGAGGACATGCCGCACCTGGCCGACGGGACCTCGGTCGACGTCGTTCTGAACCCGCTGGGCGTGCCGTCGCGCATGAACATCGGCCAGATCTTCGAAACCCACCTGGGCTGGGCCGCCGCCGGTCTCGGCAAGCAGATCCAGGGTCTTCTGGAGGCCTGGCAACAGGGCGGCCAGAAGCAGGCGCTGATCGATCACCTGTCGAGCATCTACGGCAAGGATACGCCGCTGCCGCAGGACGAGGACGATCTGGTCGAACTGGCCCGCAACCTGTCCAAGGGCGTTCCGTTCGCCACACCGGTGTTCGACGGTGCCCACATCGTCGACATCGAGGACCTGCTGGAGAAGGCGGGCCTGGATCGGTCCGGTCAGTCGGTCGTCTACGACGGCCAGACCGGCGAGCAGTTCAAGCGTCCGGTCACGGTCGGCTACATCTACATGCTGAAGCTGCACCACCTGGTCGACGACAAGATCCACGCCCGTTCGATCGGACCGTACTCGCTCGTCACCCAGCAGCCGCTGGGCGGCAAGGCCCAGTTCGGTGGTCAGCGCTTCGGGGAGATGGAGGTCTGGGCTCTCGAGGCCTACGGCGCCGCCTACACCCTGCAGGAGATGCTGACGGTCAAATCCGATGACGTCGCCGGCCGGACCAAGGTCTACGAGGCGATTGTCCGTGGTGACGACAGCTTCGAGGCGGGCATTCCCGAGAGCTTCAACGTGCTCGTCAAGGAAATGCGCTCGCTGGGTCTGAACGTGGAGTTGGAGAACAGCTGACCGACCGAATGAACCCTCCCCGCGCGAGCGGGGAGGGACGGTCCCGCGCTCTCTCCATCGTCTCAATATTCGCGGCCTCGCCGCAGAAGGAATCAAGATGAACCAGGAAGTCCTGAACATCTTCAACCCGCTCCCGGTCACTCCGACCTTCGACCAGATCAAGATCGCCCTGGCGTCGCCGGAGAAGATCCGGTCGTGGTCGTTCGGTGAGATCAAGAAGCCGGAAACAATCAACTACCGGACGTTCAAGCCCGAGCGTGACGGCCTGTTCTGCGCGCGTATCTTTGGCCCGACCAAGGACTACGAATGCCTGTGCGGCAAGTACAAGCGCATGAAGTACAAGGGCATTATCTGCGAGAAATGCGGCGTTGAGGTCACCCTGGCCCGCGTGCGGCGCGAGCGGATGGGCCATATCGAACTGGCCAGCCCGACCGCCCACATCTGGTTCCTGAAGTCGCTGCCGTCGCGCATCTCGCTGATGCTGGACATGGCCCTGAAGGACGTCGAGCGGGTTCTGTATTTCGAGAACTATATCGTCACCGAGCCGGGCCTGACCCCGCTGAAGCAGGGCCAGCTCCTGACGGAAGACGAGTACTACCGGTACCAGGACGAGTTCGGCGATGACGGCTTCACCGCCGAGATCGGTGCCGAGGCCGTGCGCAACCTGCTGATGGGGATCGACCTCCACGCCGAGGCCGAACGTCACCGCGGTGAGCTGGCCGACAGCCCGTCGGAGATGAAGGCCAAGAAGGCGTCCAAGCGCCTGAAGCTGATCGAGGCCTTCCTCGACTCGGGCAACAAGCCCGAGTGGATGGTGCTGACGGTCGTGCCGGTCATCCCGCCGGAACTGCGCCCGCTGGTGCCGCTGGACGGTGGCCGTTTCGCCACCTCCGACCTGAACGACCTGTATCGCCGGGTCATCAACCGCAACAACCGCCTCAAGCGGCTGATGGAGCTCCGCGCGCCGGACATCATCATCCGCAACGAAAAGCGGATGCTGCAGGAGTCGGTCGACGCCCTGTTCGACAACGGCCGTCGCGGCCGGGTCATCACCGGTGCCAACAAGCGCCCCCTGAAGTCGCTCGCCGACATGCTCAAGGGCAAGCAGGGCCGCTTCCGTCAGAACCTTCTCGGCAAGCGCGTCGACTATTCGGGCCGTTCGGTCATCGTCGTGGGTCCGGACCTCAAGCTGCACGAGTGCGGCCTGCCCAAGAAGATGGCGCTCGAGCTGTTCAAGCCGTTCATCTATGCGCGCCTTGACGCCAAGGGCCTGTCGGGCACCGTCAAACAGTCGAAGCGCATGGTCGAGCGCGAACAGCCCCAGGTGTGGGACATCCTCGAAGAGGTGATCCGCGAGCACCCGGTGATGCTGAACCGCGCGCCGACGCTGCACCGTCTGGGCATCCAGGCGTTCGAGCCCAAGCTGATCGAGGGCAAGGCCATCCAGCTGCACCCGCTGGTCTGCGCCGCCTTCAACGCCGACTTCGACGGCGACCAGATGGCCGTTCACGTGCCGCTGAGCCTCGAGGCCCAGCTGGAAGCGCGCGTCCTGATGATGTCGACCAACAACATCCTGTCGCCCGCCAACGGCAAGCCGATCATCGTGCCCTCGCAGGATATCGTGCTGGGTCTCTACTACCTGTCGCTGGTCAAGGACGGTGAGCCGGGTGAAGGCAAGCTGTTCGCCAACATGGGCGAGATCGATGCGGCCCTCGACGGCGGCGTCGTGTCCCTGCACACCAAGATCAAGGCGCGCTGGACCGAACAGGACGCCGAAGGCAAGGTCGTGACCAAGGTCATCGACAGCACGCCGGGCCGGATGAAGCTGGGTGCCCTGCTGCCGCAGAACCCGAACGTCGGCTACCGCCTGCTCGAGAAGAACCTGACCAAGAAGGAAATCGGCAATCTGATCGACGTGGTCTATCGCCACTGCGGTCAGAAGGCGACGGTGATCTTCGCCGACCAGATGATGGGCCTGGGCTTCCGTGAAGCTGCCAAGGCCGGCATTTCGTTCGGCAAGGATGACATCGTGATCCCGGCCAAGAAGGTCGAGATCGTCGCCGAGACCCGAACCCTGGTCGAGGAATACGAGCAGCAATACGCGGACGGCCTGATCACCAAGGGCGAGAAGTACAACAAGGTCGTTGACGCCTGGGCCAAGGCCACGGACCGGGTCGCCGACGAGATGATGGCCGAGATCGCGCAGCCGCGCGTTCTGCTCAAGGGCCAGGCCCCGGACATCAACTCGGTGTTCATGATGGCCAACTCCGGTGCCCGGGGTTCGCAGGCCCAGATGAAGCAGCTGGGCGGCATGCGCGGCCTGATGGCCAAGCCCTCGGGCGAGATCATCGAGACCCCGATCGTGTCGAACTTCAAGGAAGGCCTGACCGTCCTCGAGTACTTCAACTCCACCCACGGGGCCCGTAAGGGTCTGGCCGACACCGCGCTGAAGACCGCCAACTCGGGTTATCTGACCCGTCGTCTGGTGGACGTGGCGCAGGATTCGATCGTCACCGAGGAGGACTGCGGTTCGACCCGGGGCATCACCCTGCGTGCCGTGGTCGAGGGCGGTGACGTCCTCGTCTCCCTGGGCCAGCGGGTCCTGGGTCGCTATGCGGCCGAGGACATCAAGGAGCCGGGTGGCGACAAGGTCCTGTTCAAGGCCGACACCTATCTGGAAGAGGAAGAGGTCGACCTGCTCGACTCCGCCGGCGTCCAGTCGGTCAAGGTCCGCTCGGGCCTGACCTGCGAGGCGGAAGCCGGTATCTGCGGCATGTGCTACGGCCGTGACCTGGCGCGCGGCACCAACGTCAACATCGGCGAAGCGGTGGGCGTTATCGCCGCCCAGTCGATCGGCGAGCCCGGCACCCAGCTGACGATGCGGACCTTCCACATCGGTGGTACGGCCCAGGTGGCGGAAACCTCCTTCTACGAGGCGACCAACCCCGGGACCGTCCGGATCTCGGGCCCGACCGTCAAGGCGGCGCACGGCGATCTGGTGGCGATGAGCCGCAACGTCGTGATCACCATCGTCGTCGACGGCAAGGATCGCGAAAGCCACAAGGTCCCCTACGGTGCCCGTCTGCGGGTGCTGGAAGGCTCCGAGGCCAAGAAGAACCAGCGTCTGGCCGAGTGGGACCCCTACACCAGCCCGATCCTGACCGAAGTCGGTGGCGCGATCCGGTTCGAGGACCTGGTCGAGGGTCTGTCCGTCAAGGAAGAGACCGACGAGGCCACGGGTATCGCCCAGCGCGTCGTCTCCGACTGGCGGGCCAGCCCGCGGGGGGCGGACCTCCGTCCCGCGCTCGGCGTCATCAACGGCGAAAGCTATGCCAAGCTGGCCTCGGGTTCGGAAGCCCGTTACCTGCTGCCGGTCGGCGCGGTTCTGTCCGTGTCCAACGGTGACCAGGTCAAGCCGGGTGAGGTCATCGCCCGTGTCCCGACCGAGGGTGCCAAGACCCGCGACATCACCGGCGGTCTGCCGCGGGTGGCCGAGCTGTTCGAGGCCCGTCGTCCCAAGGACTGCGCGGTCATCGCCGAGATGGACGGTCGCGTTGAATTCGGACGCGACTACAAGAACAAGCGCCGCATCAAGATCACGCCGGAGCCGGATGCCGATGGCAACCAGGCCGAGCCCGTCGAGTTCCTGATCCCGAAGGGCAAGCACATCTCCGTCCACGACGGCGATCTGATCCAGAAGGGCGACTACATCATCGACGGCAACCCGGATCCGCACGATCTGCTGCGTATCCAGGGTGTCGAGGCGCTGGCGGAGTATCTCGTCAACGAAGTGCAGGAAGTCTATCGCCTCCAGGGCGTGCCGATTAACGACAAGCACATCGAGGTTATCGTCCGTCAGATGCTGCAGAAGGTCGAGATTCTCGACTCCGGCGAGACCACCCTGATCCGTGGCGACACGGTCGAGGTGGCGGAAGCCGTGGCCGAGAACCTCAAGGTCGAGAAGCGCAAGGGCCGTCAGGCCATCACCCAGCCGGTCCTGCTGGGCATCACCAAGGCGTCGCTGCAAACCCGCAGCTTCATCTCGGCGGCGTCCTTCCAGGAGACCACCCGCGTCCTCACCGACGCCTCGGTCAACGGCAAGGTCGATACGCTGGAAGGCCTGAAGGAGAACGTCATCGTCGGCCGCCTGATCCCGGCGGGTACCGGTGCCTATCTCCGCAGCCTGCAGAAGATCGCCAACGAGCGTGACGCCAAGCTGACCAAGACCCGCGAAGCCGCGGTCGAGCCGCTGCCGGCCGATCTGGCGCTGGAGCTGGAGAGCAGCGGCAGCTGATCTTCCGGTCACGGAAGAGACTGAAGGGGCGGCTCCGGTGACGGGGCCGCCCTTTTTCTCTGGAAGTTACGCCAGGCTCGCCGAGCCTCGCTGTTTGAGCGCGCGCCCGGGTCGACAACGTCGGACCCTTCGATCCCGCGTGACGGGTTTTGTGGCCAAGTTACAAATTCAAGTTGACTGAACCCCTTGGGTTTCCGATCCTCTTTGAAGCCCAATCCGGGCCAGGGAGGGATTGACCATGTCGACCAATGAACAGCGCGTGCTGACCAACCTAGAGATCGCCAGCGTGAGTGGTGCCAATGGCGTGATCGCGGGCCCGAACGGCGAAGGCTGCATTCCGCCGATCGTCATCGGCCCTGAAATCAAGATGCCGATTATCTTCCCCGATCCGCTGGAAGTGTCGGGCCCGAACTGAGTGCGTCACCACCGGGGCGGGACCGGACGTTCGGGTCCCGCCCCGGTTCTATCTGGCTGCGAAACGGTGACCAGGGCGTCACCGCCGTTAAGGCGGCGCTTGGCGTTGTAACGGCCTCATGACGAACCAGGTCGGACACGGTGAGGCTTGGCCCTTGCAACTGAAACGAAAGCTTACCTTGACGAACTGAACACACGGCCGCAACCTGGATTTGTGATCCGGATCGCGTATTTCAACTTATAGCTGATGGAGGGAAGCCATGACGGCTCCTGCTTGGGACGTGCGTGAACTGAATATGTTTGAGATCGATGCCGTAAGCGGCGCGGGCGATGTAGACTGGCGCAGTGTCGGTGTGGCCACCATTGGCGGTGCCGCGGGCGGTGCTGTCGGCGGCTTGTTTACGGGTTCGTTGGTCGGAGCGGCGGCAGGCGGTGTTGGTGCCGTCCCAGGCGGGCTGTTCGGAGCGGCTGTCGGCTTGATCGGTGGGGGACTGGCTGGCGGAGTCACGTCTATCGTCGTTCAAGTGCTTTCAGACGAGTGAAATAGATTGAAGAAGATCAGCGGTCGCCTCCGCGACCGCTGATTCCTCGAGATGGAGAATCTCAAATGAAGCTGATCGTGATTGCTGTACTGATTGGCGCCGTGGCCGGTTTGGTGGGCGGAATTTGCCTCGCGCTGTTCTTTCCGGAAGCGCCTGTTGAAGCAGCAGGCATTGTCGGAGCGGTCGTCGGCGCTTGCGTTGGCGCGCTCGGAGGAAGGCGCTCTGCGTCACGGCTTCCGTAAGGTTCACCGGCTTCGGCCAGAACGTCCTTTGAGTGTCAGGGCCATGACCCGACGCTCCACACTGTTTGCGTTCGCACTGTTCTTTCGGGCCGTGGGCATGCGCAGTAAACAGCCGGAAACAGAGATTCCGTGTCGCCCCAGAATTCGACGGCACGGGGGCCCGCATCGTTCGGAGGCACTGCTAGCCAAGTGCCGGCCAGGTGATGGCTGAGCCTCCAGCCTCATTCCCGGCGCGAGCGGCCCTGCCGCCTGATCGCCGTCCTCCCCTTCAGCGCGGCCCGTCGCGGCGGTTGGTGCGGATATTCTCGGTCGAGTCCGGGCGCAGGGACGGGTCCATGTGGGCCCCGGCGACGCCCATGCCGAAATTCGATCCGACCCCGTCGGTGGGGCCGACGATGCCGATGCCGCCGGACAGCGGACGGCGCAGCTTCTCATAGGCGGCTAGGGCCTGGGCCCCTTCGGCGGCGAAGCGGGCGTCGCGCCGGGGATCGCCGGTGCCGCGGATCGGGGCCGCGCCGAGCGCGGCCGCGCCGAATCGCGCGTCGCAGGCGGTGCGTTCGGCTTCGGTCAGCCGACCGGGCGGCAGGTTGCAGCCTCCGGCGCGCAGTCCAGGGCCCGCGACGGCGGCCCGGGGGCGGACGCGCCAGCGGTCATCGACCGGTGGGGCATCGAGGGCGGGCAGGGCCTGACGCGGCACCGGCGGGGCCGGGCGGGTCTCGTCCTCCTCGGGTCGGCGCGCGGACGGGGTGACGGACGTCGCGGCCGCGGTCCGCTCGGGCGGGACGGTGCGCGGCGGCGTCGGCACCCGGACCCGCTCGTTCGGCAGCAACGGCCGGGGCTCAAGCCGCAGCGGAATGAACACGCGCGGCACGGCGACGGGATCGAGGCCGCCGACGCCGACGGCGGTCAGGGCCAGATAGCCCAGCACCAGGCCGTGCAGGGCCGCGGACGCCGCGACAAGGGCGGGCGTGCGCCAGCGTTCGCGTCCCGGTCGTTGCAGCCTCGCCAGCCCAGCCATTGATCCCCCACCCGTCGGCGTCCAGATAGGCGGGTGAGCGTGGCGGTATTGGGGCTGGTCCGGCTCAGGCATGACGGTGGGGAATGATCAGACTTGTCGGAATCACGCTCGGTCTGGCCACGCTGATGGTCTCGACGACCCCCGCATGGGGCACATCTCCACCACTCCGATGCCGTCGGGTGGAGGAGGCTGTGGTTGTGGTCGCCTGCATCGTCCAGGCCGACGGGACAGTGGCCGAATGCGAGGTCGTTCGTGAGACGGCACCCGGCTGCGGCTATGCCGAGAAGGCGCTCGCCGGTGTGGCCAAGGCAAGGCTTCGGTCCAACGACACATGGCAGCCCGGCGAGACGATCGAATTCACGATGCGGTTTCGCAACCCGTGACGGCCCCATGCTTGACCTGACGGCGGTCAAAGCGTAAACGGCGCGGACTTTCGAGGACTGACGGTTCGCCGCCGGTCCGGGATCGTGACAATTTAGCGGACGGGCTGTGCCCGCCGGAACGCCCGAAGCGCGCGTTCCGGTTTTTTCGTTTGGTCGCGCCCCATCTCGGAAACCAAACCCCGGGGGGCGCCGTCAGGCGGTCTCCAAAAGAAGGCATCCGAGGCGCCCCGGCCGACAGGCACACGCCTCCATCGATTGAAAGAGACGAGTTCTTAATGCCCACGATCAACCAGCTGATCCGCAAGCCGCGCCAACCCAAGCCGGTCCACAACAAGGTTCCGGCCCTGAAGGGCTGCCCGCAACGCCGCGGCGTCTGCACCCGCGTCTATACGACGACCCCGAAGAAGCCCAACTCGGCTCTGCGTAAGGTCGCCAAGGTGCGTCTGACCACCGGCATCGAAGCCGTGTGCTACATCCCCGGCGAGGGCCACAATCTGCAGGAGCACTCGGTTGTGCTGATCCGCGGCGGCCGCGTCAAAGACCTTCCCGGCGTTCGCTACCACATCCTGCGCGGCGTGCTCGATACGCAAGGCGTCAAGGACCGCAAGCAGCGTCGTTCGCACTACGGCACCAAGCGCCCGAAATAAGCGACCGCTTCATTCCATTCGCCGGTTTCCACCGGCCGTCCGCCACCGATTTAGAAGGCCAACTCCATGTCCCGTCGTCACCGCGCCCAGAAGCGCGAAGTTCTGCCGGATCCCAAGTTCAAGGATCTGATCGTCACCAAATTCATGAATTACGTCATGTACGAGGGCAAGAAGGCCGTCGCCGAGAACATCGTCTACGGGGCCTTCGAGATCCTGGCCGACAAGAAGAAAGAGCAGGAGCCGGTCGTCACCTTCCACACCGCTCTGGACAACGTGGCTCCGGCCGTCGAGGTCCGCTCGCGTCGTGTCGGTGGTGCCACCTATCAGGTTCCGGTCGAGGTGCGCCCCGAGCGTCGCCGCGCCCTGGCCATCCGCTGGCTGGTCAATGCCGCGCGCAAGCGCGGTGAGAACACCATGACCGAGAAGTTGGCCGCCGAGCTGCTGGACGCCTCGAACAACCGCGGTACCGCGGTCAAGAAGCGCGAAGACACCCACAAGATGGCCGAAGCGAACCGCGCCTTCAGCCACTATCGCTGGTAGGCGCCTTCAAAGCGCCACCCGCAATCCCTATCTGAGACTATCCGGCGCGGGCGGTTTGAGCTAAATCGCCCGCGCCTGTTTATCCGCACAGACCGATATTTCCCGAGGGCGCGAAACGCGTCCTGAACTCACTTCAAGGCACGCTATCATGGCCCGTATCAACAAGATCGAGGACTACCGCAACTTCGGCATCATGGCCCACATCGACGCGGGCAAGACGACGACGACCGAGCGGATTCTCTACTACACCGGCAAGTCCCACAAGATCGGCGAAGTCCACGACGGCGCCGCGACCATGGACTGGATGGACCAGGAGCAGGAGCGGGGGATCACGATCACCTCGGCTGCCACGACCGCTTTCTGGAAAGAGAAGCGCCTCAACATCATCGACACCCCCGGCCACGTGGACTTCACCATTGAGGTCGAACGTTCGCTGCGCGTGCTCGACGGTGCCGTGACCGTGCTGGACGGCAACGCCGGCGTTGAGCCCCAGACCGAGACCGTCTGGCGCCAGGCCGACAAGTACCGCGTGCCGCGCATCGTCTTCGTCAACAAGATGGACAAGATCGGCGCCGACTTCGACGCCTCGGTCCAGTCGATCCGGGACCGCCTCGGTGCCAAGGCCGTGCCGATCCAGTTCCCGATCGGTTCGGAGAGCTCGCTGTCGGGTCTGGTCGACATCGTCGCCATGAATTCGGTGATCTGGGACAACGACGCCCTGGGGGCCAATTTCACCGTCGGCCCGATCCCGGCCGATCTGATGGACAAGGCCGTGGCCGCCCGTCAGTACCTGATCGACAACGCCGTCGAGCTCGACGACGAAGCCATGGAAGCCTACCTCGACGGCACCGAGCCCTCGCTGGAAGTGCTGAAGAAATGCATCCGCAAGGCCGTTCTGACCGGTGCCTTCTATCCGATCCTGTGTGGCTCGGCCTTCAAGAACAAGGGCGTCCAGACCCTGCTTGACGCCGTGGTCGACTATCTGCCGTCGCCGGTCGACATTCCGCCGACGCCGGGCATCGATTTCCGCACCGAAGAGCCGGTCGTGCGTCGCGCCTCGGACGACGAGCCCCTGTCGGTCCTCGCGTTCAAGATCATGGACGACCCCTTCGTCGGCTCGCTGACCTTCTGCCGCATCTACTCCGGCAAGATGGAAACCGGCATGGGCCTGCTGAACTCCAGCCGCGACCGCAAGGAACGTGTCGGCCGCATGCTGCTGATGCACTCCAACGACCGTCAGGACATCAAGGAAGCCTACGCCGGCGACATCGTCGCCCTGGCCGGCCTGAAGGACACCCGCACCGGCGACACCCTGTGCGATCCGACCAAGTCGCCCGTCATCCTCGAGAAGATGGAATTCCCGGCCCCGGTGATCGAGATCTCGGTCGAGCCCAAGACCAAGGCCGACCAGGAGAAGCTGGGCGTCGCCCTGGCCAAGCTGGCCTCGGAAGATCCCTCCTTCACCGTCTCGACCGATCACGAGTCCGGCCAGACCATCCTCAAGGGGATGGGCGAGCTGCACCTCGACATCAAGATCGACATCCTGCGCCGCACCTACAAGGTCGACGCGACCATCGGCCAGCCGCAGGTCGCCTATCGTGAAAGCCTCGGCCGCAAGGTCGACATCGACTACACCCACAAGAAGCAGACCGGTGGTACGGGCCAGTTCGCCCGCGTCATGATCACCTTTGAACCCGGTGAACCCGGTTCGGGCTTCGTGTTCGAGAACTCGATCGTCGGCGGTGCCGTGCCCAAGGAATACATCCCGGGCGTCCAGAAGGGTCTCGAGTCCATCAAGGACGGCGGCCTGCTGGCCGGCTTCCCGCTGATCGACTTCAAGGCGACCCTGACGGACGGCAAATACCACGACGTCGACTCCAGCGTGCTGGCGTTCGAAATCGCGGCCCGTGCCGCCTTCCGCGAACTGAAGGAAAAGGGCGCGCCCAAGCTGCTCGAGCCGATCATGGCGGTCGAGGTCGTGACCCCCGAGGACTACCTCGGTTCGGTCATCGGCGACCTGAACGGCCGTCGCGGCATGATCCAGGGTCAGGACATGCGCGGTAACGCCACCGTCGTGAACGCCTTCGTGCCGCTGGCCAACATGTTCGGCTATGTGAACACGCTTCGCGGCATGTCGCAGGGCCGCGCCCAGTTCACCATGCAGTACGACCACTATGAGCCGGTGCCGCAGCACGTCGCCGACGAAGTGATCAAGAAATACGCCTAAACCCCTGTGTTCCGGACAGGCCCCGCCTGTCCGGATCCCCTGAAAACCCAAGGTAAGCCCCCTGTTCAGGGGACGGAGAGAAGAGAATGGCCAAGGAAAAGTTCGAACGTAACAAGCCGCATTGCAACATCGGCACGATTG
>NZ_CAXBHE010000016.1:0-30763 GCF_963975535.1 uncultured Brevundimonas sp. | reverse complement strand
CCGGCGTCAATCGCACCGTACCAACCGTTCGGCTCAGCCGCCGCAGCACCGGCGGCAAAAAGCCCCGCTACCGCAACGCTTGCCAGGAGTTTCAGCTTCATTGTGTCCTCACAAAAAAATTAGATGCCCGAATGCCTACGCTTACTACGTGGCGATCCCATCACCGAACGGGATTATACCCTAGCGGTTCCCGTTTACGACCATCAATGTGGCGACTGTGGCGCCATTTCAACACAAATGCCGGTTTTCGGGCTAGAAACGGCCGTCCGGGGAGAGTCCCCAACGCCAGGGAGAAAGACAAATGACGATGCGTTTCGACGATCGGGTGGCGATTGTGACCGGGGCCGGCGGCGGTCTGGGGCGCTCGCATGCCCTGGCCCTGGCCGCGCGCGGGGCCCGGGTCGTCGTCAATGACCTGGGCGGCGCGCGGGACGGATCCGGCGGGTCCAGCAGTGCGGCCGAGTCCGTCGTGGCCGAGATCGTGGCCGCCGGCGGCGAGGCCATGGCCAATGCGGCCTCGGTCACCGACTACGCCGCCGTCCAGGCCATGGTCGCGGCGGCCATGGCAAAATGGGGCCGGGTCGACATCCTGGTCAACAATGCCGGCGTCCTGCGCGACAAGACCTTCGCCAAGATGGAGCTGGAGGATTTCCGCTTCGTCATGGACGTGCACCTTATGGGGGCGGTCCACTGCACCAAGGCGGTGTGGGACATCATGCGCGAGGCCAACTACGGCCGCATCGTCATGACCACCTCGTCCTCGGGCCTGTACGGCAATTTCGGCCAGTCGAACTACGGCGCGGCCAAGATGGCCCTGGTCGGGCTGATGCAGACCCTGTCGATCGAGGGGGCGAAGAACGACATCCGGGTCAACTGCCTGGCCCCGACCGCCCACACCCGCATGACCGAGGATCTCGGGGCCCGGCTGCCGCTGGACCTGCTGGAGCCGGAACGGGTCACCCCGGGCCTGCTATACCTGGTCAGCGAGGCCGCGCCGAGTCGCTGCATCCTGACCGCCGGGGCCGGGGGTTTCGAGCGCGCCCATATCACCCTGACCCAGGGCATCCATGCGGTCGGTGACGACGCGGCGGAACAGGTCGCTGCCCGCTTTGCCGAGATCTCGGACCGCACCGGGGAGATCGTGCCCGAAATGGGGGCCGCCCAGGGCATGATCGAACTGACCAAGGCGCAGGCAGCCCAGGCTAGCTGACGACGTGCGCCTACGCTCGCCGCGCGACGGCTCGCAGCCTGAGGCGCGGAAGCGCTTGCGTTGACGCAACGGCAGGGGCCTAGACCATCGGTAGGAAACCGCTCTCAAGCCGCGAGCCTCCGCGAGGCGAGCGATAGGGCAAACAACAAGGATCATCGCAGATGTCCCGTGACGCCGTCATCGTCTCCACCGCCCGCACCCCGATCGGCCGCGCCTATCGCGGGGCCTTCAACGACACCCAGGCCCAGCAGCTGGGCGGTCACGCCATCCGCCACGCGGTGGCCCGCTCGGGCGTCGATCCGGCCGAGATCGAGGACGTGGTCATGGGGGCGGCCCTGCAGCAGGGCTCGACCGGCACCAATATCGGCCGCCAGGCGGCGCTGGCCGCCGGCCTGCCGGTCACCACCGCCGGCATGAGCCTGGACCGTCAGTGCGCCTCGGGCCTGATGGCCATCGCCACGGCGGCCAAACAGGTGACCCACGACGGCCAGGTCGTCGCCGTCGGCGGCGGACTGGAGTCGATCTCGCTGGTCCAGAACCAGAACATGAACCTGTACCGGATGCAGGATCCGGCCCTGCTGAAGCTGCAGCCGCACATCTATATGTCGATGCTGGAGACGGCCGAGGTGGTCTCGGCCCGCTACGGCATCAGTCGCGAGGCCCAGGATGAATATGCCCTGCAATCGCAGCTGCGCACGGCCGCGGCCCAGGCCGCCGGCCATCTGAACGCCGAGATCGCGCCGATGACCACGACCATGCAGGTCCTGGACAAGGCCACCGGCCAGACCTCGACCAGGGAGATCACCCTGTCGATGGATGAGGGCAACCGGCCCGAGACCACGCTGGACGGCCTGTCCTCGCTGAAGCCGGTGTTCGGCGGCGGCGAGGTGATCCAACAGGGGCTGTACATCACCGCCGGCAACGCCTCGCAGCTGTCGGACGGGGCCTCGGCCTCGGTGCTGATGGAGGCGAAGGAGGCCGAACGTCGCGGCCTGACGCCGCTTGGGGCCTATCGCGGCATGGCCGTCGCCGGCTGCGAACCCGACGAAATGGGCATCGGCCCGGTCTTTGCCGTGCCGCGCCTGCTGGCGCGCCACGGCCTGACCGTCGACGACATCGGCATCTGGGAATTGAACGAGGCCTTCGCGACCCAGGTGATCTATTGCCGCGACCGGCTGGGCATTCCCAACGACCGGCTCAACGTCTCGGGCGGGGCCATCTCCATCGGCCATCCCTACGGCATGTCCGGCGCGCGCATGACCGGCCACGTCCTGATCGAGGGCAAGCGGCGCGGGGCGAAATACGGCGTCGTCACCATGTGCATCGGCGGCGGCATGGGTGCGGCGGGTCTGTTCGAGATCTATTGAGGCGACCGGCGCTCAGACCCTGGTCCGGCCGGAACCGGGGCCCCCGGGGGCAGCCGTTCCGGCCGGGTCGATCTCGACCTGTCGAAGGGCGCTGACATAGGCGTCCCGCCAGGTCGAAACGTCGGTGTCGCGCACCACCTGCATCAGGGCTGACCAGCGCTGCCGGCGTTCGGCCAGCGGCATGGTCAGGGCCCGCTGGATGGCGTCGGACAATTCCTCGCGACTGAAGGGATTGACGATCAGCGCCGCGGTCATTTCGGCCGCCGCCCCGGCGAAGCGGGACAGGATCAGGACGCCGGGGTCCTCGGGATTCTGGGCACAGACATATTCCTTGGCCACCAGATTCATGCCGTCGCGCAGCGGGGTCACCAGACCGACCCGGGCCGCCCGGTAGATTCCGGCCAGCTGATCGCGGCGGTAGGTGCGGTTGAGATAGCGGATGGGCTGCCAGTCCATCTCGGCATAGGCACCGTTGATCCGGCCGGCCAGGGAATCGAGACGTCCGCGCATGTCCTGGTAGGTGTCGACCTCATCGCGGGAAATGGGGGTGACCTGCAACAGCAGGACCTCGGACCGGATGGCGGGATTGTCCTTGAGGAACTGCTCGTAGCCGAGCAGCCGCTCCTCCAGCCCCTTGGAATAGTCGAGCCGGTCCACGCCGACGATCAGAGACCGGAAGGCGGTCGAGGACAGCATGCGATCATAGGTCCGCACCCCGAGCGGCGAATTGCAGGCCTGCAGGAAGCCGTCGACGTCGATGCCGATCGGGAACACCCCGCCCTGCACCCGGCGTCCGAAAGCCGCCATGCCGTCATTGCCGGTCAGGGTGCCGCCGGCTTCCGCCGCGACATAGTCCCGGAACAGGTCCAGCCATTCGCGCGTGTGAAAGCCGACCAGATCGTAGTCGAACATCGACTCCACCAGCCGCCGGTGGTGCGGCAGGGTCACCAGCAACTGCCGCACCGGCCACGGCGTATGCAGGAAGAAGCCGATCCGGTTCCTGACCCCCAGCCGGCGCAGGTCCCGGGCCAGCGGGATCAGATGGTAGTCATGCACCCAGATGATGTCGTCGGGCTCGATCAGCGGTTCCAGGACCTCGGCGAACCGCCGGTTGACCCGCTCGTAACCCTCGCCGTAGCTCCGCTCATAGGCGGTCAGGTCGACGCGGTGATGGAACAGGGGCCAGAGCGTCTTGTTGGCATAGCCGTTGTAATATTCGTCGACGTCCTGGGCCTCGAGATCGACCAGGCCGACGCTGACCCCGGCCCGGTCCTCGACCTTCAGTTCGCCGGTAAAGGTGTCGACCGTCTCGCCGGACCAGCCGAACCACAGGCCGTGGTATTTCCTCAGGGCCGCGGCCAGGGCCATGGCCAGCCCCCCGACGGACCCTCCGGCCGGATCGACCGGGGCCGAAACCCGGTTCGAAACGACGATCAGCCGGCTCACCGGACGTCCGTCCACGAACGACTCAGCAGCACCGCGCAGTTGATGATGCCGACGAGGGAATAGGTCTGCGGATAATTGCCCCACAGCTCGTCCGTGCCCAGGGCGATGTCCTCGGACAGCAGGCCGGCGTGGGTGCGCCGGCTCAGCATCTGTTCGAAGATCTCGCGGGCCTCGGCCGTGCGACCGTTGAGGTGAAGGGCCTCGATGAACCAGAAGGTGCAGAAGTTGAACGCCGTCTCCGGCTCGCCGAAATCGTCCGGCTCCACGTAGCGGAACAGGTAGGGGCCCTTCTTCAGGTCCCGTTCGATGGCGTTGAAGGTCGCGACCTGACGCGGATCCATCGGATCGAGGAAGCCAAGATCGACCAGCTGCAGCAGGCTGGCGTCCAGTTCCTTGCCGCCGAAACTGGCTCCGAAACGCCCCGCCTCGGGAATATAGGCCTCGGCTTCGATGCGCGCCCGGACCGTGTCGGCCCGTTGCGCCCAGACTTCGGCCCGGTCAGCCAGCCCGAGAACGTGCGCGGCCTTGGCCAGCCGGTCGCAGGCCGCCCAGCACATGACCGACGAATAGGTGTGCACCCGCGCGATGGTGCGGAACTCCCACAGACCCGCATCCGGCTGGTCATGCAGGGCGAACGCCCGGTCACCGACCTTCTCGAGGGCATAGAAGTCCGCCACCGACCCTGGCCGGATCAGGCGCTGGTCATAGAAGGACTGGACCAGCGGCAGCACGATCTGGCCATAGACATCGTGCTGCAGGTGCTCGTGCGCCTGGTTGCCGATCCGGACCGGTTTCATGCCGCGGTAGCCGTCCACGCTGTCGATGATCCGCTCGCCCAGCCCGGCTTCCAGACCGACGCCGTAGACCGGCTGGACATGGCCGCCGGCGGAATTGTCGACGAGGTTGCGCAGATAGACGAGGTAGTTCTCGAGGATGTCGACCGCCCCGAGCCGGTTCAGGGCGCGCACCGTGTAATAGGCGTCACGGATCCAGCAGTAGCGGTAGTCCCAGTTGCGCCCGCTCTCGGGAAATTCCGGAACCGAGGTGGTCATGGCCGCGACGATGGCACCGGTTTCCTCATAGGCACACAGCTTGAGGGTAATGGCCGCGCGGATCACTGCGTCCTGATAATCGAGCGGGATGTAGAGGGTGCGGACCCAGTCCTTCCAGTAGACCACGGTGCGGTCCAGCGTCGCCGCCACACCGGGGCCGACCTCCTGGTCGTAGCCTTCGTCAGGGCCGAGGAAGAAGGCCAGCGGGGTTTCCAGGCGGAAGGTCCGCTCCTCCAGTATGTGGGACACCGGGCAGTCCGTCGTCAGCCGCAGGGTCACGTCGGTACAGTGATAGCGGATATGATTGGAGCCGGAGGTGGCCGCGGCCCGACGCGCGCCCCAATCGGCGGAGGGGCGCAGTCGCACGCAGATTCGCGGGACGCCCGAGAGCGGCCGGATGATCCGCCCGAAGGCGACGGGGCGGTAGGTCCGGTGATGCTTGTGATGCCGCGGCGCGAAATCGATGATCTCGACCGCCGCCCCGTCCTCGGCCGTCAGCACGGTCCGGAGAACCGGCGTGTTCTTGATATAGGCCTGCTCGACCTCCTTCAGGTCGGCCAGACACACCTCCCAGAAGCCATGCTCCGGGTCGTCTCCGTCCATCAGGGCCGAAAACACCGGGTCACCGTCAACCCGGGGGGCGCAGGCCCAGACATAGCGACCGCACCGGTTGATCAGGGCGCTGACCGAGCAATTCCCGACCGGGGCCAGATCGAGGGTCTGTTTCATTCGGGGACCTCGCTCAGGGACTCCAGCCAGTCGAGCACCGCCGCCACGTCCGTCAGACCGAAACGGGCCGCCGTCGACCGGGGCGGGCCGACCAGGACGCCGAAGCCACCGAGGGTCGCCGCGGCCCGGAATCCGTGCTCGTCGGTCAGGTCATCGCCCACCATCACCGGCGTCGCCCCCTGGAACGGGGCCTCAGCCATGAAGGCGGACAGCGCCGTGCCCTTGTCGGTGCCCGGGGTCTTCAACTCGACCACAAGATTGCCGGCCTGCAGCGACAGGCCGGTGTCCTCGGCGAGGCGTCCGGCCAGGTCCCGGGCCGCGACGGCGTGATCCTGCGCGCCGCGAAAATGGAGCCCGGCCGACACGCCCTTGTCCTCGACGATCATGCCGGGACGGTCTGCGGCGAAGTCGTGAAACGCGGCCACCACTGTCCGGACGGCCGGCGCGGGATCGCCGACCACCAGCGTGCCGTCATCGCGGCGTCGCTCCAGGCCATGCACGCCGGATGCCGAACGCACCGCGTCCTCGCTGATCCGGTCCACCTCGGCCAGGGTTCGTCCACTGATGATGGCAACCCGTCCGTCGAGGCGGTCGAGCACGGCCTGAAGCACGGCCGTGCGGCGTGGGTCGGGAACCACGGCCTCGGGTGTCGGTGCCAAAGGCGCGAGGACGCCGTCGAGGTCGAGAAACAGGGCCGGACGCGGCAGGCGCGCAGGCGGCGGCGGCAGGGGCCTCGCCGACGGGGTTCGATCAGGCGAGGCAGCCGCCTGCGGGTCATGTCCGGACATCGCCATAGGCCGAAGGTAACGCCGCACACCGCGAAAGGTTGATGCTTTTGTGAATTTCCGTGCGGCCGGACATCGGCTGACGGCGCGCGCGGCATTGTGAAAGGCGGCCGGATGCGGCAATTCCGGGCCATGACCGTCGCCATCACGCCCTCCTCTCCCGCAGAGACCGCCGCTATGCTCGACCGGGCCCGCGCGGTGATCCGGCTCAACATCGCGGCGCTCGAGGCGCTTGACGGGGCCATCGACGACAGCCTGGGCCGGGCCTGCGACATCATCCTGGACCGACCCGGCTATCTGGTGGTCACCGGGATGGGCAAGTCGGGGCATATCGGCGGCAAGATCGCGGCGACCCTGGCCTCAACCGGCACCAATGCCTTCTTTGTGCATCCCGCCGAGATGAGCCACGGCGACCTGGGCATGCTGCGCAAGGACACGACCCTGCTGGCCCTCTCCAACTCGGGCGAGAGCCGCGAGCTTCGCGATCCGCTGATCTTCTGCCAGCGCGAGGGTATCCCGGTCATCGGCATGACCCAGCGGCCGACCAGCTTCCTGGGGCGCAATTCGGCGGTCTGCCTGACGATGCCCCAGGTGGCCGAGGCCTGCCCCAACAACCTGGCCCCGACGACCTCGACCCTGATGGCCCTGGCCCTGGGTGACGCCCTGGCCATGGTGCTGATGGACCGGCGCGGCTTCAGCGCCGAGGCCTTCGGCCTGCATCATCCGGGCGGCAAGCTGGGCATGAGCCTCCAGAGCGTCGGGGACTGGATGGTCGACCGCCCGGCCCCGCCGGCGACGGTGCCGCTCGACGCCCCGTTCAGCGAGGTGGTCTCGTCCATTACGGAGGGGCGCAAGGGGGCGGTTGCGGTGGTCGGTGCCGACGGCATCCTAGCCGGGATCATCACCGACGGCGACGTGCGTCGGGCCTTCACCCGGGACATTGCCGCCGTGGTCGCTGCCGACATCATGAGCCCCAACCCCAAGGTGGTGGGCCCCGGGGCGCGAATGAGCGACGTGGTCGACCTGATCGTCCAGAACAAGATCTCCAACCTGTTCGTGACTGTGGAAGGCCGGCCTGTCGCCATCGTCCACATCGCTGAACTCATGCAGGCCGGCTACGTCTCCTGAGGGAACGACGCCCGCGACGGAAACCCTCCTCCATGCCCACGGTCTGTATTGACGGCTTCAACCTCGCCCTGCCCAAGGGATCCGGCATCGCCACCTACGGGCGGAACCTGCTGTCGAATCTGAATGCCATCGGCATGGAAACCCAGGTGCTCTACGGCCCGCTCGCCAATATCAGCAAACAGCCGATCCTGAACGAGGTCGCCCTCACCGACGCCTACACGCCGGACGGCAACCGCGTTCAGCAGATGGTCGAGTCCGCGACCGCCCGGTTCGGCCGCACCGCCCGCGCCGTGCCGATGACCGACAACATCATCTGGCCGGCCCGCGGCGGCGGACGCCCGGTCGCGGCGGCCTGCTGGAGCGCGCCGCGCCTGTTTCATACCGCCAACCGGGCCTTCCGGAGTCACCGGACCTTCACGCCGGTCAATTTCGCCGGCCACCCGGAGGTCGCGCACCCGGATGTCGCGCACTGGACCACCGTCCTGCCGGTGCATGCCCGCGGGATGGCCAATGTCTACACGATTCACGACATGATCCCGCTGCGGCTGCCGCACACCACACTGGACAACAAGCGCCAGTTCCTCGCCGTCTGTCGCCGGATCGCGGCCCGGGCCGATCATATCGCCGTGGTGTCCGAGGCCACCCGCCGCGACGTCATCCAGCTGCTGGGCGTGGCCGAGGACCGGATCACGACCACCTGGCAGTCCGTGTCCATCCCGCCGCACCTGCGCGCCGCAGGCGATGAGGCCGTCGCCGCCGAACTGGAGGGGGTCTTCCAGCTGGGCTGGAAGGGCTATTTCCTGTTTTTCGGGGCGATCGAGCCCAAGAAGAACCTGGCCCGGATTGTCGAGGCCTACCTGGCCTCGGGATCCGACCTGCCGCTGGTGGTGGTCGGCGGCCGGGCCTGGCTCGACGAGGAGGAAACGGCGCTGATGCACCAGGCGCGGCAGGCCAAGAAGGTCCGGAAGAAGCGGATCAAACTCTATGAGTACCTGCCGTTCTCCATGCTCGTCAGTCTGATCCGCGGGGCGCGGGCGACGGTGTTTCCATCCCTCTATGAAGGTTTCGGCCTGCCGGTGCTGGAATCCATGTTGCTGGGCACGCCGGTGATCACCTCGACGGCCGCGTCCCTGCCGGAAGTCGCCGGAGACGCCGCCGTCCTCGTCGACCCCTATGACGTGGCCGCCCTGGCGCGGGAGATCCGTCGCCTGGGATCCGACGATGACCTGGCCGCCGACCTCTCGGCCCGCGGCCCGCTGCAGGCCGCCAAATTCAGTCCGGAGATCTGTCAGGCCCGCCTGGTCGACCTGTACGGTCGGCTTGGGGTGCGATGACGGCCGTCGTCCTGTTTGACGCCGGCCGCCTGCTCGACCGGAGCGGCCGTGATGCCCCGACCGGGGTCGACCGGGTCTGCCTGGCCTACGCCGAATGGCTCGGCACCCGTCCGCACACCCGGGTGGTCCCGGTCGTGGCCGTTCGCAACCGCCTGCGGGCCGTCGACCCGGGCCACTTCCGGGCTGAGATCCGCAGCCTGCGGCAACGGTGGTCCGGCGATGGTGCCGAGACCGCCGGCGAGCAGGCCCTGGTCCGGGCCCTGACCGGCCAGGCGGGCGGGCCGTCGATCCTCGACGTGGAACCGGACCCACCCCGACTGTCGCTGCGCCGCGTCCGGGCCGTCCGCCAGGCCCTGGCCTCGCGCCCGCTGCCGCCGCCGTCCCCGGGGCAGGCCTATATCAGCGTCGGCCACACGGCCCTGAACACGCCCGCCATCCTCGCCGACCTGGCCCGCCGAGGCGTGTCGTCGACGATCATGATCCACGACCTGATCCCCATCACCCATCCCGAATTCTGCCGCCCCGGCGACGGAGCCCGCCATCACCGGCGGCTCTGCAATGCCCTGCTCCATGCCGACCGCATCGTCGTCAACTCCGACCACACCGCCGATCGGCTCCGGGCCTTCGCCGACCGGGAGGCCCTGATCGCACCGCCGGTGGCGGCCGTTCCGCTCGGTCTGGAACCGGTCTTTCTGACCCGGGGCACGACCCCCTCGCCCGCAGCCTATTTCGTCCATGTCGGCACCATCGAGGCGCGCAAGAACCTGGCCTTTCTGCTCACCCTGTGGCGGCGGCTGCAGGAGCGGATGGGCCCCGCCACGCCCGGGCTCGTCCTGGTCGGCCGCTACGGATGGGAGAATGAAGCCGTGCTGGATCACCTGCAGCGGTCGCCCAACCTTCAGGGACTGGTGCATCAGTCGGCCGGCCTGTCCGACGCCTCCCTCGCCCGGCTGATGCGGGGTGCCCGCGCCGTGGTCGCCCCCTCGTCGGTCGAGGGATTCGACCTGCCCGCGGTCGAGGCCATGGCCATGGGCGTGCCACTGATCGCCTCGGACATCCCGGTCCACCGGGAACTGGTCGCCGGAGCCCGGCTGATCGATCCGCTGGATGGCCTCGGCTGGCTGTCGGCCCTGGAGGCCGCGGCCGTCTCGCCGACGGTGGCTCCGGCCTATGCGCCGCCCACCTGGACCGCGCATTTCGAGCGGGTCGATGCTTTCATCGGTCTCCCTGCCTGAGCGGACTGGCTCCCCGCCGGAAACCCCGGTAATCAGACGGGGACCGCCGCGGTCTCGAGGCCCCATGACGCGACCCCTGTTCACGCTGCTGATCCTTGTCGCCCTGGCGGGCTGTTCGACCCTGCCGGCGGACGGCCCGACGGCGCGGGCGCTCGACGCCGGCGCGACCGGGGCCGAGCCGGCCGGCGGCTATGCCGTGGTCGACCTGGATTATGCCACCGTCGAGCGGATCAGGGCCGCCACCCCCGTCGACAACGCCTCCCTCGCCGCGGCCGGCGGCACGGCCCCGTCCGATGTGATCGCGATCGGGGATACCCTGTCGATCGCCGTCTTCGAGCCGGGCGGCGCGCTGTTCGGCGGCCGCTCGGCCGGCGGCGCATCGGCGACCGGCGGCGCGTCGCTGCCGCCGGTCGTGGTCGACCGTAACGGGGCGGCGGGCGTGCCCTTTGCCGGGGCGGTGCCGGTCGCCGGCCTGACCGGGCCCCAGGCCGCCGAAGCGGTGCGCCGGGCCCTGATCGGCAAGGTCGGCGCGCCCCAGGTGGTCGTCTCGATCGCCGCCAGCCCCTCCAATGCCGTCACCGTCCTCGGCGAGGTCCGCAATCCGGGCCGCGCCCCGCTCGCGGTCGGGGCCGATCGAATTCTCGATGTGATCGCCGCCGCCGGTGGCACCGCCCGCCCGGTCGAGGACATCGAGGTCGCCGTCCAGCGCGATGGCCGGACCTTCTCCGCCCCCCTGTCCACCGTGACCTCGACCTTCGGCGAGAATATCCGCCTGGCGCGTGGCGACCAGGTCAACCTGCGCTTTCGGCCCCGTCGCTACGCCGCGTTCGGGGCGCTGGGCACCGTCAGCCAGATCGACATGGGAGCCGGCCCCCTGACGCTCGGGGCCGCCCTGAGCCGGGCCGGGGGACTGGACACCAATAGCGCCGATGCCCGCTCGGTCCTGGTCTTCCGCTTCGAACGGCCCGAGGTGGCCGCGGCCCTGGGGCTGGTGCAGCCCGCCACCGTGCGTGGCGTGCCGGTCGTGTACCGACTGAACCTGGCGGATCCGGCGGGGGTGTTCACGGCCGGGAACTTCCCCGTCCAGCCTGACGACATGCTGTATGCACCCCGCTCCGGGGCCGCCGAGGCCCGGAAATTCTTCGACTTCATCCAGAGCATCACCCGCGTCATCTATGACGTCTCGGTCACCAGCGCCGTGTCGGTGAACTAGAATGCTGCAGAATCTCGGAAGCCGTCTTCGCCGGAAGTGGTCGCAGCTCCGCCGCTCGGGCTGGCGCGGGTTGATGTCGCCCCCGGTCGCGGAGAGCGACTCCGGTCCGGCCGGCCATGCCGCGGACGCCGGGCCGCGACGGCCGCAGCGCCCACCGATCGACGCACGCCTCGACGAGCGCCTGTCCGGGATCGAACAGGCGGCTCTCGCCGTCTATCGCCGGCACGGCCTGCCCGTACAGGCCGGAGACTACCGGCGCGGTCCGCGCGGCAAACGCTGGACCTTCATCGGCGACACCCTGTCGCCCGAGGAACGCTGGGCGGCGATCATCGAACGTCCGCCGGAAAAGGGCTGGCGGCACGCGCGTCTGGAGGACATCGGCGGCTTTGAGACCGCCCCTGCCCTGGTCGAGGCCTCACGCCTGCTGGTGCGGTGCCGCTACCTGCGCGGTCGCCTGTACGGCCTGCTGCCTGGCGACCCCGCCCAGGACCTTCTGGCGGCCATTGATCTGGGCGCGGCCTGGAAGACGGCGATCCCGGAGCCGACGGCCGTCAAGCCGAAGCGGGCATCCCCCAGGCCTCGGCGAGAAGGGCCAGCGACCGCCGCCGCGCGTCGTGGTCCCAGATCTGGCTCGTGATCATCAATTCGTTCGCGCCGGTCGCATCGACGAACGCCGCCAGCTTCGCCCGCACCGTGGCCGGTGCGCCGACGGCCGTGTGGACCAGGGTCTGGTCGACCATCGCCTGCTCGGATGGCGACAGCCGGCTGCCATAGCCCTCGACCGGTGACGGCAGCTTGCCGGGCCGCCCACTGCGGGCATTGATGAAGGCCTGCAGCAGGGAGGTGAACAGATGCGTCGCCGCGGCGTCCGTCTCGGCGGCGATGACATTGTAACCCAGCATTACATAGGGCTCGGCCAGTCGCGCCGACGGCTTGAAGTCGTCACGATAGACCTGCAGGGCGCGCATCAGGTCGCCCGGTGCGAAATGGCTGGCGAAGGCGTAGGGCAGGCCCAGATGGGCCGCCAGCCGCGCCCCGTAGGTCGAGGACCCCAGGATCCAGATCGGCACGTCCTGCCCCTCGCCGGGATTGGCGATGACCCGCTGGCCGGGCTCGGCCGGGGCGAACCAGTGCATCAGCTCCGCCACGTCCTGCGGAAAGGCGTCGACGTCGCCGGACAGGGTCCGGCGCAGGGCCTGGGCCGTGGCCTGGTCGGAGCCCGGCGCGCGCCCCAGGCCCAGATCGATGCGCCCGGGATGCAGGGCGGCGAGAGTGCCGAACTGCTCAGCGATCACCAGGGGGGCGTGATTGGGCAGCATCACACCACCGGCCCCGACCCGCAGGGTGCGGGTCGCCGCCGCCACGGCCCCGATCAGGACAGAGGTCGCCGCGCTGGCGATGCCCGGCATGTTGTGGTGCTCGGCGAGCCAGTAGCGTTGATAGCCGAGCGTTTCGGCGTGGCGGGCCAGATCGAGGGTATTGGCCAGCGCGCGTGAGACATCCGCGCCCTGGGGCACCGGAGCGAGATCAAGAATGGAAAGTGGGATCATCCCACCCATATGGACGCATCAGTCGCCCGGACCAATGGTTCAGGGCGTAATGTTGGTCGTGCGCATGATCTCGGCGCGCAGTTCGGGCAGGCCGTCACCCTTTTCCGCCGAGGTGACCAGCACCGCCGGAAATGCCGCCGGACGCTTGGATATCGCCTTCAACGTCGCCGCCTGAACCGCCTCGGCCTCGCCCTTCTTCAGCTTGTCGGCCTTGGTCAGGATGATCTGGTAGCTGACCGCCGCCAGGTCGAGCGCCTCGAGGGCCTCGTCGTCCACCTTCTTCAAGCCGTGGCGGCTGTCGATCAGCAGATAGACCCGCTTCAGGGTGACCCGACCGCGCAGATAGTCGCGACCCAGGTCCTGGAATTTCCGCACCGTCGACTTCGACGCCTTGGCCCAGCCGTAGCCGGGCAGGTCGACCAGCCGGGTCTTGCCGTCGAGGTCGAAGAAATTGACCTCGCGGGTGCGCCCCGGTTCGTTCGAGGCCCGGGCCAGCTTGTGCATGCCGACAAGGCCGTTGATCAGGCTGGACTTGCCGACATTGGACCGGCCGGCGAAGGCGACCTCGGGCAGGTCCGGCTCGGGCAGCTGTTCGATCTTGGCCGCGCCCATGACGAAGGTCGCCGGACGCGCGAACAGGACCCGCGCGTCCTCCAGCTCCTCGGGGGTGAAGTCGGTCACGCCGTCTTCTTGAAGCGGGCGATGAAGGTGTCGATCGGGTTCTCGGCCTTGAAGCGGTTCATGATGAACCACTGCTGGATGATCGAGAGCACGTTGTTCCAGGCCCAGTAGACCAGCAGGCCGGCCGGGAAGGTGGCCATGATGAAGGTGAACACCAGCGGCATGAAGGCGAAGATCTTGCGCTGCACCGGGTCGGGGGCCGGCGGGTTCATCGCCATCTGCAGCCACATGGTCAGGCCGTAGAAGATCGGCAGGATGCCGAGCGCGAAATTGGTGCCCAGGATGGTACCGATCAGCGGAAGCGAGGTCGGATCCCAGGGGATCAGGCCGTACAGGGTCCACAGGGTCGAGGGATCCGGGGCCGACAGGTCGCGCAGCCAGCCGAAGAAGGGCGCGTGCCGCATCTCGATGGTGACGAACAGCACCTTGTACAGGGCGTAGAAGACCGGGATCTGCACCAGGATGGGCAGACAGCCCGCCAGCGGATTGATCTTCTCGCGCTGATAGAGCGCCATCGTCTCCTGTTGCTGCTTGGTGGGGTCGTCCGGATGCTTTTTCTTGATCTCCTCCATCAGCGGCTGGAGTTTGCGCATCTTCGACAGGCTCTCGTAGGACTTGTTGGCCAACGGGAACATGATCAGCTTGACGACAAAGGTCAGGGCCAGGATGGCGAGGCCGAAATTGCCCAGCACCCCGAAGAAGAATTCCACGACCATGAAGATCGGCCGGGTCAGGAACCAGAACATCCCCCAGTCGATCGCATAGACGAAACGCGGCAGGTTCAGCTCGTCCTGATAGCCCGTCAGGATCTCGTTGCGCTTGACCCCGGCGAACAGCCGCTGGGTTTCGGTGATCTGGCGGCCGGGCGCGATGGTGCGCGCCGCGCCCATCATATTGACCTCGTGGATATCGGTACCGCCGGCGTCACGTACGCGGAATTCGGCCTCGATCTGTTCGGACTGGTCGGGGATCATCGCCGCCAGCCAGTATTTGTCGGTGATGCCGAGCCAGCCACCGGTCGAGGTGTGCTGGACCCGCTCCTTCTTGGCCCAGTCCTTGTACTTCAACTGCTGGGTCGAGAATTTGCCCGCCTCGCCGAAGGTGCCGATGGCCCCTTCGTGCAGGATCATCTGGCCGCCCACGTGACCCGGAACGCCCTGGCGCTCGACCCGGCCGAACGGCGCGATGGTGATGGCCTGGGTGCCGAAATTGGCGACCGTGTCGGTGACGGTGAACAGATACTGCGGATCGATAGCGATGACGCGGGTGAAGCGCAGACCCTGGCCGTTGTCCCAGGTCAGGGTGACCGGGGTCGTCGGCGTCAGCACCGAGCCGGCGGTGAGCCGCCACGGCGTGCGCGGTCCGGGCACGCCCCCCGGGACATTGGGGCCGTTCCAGGCGAACAGGGCTGAATAGCTGTGCTCCATGCCCTGGGGGCGGAACAGCTCGACCGGCGGCGAGCCGGCCGCGAGGGTCTCGCGATAGTCGATCAGGAACAGGTCATCGATGCGACCGCCCTCAAGCGACAGAGATCCCTTGAGCGTCGGCGTCTGGATCGGCACCCGCGCCCCGGCCCCGAGGGCGGCGCTGCGATCGGTCACAAACACGGTGGTGGTCGGACTGGGCGCGGTGGCCGCGCCCTCGACCGTCTGTTCGGTGGTCGCCAGCTGGGCCGCCTGACGGCGCTCCGCCTGCGGCTTCATCACGAATTCACTGTAGCCGAGCAGGAAGATCATCGCGATCACGACGAAGATGATCGTGTTCCTGCTGTTGTCGTTCTGCATGGAGTTCAGCGGTCCTGGCCGGAAGGGTCGCGGGCGGGTGGAATGGCGCCAGGCGCCGGCCGCGGGGTCGCGAGCCTTGTAAGCGCCGATTTCACATCGTCAAGCAAACGGTCCCATGAACGGCCTGCCGTGCCCATTCGGGCGATGAAGACATAGTCGCTTCCGGGACGCCCGATAAGGGGAACCAGCGCCCGCGCGGCTTCACGCAGGCGACGTTTGGCGCGGTTGCGCACGACAGCGCCCCCCACCTTGCGCGTGGCGGTAAAACCGACACGCACCACGGGGTCACCGTCATGCCGGTCGAGTCGCTGGACAACCACCGCGCCACGGGCTTCCGAAACGCCTCTCGCGGCCGCCAGGAACTGGGGCCGCGAGGTCAGGCGCTCGATCTTGAGATCATCGGTCATGCGTCCACCGGGACGCGAGGCACAAGGGCCCGACGACTTAGGCCGTCAGGCGCTTGCGGCCCTTGGCGCGACGCCGCGCAACAATCTTCTGTCCGTTCTTGGTGGCCATCCGCGAACGGAAGCCGTGACGGCGCTTGCGCACGAGTCGCGACGGCTGATAGGTCCGCTTCACGGTCGGCTCCGGGGTCTAAAGGTTTGCACGGCTGACGAAAAGGAACGTCACCGCAGGAGGGCGGGCGTATAAGGCGCATGTCGGTGGGAGTCAACGCGGACCCGTCGCAGGAAGGCATTCTGAAGCATGGCCAAACGATCAGCTAGAGAGTGGGCGATCCGCCTTCTGCCGCTGATGGCCATCGCCGGCCTGGCGATCGCCTTCTTCAGCCTGGGCTGGCACCACTATCTGTCGATGGAGATGATCCGCGAACACGGCCTGGGTCTGCAGGCCTATGCCACGGAGCATTTCTGGATCGCCCTCCTCGTGTTCATCGCCGTCTATGCCGTAGCCACGGCCTCGACCATCCCCGGACCGGTGTTCCTGACCCTGCTGGCCGGGATGATGTTCGGTCCCTGGGCCGGGGCCCTGGCCCAGGCGACGGGGGCGACGATCGGTGCCGTCATCATCTATCTGGTATACAGAACCGCCATCGGGACGTGGCTGAGAGCGAAATTCGCCGCCGACGCGGGGTTCATGGACCGTCTGGCTCAAGGGGTCGACCGCAATGCCTTCGTCACCCTGTTCACCCTCCGGGTCATTCCCAGCGTGCCCTTCGTGCTGATCAACGCCACCGCCGGCATGATCGCCGCGCCGCTGCGGCCCTATATCCTCGCCACCTTCGTCGGCCTGCTGCCCTCGACCTTCATCTACACCTCCATCGGTTCGGGCCTGGGCGAGATGATCCGCGCCGGCGAGCATGTCGATCTGCCGCTGCTGGTGGCGCGCTTCTTCTGGCCGCTGATGGGGGTGGTATTCTTGTCGTTGCTGCTGCCGCTGGGCCTCAAGCTGGGACAGGTCTGGCGCGACCGCCGCCGGGAAACCCTCGCATGACCGCCCCCGGCCCGGCCACGACCGGTACGCCTCCGGCGGCGAGAACCGTCACCGGCGGTTCGCCCGCCGGCCGCGCGCCGCTGCGGCTGCGCCTGCCCGAGGGCTGGACGCAACGCCTGGGCGGACGACTGCCTATCCCGACCCCGGACGGTCTGTCGTGGCGCCTGCTGCTGCTGACCGTCGGCTTCACCCTGGCGGTCGGGGCCCTGATCATCGCGCCCAGCGCCGCCTCCTTCCACGAGCGCTGGCTGCTGGACCGGCTGCAGTCGGCGGAGTTGGCCTCGGTCGGGGTCGAGGCCCTGCCCTATTCCGCGGTCGAGGACGCCACGGCCGAACAGCTGCTGACGATCGGCGGGGTCCAGGCCGTGGTTGTCGGCGACCAGGGCGTGCGCCGCCTGCTGCTGCAGGCCCCCAACCTGCCGCGCACCCCCGATGTGATCGACCTGCGGCAGCGCAATGTCGGGGCCCGGCTGCTGGATCCGTGGCGGACCCTGGTCGGCCACCCCGACCGCTCGATCCGGGTGCAGGCCCGCCCGCGCTATCGTTCCGGCGACTTCATCGAGGTGCTGGCCCCGGCCCAGCCGCTCAAGCTGGAACTGCGCGCCTTCCTGCTCAACAGCCTGCTGGTCTCCCTGCTGATCTCGGCCGTGGCGGGTGGTCTGCTGTATGCGGCCCTGGCCTTCCTGGTGCTGCAGCCGCTGCGCCGGGTGACCCGTTCGATCGAGCATTTCGCCACCAATCCCGAGATCGAGGGCGAGCCGCCCAGCACCCGGCACGACGAGATCGGCCGGGTCGAGCGGGAACTGGCGCGCATGCAGGAGGAGGTCCGGCTGTCGCTGCGCTCGCGCGCCCGGCTGGTCGCCCTCGGCCAGGCGGTGGCCAAGATCAACCACGACCTGCGCAATATGCTGACCTCGGCCCAGATCGCGTCCGAACGGCTGGCCGCCTCGCCCGACCCCCAGGTGGCGCGGGTCCTGCCGCGGCTGGAACGGGCGCTCGGACGGGCCGCCGCCCTGGCCCGCAATGTGCTGGAATACGGTCGCAGCGAGGAGCCCCTGCCCCGACGCACCCCCATCGCCCTCGCCGCCGCCGTCAAGGCCGCGGCCGAGGATGCGGGCCTCGAGGCGGACGGGGTGCGGCTGGTCCGGTCGATCCCGGCCCGCTACAGCATCAATGCCGATGCCGACCAGCTGCACCGCATCCTCGTCAACCTGATGCGCAACGCCCGGCAGGCGATCGAGGCCTCGGGCCGGCACCGGGGCGTGATCCGGGTGTCGGCGACCACCGACGGCACCACCTGCCGGGTCCGGGTCACCGATGACGGGCCCGGCATCAATGCCCGCATGGCGGGCCGGCTGTTCGACCCCTTCGTCAGCGGCGGGGGATCGGACGGCACCGGGCTGGGCCTGACCATTTCCCGCGAACTGGCCGCCAACCACGGCGGCGACCTGCGTCTGGTCGACACCGGGCCGGGCGGCACCACCTTTGAACTGCAGCTGCCGGAGTAATGGCCCGGGCCCGCGGATCAAACCCCGGGGGTCCGAGGCGCCGCGAAACGGCCGCGCTTGCGTATCACCATCGGAGTCACGCCCCGAGGAGAACAGACTGATGATCCGTCCGACCCTGCGAACCGCCGCCGTCATGGCCACCGGCCTGATCCTGGTCGCCGCGGCCGCACCGACCCTGGCCCAGACGCCGCCGCAGCCGGAGTCCGCGGCCGAGCTGGCCCGCCTTCAGGCGCTCGGCGAGACCTATCACCGCGCGCCCGACACCGCCCAGGACCCGGACGAACTGGCCGCCACCGCCAAGCTGAACGCGATGATCGCCGCCCACAACGAGGCTGTCGCCCGCCAGGAGGCCGCCGACACCGCCGCCCAGGCCGAGGCCGAGGCCCGCTACCGCGCCGAGGCGGCCGCCGCGGCGACGCTGCAGGCCAACTACGAGGCAGACCAGCGCACCGCCGCCGCCGCCCGCGCCGAATACGAGCGGGCCCGCGCGACGTGGGAGGCGATGATCCGGGCCTGCGAGGCCAGCGGCCGTCGTGACTGCCGGGCCCCGGCCCCCGACTGAGGCCCGCGCGCGGCTTGCAGATGCGAGTCGACCGTGGGAGCGTGGACGACGTAGTGGGGGTTTCACCATGATCGGTATCTCGATCAGCCACGATCCGGCGAAACGCGCATGAGCCCGGCCCGGCCGGATCGACCCCTGGCCGGCGGCCGGGTCGCGGTCTGGCGGCATCCCGCAGCGGTGCGGATCAGCCACTGGATCAATGTGGTCGCGGTCGTGGTGCTGATCATGAGCGGGCTGAACATCCTGGCGGCCCACCCGCATCTGTACTGGGGCCTGCGCTCGACCTTCGCCGATCCCTGGCTCAGCACCCCGGTCGTGCCGAACTGGCTGATGCTGCCCCAGGGCCGCAACCTGGCCGAGGCCCGGCACTGGCATTTCCTGTTCGCCTGGATCTTCGTGCTGAACGGCCTGGCCTATCTGGTCTACGGGCTGGTCAGCGGCCGCTTCCGGCGGCGTCTGTGGCCGAGCCGCCGGGATCTGGGCGGCTTCTGGGCCTCGGTGAAGGAACACGCCCGCTTCCACTTCCCCAGGGACGAGGAGGCCCGGGCCTATAATGTCATCCAGAAGCTGACCTATCTGGCCATGGTGCTGATCGTTCTGCCGATGATGCTGGTCACCGGCCTGTCGATGTCGCCGGGCTTCAATGCGATCGGCGGCGTGCTGCTGGACCTGATGGGCGGGCGGCAGTCGGCCCGGACCCTGCATTTCCTCTCGGCCGGGCTGATCGTCGGCTTCATCGTCATCCACGTCGGTCTGGTGATCTGGACCGGCCCGGTCAACAACATGCGGGCGATGATCACCGGCTGGTTCGTGCTGGAGCCGTCGCCGACCGAAGCCCCGCCGACCGACCCCGACGGAGACCCGTCATGAACCGCCGCCACTGGCTGCTGGGGCTGCTGGCGACCGCGGCCGCGGGCCTGACCGCCTGCGGCGAGGCGGGCAGCCGGCTGGCGACCCAGGCCGGGCGCATGGCCGAGGGCCTGACGCGACGGGCCCAGCGCCTGCTGATCCCGGCCGACGCCCTGGCCCCGACCTATGACCGGGCCGACATCTCGCCCGACTTCCGGCCCAACGGCTCGATCAGTCCGGCGGCGTCCGACTATGTGACCCTGCGCGACGGGGCCTTCGCCGACTACCGGCTGGAGGTCGGCGGCCTGGTCGAACGGCCGCTGCGCCTGTCTCTGGACGAACTGCGCACCCGCCCGACCCGGACCCAGATCACCAAACACGACTGCGTCGAGGGCTGGACCGCGATCGCCGAATGGACCGGGGTGCGGCTGGAGACCCTGCTGGACGAGGCGGGGTTGCGGCCCGAGGCCCGCTACATCGTCTTCCACTGCTTCGACGCCCTGGACCAGACCGAGGGCGGCGACCGCTATTACGAGAGCATCGACCTCATCGACGCCCGCCATCCGCAGACCCTGCTGGCCTGGGCGATGAACGGCGCGACCCTGCCGGTACCGCACGGCGCTCCGCTAAGGCTGCGGGTCGAGCGCCAGCTTGGCTATAAACATGCCAAATATATCAAGCGTATAGAAGCCGTCGCCAGCCTCGACGGCATCGGCGGCGGCAAGGGCGGCTATTGGGAAGACCGCGGCTATGAGTGGTTCGCGGCGATCTGAGCGAGCGCGGCCCTAGCTCTCGACCGTTTCCGTCCGGCGCTGCATCATCGCATCGAAACTGCCCCAGACACCGTCGGCCCCGTGCCAGGCTCCGGTCGTCGCACCCTTGGAATATTCGGTGGCGCGGGCCTCGAAGAAATTGGCGTGTTCGACACCGCTGAGCAGCGACTGCAGCCACGGCAGCGGATTTTCCTTCACGCCATAGACCTCGGGCAGGTGCAGCTGCCGCAGGCGCCAGTCGGCGATGAAGCGGATGTACTGTTTGATGTCCTCGGGGGTCATGCCCTGGACCTCGCCGGCCTCGAAGGCCAGGTCGATGAATTTGTCCTCCAGCGCCACCACGGTTTCGCAGCAACCGACGATGTCGTCGGCCACGGCCCTGGTGACGGCCCCGGTCTCCTTGTTGAAGGCGTGGTACAGCTTGATGATGCCTTCGCAGTGCAGGCTCTCGTCGCGCACGGACCAGGACACGATCTGGCCCATGCCCTTCATCTTGTTCTGACGCGGGAAATTCATCAGCATCGCGAACGAGGCGAACAGCTGCAGCCCCTCGGTGAACCCCCCGAACATGGCCAGGGTGCGGGCGATGTCGGCCTCGGTCTCGACGCCGAACTCCTGCATGAAGTCATGCTTGTCGCGCATGGCCTCGTATTCCATGAAGGCCCCGAACTCGCTCTCGGGCATGCCGATGGTCTCGAGCAGCAGGGCATAGGCCGCGATATGGATGGTCTCCATATTGGCGAAGGCCGACAGCATCATCTTCACCTCGGTGGGTTTGAAGACGCGGCCGTATTTTTCCATGTAGTTGTCGGCGACCTCGATGTCGGCCTGGGTGAAGAAGCGGAAAATCTGCGTCAGCAGATTGCGTTCCCGGTCGTTCAGATTGACCGCCCAGTCCTTGCAGTCCTCGCCCAGCGGAATCTCCTCGGGCATCCAGTGGACCTGCTGCTGCTTCTTCCACATGTCGAAGGCCCACGGATAGCGGAACGGCTTGTAGGCGGCCGAACGGGTCAGCAGACCGGGCGTGGTGGGCTTGATGATGGCGTGGGCGTTCATCGGAAGAGGCTCTGACTGGGAATCCGGAAATCGACCCCTAGCATGCGGGCGGACGGCGACGGCGCCAAGTGAAAATGCGGCTATATTGCGATCACTTTTTTCGCGACCGCTAGATGTGGTGTTCAAACGCGAGACTTCCGGGGATAAGCCCGGGACGAAACCGGCCGGCGTCGTGGCAGGGTTTCCGCAAATCGGGGTGCCAACCCTGCCATCCGCTCAGGCCCGGTCGGGTGACGCTTCGGCCCCGGGCGTCGGCGCGACGTCCTCGCCGAGGCGGCGGAGATAGGCGGCGCGGAGATAGTCCTGCTCCCGGAAGGGGCGGGCTTCGCGGTCGAGTTGCTCGCCGGTGCGGTCCAGCATCTGGACCAGCCGCATCCAGACGACCGCCTCTGCCGGTCGGCCGAGGGCGGCGCATTCGGCAGCATGGCGGAAGGCGTATCGACGCAGATCCTTCGGGTCCGGATCGAACAACAGGTAGAATCTGTCATTGGAGACGGCCTCATCGACCTCGGCCAGTTCGGGGAATTGGCCGACCGCCTCCTCGCGGGTCAGGGGGCCCCGGTTCCAGGGGGGCGGGCTTTCGAGGGTGACGACCGCCTGGTCGGCGCGACGCCAGCCTTCGGTCGCCGCACGGCGACGCAGGGTGCGCTCGGACAGGCCATAGCGTTCGGCCACAACGGGGGCCGAGGTGCCGGCGAGATAGTCGGCGCGGGCGCAGGTCCAAGGGTCCAGGGGCGGCGGTGGGGCGGGGGTAGAAGGATCGCAGGTCATCCCGCAATTCTAGAGACACCGGGAACCAGGGCGGGAAATTGACGCCGGTCCGGAAAAACACCGTTGCAAATGAACGGGTTCAGCTGCGCCCATAGGTGGGCTGACGGAAAATATACAGCATTGCCGGCCAGCAGTGACGCCGGATCAGGCGACCGCGGCCGTTTCCGGTGCCGGCCCCGAGAGCAGGGTCGCCATCGCCGCATACAGGGCCTGATGCGAGATCGGCTTGGCCAGGTGGGCGTTCATCCCCGCCGCCAGACAACGCGCGGCGTCGGCGGGCATGGCGTCGGCGGTGACCGCCAGGATCGGGGTGTCGGCGACGGCACCGGGCAGACCCCGGATCAGGCGGGTCGCCGTCAGTCCATCGACGCGCGGCATCCGCACATCCATCAGGATCAGGTCGAACGCGCCGGCCCGGGCCATGTCGACGGCCTCGTCACCGTCGGCGGCCTCGGCCACCTCACAGCCGGCGGCGGTCAGCATCAGGCGGGCCAGCTCGCGATTGGCCGGATGGTCATCCACCACCAGGACCCGGGGGCTGTGGGTCACGGTCTGGCCGTCGCCTGGCGGCGGATCAGCCCGGACGACCGGATCTTCGGCAGCGGCGGTCATGGGCAGGCGCAGGGTAAAGGTCGCCCCGGCGCCCGGACGGCTGTCGACGGTGACCGCGCCGCCCATGATGGCGACGTGGCGTCTGACCACGGCCAGGCCGATCCCGGCCCCGACGTGGCAGCGACTGATCGAATCGTCGCCCTGGACAAAAGCCTCGAACAGGGCGTCGGCCCGGGCCGGGTCGAGACCGCAACCGGTGTCCGAGACCGTGATGACGACATCCGCGCCGATCCGGTCGACGCCGACGGTGACCGCGCCATGATCGGTGAATTTCACGGCATTGCCGATCAGGTGATGCAGGGTCTGACGCAGACGGCAACGGTCGCCCATGACCGTCCCGGCGGCGGCCGGACGGACGTCCAGCGTCAGGGCGAGGCCCTTGTCCGCCGCGGCGGGCCGGCTCGATTCCAGCGCGGCCGCCAGCAGGACCGGAAGGGTCAGGGGCTGAAGGTCCAGCGTGTCGCCGCCGCGGGATACCGCAAGCACATCCTCGACCAGCATCAGCAGGTCCTCGCCCGAGCGCTGGATCTGCTCGAGCTGATCGCGGGCCTCCGGCTCCATCGCGGGCCGGCGGGCCAGAACCTCGGCATAGCCGGTGACGCTGTTCAGCGGCGTGCGCATCTCGTGGCTCATCAGGGCCAGGAAGCGGGTCTTGGCGGCATCGGCCTCCTCGGCGCGACGTCGGGCCGCCTGGGCGGCCCGGGTCCGCGCCTCCAGCCGGGCCACCAGGCCACGGCGGGCCGACATGACCGTGCTCACCGGCAGGGCGGTCAGCACCACCGCCAGCATAAAGAGATAGAAGATGTTGAGCCGGTGGATGACCAGGGGCACGGACTCCAGGCCCGGCACCGTGAGCATTCGCGTCAGCGTCGCCGGGCCATGACCGGCGACCGTACTGGCCCCGCCGATCACGGCGATCAGGATCACCGCACGGGCCACCCAGACCGGCGAAACCCGGAAGGCGACCAGCATCAGCACCGGGAAGACCAGAAAGATCACCGGGGCCAGCGGCTGCAGAAACACCAGCGTGGTCACGGCCACCAACAGCACCAGCAGGCCGACAGTCTCGCGCGGCGAAGCGGGGGCCGTGTCACGGAAGCGGTGCGATTTGGCGATCAGCAACAGGGTCGGGGCGACGATCAGCAGGCCGAGAATTTCCATGGCGGAATAGCGCACCACGGTGAACAGGTAGAGGGCCGGCGGATAGTAGTGAAGCGACGCCGCCACAGTGACGATGAACAGGGCCGACAACACGACGGCCGGAGTCACGGCCAGCAGGGCGAAATTGGTCAGTCGCCGCGGCCGGCGCAGATCCAGGGCGGCCCCGCCGACGCGGCGGGCGATCAGGCCGGCCACACAGACCTGACCCAGGTTGAGCAGGGCATTGAGCCACAGGAAGGGCATCGGGTCGCCGCGCACGACATTGGCGGCGAGGTTGATCACCAGGCACGCGGCGAGGACGGTGAGGGCCTGGCGACGGTGCAACTGCAGCAGGGCGGCGAGCATCACGCCATTGGCCGGCCAGATCACCACGGCCCCGAAGGTCCGGGCGCTCCAGATTCCGATCAGCAGGCAGGCCGTGAACAGGACCACATAGACCCAGGCCGGCGGCCCCGACGCCTGACCGGCATCATGTCGAAACAGTCGCCAGCGACCGTGCATCCGGTCCCTCCCGACCCCATGAGCGACCTTGATCGCACCCATAGGTTAAATTTCAGATCACGGTTGCATCGACTTAATTCGGGTCGGCGAGCTCGGATGGTGACGCCGGCGCATCCTGCAGGGCCGCGTGCCGCGCCCGCTGTCGCCGTTCGATCAGCGAGGCGACCACCCAGAGACTCATCGCCCAGGCGGCCCCGACGCTCCAGCCCGCCAGAACGTCGGTGGCCCAGTGGGCCGCCAGATAGACCCGGGTCGTCCCGACCAGCAGGGCGATCAGCACCGCGGTGCCCAACACGAAGGTCTTGAGGCGACGGCGCGGCAGGGTCCGGGCCACAAGCACGCCGACCGTCAGATAGAAGACCGTCGACAACAGGGCGTGCCCCGACGGGAAGCTGGCGTTGATCGTCTCGACCGCCTGGAAGAGCGAGGGCGGACGGGCCCGTCCGAACACCCCCTTCAGCCCCTCGCTGAGCGCCACGCCGCCGGTCAGGCCGAGGACCAGCATCAGGGCCGACAGCCGCTTGCGCTGGATCAGCAGAAAGCCGACGGCGACCGTGGCGAACAGGCCGAGAACCGCGATGCCGCCCAGGGCGGTGATGTCGCCCGCCGCCACCTGGAGCCACCACGGC
The DNA here is from genome assembly GCF_963975535.1 of uncultured Brevundimonas sp. Classification (GTDB taxonomy): domain Bacteria; phylum Pseudomonadota; class Alphaproteobacteria; order Caulobacterales; family Caulobacteraceae; genus Brevundimonas. The sequence goes on along the minus strand of NZ_CAXBHE010000016.1, from coordinate 5,375 downwards.
CCCCAGGCGTCGGACGGATCCGGGTTGGGGCGCATCGCCGCCAGCACGGCCTGGTCGAAGGCCTGGTTGCCGGCCTCGCCGGTCTCGTCGGCCAGTCCCGCGAAGGCCCAGATCCCCAGGGCGACCACCAGCAGACCACTGAGCAGGGCCAGTTCGGTCCGGGCCAGATGCAGCAGGCGGGTCAGAATTCCCGATACGGTCGTGCGGATCATCGGCTGCTAACGGCCAAGCTGTCCGCCCGTTCCGCCGGACCCGGCATCACGGCTTCGTGATCAGGGCGCGCTGTGGCCCGTGACGCCCCTGTCTTCCGGTTTCCCACAGGCTCATCCCGCCTTCCGGGCCGATTCGGACAGAAAGTGATCGTCAAGCCCGTTGACGGGTCGTTAGCCATCTGCGCCCCATATGTGGGCTTGGGGAGCGCTTCGGCCACTAGATGATGTGGTCAGGGCGCAACAGCAACGATCAATGATTTTAGTTCAGGGCGAATAAGCAATGGCTGGCGGCGAAGCTTTGAAGACGGTTGAATTCCAGTCGGTTGCGAGTGCGGACACGGCTGATCGCCCGCTGCTGTCGGTGGTGCCGTCCCTGCAGCTGGACCGGTCGCGCGACGACCTGCTGACCGCCTTTGGCAAGAAGACCCTCGAGGATCGCTATCTGCTGGCCGGCGAGAGCTACCAGGACATGTTCGCCCGCGTCGCCACGGCCTTCGCCGATGACGCCGACCATGCCCAGCGCGTCTATGACTATATGTCGAAGCTGTGGTTCATGCCCTCGACCCCCGTGCTGTCCAACGGCGGGGCCGATCGCGGCCTGCCGATCTCCTGCTTCCTCAACGCCGTGGCCGACAGCCTGGACGGCATCCAGTCGGTCTGGAACGAGAACGTCGCCCTCGCCTCCAACGGCGGCGGCATCGGGACCTACTGGGGCGGCGTCCGCTCGATCGGCGAGAAGGTCAAGGGCGCGGGCCAGACCAGCGGCATCATCCCCTTCATCCGGGTCATGGACTCCCTGACCCTGGCCATTTCCCAGGGCTCGCTGCGGCGCGGTTCGGCCGCCGTCTATCTGGACGTGCACCACCCCGAGATCGAGGAGTTCCTCGAGATCCGCAAACCGTCCGGCGACTTCAACCGCAAGTCCCTGAACCTGCACCACGGCATCAACATCACCGACGCCTTCATGGAGGCCGTCCGTGACGGGCGCACCTTCGACCTGTTGTCGCCCAAGGACCAGGCGGTCATCCGCACCGTCGACGCCCGCAGCCTGTGGCAGAAGATCCTCGAGATCCGCCTGCAGACCGGCGAGCCCTATCTGATCTTCTCGGACACGGTGAACCGCCAAATGCCGCAGCATCAGCGCGACCTGGGTCTGAAGGTGAAACAGTCGAACCTGTGCTCGGAGATCATGCTCCACACCGGTCGCGACCATCTGGGCGTCGACCGGACCGCGGTCTGCTGCCTGTCCTCGGTCAATGCCGAGACCTTCCTGGAGTGGCGCGAGGAGCCGCGCTTCATCGAGGATGTGATGCGCTTCCTCGACAATGTGCTGGAAGACTTCATCCGCCGCGCCCCGCCGGAGATGGCCGCGGCCGTCTATTCGGCCAAGCGCGAGCGCTCGGTCGGTCTGGGCCTGATGGGCTTCCATTCCTTCCTGCAGGCCCAGGGCGTCGCCTTTGAAAGCGCCATGGCCAAGTCGTGGAACATGCGGCTGTTCAAGCACCTGCGGCGCGAGGCCGACAAGGCCAGCCGCCTGCTGGCCGAGGAGAAGGGCGCCTGCGAGGACGCCGCCGAGCGCGGCGTGATGGAGCGGTTCAGCCACAAGCTGGCCATCGCCCCGACCGCCTCGATCTCGATCATCTGCGGCGGGACCAGCGCCGGCATCGAGCCGATCCCGGCCAATATCTATACCCACAAGACCCTGTCGGGCTCCTTCGCCGTCAAGAACCCCTATCTGGAGAAGGTCCTGGCCGGAAAGGGTCTCGACTCCGACGCCATCTGGTCGTCGATCCTCGAGCACGAGGGCTCGGTCCAGCATCTGGACGAACTGACCGACGACGAGAAATCCATCTTCAAGACCGCCTTCGAACTGGACCAGCGCTGGATCGTCGAACTGTCCGCCGACCGCACGCCCGAGATCTGCCAGGCCCAGTCGATCAACCTGTTCATCCCCGGCGACGTCAACAAATGGGACCTGCACATGCTGCACTGGTCGGCGTGGGAGCGGGGCCTGAAATCCCTCTACTACCTGCGTTCCAAATCGGTGCAGCGCGCCGCCTTCGCCGGCTCGGAGGACAAGGCCGAGGTCGAGATCGACCCCAACCAGCCGGACCTCTTCAGCGCCGCGCCGACCGACTATGACGAGTGCCTCGCCTGCCAGTGACGGCGCGCGACCGGCCCGCAGGGGCCGGTTGCGGTCATCCGCACGCGCTCCGGTGGAACCCATGCGCAGCCCCTCCGTTTGCGCCGGTGTCTCACAATAGGGGAAATGTGTGTTGGCGAACCGGCGCTTCTGGTACAGGATTCCTATCGCTAACGGACTGAGGGGCCGTTGATGCGTCTGGTGACGATCTTGACCGGAGTGGGGATGGCGCTGATCTGCGCCGGTGCCAATTCGGCTGAGTCCCAGACCCTGCCCGTCTCCTGGATCGTCGACACCGTCGTGGCCCCGGGGGCGGAGCCGCCGGCCACGGTCGCCGAACTCCTGATCCAGCTTGATCGCAGACTGCCGTTCGACGCGCCGGACGTCGACGGTTTCGGCGCGTCGTTCGACGCCTCAGCGCGACTGGCGGACCCGACCGCCGGGGCGGTGCCCTATGCCGTCGTGCGCCACGACATCTGGTTCGAGACCCCCGAATTCACCGACCGCCTGCGGCTGCGCACCGAGGGCGAGCTGCGCCGCGCTGACGGTGCCCCCGTGCCGGTCAATCCGATGGATCCGGCGGCCCTCGAGGCCGAACATTATGACCTCAGCTATATCCGGGGCTGGCCCGCGACCCTGGGCTATACCGCCTCGGGCCTTGAGGTGACCCTGACACCCCATGCCGGCATCGGCGTCGGTACCCGGGGCGGCACGGCCGAGGCCGGGGCCATGCTGCAGATCGGTGCCGACATGGAGCGACTGGTTCCCGAGGGCCGGACGGCTTTCGGCGAACGGGCCCGCTGGTACATCTATGCGGCCGGATCGGGCCGCGCGGTCGGCTATAATTTCGCCCGCACCCGGGACGGGGATTTCGCCCGGTCCGGCGTCAGCCACGACTCGAGCAATTTCATCGGCGACGCCTCGCTGGGCGTCGCCTTCCGCAAGGGCGACGTGCAGAGCTCAATCGGCCTGGTCTACCGCGAACTGGGCCCCTCCGACCTGCGGGCAGGTCATGGGGTCGATACCGATGTGTCCGAGGGGCTCGTCGCCTTCCAGCTGTCGATCAAGCCGGACTGGTGATCAGGGCCCGTGCGCCGGATCGACCGACTCGACCACGCCTTCGCGCCGGTCGTCGGCCCCGCCGTCCCAGCGACCGTCCCGCCACAGGCCGCCATGCAAACCTGAATTCTCGCTGGCATTGGGCCGCAGCATGATCCCGCGCGTCGCCAGGTCCGCCGCCAGCGGCGCGGGAAACCGCTCGGTATCGGCCCCGAAGCCGTCGCCCTTGGCCACCAGATTGGGCAGGTTGAACGCGACCTGGACCGGCAGCTGCCAGTCCAGCACGGCGATCAGGGCCTTGGCGTTATAGGCCAGGATGGACGAGCCGCCGGGCGAGCCCAGGGCCCCGACCAGCCGTCCCCGGTGATCGAGGATGATCACCGGCGACATCGATGAGCGCGGCCGCTTGCCCGCCGCCACGGCATTGGCCACCGGGCCTCCGTCGGGCCGGGCCGGCTCCAGCGAGAAGTCGGTCAACTGATTGTTGAGAAAGAAGCCGCCGCTCATCCGGCCGGACCCGAACACGCTCTCGACCGTGGTGGTCATGCTGACGGCATTGCCGGCGGCGTCGACGATGACGAAATGCGAGGTCCCGGACGGCTCGGCGGTGGCGTCCGGCCCCCGGAAGACGCCACCGGGCGGTATGCCGGCCGCCACCGCGCCGCGCAGGCCCGGGGCCAGGGCGGCGCGGTCGGCGACATAGCCGGGATCCAGCAGGCCGGCGACCGGCACCCCGACGAAGGCCGGGTCGGCGACATAGCGATTGCGGTCGGCGTACATCAGGCGCTGCAGCTGGGCGAAGGCGGTCCAGGCCTCGGCACTGTCGGGGCCCCGGTCGATGTCCGGGGACTGTTCGGCCATGGCCAGCAGCTGCAGCAGGGACACGCCGCTGGACGGCGGCGGCGGCACGCAGATCACATAGACACGGTAGGGCCGGCACAGGGCCCCGCGTTCGATCGGACGATAGGCGGCCATGTCGGCCACGGTCAGGCCGCCGGGTCGGGGCGCTTCGGCCACGGTGGCCGCGATGCCCTCGGCGATCGGGCCGCGATAGAAGGCGTCCGGCCCGCCGCTGGCGATCCGCGCCAGGGTCACGGCATAGGCGGGATTGCGCAGTCGGTCGCCGGTCGCGTAGCGGCGACCGTCGGGTCGGGTGAAATAGGCCTCGGCCCAGCGCGTGCGCGCCTGGCCGGCGGGGGCGGCGATGAAGCCGGCCAGGCGCGGGCTGACGATGAAGCCGTCCCGGGCCAGGGCCTCGGCGTCGCCGAACAGGTCGCGCCACGCCAGGGTCCCGTGGTCGCGCTGGGCCTGCCCGAGCATGGCCACCACGCCGGGCACGCCGGTCGAACGTCCACTGAGCACGGCGTCGGCGAAGCCCAGCGGCCGCCCGTCCTCATGGAACAGCCGGTCCGTGGCCGAGGCCGGCGCGGTCTCGCGCCCGTCATAGGCGGTGACCGCACCGGTGGCCGCGTCGAAATGCATCAGAAAGGCCCCGCCGCCGAGGCCCGAGGACTGGGGCTCGACCAGACCCAGCACGGCCTGGACCGCGACCGCGGCATCGACTGCCGAACCGCCGCGCCGCAGCACGGCCATGCCCGCCGCGACCGCCAGCGGATTGGCCGCGGCGACGAACGGCCCGCGGGCCGGGGCCGGGGTCTCGACCGGGGCGACGACCGCTGCCGGGGCCGGCCCGGTACCGCAGGCCGTCGTCACGGCCAGGACGGCCACCAGGGACAGGATGACGAGCGGCGAACGGACAGGGCGCATGGGCAGTCTCGGAAGGGACGACGGACAGGCTCCAGACCTAGGCCGCGCGTCCCGCTTCGCCAAGCCCGCAAAAACTGCCCGAAGCGGCTTGCGCCCCGCCGGTCGAGCGGCTAGATACCCGCCCTCGCCGTTAAGGCCTGTGCGCGCCCGTAGCTCAGCTGGATAGAGCATCAGACTACGAATCTGAGGGTCGG
>NZ_CAXBHE010000015.1:0-36562 GCF_963975535.1 uncultured Brevundimonas sp. | reverse complement strand
TGTAGCCGCGGGCGTAAATGAGGCGGGCGCGGCGCACGATTTGGTCGCTGTGGCGGGTTCTTGGGTTGGCTTCGCCGGATTTGTAGTGGTTGGTCATGTGGTTGCGCTGTTGTTGTTGAGCCGCATGAGGTCGTGGCGGATGGCGTGCAGAACGATTTTTATTTGTGGGTCGAGTGCTCTTGCGAGCGTTTCGAGGGTGTGGAGTTTTTGGGCCAGTTGGTCGATTGGCTGGCGCTTTTTGGGTTGGCGCGGGGGCCGTGGTGCGTGGTCGTTTGCGGCTTCGCAGTTGGGCGCGGCGTCGGGGCGGTGGATGCCTTTGTTGTGGTCGACGGCCACGCGGCCCTCGGCCACGAGGTTGCGGACGGCGGCTTGCAGTTGGTCGGCGGTGTAGCGGCGCTCGGTAAGGTCGCGCAGGCTGTCGATGCTGCGGACGCCGATGCCGTCGAGGGCGCGCAGGACATCGGATTGGATTTCGGCGAAGGTGTTGTTGATGTGGGTGCGCATGGTTAGGCGTTTGCCCCCTCCGCTCCCTCACCCTGCTCATCCGCAACCCGCTCAATCCGCCCATCGGCGTGCAGGTGGGCGATGACGAAGGCGTTGAGAGTGCCGGCGGCGTCGACGACGCGGTAGGCCTGATTGGTTGCGATGGCGACTTCGCGCAGGGCGTCGAGGCGGGGTTGCCAGTCGTCGCCCAGGTTGATGCGGCCCACGTTGATCCAGTACAGGCCCTGTTGGGTTTGCAGTGTCAGCATTGCGGGGCTTCCGGGGTGGTGGTTTCGCGGCTGTGGCGTTCGCGGGCGAGACGGCAGCGGGGGTCGCTGCTGTTCTGCATGGCGCAGAGTTCGGTGAGCAGCTTTTGGCGCTCTTCATCGGACGCTTTGTCGGTAAGGGTGCAGTCGGTGATGGGCGCGTAGCTGAGTGGCCAGCCGCAGGGTATGACTTGGCCGTTGGATACGGCGCCGACCATCCAGTCTTCGCCGCTGGGCTTGTGGTGCACGTAGTCGGCCACGTCGATCTGGTCGCCGGGTTGCGCGGGGCGGTGGTTGCTCATCAGCCGCACCCCCGGCCGGTGACGCCACGATTGGTGTCGCTCACGAAGTGCTGCCAGTACACCCAGCCTTTGGCGCACCAGAAGCCCCAGCGGCGGTACACGGGGCCGGTGATGAAGAGGCTCCAGCAGGGTTTGCCGCCGGGGGTGATGACGAGGCGGTGGCGATGGCTGCCGCTGCGGCGCAGGGTGATGTCACCCGCCTTGCGGACGAGGTGACGGGTGCAGCCGGGGCGGTAGTCCAGCGCGGCGTCTTGCGTCTGGCGGGCGGGCAGCACTTCGGTGTATTCGCCGTTGAGGATGATGCTGATGCTTGCCCAGGGATGGCAGTGCAGGGCGCGGTCTTCGTCGCTGCGGAGAATCTGGTGCAGGTAGATGTTGAGCAGTGGGTTGCGCGGCAGCACGTACCAGCGGCGCATGTAGGGGGCTGTGGCGTGGCCAATGATGAAGTTGGCCGGGCGTTTGTTGGCCCAGGTGGCGAGGCGGTGGAATAGATCGGTGGTGAGGCGCTGGCGCATGAGGTACGCGCCCCGTTGCCGAGGCGGTCTCCGGTGGGCTTAGGGTGAGAAGCTGCCGATGACGGCGGTGGTGACGTGTTCGCGAGTGGCCTCTTGCAGGCGCTCTTTGAACTCGGTGAGGATGTTTTCTTGCTCCTGCTCTTTGCCGACGATGCGCAGCTTGAGTGCGGGGCTGTCGCCGGTGATGACGGACAGGCGCAGCTTGATGTCGCGCACGGTGAAGCCTGTGTACGGCACGGTGGTCAGCAAGAAATGCGTGGGCATTCCGCCGGCGCCCCGGGCTTCGATTTGCTCCAGCGCGCTGCGGCTGGCGCCGAAGTCTTCGTCGGTGTTGGTGACGTCTTTTTTGGCCGCGATGGTGATGTTGCGAATGGCGGCAATGGCGGCGCTCAGCGGCACCTGGTTTTCGCCGTTGAAGGCGGTAAGGTTGCCTGCCCAGTCTTCGGCCCATTCGGCCATTTCGCGCTGGGTGAAGCGGCTGCCGCAGGCCATGAGGGCGGCGGCATAGGCGGCGGTTTCTTTGAGGCTGAGTTGGGCCTTCCAGTCACCATGGCCGGGGTCGTTGGCGTCGCCCAGGTTGAGGTAGGCAATGGCGATGGCTTTGTCAGGGCTGATGAACAGGTCTGACGTTACTTCGCCGGAGTGGTCGCGCAGGTAGGCGGCGAACTCGCTCAGCACGCTGGTGCTGAACTGGCCCCGGAAGCGGCTGCGGCCTTCGCTGAGGTGTTCGATGTCGACCACTTTGCCGTCGATCAGCAGGGCGGGCTTGTGAGTTTCGAGAAAGACCGGCGCGGCGGCTTCGGTGACGAGCTTTTCGATGCGGGTGAGGGTTTCTATGGGGAGCATGTTATCGACCTCCGTCGGTGCGGCCGGTGGCGGCCCCTGCGCCCATTTCGAGCGAGGTTTGGGTGTTGGGGAAAAGGGTGAGGGTGCCGCCGCGGCCCACGTGCAGCGGGGTGGCGGTTTCGTGTTCTTCCACGATTTTTCCGCGCTGTTTCGGCGTGGTGGTTTTGAGGCCGTGCTTCAGGGTGATTTGGCTGCTCTCCTGAATGCGCTCAAGCGTGAAGCTGAGAACGACGGTGCCCTTTTTGCCGGTCTGGCAAACGTTGGCGGCGACGTCGGACAGGGCGTGGTTGATCATTTGCTCAAGCACGCCCCCGTTAAGCTCGCCCAACAGCTGGGCGATGTCGGTGTTGTGGCTGTCAGCCATTGGGGGTGTCTCCGGTGGTGATGGGTGCAGCGGGTTTGAGCCGCACCAGGTGCGGATTTGTGGGGTGTGCGACATGTCGCACCAGATGGGTTTTTTCGGGATGGCGGATGAGCTGTCGGTGTTGCTCCAGCACCCAGATGCACTCGGCGATTTGTTGGGCTTCGTAGTCGTCCATTTCGTCCCGGGTGTTGAGCCATGTGTTGGCCAGCGTTGCGGGGCCGCCGTCGGGTGATTGGTGCAGGCACATGCACTCAATCTCGCTGCGGGCCATGTCGCAGGCGAAGCGCTGCAGGCGGGCGACGTCGTCGGGTGTCATTGCGGGCCCACCTGCTGCGCTTGCAGGCTGTCGCGGTAGGCGATGAGGGTGGTGTGTATGCCTTCGAGCGAGCTGATGATTTCGTCTGCGGTGTGGGGGTGCATTTTGTTGAGCTTTACGCGCCGCGCGCAGTTGTGCCGCTCGATGGCGATGTGCTTTTCAAGCCATTTGATTCTGGCGTTGAGCATGCCGGGGTTGGGGGGCGAGGCCTGCGGCTTGGCGCGGTCGCCGGGCAGTTGCTCGGCATTGGGTAGGGGTTGGTCGTTGTCGGACCAGCGCATGACGCCGTCGCGGTAGTAGTAGCTGCGCGCAACGCCGGTTTGGGCGTCGTAGCGGGTGCCGAAGCCTTTGGTGATGCTCATGCGGCCATCGCCTGTTGTGCGGCTTGCTGCGGGTTGCTGCCGGGTGGTGGGGGCTGTCGGAACGCCCAGGGCAGCAGTTTGCGCAGCGCCCGCTCTGTGTGAATCTCGGCGGCGCTGCCGGTGATTGACAGCCCGGCGATGTAGTCATCGCCCGCCCAGGCATTCACGACCGCCATGGTTGGCTGACCGCCGCAGGCGGCGTAGACGGTGAGGGTGCTGCGGTGCCGGTCGGTGACCGTCAGCGCCGGATTGCCGCTGATGCGGCCAATGCTGATGCGTAGGCCGTTCATGCCCGCGCCGCCTGCTGTGGCAATTGCCGCAGCTCGTAGTTGAGTGGCATTCGGGGGTCGTTGCTGCGCTGCAGGTTGCAGCCGTAGCGGTTGGCCAGGGCGGCAAGGTCGCGCTCAAAGTCGACCACTCGGGTGCCGCGCGGCAGCTCTATAAGGGCGCGGGCAATGCAGGTGGCGGCGGGGCTTTGGGGGTGTTGCGGTTGCTGGGTTTGCATGGGCGGCTCCGGTTGAGAGCTGCACAGTAGTGAACACTAATAATGGTGTCAATAGTAAACGCTAGTCTTGGTGAAAATAAATGCGCACTACGGCATGCTGAGATTCACTTTCTGCCGTCAGGCGGCCATGAAAATAATGAGCATGATCGTGGCAGGCACGGGCCACGATGACCGAGCCAAGCTGATCCGGCTTTACTGCGCCGTCGGCGCCCGCGTCACCCTTCGGCGTGAGCCAGATAATCCCCACGATCCCAACGCGATTGCGGTGCTTCTCCGACGGGGGCCATTTCTGGGATTGATCCCAAGGCGTGCGGTAAAAATCGGGTACGTCAAAGCACCGAGGGCTGTTGGGCTGGCCAAGCTCATGGATCGAGGCTCGCGCCTTGAGGCGTGCGTTGACAGCTTTTGGGCGCCGCCCGATCTGCCGCGCCCTCGCGTAAGCTTAAAATTGCAGATTCAAAGCGATTAGTTACGGGGAGACATTTGCATGGCGCTAATTAAGTGTGCCGCATGCGGGGGCCAGATGAGCAGCGAGGCGGCGGCTTGCCCGACATGCGCCCACCCGCGCAAGCGGGGTGTGACGGTGGGCCAGGTGATCAAATGGATTTTCGTGGCGCCGCTGGCGGTGATGGTTTTTTCGTGTGCTTACATGGCGACCCGCGTGGCTGACACCGTTGAGCCGTCGGTAGCGGAGGCAGCGGGTTCTGACGTCGGCAGTGAGCGGTCTCCGGAGGCAATCGAGGCCGCAGAAATTCTTCAAGGAAAGGCGTGGAAGTATGAGGAATACATCGACGAGCTGACTGGTAAGACGGTCAAGACGGCGACACTTTATTCGACCAACACGGTTGAATTGACCCGGCCGTACGCCAAGCCCCAGCTCGGGAGGATTGTGCTTCGCAGGCATCCCACGCACGGACATGACGTGATGATCAGATTGTTCCGTGGGCAAATACTGTGCTCGGCCTCTCAGGGTTGCGATGTGCCGGTCAGGTTTGATGAGGCAAGTCCGCTGCGCTACACCGGCATCGAACCTGCGGATCACAGCTCCGAATCGCTATTTCTGCGAGAGGTTGATGGCTTTGTTCGTCGTTTGAAGGGCGCGGAGAAGGTGGTGGTCGGGCTGACTTTTTTCCGCGATGGACAGCGCACGCTTCATTTCGAGCCGGGCGGCTTGTCCTGGGATTGATGTGCGCCGGGAGGGCGGGCATCGTATTGCGCAATGCGCTCCATTATCGCAAGGAACATTGAGGCGTCTTGGTCGCTGATTTGCTGGTCGGCGCCCAGCTCCGCCGCGCGGAGCACCATTTTTTTGACCTGTTCGCTTTCGATCCGGGAAAATTGAGTCGATAAAAGGTCGGGATCGCGACCTGAGCGCATGTCCAGATAGCCGGGTGTCATTTTGAGTTGGTGCTCAAGGTTGCGCGCAGCGACCTCCCGGAAAGGCGAGCGACCTGTCAGAAGCTGGTAGGTATAGGACGACGCCACGCCGTAGAAGCGGTCCATTTCGGCCTTGCTGAGGCCCTTCGTGCTCATCCATTCAGCGAGGCGCGCGCGGCGAATCGCGGGCATCGGATCGTCCTCTTTTGCATCTTGACTGCTCATGCTCCAATTATCCGCGTCCGCTTGCGAGCCCGGAAATAGCAAACACTATTGACGGCAACAATAGTGAACACTACAGTTGGCGAATGGACTTCCGCGCTTATTGGTACCAACAGCTTCGCCCGGGGGCGCCCCGCACTGATTTCGCGAGGCGCGTTGAAAGCACTGCCGGGTATCTGAACCTTGTGGCCAGCGGAAACGCTCGTCCGGGTGAGGCCCTTTGCATTCGCATCGAGCGCGAAACCGCTGGAGCGGTCCGCTGTGAGGACCTCCGCGACGATGTGCCTTGGCACGTTGTGCGGTCTGGGGCGAAGCAGCCACCCAGTAGCCAAGCCGCCTGATGCCCCTGCTCTCCCTGCCACTCGCCGATCGGTGTTTGCCATGACCAGCCGGGCCATTGCTGCACTGGCGCGCGATGTCGAGGCCCGAGCGGCGCAGATCAACGCAAACGCTTCGGCTATTTCTGCTTTGGAGGCGGAGGTTCGCGCGCCGCCGAAGGGGATTGCAGTGGTGGGGCGATTGCGAGCGTGGCTTCTGGCTGCATGCCGGGGGCGCACATGAGCCGAATCACTATCAAGTCGAGGCTCGAACTGTGAACGTTCTTGTTCGCAACGAGACCGGTCTGTCAGTGCGGGCCTGTTCGGTCGAGAAGGGTGATGGACAGTTCCTTGAGATATCCATCGGCGCCTTTGACGATTTCGAGGGGCTGACCGGCCGGCAGAACGAAGTCGAGCGCCCATCCGCCAGAAAATACGATTTGGACACGAATGGGCGTGGGTCTGCCGCTGAAATTGATGGTGAATGTCTTCCCGATGGGGGTGTTTGAGATGCCCTCGCGGACGGCTGCAATGACGTCTTCCATGTCTGCCCCTGGTGGTGTGTTCGTTGGTGTGAGAGCCCGAGCGTATCACCGGGGTGCAGGCCTCTTTGTGGGGGTCTGCTGATGCGTTTTGCTCTCCTCCCGCGTGCAGTTGGGTTTTCACTTCCTTGGGCCCTCTGCGCCTGCACGTGGCCTCCCGCTTCCGGTTTCCGGCGGCGGGTTTTTTATTCGTTTGCGTGGCAGGCCCAGTGGTCATGGGCTCACGTTATTCACTGCCGGAGTGCTTGACTATGTTTGGTGATTCACAGGAGCCGCGCTCGGCGGTGTTGTTTCGTGCCTGGTTTGAGATGCACCAGGCGACGGGCTGCAGCATGCAGACGTTTGCGGCGCGGCTGGTGGAGCATTACCACGCGTCGGTGCCGGAGCCTTTGCGGGCGGTGACGTTCAAGGTGGGTGGCGATGTGTTTCGCGATGCCACGACGAACGCGCAGCACGTGGCGCGGTTTATGAACCCTGACGCGACAACGCGGATGCCGGTGGATCTGGAAGAGGCGTGGGTGGCGGCGTTGGGCGGTGAGTACACCGACCGTTGCCGTCGCGATTTGGCGCGCCGCTATGGCTTTTTGGGTGTTTCGATTTCATCGCTCGCGCCGGGCGCTGAGCTGCGTGAGGCGAGTGCGCTGACGGGTGAGTTTGGCGAGGTGCTGAATGCGATGGCGCCCGCGCTGGCCGATGGCCGCATTGACGAGCAGGACTTGCCGCATTTGCCAAAGCTGATTGATCAGTTGGACAACCTGTGCGCGGCGGCGGTGGTGATGCGTAACCGCGCCCAGGCGGTGATGGATGCGTCGAAAGATGCCTGACCTTATGGATGCAGCGCAGGCGCTGGCCTTGGAGCGCCAGGAGGCGTTGAGCCGGGCCGCGCAGTTGCCAGTGCGGCCTATGGGGCCACCGGAGTGTGGTGATTGCGGCAATGACATTCCTGAGCGGCGGCGTGCGCTTGGGGCGGTGTTGTGTGTGCCGTGTGCGGAGGCAATTGAGCGGGTTGGACGGCACTTTGCAGGGGGGCGCCGATGAGTACGCGAATTATGTCGTTGGTGTGGCCGTTGCAGATGAGTGCGGCACAGAAGGCGGTGTTGGTGAGTTTGGCCGATCAGGCGAATGATGATGGTGTTTGCTGGCCATCAGTGACGACGCTTTGTGAGCGGACGTGCCTGTCGCCGCGCTCTGTTCAGCGGGCGCTTGCTTGTCTGATTGAGTCGGGTTTTGTGGCGGTGGATCAGCGCTCGGGCAGGAGCACGATTTACCGGATTTCGGTATCCCGCGAGGCGAGTTATTCACAGCCCAACCCCCGTCACAGTGTCACCCCCGTCACAGTGTCACCCCCGTCACAGTGTCACCCCCACCCCCGTCAGAGTGACGGGGGACCCCCGTCACAGTGGCACCCCACCCCCGTCACAGTGACGGGGCTTAACCGTAAAGGAACCGTAAAGGAACCATTAACAGCTTGTCCGGAGCAAACGGTTTCGGCGGCTGTTGGTGCTGAGCAACTGTCTCCACGGCCAACCGGCATCCCGCTGAAAAACGGGGAGTCGTGGTGGCCGAGTGACGCGGCGTTGGCGAAGTACCGCATGGCGTTTCCCGGTTGCGATGTGGCCGCGCAGCTTCGGCGGATGGTGGCGTGGTGTGAGGCGAACCCGAAGCGGCGCAAGACACCAGCGGGGATCGAGCGGATGGTGCAGTCGTGGTTGGCGCGGGCTGAGCTTGATCCTCGGCAACGGCGGGCTGCGAGTAACCCGCTGATGCTGGGGGAGCAGGACTACGGGGCGCCGCTATGAGCGAGGCGCGTCGCCTGTCGAACGTGTTGCCGTTGCCGCTGACGGAGCGGTTGTCCGAGGTGGCTGGGTTGGCCTGCTGCGTGGTGCACCGGCACGAGTACCGGGTGCGGGTGTTTGCTGGCCGTGCGAGCGGCTGCGCCGCGTGTGCCGCTGCGGATATGGCGGCGGTGTCTCGCGAGGAGCAGTTGCAGGCTCGGGCGGGGTGGGTGGATGCGGCGATGCAGGCCTGCGGGTTGCCACCGCGCTATCAGTGCTTCGGCATGGCCGATCTGCGGGCCGATGATGCGGAGGCGTTGGGTGTCTGGTTGGCGGATGCGCTGGCCGGTGGTGATGGTGCGCTGGTGCTGTTGGGCCCGGTGGGTGTGGGCAAGACGGCAGCGGCGGCGGCGTTGCTGCGTGAGCTGATTGGCGGTGGCAAGCGGGTGAGGTACGTGACGGCTGCCGGGTTGCTGGATGCCATCCGCGCCACGTGGGGCAGATTGGCCCAGCAGCGCGAGGACCAGGTGTTGGCGCCGTATCTGGCTGCCGACGTGCTGGTTCTGGATGACGTGGGCGCGAGCCGTGGCGTGGAGAACGATGCCTGGCGGTTGGCCGGGTTGCTGGGTGAGCGGTATGACCAGCTGCGCCCGACGGTGGTGGTGAGCAACCTGAGCCCCGCGAACCTGATCCCGGTGATTGGTGAGCGCGCTTTCGACCGTTTGCGTGACGCGGGGATGAAGGTGGTGATTAACGGCAAGAGCCGCCGCGCGTCGCGGTCATCCATGAACGGGAGCGAGTGATGGGCGTGCGCCTGAAGTCTGTTGACGACAGGGTGTTTGCCCTGGTGCTTGAGCGTTGGTCTGAGTGGCTGATGCAGTTCTATGCGCCGCCGCGTGCGTCGACCGCTGGGCCTGCTGCGGGTGAGGGTGACGGTGATGTGTGGGCGGCGGTGTCGCGTGCGGCGCGGTCGAACACTGAGCACGCCGACGCGGTGCTGGCTGGGCTGCTGAGTGATGAGCGGCGGCAGTGCAGTTGGCCGGCGAGCATCCATGCGGCGGTCTGCGACATGCCCAAGGCCCACCAGCTGGTGCTGCTGGGCACCGCACTCAAGGTGCCCCAGGCGCAGGTGGGTGATGCCTTGGGTGTGCGTCAGCAATTCGTGAGTGAGTTGCTGGCAATTGCGCGACAGACGTTGATGATGCGGGTCTATGGATTGGGTGAAACGGTCATAATTCTCAACAGAGTCATGGGCTTGGGTCTGTATCACGAGCATGTTGGTTGCATCGCCGGTAAACGCATGGCATAAAACGCCATCGGTGGATTCAGCACCCGCAACAAATACAAAGCCCGGCCAAGCGCTGGGCTTTTGCGTTAAGGGCTTACGACATGGGCGCAGCAGCACCAAGGCCGTGCAGGTATCCGGCATGCGGTGCACTGGTCTACAACGCCGAGCGAGCTGGGTACTGCGAACGGCATCAGTCAGCCGTGCGACGCGAGGTGGATCGCAACCGCGACACCGAGGCGCGCAAGCTCTACACCTACCGCTGGCGCATGACGGCCAAGGCTTTCTTGGTTCGGCATCCGATCTGCGAATGCACTGAATGCCAGCAGGCAGGCAGGGTGCTTGCCGCGACAGTGGTTGACCACGTGGTGCCGCACCGTGGTGACCGCGCGCTGTTCTGGGATCGCAACAACTGGCAGGCGATGTCCAAGCCCTGCCATGACCGTAAAACCGCAACTGAGGATGGCGGCTTCGGCCGCTGACCCCAGGCCCCTCAAAAGTCTGAAACCTCGACCGCTCTACACCGTCGTGCCAGTGTTTATTTGGGTTTCGGGAAATGTGGAGGGGGGGTATTCAGGGTTGGGGTGAGGTTGGTGGTTTGATCGATGTGAGGTGATTGGTTTTCGTGAGGCTGGGTCTGACGACCTGGCCTTTTTTGTGGGCTGCGCTCAACAGGAGGGCGACAGATGGCAGGACGAGTCGGGCGCCCGGCGCTCCCCAGTAACGTGGTGCAGCTGCGGGGCAACCCCAGCAAGAAGCCGATGGCGACGCTGCTCGATGAGTTCGCGCCCGACGTCGAGCTGCCCGGCCTGCCCGCCTGGGTGCAGGGCGAGGCCCGTACCGAGTACCGCCGCCTGGGCAAAGAGCTTGAGCGCTACGGCCTGGTCTCGAAGATCGACCGTGGCGTGCTCGTCATGCTGGCCACCGAGTGGGGCCGATACGTGTGGGCGGAGAAGCGCATCGCCGAAGTCAACGCCGAAGACCCGCAGGGTGAGCGCGGCCTGATCGACCGCACCCCCAACGACTACCGCGTCGTGTCGGTGTACGAACAGATCCGGCGCCAGTCGCAGACCATGTACCTCAAGCTGGCCAGCGAGTTCGGCCTCACGCCCGCCTCGCGCACCCGCGTCAAGCCCGGATCGCCGCAACTGCACCTGCCCGGCATGACGCCCGCCAACGGCGACGCCGCCCAGCTGCCCAGCCTCGCGAGCTTCGCATGACGCACAACCCGCCCGAGTCCGCAACGCACATCACGTTCGCGGCACGGGCGGAGCGTTACGCGCACGCCGTGCTCAGCGGCGAAGTGGTGGCGGGCAAGTTCGTGAGGGCCGCTTGCCGCCGCCATCTGGATGACCTCGCCCGGTCCGAGAACGACCCCGCCTGGCCGTACCGGTTTGACGTTGAGCGCGCCGGGCGGCCCTGCCATTTCATTCAGTGCCTGCCGCACATCAAGGGCGAGTGGGCGCGCCTTCGCCTGATCAACGGCGTGCTCACCCGGCCGCGCATCGTGCTGGGTGACTGGCAGGTGTTTCTGGTGGGCGTGATGTTCGGCTGGGTGCATCGCGAAACCGGCCTGCGCCGCTTCCGCCGCGTGTACTTCGAGGTGGCGCGCAAGAATGCCAAGTCCACCCTGTGCGCAGGGCTGGCGCTGTACCTGATGGCCGCCGATGACGAACCCGGTGCCGAGGTCTACAGCGCCGCGACGAAAGAGGAACAGGCCCGCATCGTCTGGAACGACGCAGTGGAAATGGTGCGGCTCGAACCCGAGTTCCGCGCCATGCCGCCCTATGGCCTCGGCTGCGACAGCACCACCCAGGCCGTGTTTCGCCGCGACACCGCCAGCAAGTACCGCCCGCTGGGGCGCGACAGCAAGTCGCAGGACGGCCTCAACGTGCACGCCTTCATCGCGGACGAGCTGCACGCCTGGAAGGATCGCGGCCTGTACGACGTGCTCGATAGCGCCACCGGCGCGCGCGAACAACCGCTTGGCATCGCCATCACCACCGCCGGCTACAACACCGCCGGCGTGTGCTACGAACAGCGCGGCTACCTGGTGCGCGTGCTCAACAGCACCCTGCTGGCGCACGGCGGCATGGGCTACCGCGTCGAAGGTGACGCCCTGGTAGACGACACCGTGTTCGGCCTCATCTACACCCTCGACAGCGGCTACGCCGAAGACGACCGCCCCGACGACGAATGGGCCGACGAGGCCAACTGGATCAAGGCCAACCCCAACCTGGGCGTATCGGTCTCGGTTGCGGACCTACGCGCCAAGCGCGACAAGGCCGTGGCCAGCCCGCAGTCGCAGCCGGAGTTCCGCACCAAGGCCTGCAACCAATGGCTGGCCGCCGAATCGTCGTGGATGGACATGGCCAAGTGGGACGCCTGCGCCGACACCAGCCTCACGCTCGACCAGTTCACCGGCGAGCCCTGCTATGTCGCGCTGGACGCCGCGTTCCGCACCGACATTTTCGCCAAGGTGCGCGTGTTCCGGCGTGACGATCACTACTACGCGTTCGGCGACTACTGGCTGCCCGACGCCAAGGCCGACCCGCGCGAACACCCCGAAATGTACGGCTTCGCGCAGGGCGGTCACCTGCACCTGTCGCCCGGCCCGGTGCTTGACATCGAGCTGGTGCGCGACTCACTGCAAGCAGACCGCAACCGCTTCGAAGTGCGCGAGGTGCCGTACGACCCCGCGCACCTTTCTCAGTTCTCCAGCGAGATGCTGGAACAGGGCGCGCCCATGGTGGAGCTGCGCCCGCTGGTCATGAATTTCAGCGAGCCCATGAAGCACATTCAAGAGCTCGTGCTGCAGGGCAAGTTTCACCACAACGGCGACCCCGTGCTGCGCTGGATGATCACCAACGTGGTCTGCCACCGCGACGCCAAAGACAACATTTACCCGCGCAAGCCCGAGAACCAGGAGCAGCGAAAGATCGATGGTGTGATCGCGCTGATCATGGCCACCGCGCGGGCCATGGTGCAGCAAGCACCCAAGCGCTCGGTCTACGAAGACCGCGGCGTACTGGAGATCTAACCCATGCCGCAACAACGCAAGCCCATCGCCCGCCAGGTGATCGGGCTGGGCGCCGCCGTGGCCGGTGGTGGCTGCCTCATCGCCGCTGGCTTTCTGGTTGACCTGTCGCTGGGCCTGTTCGCCACCGGTGTGTGCCTGGTGTACTTGGCGCGGAGCATCGCCGAATGAGCTGGCTCGGCAACCTCTTCGCCGGATCGTTCGGCCCGTCGCAGTCGGTCAGCGATGGTGGCCACTGGATGTTCCGTGGCTTCGGCGGCCGGACCGAGTCGGGCGTTTCCGTCAACCAGTTCACGGCCATGAACCTGCCGGTGGTGTACGCCGCCATCAGCCGCATTGCCGACAGCGTGGGCATGTTGCCGTTCCACGTGTATCGCAGCTCGGGTGGCCGCACCGAAATGCAGCCGGGGCACCGCATCACACGCTTGCTGCGTGACCGGCCCAACCCCTACATGAACGCCTTCACGTTCAAACAAACCCTGCTCAGCCATGCGCTGGGCTGGGGCAACGGCTACTGGGAGAACGAACTAAACGGGCGCGGTGAAACCGTCGCCCTGTGGCCGCTGCTGCCCGACGTGACGTATCCGCAGCGCGACCCCAACGAGCCGCAGCACATCCGCTACCAGACGCAGGTGAGCGGTCAATCGTTTTCGCTGGACCCCGACCGCGTGGTGCACCTCAAGGCGTTGGGGCACGACGGCTACCTGGGCTATTCCCCCATCACCCTGGCTCGCAACGCCATCGGCATGGGTGTGGCCATGGAGACGTTTGGCGGCAAGTTCTTCGCCAACGAGGCGCGCAGCGGCGGCTTTGTGCAGCACCCGCTGTCGCTCAGCCCGCAGGCGCAAAAGAACCTGGCCGACAGCGTGGCTGCACAGGGCGGGCTCGACAGTGCCCACCGCATCAAGGTGCTCGAAGAGGGCGCCAAGTTCATCCCGACAACGGTCAGCCCGGACGATGCCCAGTTCGTCGGCTCGCGCAGCTTCCAGATTGCCGAAATCGCCCGCATGTACAACGTGCCGTTGGCCATGCTGCAAGAGGCCTCGGGCACCAGTAACTGGGGCAGCGGCATCGAACAACTGATGATCGGCTTCGTTGTCTACACCCTCGGGCCGTGGATCGCGCAGATGGAGCTGGAGTTCGACGAAAAGCTGTTCACCGAAACCGAGCGCGCGCAGGGCTACTACGTCAAGTGCAGCACCCAGGCGCTGCTGCGCGGCGACATGGCCGCCCGCGTCGCCTTCTACAAAGGCATGCGCGAGGTCGGGGCGTTTAGCGCCAACGACGTGCGCGAGCTGGAAGACCGCAACACCGAACCCGGCCTCGACGGCTACCACCGCCCCGGCAACTGGGTGCCGGTGGATGCGCCCGCGCCGGGCACCACTGCGGCCACCGCCCCGGCGCGCGCGCCGGTTGACGAAGACACCACCGAGGTCACCGAATGAAATACGCCCACCTGCTCATGTACGCCGCCAGCCGCACCTGGGCCATGGACCCGGACAAGCTCACGGCCATGCTCGCCGCGCTCAAGATCAAGGCTCAGGGCGGCGACCTGGAGTTCGATGCCGAGCCCGACAACGGCGGTGTGCACTACCTGGCCAACAACGCCAAGGTCACGCCCGGCAAGGCCGCCAGCATTGCCGGTGCCTCGGGCAGTGTGGCCGTGCTGCCGGTGCGTGGCGTGCTCACGCACCGCATGGGCTCGCTGCAAGAAAGCAGCGGAAACACCACCTACGAACGGCTCGGCAGCGAGCTGCGCCAACTCAAGAACAACGATGCCGTGAAGGCCATCGTGCTTGACATCAACAGCCCCGGCGGCGTCACCGACGGCGTTGTCGAGCTGGCCGCCGAGCTGCGTGGCCTGCGTGGCGGCAAGCCCATCGTGGGCAGCGTCAACGCCACCGCCGCCAGCGCCGCGTACTGGATTGCCGCGCAGCTTGACGACGTGGCCGTCACCCCTTCCGGCAGCGTCGGCAGCATCGGCGTGTGGACCCTGCACGAAGACGTTAGCGCCTACCTGGAGCAACTGGGCGTGAAGGACACCCTCATCAGCGCCGGTAAGTACAAGGTCGAGGGCAACCCCTACGAACCCCTCAGCGAAGAGGCGAAGGCCGCCATCCAGGCTGACGTTGACGCCTTTCACGGCATGTTCATTGACGACGTGGCCGCAGGCCGTGGCGTGGCCACCAGCGTGGTGCGCGAACAGTTCGGCCAGGGCCGCATGGTGCTGGCGGCCGATGCCGTCAAGCGCGGCATGGCCGACCGGGTCGCCAGCCTTGAAGAAACCCTGAATCGCTACGGCGCCACCCTGCACGGCGGTGCCTCGGCCCCAACGCGGGCGCGCGCCGCCCGCATGGCCATTCGCCGCATGGGCGGCTAGCAGCCCTCACCTTTCCCGGCCTTCGGGCCATCACGTTCGCTCCCGTCACCGACCGGGGGCTGGGCGGCTTTATGCCTGTCGGTATCAACTGGAGTTTCCAAAATGCTCAAAGCACTGCTCGAAAAGCGGGCTGCACTCATCGATGAGATGAATGCGCTCGTGAACGGGGCCGAAGCCGACGATCGCGACCTGTCTGACGACGAGCAGGCGCAGTTCGAAACGCTCAAGGCCGAACACGCTGCCATCGAAAAGCGCATTGCCCGCGCCGATGATGTCAGCACCCTCACGGCAACCGCCACCCAACCGCGTAACAGCACCCGCAACATTGCCGGGGCTGACATTGCCAACGCGCCCGGCGCTGCTGCCCCGGCCGCCGCGCGTGAGTTTGAAAGCCTCGGCGAGTTCATGGTGACGATTGCGCGCAACCGTGACGACCAGCGCCTGGCCGCCATGTACCACGAGCGCAAGGCGGATCAGCGCATGGACGATGGCCCCAGCGGCGGCTTTGCCGTACCCACCCAGTTCGTGGGTGAGATGCTGCGGGTTGAGGCGCAAGACGCCATGTTCCGGCCGCGCGCCCGCGTCATCCCGGCAGGCTCGCCGCCGGATGCCGCCGTCACCATGCCCGCGCTCGATCAGGACACCGGCGCCACCGGCACCTCTGCCCGCGGCGGCGTCAAAACCACGTGGATCGGCGAGGGCGCACAAAAGCCCAAGACCGACGCCAAGCTGCGCCAGATCACCCTGGAGCCCAAAGAAGTCGCGGCCACCCTGGAGGTCACCGACAAGTTGCTGCGCAACTGGCAGGCGGCGGGTCCGGTGCTGCAGGGCTTGATGCGTGATGCCGTCATCGCAGCTGAGGAAGATGCCTTCCTCAACGGCAACGGCATTGCCAAGCCCATGGGTCTGATCAACGCGCCGGCCACCGTCACGGTGTCGCGCGGTGCCAGCGGCATCACCTACGCCAACCTCACCGCCATGCTGGGCAAGTTGCTGATGCGCGGTGGCACGCCCATCTGGACGGCGTCGCAAAGCGAGCTGACCACGCTCATGCGCATCAAGGACGACGAAGGCAACTTCATCTGGCAGCCCAACGCCCGCGAAGGCGTGCCGCAAACGCTGCTGGGCTATCCGCTGTTGTGGAACGAGTTCAGCCCGCTGGCTGATGCCAAGGGCAGCCTCGCCCTGGCCAACCTCAGCTACTACCTGATCAAGGACGGCAGCGGCCCGTTTGTGGCGGCCAGCGAGCACGTCAAGTTCGAAGAGAACAAGACCGTGTTCAAAGTGTTCTGGAACGTCGACGGCCAGCCCTGGCTCACCAAACCGTTTAAGCAAGAGAAGGGCTACGAGGTATCGCCCTTCATCGTGCTCGGCGCGGCCTAACCCCAACGCGGCACCGGACCCGGCCCCTCGCGGGGCTGGGCTCCAACCCTCTATTTGGAGAATCGCAACATGAATATCACCCACGGCAAAGCGACGGACTTCGTCGCCTTCAAGGCCGGGCCGACGACTGCTGATGCCAGCACCGCCGCCACCGGCCCGTATCACAGCATCAGCGGCGCGCGGCAGTTCTCGGGCGTCGCCAGCGTGCCGGCGGTTTTGCAGGGCAGCACGGTCACCGTGCGGCTGCTGCAGGCCACGGCGGCGGGCGGCACCGGCAGCAAGCTGCTGGCCGAAACCGAAGTCGTCATCCCCGAAGATGACCCGGCCATCACCGCGCCGTACACCGTCACCGTCAACGCGGTCGACTCCGCCCTTGACGACGCCGGGGGCTTCGCCTTCGTCGCTGTAGAGGTCGAAACCAGCGTTGCTGTGGCCGCCTCTGGCCTGCTCATGCTCAGCGGGCTGCGCTACAGCCCCGAGCCGCAGGCGGGCGTGCAGTAACGCGCTTCACCGTTGCACGCGCCGCCTGGCTTCGCTCGGGCGGCGCCTTTCCCAAATTCCCGGAGTAACCACCATGGCCTGCCAGAGTTGCCAGAAACGGCGGGAGGCGCTCAAGCGCCTCGCCAAAAAGCTGCTGCCTGAAAAGCGCGTGGCCACTCCACCGGTTGAGCGCGGCTGATGCGCTACGGCCTCACCGAGCTGCCCAACGACCCGGCGCCCGCGCCGCTGCTCACGCTGGACGAAGCCAAGCTGCACCTGCGCGTTGATCACGATGCTGAAGACACGCTCATCGAAGCGCAGGTGCTGGCCGCTGCGCGCATGGCGGAGCAGTACACCCGCCGCGCCTTCGTGGCGCGCTCGTTCGAGATGACGCTTGAGGCCTTTCCCGGCAGCGCCTGGGTGGGTGCCTACGCCGCGCAGGATGGCGAGGTGTGGCCGCCGCGCTTCGGCAGCCTTACGACAGCAGACCGCTTCCCCGCTGCCATCGTGTTGCCGCTGGGGCCGCTGCTCAGCGTCACCAGCATCACCTACATGAGCCTGGACCTGGACGCAGAAGGCCAGCCCACCAGCAAGACCATCACCGGCTATCAGGCCAGCAACAGCAGCTGGCCGCCGCGCATCCTGCCGCGCTACAGCGAGTGCTGGCCCTGCGTGGCGGCGGTGCCCGAGGCGGTGCGCATCGAGTTCGTCGCGGGCTATGGCGAGCCCGCCGCCGTGCCGCAAGACATCAAGGCGGGCGTCAAGCTCATCCTCGGCAGCCTGCACGAGCACCGCGAAGACCAGGTGATGGGCACCGTCAACGAACTGCCGCAGGGCGCCAAGGCGCTGCTGTCGCCCTACCGGATATTCCGGCTATGAGGGCCGGGCCGCTGCGGCGCCGCATCGAGGTGCAGCAACGCATCGAAACGCAGATTGCCGGTGGCGAACCGGTGTGGACGTGGCAGCCGGTCGAAACCCTGTGGGCAGAGATCAGCAGCCTGTCGGGCCGTGAGCTGTTCGTGGCCCAACAGGTGGCCAGCGAGGTGACCACCCGCATTCGCATTCGTATGTGCCCGCACGTCAAGCCCAAGATGCGCGCCGTCGAAACCGTGGCCGGCGTGCCGACCTATTACGACATCACCGCCGTGCTGCCGGATGAGCGGCGCACCTACATCAACCTCATGTGCGTCGTTCGCGGCGCAGATGGCTGGAGGGGCTGACATGGCCAGCAAGCGCATCACCATCGCGGTGAGGTTTTCGTGGTGGGTGCGGCCGTACCTGTACGGCGTGGCGCTCACCGCGTGGCTCACCGGGCTCACGCCGGACTACGAAAAAGTGAAGCGCACCGTGTTGCGCGGCACGCACGCCAAGGTGGTGCCCCATGCCGCTTGAAGGCTTCGCTGAGCTGGACGCCCAACTGGCCGCCCTGGGTGATGCCGTCACCGGCAAAGCGCTGCGCGCCATGGTGCGGGCGGGTGGCAACGTGGTGAAGAAAGAGGCGCAGGCCAACATCCCCGTGGGCACGCGCATGCACAAAACCTACAAGGGGCGGCTGGTGGCGCCGGGTTTTTCGAAGCGATCGGTGCGCGTGGTGACCAAGCTCGACCGAAGCGGGCAACGCGCCAGCGCCGCCATTGGCGTGCGGTCCGAGGCGTTCTATGCCGCCATCTTTGGCGAGCTGGGCACCTCGAAAACCCCGGCGCGGCCCTGGCTGCGCCCGGCCATGGCCAACACGCAGGCCGCGCAGATCGACGCCATGGGGCGCGCCGGGCTGCGCAGCATCAAGCGCGCCATCAATGGCCCGCAGCGGCGGCCTCGGACCCCGCGCAAATGATTTACGACGGCCTGTTTCAGCACTTGGCGGCTGACGCCGGCGTGGCCAACATCGTGGCCGTGCGGGATGAGGTGGACGAAGCCCAACGCTTTGCGCTCGCCGCGTTTGATGACGGCACCGCCACCGTGTTGGCGCTGGATGCCGACTCCGTGGCCGCAGTGCTGCTGCAAGGCCCGCCGCCGCGCATTTGGCCCATGGTCATCCCGCAAAGCGATGCCGGTCAGCAGCGCGTCCCGTGCATCGTTTACCAAACCATCAACCGTGAGCGGCAGGTGACCTACTGCGGCACCGCCGGGCTGGCGCGCACGCAGCAGCAGCTTGATGCCTACGCCCGCACCTACAACGGCGCGCAGGCGCTGGCGGGGGCGATAGAGGCCTGCCTGGTGGACTTTCGCGGACTCATGGGCGGCTACCTGGTGCAGCAAATCAGCCTCACCAACGAGCTCGACCTGATGGACCCCGAGCCCGGCCTGTACCGCGTGAGCATGGATTTTGAGATCTGGCACCAACGCCAACCGCAATAACCGCAACCCATTCACCCCCGAACCGCCGCAAGGCGGTTTTTTCGTTTCAGGCCCTTCACCGGGCCTTTTTTATTGGAGGCCGTCATGGCTGATGAGCTGATTGGTAACGACTTCAAATTCCAGATCGGCGACGGTGCCGAGCCGGAAGTATTCGCCGACATGTGCGCGGCCTTCGATGTGGGCGAGATTGGCGAAGAAAAATCGCTGATCGACATCACTACCCTGTGCGACGACATCATGCGGTATCGCAACGGCCTGGCCGATGGGCTCGAGATTCCGCTGCAGGTCAACGCCATCATGCAGGACGAGCAAATTCGCGCCCTGTACGACGCCTACAAAGGCAATACCACCGGCAACTACAAAATCATCACCAAGGCGCCGTTGCCTGAAGATGGTTTTCTGTTCCCCGCCATTGTCCGCGCGTGGCGTGTCAGCGCGCCGGTGAATGGCCGTTCGGCCATCAGCTTCACGCTCAAGATCGTGGGCGAGGTTGAGTGGGAACAGAGCACCGTCGCATGAGTTCGCTCATCGAAAAGCTGCTGGCCCGCGCCGCTGATGTGAAGACGGCCGAGGTGGATGCAGACGGCATCACCGTGCGCGTGCGCGAGCCCTCGGCGGCCGCGCACGCGTTGTTTCACGGCCTCAACAAGCAGGGCCGTGGCGATGAGGCCATGGCCCACTTGCTGCGTGCCTGCGTGATTGATGCCGACGGCGTCCCTTGCCTCACCGACGAGCAGGCCAAGGCGCTCAGCACCGGCCCCAGCGAGCTGGTGGTGCCCATTGCCGGGGCCATTCTGGAGTTCGTGCAGCGCCAAAAAAACGCTGACGCCCCAGGAGCTGATGCTGTGCCGGATCAGCCTGCTGCTGGGGCGGCCGCCGAGTGAAGTCATGGCCTTGCCGGTGAGCGATATGAACCTGCTCACCGCGTACTGGCAAGACGAGCCCTGGGGCCCGTGGCGCGACAACCTGCACGCGGGGCTCATTGCCTCGGCGGTTGCCAACTACGGCCCCAAAAAGCTGCGCCGCGTGATGTCGTGGAAAGACTTTTTGCTGAAACCCCGCATCGCCACCCAAACCCAAAACCGGGGCTCGCTACTCGCCGCCCTGCGAATGATGGCCAAGCCGCGCCCCAAAGGCGCAAAGGTGAAACCCAGTGACTGATCTTGCCAAGCTGGTCGTGCGGCTGGAGGCCGAGACGGCGAAGTACCAGGCCGAGTTGGGCAAGGCGCAGAAGAAGCTGGGCAACTTTGAAAAGAAGTCCAGCGAAGACCTCAAAAAGCTCGGTAAGCAATTCGGCCAACTGGCTGGCAGTGCGGCAACGGGCATGGGCGCGGTGGTGGCGGCGGTCACCTCTGGCGCGCGTGACATCGCCAACCAGGCGCGGGTAGCCAACGCGGGCGCTGAGGAATTTCAGCGGCTGGCCTTCGGCGCTCGTACCGTAGGCATCGAACAGGAAAAGCTCAGCGACATCCTCAAGGATGTGAACGACCGGGTGGGCGACTTCAACGCCACCGGCGCTGGGCCAATGGCGGACTTTTTCGAGGTCATCGCGCCCAAGGTGGGCGTGACGGCCGATGCCTTCCGCGACCTCAGCGGCCCGCAGGCGCTGCAGCTGTACTTCGACTCACTGGAGGCTGCGAACCTGTCGCAGGCCGACATGACGTTTTACCTGGAGGCCATGGCCTCCGACACCACCGCGCTTATTCCGCTGCTGCGAAATGGTGGACAGGAATTCAAAAACCTTGGCGACCGGGCTGAGCGCGTTGGTGCCGTGCTCAGTGATGAGGCGGTGGCAGCATCGGCAGAGTTTCAGGGCAACCTTAGCCTGCTCGGCAGCACGGCCGGCGGCTTCAGCAACCAGCTCACCACGGCCATGCTGCCCACACTGGTGCGGCTCAGTGAAGAGCTGGTCACCGTCACCGAAAAGGGTGACGCCACCGACACCATGGTCAGCGGCTTGGATATGGCCTTTCGGGTTGTCGTGGGCACCGTGACGGTTGCGCTTGCCTCCATCAACGCGGTGGGCAAGGCGCTGGGTGGTGTTATCGCCATTGCCGCCACCATCGCTGAAAAGCCGATTGATTTCTTTATTCCGGGTCGTAACGAAGAGCAGTTAACCCGCATTGGTGTCATCGCCAAAGAGATGTTTGGCGACGTCAGTGGCATCGCCAACGGCGCCTTCGATTCAATCATCAAGACCTTCGAAGAGCGCGGCGCGGAGCTTGAGAAGGGTGCAGAGAAAACCGGCCGCTCCGTAGGCCGCAAGCTGCTGCCCAACGCCAAAGAAATGGCGGCGCTCGTCACCGCCCAGCAATCCGCGCTCACCGAACTCACCGGCATGGCGGCCGACATGCAACAGCAGCTCGCCACCGCCGACATGGGCGAGTCGGCGCTCATGCGCTACCGGGTTCAGGTGGGTGACTTGTCGCGTGTGATCGCCGCCGCCGGCCCGCAGGGCGAGGCCTACGGCCAAATGCTGATCAACCTCAGCGAAGACATGGAGATGCACGCCGCGGCCGCCAAACTGGCGACGGATCAGCAGGCTGCTTACGACCGAATGATGCAAGAGGGCGCGGCCATCATCGAGGCCACCCGCACTCCGCTCGAAAGCTACATGGACACCGTGCGCCGCCTCAATGAGCTGGTGGCGGAAGGCGCCATTGATCAGCAAACCTACAACCGCGCCGTGGCCGACGCGCAGGACGCGCTGGACGACTCGAAAAAGAAGGCCGACATCTGGGCTGTGGCCATGGAGGAATCGGGCCGCAGTGCCGCCCGTAACGTGCAAAGCGAGCTGTCTGACATTTTGTTCGACCCCTTTGAGGATGGCCTAAAGGGCATGCTCAGCAGCTTTGTCGACATCATGCGTCGCATGGCTGCCGAAGCGGCTGCGGCAGGACTTGTCAATTCGGTGATCGGCCAGGGCGCCGGCGCGCTGGGTGCGTATTTCACCGGTGGTGGCGGGCCGCAGATGAACCCCGGCTTGAGCATCCCGATTGATGGCGGCCGCCAATACGGCGGCCCGGTGAAGTCGGGCGGGCTGTACGAGATCAACGAAGGCGGCGTGCCCGAGCTGCTCACCAGCGGCGGCAGCCAGTACCTGATGATGGCGGACGAGTCTGGCTTCGTCACGCCACTCAACAACGGCACCAACACGCTGATTGATGACGATGCCAGCGCGGGCAACGTGTACCTCAACATCACCAACCAGAGCAGCGTGCCCATCGATGCCCGGCAGGTGTCATCGCGCATGGGGCCGGGCAATGACAAGACGGTTGATATGGTCATCCGCGACATCGGCGAAGGCGGTCCCACCGCGCGCGCCCTTGAACGCACCTACGGCCTGCAACGCCGGGGCAGCTTCTGATGGCCGTGTGGCCCGCACTACTGCCGCAATGCCCGCTGCGCGAGGGCTATCAGGCCACCGAAGGCTGGGGCGTGATTCAAGCGCCGGTCGAAGGCCCGCAACTCACGCGGCTGCGCTACACCGCCACGCCGCGCCCGCGTTTGGCGTCGTTTTACCTCGACACCAACGCCCTGCGCGCTGAGTGGGAGACGTTCTACTACACCACCATTGCCCAGGGCGCGTTGCCGTTCGACGCCGCGTTTGAGGGCACCGAGGCGGTGCACGAATATCGCATCGTCGGCGCGCCCGAGGTGGCCCCGATGGGCGTGGGCTGGCGCCTCACCATGCAACTGGTGCGCCTGCCATGAGCCTCAGCGCTGCTGCCATTGCCGAGATGCTGCGGCAAAACTCAGCCGAGGTGTGGCTGCCGCTGTTGACCATCACGCATCCCGACCTCGCCACCGTGCGGGTGGTCAACAACACCGAGCCCCTTGTGAGCCGGGGCGATGCCTACGAGGCATTCCCGTTCGAGATTGCGCTGCCGTCTGACGTGGCTGATCGTCTGTCTGCCGTGCAGCTGCGCATCAGCAACGTGGATCGCCGGTTCGTTGAGGCCGTGCGCAGTCTGCCAACAATGCCGCGCGTGCGGCTTGAGGTGATTGCCGCCAGCCGCCCTGACGCGGTGGAAGTGGGGCCGTTCGAGTTCGAGATGGCCAGCGCGCAGTACAGCGTCGAGTCCATCGAGGCCACGCTGACCTACGAGCCAGTGATGCAGATGGCATTTCCGGCCGGCACGTTTGACCCGCAGCAATTCCCCGGTCTGTTCGGGCGGCCCAGCGGTGGTTGACGGCGCGCGCGCGGTGTCCGGCTACGTCGGCATCCCGTATGCCGACAAGGGGCGGGACGAGTCTGCCGGGCTCGACTGCTGGGGCCTGCTGCGGCTGTTCTACGCCGAACAGTTTGGGCACCGGCTGCCCAGTCATGACGGCCGCTACCTGAGCAGCGACAACCGCGCCGAGACCTGCGCCCTGGCGCGGTTTGAGATTGACCGCGCGTGGCATCCGGTGCAGATGCCCCATTGGGGCGATGCCGTGGTGCTCAACGTGCTGGGGCGCCCGTTTCATGTGGGCATATGCCTTGCCCGCCCTGATTTTTTGCACACCCTCGACCCCCATCAAGGGGCCGTTATCGACTCGCTGCGCTCGCCCGCCTGGGCGCGGCGAATCGATGGTTATTACCACTACCGAAAGGACTGAACAATGGCACTCCCATCCGAAGCAAAATTTTTCGCAGACCTCAGCGTTACTGCCGCTGAAAACGACGCCCATCTGCTCGCACTGCAGCAAGGCAGCCCGCCCGTTGGGGGCGCAACACCAACGCCTACCAGAAAGTGGAGCCTGCTGGCGCTGCGCACGTGGCTGCAAAACCACTTCGTGCGCGGGCCTGCCGCCGTCACCGCTGACCGGCTTGCCCTGTTCGATGGCACGACGGGGCGGTTGCTGAAACAGGCGGGCGGTGGAATCGGCCCCGGCCTGACGCAAGTGCCTACGGGGCAGGATTTGGTGAATGGCTTAACCCAAAGTGGTGGTGGCGGTGACGTGGGCACATTCGTTGCTTTTTTCATAAGCAACGAGGAATCAAACCGTATCTATTTACTTCTGGCGCGCGCAAATAGCGGTGATCGTGTCAACGGTACAGCGTTTTTGGGAGTAAATGGTCTTGACACGACTGCTGTAAATCGATCCGTACGACTAGATATTTTTATTGCAACCTCTTCGGGGTCGGCGGACATTGTTAGCGTTCAACAATCGTCTGGCAGTTCTGCGGGGCCGGATTCAGTTCCTTTTGTGAAATTGCTTACAGTAGATGTTGCTGGGACTGCGTGGTACGCAGTCAAAACAAACTCCTTTGTATTGCGTCGAGTGGGTTTTGTCGGGCGCCGAAACAATGATCTTTCCACTGATTTTTTGAGTGCTAAATTAGCCGCAGAATTGACAGAGGGCACTGAGCTATCTGTACTTGGAAATGGTGTTTCGTTTGCGGGCCGCCCCGGTGACAGTATAGGCGGCAACCAATCACTACATATTGCGGGCAATCCCGGTACCACTAAAGCGGTATTCGTGGATGCTAACGGCTTTATCAAGGAGGTTTAATCATGAAAGCAGCTATTAACATCAATGGCGCGGGTGAAATCACGACTCGCTCTGAAATGGCAGAATCAATTGAGTGCATTCGCACTGATGTAGGTGAATATGAAATCACCGGGGCTATTGGCATGGCTACCGACGGCTGGCGCACCGGTGTTCCGCGTGACGACGACGGTCAGCGAATGATCGGCGTTGAGATTGCCGAAGTCGAAGGCACCGTATTGGTGAGCACAAGCATCAACGGCACGCCCGCCGATATTCCAACGGGGCGCGTGTTGAGCATTCGGCTGGACGTTGCAGTGATTGAGCCCGAGCCCGAGCCCGAGCCCGCGTAACCGCTGCGCATGCTGTTCACCCAACCGCCCTTCGGCGGTTTTTTTGTTTCTGAGGCCCGTCAATGACCGAAGCTGCCGCCACCTTTCGCGCCACGATCAAGCCCCATCCGTTACGGGCGGGCGTGGTTGATGACCGCGTACCGGTGGGCTGTACGCTGGCCGACATGGGCGCGGGCGGGGCGGTGCTGGCGTTTGTCGAGGGCGAGCGGGCCGATGATTTGGGCTATGTGCCGCAGGTCGATCAGCATGTTGTTCTCATTGCCACGGCAGAGGGCGGCGGGGGCGGCAAAGACCCGCTGCGGCTGGCGGCCACGCTGGCGCTGGCGTTTGCGGCGCCGGGTATTGGCGCAGGGATTGCGGGCGCGGGGGCAAGTGCGGGCGCGGCTGCGGGCTGGGGGCTGGCCGTCAACTTGGCGGGCAATCTTGCGATCAATGCGCTCGTCCCGCCCAGCACGCAGTCACTCGACCGGTTCGACCCGCTCAAACCGTTTGAGGGCCTGCCCAACGCCAGCAATGCCCTGCAGCCCTTCGGGGTGATTCCGCGCCTGTACGGCACGCATCGGGTGTTCCCGCCGCAGGCGTCTCGGCCGTTCAGCGAGAGCGAGGGCAGTGATCAGTACCTGCGCATGTTGCTGTGCCTGGGCCACGGCCCGCTTGAGATTGACGGCCTGGCCCCCGGCCTGCACCGCGCGCCAGATGTGGGCGGCACCAGCACCGTGCCCGGCACCGTGCGCATTGGCGAAACGGCGCTGAATGAGTTTGCAGACTGGGAGCTTGAGTGGCTGCCGGGCGGTGACAGTGACCCGCCGCTGACGCTGTTCACTCGCAACGTGATCGAGGTCGCCCCCGAAGCGCCGGTGTTTGATGATGACGGCGTAACGGCGACCCGGACCGCCGCTGCGGGGCGGATGATCTCTGTCGATGTTGCGGCCCCTGCCGTCGTGTTTTTCCGCAATGGCCGGCCCAACCCAGCGGCGGCGAGTTTCACGATAGAAGTGCGCGCATCCGGCTCGGCCGGGCCGTGGCTGGTGGTGGCCCCGCCCGATGCCGAAGTGCCCGGCGATGTGCCGGGATTCGTTGCCGGCGACTGGCGCGAGGCGTACTCCGGCAACTATCCGTTGGTCGATGGCAACAATGATCCGGCCGGCGAGAATGTGCTGAACATCGTGAACACCATCGAGTCTCATCCCCCCGTCGGGCGGCGGTGGTTCATCAAGGGATCGGAGGTGAAACCCGTCAGCCTGAGCGTGCAAATCGAGCTGCCCACCAGCGCCGCGTACGACGTGCGGCTGACGCGACGTGAGAGCATCGACGGAAACTTTTTCGGAATAAACCTGGTCGATGCAGCAAATGTGGAGGCCGATTTTGCGTGGCGCGCGCTGCGCACCATCGGCGCCGACATTGCCCAGACCGTGCCGGCTGGGCTGGCGTTTCTGGCCCTGCGCATTCGCACCACAGACCAACTCAACGGCGTTGTCAACAACCTGAGCGTGGTGGCTCACGCCCCGCTGCCGGTGTGGAACGGCAGCGCCTGGGTGATGCAGCGCACCAGCAACCCGGCGTGGATCTATCGCGACGTGCTCACCGGCGCAGCCACCGGCCGCCCGCTGGACGTGGCGCGCGTGGACGACGATGCGCTGATCGACTGGGCCGCGCGCAACACGGCTGATGATCGCGAGTTCAACGGCATCTTCGACGGCCGCACCACGGTGTACGAAGCCGCGCGCAATGTCGCCAGCACCGGCCGCGCGGCGTTTTCGATTCGCGACGGGCTGTTCAGCGTCGTGGAAGATATGCCGGATAAGGTGCCGCGCCAGTTATTTACCCCGCGCAACTGCTGGGACTTTGGCGCGACCAAAACCTTCTCCCGCCCGCTGCACGCGCTCAAGGTCAAGTTCAAGGACCGGGACGCGGATTGGCAAGACAGCGAGCGCATCGTGTATGCCGACGGCTACAGCGAGGACGGCAGCGGCGGCACCGAGGTGGCCACCGAGTTTGAAAGTCTGGCGCTGTTTGGGCTCACCGATGAGCAGCAGGCGTTTATAGAGGGCCGCTACTTTCAGGCTGTGGCCGTGTTGCGCCCGGAGACGGCCACGTGGATGGCCGACATCGAAAACCTCGTGTGCCGCCGGGGCGACGTGGTGCGCTATCAGCACGACGCCATGTTGTTGGGGCTGGGTGCCGGGCGCATCAAGGCGACCACCGTCGGCAGCGTGACCCTGGACGAGTCGCTGACGGTGGAGGTGGGCAAAACCTACCAGTTGCGCATCCGGCGGGATGACGGCACCCAGTCGTTGTCGACCATCACCAACGCGCCCGGCACGCACAAAACCCTGACGCTCAACGGCGGCCTGCCGGCGGGCGTCAAGGTGGGTGACCTGGCCGCGTTCGGTGAAACCGGACTGGTCACGCAGGACTGGCTGATCACCGGCATGGAGCCGCAGGCCGACATGCAGGCCCGCATCACCGCCGTGCCCTACAGCTCGCTGCAGGTGTTCGACGCCGGGCCGATACCGCCGTATGACCCGCTCGTAACGCGGGCTGAAACGCGACCGCCCGAGCCGGTGATTGTCAACGTGCTGGCGGGCACTGATGCTGCGCTGCGCGGCAGCAACGGGTCGCGTACGCCACGCATCCTGGTGAGCTACGTGTTCCCCAGCTCGCCGGTGGGTGTGCCCTACGTTGAGGCCGCCCTGTTGCGCGCCAGCGAACGCACGTGGGAGATGCGCCCCTGGCAGCCCAACAGCGGGCTGTATACCTTTGTGATTGCCGACGCCAACGCCGACTACCGCGTGCGCATTCGCGGCGTGGCGGCAGACGGCACCGCAGGCCCGTGGGCCGAAGCCGTTGCGCTGGCCAAGGCCACCGGCGGCGAGGCGCTAAGCATCTCGCTTGTGGAGCAGATCAACACCCCCAGCACGCCCGAGGGTGACCTAAGCACCGTGGTGGCCACCGTAGAGCCGCCGGACCCCGAGGAGCCGGACGCCGAGGACTACTCCCACAGCGCAATCGACTACCGGCGCGTGGGCGATGTGGCGTGGCAAAGCGGCGGATTGACCGACCCCAACGGCCAAGCGCGAGTGGTGCTTGTGGCTGACGGTGCCACGTACGAGTTTCGCGCCCGAGCGGTGTCGATCGCGGGCATTGTTGATGACGACGGGCCGACGGAGCTCATCACCCTGACTGACGCCGCAGTGCCGGTGCCAGACCCGGATGCCGGCGCAACGCCCGACGCGGCGCTGAATGTTGCCAATCTGAGGATTGCGGGTTTTGCGCCGACGGTGAGTGAGTTCAACGGCGCCGACGCCCCGCTTGAATGGGATGCCGTGACCGGCGCGCAGGACTACCGCGTGCGCATCTTCAGCGCCGGTGGCTCGCCGGTGCAGCTGCGCTTGCAGTACGTGCGCGCGCCGCGCTTTACTTACACCTACGCGCAAAACGCGCTGGACGCCGAAGCCGCTGGGCTGGCCGGGCCGCAGCGTGAGTTTCTGGTTGAGGTGATGGCGCGCTCGCGTGATGGCCGCATCAGCGCCACGCCCGCCGAAAAGCAGGCGATCAATCCTGCGCCGGTGTTGCCGGGTGACTTTATCGCCACGGCGTTTTTTAGCGCCATCGAAATGCAGTACAGCACACCGGACGATGGCGACTATGCCGGCGTACGCGTGCACATGAGCACCACCGAGGGCTTTACGCCCGGCCCCGACAACGTGGTGTATGACGGCGGCACCGAGATGCCCATCATCGTGCAGGGGCTTGAGGCCGGCACGACGTATTACTACCGCCTGGTGCTGCGCGATTTGTTTGGCCCCGGCCCGGCGTCTGATGAGTTTGAGAGCACAACTCAGGGATTGCCGTGGGAAGACAACGTGCCGCCTACGGTGCCCACCGGGCTGACCCTGCGCAGCGAGGTGCAAGAGGCCGACCTTTACACCAGCGCCGCACTGATTGCCGAGTGGGAGGCTGCCACCGACAACAGCGGCCGGCTGTTTTACGAAATCGAATACTGGACTGACGAAGCCGAGGTGGCCGCCGACACCCGCTCTGGCAATGAGGAAGAAGCGTTCGTGCTGGCCATGTTTGATGGCAGCGACACCGTGGCCGTGGGGCTCGAAGAGGGCGCGGTGGCCGGCGGCATTTTCCGTGACGCGACCGTGGCCACCAGCTACACCGTGTTCCCTGCGCGCGTGGGTGCGACGTACTACTTCCGCGTGCGGGCGGTGGATTACAGCGGCAACGCGTCGGACTGGTCGGGCCTGCGACAGCACACCATTGTCGGCGACACCACGCCGCCGGCGGTGCCCACGGGCCTGACCCTGACCGGCGGGCTCGACAAGGCGGTGCTGCGGTGGACCAACCCGCCCGATACCGACTGGCTGCAAACCCGCGTGCATCGCGGCACCAGCGGACTGTTTACGGCCGGGCCGCAAAACCTGATCGCGGAGACGCGCGGCAGCGTGTACGTGGATACCCCGCTGGTGCCGGGCATCAACTACTGGTATCGCCTGGTGGCGGTGGACAGCAGCGGCAATGCCAGCGCCGCCACAGCAGCGACCGGACCGGTGCAGGCCATCCGCATTGACCCGGTCAACGTCGAAGACTTTCTGGCGCCGAACACGATTGACCCGGACCGATTCACCCAAGCCTTCCGCGACCAGGTGGCTGGCATTGAAAGCAACATCGGCGGCATCGATGCGCAACTGGGAGTGATCGACACCACCCTGACCGATTTGCAGGCCGACGTGACCGGCCTCGACGGATTGGTGGCCGGGCTGGACGATTCGGTTGACGACCTGGCCGCCGCGCAGGCCGCGCAAGCGGGGCAGATCAACAGCATCCAGGCAGAGCTTGCCGACCTTCTCAACACGCCGGACTTTGATACCGGCAACGATTACCTGATCAACGACGCCGTGGTGTTTGACGGCAAGTTATACCGTGCCATTGCGGACCAGACCGCGCCGTCTGTGGCGCCGCCCGACGTGGCGTTTTGGGAGTTGATCGGCGACTTTGCGAGCATCGGCGAAGCGGTGGCGGCCAACACCGCAGCCATCTCGCTGCTCGAAACCGAAGTGACCGACCAGGACGGTCGCATCACCAGCAACGCGACGGCCATCACCGGGCTGATCAGCGACGTGACGGCGGTCGAGACGGGGCAGGCGGCGCAGGCCACGGCCATCACCGCGCTGGAAACCACGACGACGCAGCAGGGCAACGACATTTCCAGCAACGCCAACGCGATCACGGCCGTGGCCGCTGAACTTGACGCTGCCGAGCAGGACATCACCGCGCTGTCGGATGCCTTCACGAGCCTGGATGCCACGGTCTCGACGCAGGGCACGCAGATCACGGCCAACAGCAGCGCGATCACCAGTCTGCAGGCCGATCTGCAGACTGCCGAAAGCGGCATCGCGGCCAACGCCACGGCCATCAGCGGGCTGCAAACCACCACCACCGCGCAGGCCGGGCTGATTGCCGCCAACGCGTCTGACATCACTGCGCTTGAGGCCGATGTCAGCAGCCTGGAAACCGGGCAGGCCGGGCAGGCGAGCGCCATCAGTGCGCTGCAGGCAGAGGTGACCTCGCAGGACGGCCGCATCACCGCCAACGCGAGCGACATTACCCAACTGCAGACGGACGTGACGGCCGTCGAGGGTGAGGCAGCGGCCAACGCCACGGCCATCAGCGGGCTGCAAACCACCACCACCACGCAAGCAGGTTTGATTGCCGCCAACGCGAGTGACATCACTGCGCTTGAGGCCGATGTCAGCAGCCTGGAAACCGGGCAGGCCGGGCAGGCGAGCGCCATCAGTGCGCTGCAGGCAGAGGTGACCTCGCAGGGCGATGACATCACGGCAAACGCCAGCGACATCACCGGGTTGCAGGCTGATCTGAGCGATGCAGAGGGCAACATTGCCGTGTCGGCGGCGGCCATCAGTGCGCTTGAGACGACGACCACCCAGCAGGGCACTGACATTTCCGCCAACGCCAGCAACATTGCGGCGCTGCAGGTGGGGTTGACGGCGGCAGAGGGCGACATCACCGCCAACGCCGGGGCCATCAACACCCTGGAAGCGGAGGTGACCGAGCAGGACGGCCGCATCACCGCCAACACGGCAGACATCACTGGTCTGACGGCAGTCGTCGAGGACCCGGTGACGGGTGTTGCCGCGAACGCCGACGCCATCAGCACGCTCGAAACCACCGTGACGCAGCAGGGCGAGGACATCGAAGCGACGGCAGGGGACGTGACCGCGATATTTGCCGACCTGACCGTGCCGGAGTTCGGTCTGAGCGCCGATGCGGGGTCCGTGCTCGCGCTGTCGGATGAAAGCGGCGCGGCGGTTGCTGCGGGTGCGCGGCTGGCAACGGCGGGCGCAATCGAATCGCTGCAAGTCACGGTGTCGCAGCAGGGTGATGAACTCGTGTCAACGTCATCGCAGGTGACGGCGCTCGAATCCGAGGTTGTCGCCCTGGGCGGCACGGTCTCGGGGAACAGCACGTCGATCAGCAGCCTGACGACGACTGTGACGCAGCAGGGTGCTGACATCACGTCGAACGCGACGGCGATCACGGCGCTCCAATCGGGTTTGCAGGACATCGATGGCGACGTTGCGGCGAATGCGTCGGCGATCACCGGGTTGCAGACGACGGTGACGCAGCAGGGCACTGACATCACGTCGAACAGTGCTGCAATCACGGCGGTTGAGGCCAGCATCACAACGCTGCAGGGCGACGTGAGCGGCAATGCAAGCGCGATCAGCGGCCTTGACGCGACGGTGACGAGCCAGGGCGGTTCGATCAGTGCAAACGCCAGCGCAATTACAGCGCTCAGCACCGAGGTGGATGACAACACGGCGTCGATCACCAGCGCGATGGCCAGCATCGACGGCATCGAGGCGCAGTTTTCGATTCGCGCCAACGTCAATGGCCGCATCACCGGATTTGGGTTGATTGCTGGGGGTGCCACGACGACGTTCGGGATTCTGGCGGATCGTTTCATCGTCGTGGACCCGTCTGACAATTCGACGGCCCAAGCGCCGTTCGAAATTGTGGGCGGCTCGGTCTACATAAAAAGCGCGTTCATCCGCAATCTGGACGCCGGGGACATTACGACCGGCACGCTGGCAGCGGCCCGCATTGCATCTGGCAGCATCACGGCAGACAAGCTGACTGTGAGCACGCTTTCGGCGCTGTCGGCGAATCTGGGCACCGTGACCGCAGGATTGCTGATTGGCGCGACTTTCGTGACGACGGAAACCGGTGCCCGTGTTCAGATCGACAAATTCAACGGCATTCGCACGGTCAACAGCAGCAACCAGACCACCGCACAACTGAGCCTCAACGGCGCCGGGTTTTTGGGCGTGGGTGGCAGTGCGATTTCGTGGAATGCAGCAGGCACGGTCACTGTGCCCGGCACCCTGATTGCCGGTGACATCATCGGCAACACCTTCCGCACCGCGACCAGCGGTTGGCGCGTGGAGGTGGGTCCTAGCCTCACCGGTAGCACGGTGCTGCGCTACACCAACGGCACAACGACGCGGCTATCGCTGGATCAATTTGGCAACCTCAATGTGACCGGGGCGGTTACCGGGTCAACGATCACGGGGGGCGTGCTGCGCACGTCGGCCTTTGGGACGCGTGTGCAGATTGATAGCTCTGACAACTCGCTAAAGTTTTTCCAGGGCGCGTCGCAGGTCATCCACCTGGGGACGCAAGCGGCCACCCTGCCGCCCGACCTGGGCGGCGGCTCCCTCGATATTTCGCTGCTGATTGCGCCGCCGACCGGCGTTGCGCCTCTCTACTGCGCCGCAGTGGGGGCATTCACGTCGGCCGGAACGTTTTACAACGGCTCGACCAACGGCATCGGCCTCAACGTGCGGTCTGGCGGCCGCAGCATGTTTGCCGAAACTACCGGAACAAATGCGATTTACGCAAGGTCGCGTGGCAGCAGCGCAATCGTGATGGAGCTTGCGGTGTTGAGCTCGGGCGGGAACACGGTGGGCCTGCTTGCTGACGCGGGATTGGGCACGGGCGCGAAGGTTGGTGGCGAATCCGCCGATCTGTGGCTGACGAGCACGCATCAATCAAACATTGGCGGGCATATCAGGTTCCAGGTTGGGGCCTCGTTCGGCCGTCCAACGTGGACCGCCCCCGAGGGCACGCTTGTGGGGCGCCGTGAATCATCCGGCAGCGGCTTCCGCCTTTGGATTCAAACGACGCCCGGCAGCGGTAGCAGCTGGCTTGGACTTGCAACTTTCTAGGAGGCGACATGACGCAACAAATTAGAGCGCAGCACATCGATGAGCTGACCAAAACCGATGCCCAGCTTTACCGGCTGCAGGACCGCCGCAAAGAGCTGCTGGCCATCATCGCCACGCTTGATGCGGTGGATGCCGAGGCGGCGAAGGCGGCGGATAAGGCCGAGCCAGTCCAATGAGCCTCGCGCGCTACGCCCTGCCGCTGGCCGTGCTCCCGCTGGCATGGTCAACCGTCGCCTATGCCTCCACCGATTCACTGACCGGACGTGATGTCGCGCTGGCGCTCATCGGCATCGTGCTCGGCCTGATCGGCGCGTACGTCAAAGGCATGGAGCGCGGGCTTGAGCGGCGGCTGGACCAGCACGGCAAGGACATCGAAAAGCAGGCGACGAAGATCGGCAGCATCGGCGAAACGATGTTTCGTGATTACCAGCCAAAGTCCGAGATGAGCGCCGCAATGGCCCCGCTGCATGAGTCGATCGGGCGGGTCGAAGGCGCGGTGACCTCACTGCATAAGCGGATGGATCGCCATCTGACGGGGAGGGCTGACGGATGACCCCTGACACGATCATTGACGGCATCTTGCGCGCCGAGGGCAGTGCGTACACCAACGATCCTGCGGACAGCGGCGGCCCGACGAAGTGGGGCATCACGCAAGCCACGCTGTCGGCCTTTCGCGGCTATCCCGTCACGCCCGACGAAGTGGCAGCCCTGACCGAAGCCGAGGCGCGGCAGATATATCTCAAGCGCTATTGGCTTGAGCCGCGAATCAATCTGCTGGGCGCGCATTCCATGAAGGTCGCCGCCGAGGTGATGGACACGGGCGTCAACGCCGGGCCATCGGTTGCTGTGAGCATGTTGCAGCGGGCACTAAATGCGTTCAACGACCGGGGCCAGCTCTACGCTGATCTGATCGTTGACGGCAAAGCAGGCCCGGCCACTGCCGCAGCGTTGGCGGCGTTTCTGCGTCGTCGCGGGGTGTCGGGCGAGGACGTTCTACACGTGGCGCTCAACTGCCTACAGGGCGCGTTTTACACCGACTTGGTGGAGCGGCGAGAGAAAGACGAGCGCTTTTATTTCGGTTGGCTGCGCGAGCGGGTGGCCCATCAGCTATGACCTCGCCCCTGTCCCGATTCGGCGGCCGGCGGTTTCTGCTGACGGTCGGCTGCGGCGTGGTCACGAGCGTGCTGGTGTGGTTCGGCAAGGTCAGCGACGGGGTTTATAGCGCCGTCATCATCGCCACGGTTGCCGCCTACATCACGGGCGGCACCGCGCAAAAGATCACACAACAGCAACCGGGGGCGCCCCTTGCGGGCGATGAGCGTGGATGACGACCAACAAGCAACCGCCGACTTCTACGCCCGCGAGGCGGTCAACGTGAGCGAGGCCGTCGCCAGCGTGAAGCGACTGGAAGCGTTCCACGCCACTCCGACGGTCGAAAACGGCGAAACGGTGATCGGATGGCTGTGGCGCATTGCCCGCGCGCCGCTGTCGCCGCACGTGGCCGAAACGCAACTGCGCGCCGATCTGTACGCGGTGTCACGCCAGTTGCGCGGGCGCATCTTCTCGCTGCCCGAGCTAGATCCGCAGCGCGCGGCCGTGGTGCTGCACGTGGCGCTTGTGATCGGCAGCGGCGCCCTGATGGCCGAGTCCGACCTGTGGGATGCCCTGCGGCGCGCTGACTACAACGCGGCCAGTGATTGCCTGCTGCTGAGTCGATGGCCGGCGATGGCCGGCGACGACATCACCGAACGCCGCCGGGTGCTGGCCATGGCCCGACAGATGCGCGACGGGGTGCCGGCATGACGCGCGAAACGGCGCTGTCGCTGATCCTCGCCGGGGTGGTGGGCGTGTTCGGCTACCGCCTGGGCGTGGGCGATGCCCCGGTAATCGAGCGAGTCGAGTACCGCCCCGCTGTCGTGCAAGCCGACGGCAGCGTGATCGCCGAACGCGACCCCACGCCGCCCGCCGAGCCGGCACCGCACCGCATCCCGCGCGGCAACGTCGAGGTGCGCCGCGTCGAGATCGAGGTGCAGCCCGACGCGCCCGGCTGCCCGGTGTGCCGGGTTGACCTGTCGTTGGTGCGCGACACCGAGGGCGGGCAGCGGGTGATTACGTCCAGCCCCGACGGCACTGTGACGCGGGCGCTCGATGTGCCGATCTATCCAGCGCTGTTGCCGCCGCCCGTAAGGCCGTGGGCGGCTGGCATCTGGCACGACCCGATCAACGAGGGTTTCGGTGTATGGGGTGAGCGCGACATCTCGCGCATCCGGGTGGGGGCGTCCGCCGGGTATGACGACGTGGCCGGGCCGCGAGCTGATCTTAGGGTGGGTTGGACGTTTGGGGGGTGAGCGCGGCGGCGTCAGGGCGTTGGCAAGGGTGGGGTGGCGGTTTTAGCTGCCCGGCGAATCCCCTCGCTCACGTTGCCGTCGCCGATCTCCCGCAGGCGATCCACGGTGGCGCGATCCAGCCGCACGTTGATGCGCACGTCGCCCACGGTCGGGCGGCCTGAGTTTGGGCGAGCGCCGCCGTGTTTAGCCACTTGCGGCCACCACAGCGGCTTCGGCTTTGCGCTGATCCAGCGTGCGCACTCGCCCGGCGTTGATTTGCACGAGGATACCAGCGCCTGTCCGCGCCAGTGCGCCAACTTCTCCGGTAGGGCGGGCGACGGTGCCCAGCATTTTCATGCCGGGCATTGGCGTGGGCTGATAAATCTGCCACCCCGAACCGAGGGTGGCAGTGATGCGTCGGGCCGAGTTATTCATGTGGCGCGATCACGATCTCGGGCGCGCCGCAGGCCAGCGCCCCGATAATCTCGATGCGCACCGACTGCGGTCCGCGCTCCCCCAGATTGCCGCCACAGCTGCATCCAGAGACGGGGCACAGCGCGCGGCGTGCCCGGATGACCTGCCCTGCGGTCAGCGGACGACCAAGTGTGGCGCGGATGGTTGTCTGCGTGCCGTGGAAGTCGTTGGTGATTTTCATGGCTTCCATCCCTCAGAGGATGATGTTGTCGACTTCGAAGCGGCCCGGGCCGTTGCGGGTAGGCATGGCGGCGGCGCCTTCGGCGCCTTCGATGTTGCGAAGCTCGCCGTCCCGGATGCCCCAGCCGATCTGAGTGGCGGCGAAGTCGCCGTTAAGTTCGCCGTCCCACGTGCGGCTGTCCGGGTTCCACTTGAGCCCGGCGGCCTTGAGTTCTTTCTTCCACTTGAAGGTATTTCCGGTGATTTTCATGGTGTTTCTCCAACCTCTCATTCCGGGAGGTGCCGGGTCAGCGGGCTGCTGATGGGCCTATTGTACAGACAAAATCAAGGGGCGCAAGTGTTTTGCAAAATTATTTTGCAGGCGCCCAAGGCGACCGGGT
>NZ_CAXBHE010000014.1:0-37643 GCF_963975535.1 uncultured Brevundimonas sp. | reverse complement strand
CTCATCCTCGTCGGCCATGTGGCGGGCGGCTTCGGCGTGCGCGGCGAGGTCAAGATCACCGCCTATACGGCCGACC
Source organism: uncultured Brevundimonas sp. (assembly GCF_963975535.1). Lineage (GTDB taxonomy): Bacteria > Pseudomonadota > Alphaproteobacteria > Caulobacterales > Caulobacteraceae > Brevundimonas. Next base: position 37,567 of record NZ_CAXBHE010000014.1, on the reverse strand, counting down.
CCCTGGCCCTGACCGCCTACGGCCCGCTGCTGCGGGCTGACGGCAGCCACGCCCTGACCGTGCTGACGGCGCGTCCGACCAGGGACGGTATCGTCGGCCGGGTGAAGGAGGTCGAGACCAAGGAACAGGCCGACGCCCTGCGTAACCTGAAACTCCATGTGCCGCGCGACCGCTTCCCCGAGCCGGAAGAGGACGAGTTCTACCTCGCCGATCTGGTCGGGCTGGAGGCGCGCGATCCCGAAGACGCGGTGCTGGGCACGGTGCGAACGGTGCAGAATTTCGGGGCCGGCGACATGCTGGAGATCACCCCGGCGACCGGCGGCCCGACCTGGTTCGTGCCCTTCACCCGCGACGCCGTGCCGGACCTGCACATCGCCGACGGCTGGCTGCGGGTCGTGCGCCCCGAAGAGGTCGGCGAACGCGAACCGGACTGAGCCGGTCGCGTCGGGCCGGGAGCCCTAGCTGTTGTCTTCGGTCGGGGCTCCGGGGGCGTTCTTCCTGACCGAGTCGATGGCATTCTGGGCCGAGGCTTTCGAGCTGTAGCCCTCGGACGAGAACATGATCTCGGCATTGTATTTGAAGCGCACCCGGAACTCGCCGGCCTTGTCCTTGTAGATCTCGAATTTGTGGGCCACGCGGCGTCTCCTGTCATCGGCCCCGGGTTGGGGCGGCCTCAGGCTGTCACGGCGAGGCGCGCGGGCAAACCGTGAAACACGGGTTTTCCGACACAGGCCCGTGACCGGGGCCGTGATCCGACGCGAATGTTGGGTCCAGGCCGCTTCGCCGACCGCCGGACCGATCATGGAAAAGGCCGTCGCAACGGGCCCTTGTTCCGCCGAAGAGGCTCGGGATCACCAGCACGCCGAAAGTTGAGCGTCGACCAGGTCATAGATCTGTTTCGGCGGGCCGGATCCAAGGGATTCCAGCGTCAACTGAACCGGCGCGTTCCCGGAGTCCCAAGCGGTAACCCACACCAGATGGCTCTGGTGCAGGGCTCCCATCACCGGTGCGGGGGTCGAAAACTGGTCCACCGGGGGCTGGCGCAGTTCGACATGCGGCAGCGCCAGTCGCTCCAGGGCGACGATGACGGAGAACAGCGGCGCGCACGACACGGTTGAGGTCCAGGCGACGACGCGGTCATCTCCGGTCCGGACCTCGCGCCGCGCATGCCAGGCGGATGACCCCGTTCCGGTCCCGTGCGTCGAACGCGTCTCATACAGGCTGATGGCCGTTGAGGCGGCAAACGCCCGGGTCTGGATGATGACCGCCTTCGGCATCGACCGTTCGAAAGGCTCCGCCTGCAGCTGTTGAAGCCAGTCGACCGGGGACGGTCCCGGACTGGTCACCAGAGCCAACACGACGGTCAGGGACATGGTTTCGCCTCCGGGTTCACTGGGGGGCCGAGGGAGTGCAGCCTGCCGGGCGAGGTCAGACCTTGGTTGATCATGACGCCGGTGGTCCGCAGGCCTTGATCACGGCCACCGTATCGGTCAGCCAGAAGGCGTAGGCACCTTGTCCGCCGCGCATTTCCACGTCCATGAACGACCAGTCCGGCGCGTATAGCTGGGTTCTGATCGTCCAATTTTCACCGTGCGGTCGGTACGGCGGCATGGGATGCCCGCGCGCGCCCGGCTGAAGCAGGGCGGGTCCTGGCTTGAGGGCGGGAAGGGTCTGAAAGGCATCAAGTGCCGCGCGGAACTGCGGGCAGTCCGTATCCGTCACCCGCCACGTTTGACCTTCGAAACCCAGTGTCGCCGTCGCATGGTTGAACACACCGGCCTCTGTGGCGATCTCGAGCCGATGACCTCGGGATCCTTGCGCCACCAGACTCCCAAACGGCCAGGGTTCAGAGACCGCAGTCTGCGGGTCCGCGATAATTGCAGGCCTTGTGTTGGCGCAGCCTGCCGACAACAGCAGCAAACCCAGACCCATGCATAACCGGTACATGGCGCGACTACGGACAGGGCTGGGCATCACGGTTCACCTCCGGACCTCATGTCTGTAGGAGACGGCACGATGTCTGAGGACCGGTTGCGCTCCGAGTCAAATTCCCGTTAAGGGGGATTCGAGTATCCGGCGCGACCCGGCCTCAGCCCTCCTCGTCGCCGGCCAGGCCCATCATGTGGAAGCCGGCGTCGACGTGGATGATCTCGCCCGTGGTCGACAGGCCCAGGTCCGAGCACAGCCACAGGGCGCAGCCGGCGACCCCCTCCATCGAGGTGTCCTCCTTCATCGCGCTCATGGCCCGGCCCTGGCTGATCATGCCGCGACCGCCCGAGATGCCGGCCAGCGACAGGGTGCGCATGGCCCCGGCCGAGATGGCGTTGACGCGGATACCTTTCGGTCCCAGGTCGCGGGCGATGTAGCGGGTCGCCGCCTCAAGCGCCGCCTTGGCCACGCCCATGGTGTTGTAGTTGGGGATGGCCCGCTCGGACCCGAGATAGGTCATGGTGATCATCGAGCCGCCGTTGGGCATGATCCGTGCGGCGCGTTTGGCCACGTCGACGAAGCTGAAGGCCGAGATATTCATGGCCAGCAGGAAGCTGTCGCGGCTGGTGTTCTCGACGAAGGAGCCCTTGAGCTCGTCCTTGTTGGCGAAGGCCACGGAGTGGACGACGAAGTCGAGCGTGCCGAATTCCTTTTCCAGCTCGGCGAAGGCGGCGTCCATCGAGGCGTCGTCGGTGACGTCGGCCTGGACCAGCAGTTTCGCGCCGACGCTCTCGGCCAGCGGGCGCACCCGGCGCTCCAGCCCCTCGCCCAGGTAGGTGAAGGCCAGCTCGGCCCCCTGGGCGGCCAGCTGCGAGGCGATGCCCCAGGCGATGGAGTTGCTGTTCGCGACTCCCATGATCAGGCCCTTCTTGCCCTTCATGAGGTCACCCTTGGGCATGTTCCAGCCGCTCTCGCTCGCCATGGTCTGTCTCCTGAACTGTTGGGCCGAGGGTTAGCAGGGGGCCGCGCGCGGGGAAAGCGTCAGCTGATGGTCGTCGGGTCCTCGCGGCCCCGGCGACGCGCCAGCCGCATCAGCATCGGGCTGGCGCTGACGCCGTGGATCAGGATCGAGGCGAGGATGATAAAGCCGACGATGGCCCACAGCCGCTCGCTGTTGCCGAAATCGCCGTGGTTGATGGCATAGGCCACATAGTAGATCGAGCCGATGCCGCGGATGCCGAGGAAGGCCATCAGCAGCCGCTCGCGCCACGGCTGCGGCGATCCCGCCATGGCGATCAGGCCGGCGACCGGTCGCACCACCAGCAGGATGACCAGGCCGATGGCGGCGTCGGTCCAGGTCAGGGCGTCCAGCAGGCCGTTGGCCAGGGCCCCGCCGAACAGCACCAGCAGCAGCATCATCAGCAGCCGTTCGAACTGGTCGGAGAAGTCGTGCATCTCCTTGTGGAAGTCGTTGTCCCGCTCCCAGGCCCGGATGGTCAGGCCGCAGATGAAGACCGCCAGAAAGCCGTAGCCGTGGGCCAGTTCAGCCAGCGCATAGGCGAGGAAGGTGGCGGCCAGGGCCACCAGGCCGTCGCCGAGGCGCGACAGCCCGGCCTTCTGGCTGTGAAAGATCAGAAAGCCGAGGCCGCGTCCCGCCAGATAGCCGACCCCGGCCCCGGCCAGCAGCTTCCAGAGCACCTTGATCGTGAACCAGTCGGTCAGGGCGGCGGTCGAGGCCAGGCCGCCGGCGGCGGCGAGGATGGCCAGGTGCACGAAGGGGAAGGCGAGGGCGTCGTTGAGGCCGGCCTCGGAAGTCAGGCCGAAGCGGACCTCGTCCTCGTCGCCCGAGCGCGGCGGCCCGACCTGGACGTCGGCGGCCAGCACCGGGTCGGTCGGGGCCATGGCGGCGCCCAGCAGCATCGACATGGCCAGGCTGAAGCCCAGGCCCATGAAGCCCAGCCAGGCGGTGGCGACGATGGTCAGGGGCATGGCCACGGCCAGCAGCCGCCAGGTGGAGCCCCAGCTGCGCCAGCCCAGCGGCCGGTCCAGCTTGAGCCCGGCCCCCATCAGGCTGATCAGGACGACCAGCTCGGCCAGCCGTTCGGTCAGGGTGTCCCAGGTGCGCGGGTCGGGATTGAACGACAGCACGCCGGTACTGAACACCACCACCCCGATGCCGACGCAGAGAATGGCAAGCGTCAGCGGCCAGCGCTTGAGCCCGACGGGGGCCCAGGACACCATCAGGATCACGGCCCCGAGGCCGAGCAGGAACAGGACGTAGGGATCGGCGGTCAGGGGGTCACCTCATGCAGGAGACCAGCCTAGCGCGCGAAAGCCGGTTTGGCTCCTGGTCTCAGACCTTGCTGAGGATCAGGGTGCCGTTGGTGCCGCCGAAACCGAAGCTGTTGGACATGACATGGGTCAGGGGCCCGTCGTGGCGCTTGCGCAGGATCGGCATGCCCTCGAACTCGGGATCGAGGGTTTCGATATGGGCACTCTCGGCGGCGAAGTCGTGTTTCATCATCAACAGGCAATAGATCGCCTCCTGGGCCCCGGCCGCGCCGAGCGAATGGCCGGTCAGCGACTTGGTCGAGGAGATCATCGGCATCTGGTCGCCGAAGACGTTGCGGACCGCCCCCATCTCCTTGGAGTCGCCGACCGGGGTCGAGGTGCCGTGCGGGTTGAGGTAGTCGATCTTCGGATTGCCGGCCATGTCGAGCGCCAGCCTCATGCAGCGCTCGGCCCCTTCGCCCGAGGGGGCGACCATGTCATAGCCGTCGGAGTTGGCGGCATAGCCGGTGACCTCGGCATAGATGGTCGCGCCGCGGGCCACGGCCCGCTCATACTCTTCCAGCACCACGATGCCGGCCCCGCCGGCGATGACGAAGCCGTCGCGGGTGACGTCATAGGCGCGCGAGGCCGTCGCCGGGGTGTCGTTGAAGTTGGAGGACATGGCCCCCATCGCGTCGAACATGTTGGACATCGACCAGTCGATGTCCTCGCAGCCGCCGGCGAAGACCACGTCCTGCTTGCCCCAGGCGATCTGCTCGGCCGCCGCGCCGATGCAGTGGGCGCTAGTCGCGCAGGCCGAGCTGATCGAATAGTTGATGCCCTTGAGCTGGAACCAGGTGGCCAGTACCGCCGACGGGCCGGAGGCCATGGCCTTGGGCACGGCGAACGGGCCGATGCGCTTGGGCGAGCCCTTCTCGATGGTGGTGGCGGCGGCCTGCAGGATGACCTGGGTCGAGGGACCGCCCTCGCCGACGATCAGGCCGATGCGCTCGGACTGGATCTCCTCGGCGGTCAGGCCGGAATCCTTCAGCGCCTCCTCGAAGGCGATGTGCCCCCAGGCGGTGCCGTTGGCGAGGAAGCGGGCGGCCCGGCGGTCGACGTGCGGGGCCCAGTCCTCGGCCTTGGCGCCGAGCGACGGCGGGGCCCAGACCTGACTGCGGAAGCCGTGTTCGATGTGATCCGGGGCGGCGACCACCCCCGAACGGGCCTCGCGCAGGGAGGCGGTGACCTCCCCGGCTCCATGACCGATGGAAGAGACGATACCCAGACCGGTGACGACCACACGCCGCATGCTGACTTCCTTACCTAAATCCGTATCCGCGTTGACCGCGAGTGTTGTGCGCCGCGGATCAGTCGCCGGCCGGAGCGTCGGCGACCGGGGTGGCCCCGAACAGGCCGACCCGCATGTCCGATGCAGTATAGATGGGGACGCCGTCGGCTTCGAGCACCCCGTCGGCGATCCCCATCACCAATCTGCGATTGATGACCCGCTTGAGATTGATCTTATAGACCACCTTTTTCACGTCCGGCTGGACCTGGCCGGTGAATTTGACCTCACCGACGCCGAGGGCGCGGCCGCGGCCGGGGCCGCCGATCCAGCCCAGGTAGAAGCCGACCAACTGCCACATGGCGTCGAGGCCGAGACAGCCGGGCATGACCGGGTCGCCGATGAAATGGCACTGGAAGAACCAGAGGTCCGGATGGATGTCGAGTTCGGCCTCCACATAGCCCTTGCCGTGCTCGCCGCCGTCGCCGTTGATCGTCACGATCCGGTCGAACATCAGCATCGGCGGCGCCGGCAGCTGGGCGTTGCCCGGGCCGAACAGTTCGCCGCGGCCCGAGGCCAGCAGGGCCGCATGATCGAACGACGACGGGTATTTCGACTGGGTCACTCGGGCGCTCCGGATGTCTTTCGACCCGCGGCGCGTCGCGCTGCATGAGGCCGGTGTTGCGCCGGGTTACACGAGGCGGGCGGGCGGCTCAACCGGCGGGAAGACGGGCCGGTCCCTGTCCGGCCGGCCGGGCGGCGTCGCACAGGGGGTGGCCCTGGGTGCCGAACACGGCATCGGCGCGCACCCAGCCGCGCAGCTTGCGGGCGCGGATACGGCACCAGCCTGATTCGCAGGCGTCCAGCGGGACGGTGGCCCGGGGCGACAGACGGGCCCGCAGGGGCGAGTCATTCGACTGGCCGGCGTGGACCGGAATCTCGACGGTCGTGGGGTTGAAGACCGTGCGGCGACCGGAGGCGACGGTGCGGTGGATCCAGGCGATCGACCCCTCGGGATCGCAGACCTTGCGCCATTCCCGGGTCTCGGCGATCACCTGGACCGGCAGGCCCGCGGCCCGGTATTCCCACAGGATGCGGTAGTCGAGGCCGGGGCCCTGCCGGGCCCGGACGCGCGAGGACTTGAGGGTCACCCAGCGCGGCACATCGAAACCGGTCGGGGTCGGACGTCCGTCGGGCATGGTGGCCCCGGCGCTGACCATCAGGCCCAGGCCGACGGCGACCGCCCCGAGGGCGAACCGTTTCGACAGGCTTTGGCGGCGGGGGACAGCTTTGCTAGACACCGGTATGAAATCCGTCGCGGGCGGGCGCCCCGGGCGTCGTCGCCCGTCGTCACCCGTCAATCCGAAGGCTCCGAATGTCCGTGCGCAAGCTTAAGGTCGTATTAACCAGACGCCTGCCTGACGCGGTCGAAACGCGGATGCGGGAACTGTTCGACGCCGAGCTGAACCTGACCGACCGGCCGATGGACCGGGCGGCGCTGGAGGCCGCCGTGCAGCGCGCGGACGTGCTGGTGCCGACCATCACCGACGAGATCGACGCGAGCCTGATCGGCGGGGCCGGTGACCAGTTGAAGATGATCGCCAATTTCGGGGCCGGGGTCGATCATATCGATGTCGAGGCGGCGGTCGGGCGCGGCCTGATCGTCACCAATACGCCGGGGGTCCTGACCGAGGACACCGCCGATCTGGCGATGGGTCTGGTCCTGGCGGTGTCGCGCCGTATCGTCGAGGGAGCCCAGGTGGTGGCCGCGGGCGGCTTCGAGGGCTGGACCCCGACCTGGATGACCGGCCGCAAACTGTGGGGCAAGCGGCTGGGCATCGTCGGCATGGGCCGGATCGGTCAGGCCCTGGCGCGGCGGGCCAGGGCCTCCGGCATGCAGGTCCACTACCACAACCGCAAACCGGTTCCGGCGATGATCGCCGAGGAGCTGGGGGCCACCTACTGGGACGACCTCGACCAGATGCTGGCGCGGATGGACCTGATCTCGCTGAACTGCCCGGCGACGAAGGAGACCCGGCATCTGATCTCGGCCGAGCGGCTGGCCAGGCTGCAGCCCCATGTGATCCTGATCAACACCGCGCGCGGCGAGCTGATCGACGAGGCGGCCCTGGCCGAGGCTGTCCGCACCCGGTCCATCGCCGGTGTCGGACTGGACGTGTTCGAACAGGAGCCGGTGATCCATCCGGGTCTGCTGGGTCACGCCAATGTGGTCCTGCTGCCGCATCTGGGCTCGGCCACGATCGAGGCGCGTCAGGACATGGGCGACCGCGTCATCGGCAATATCATGACCTTCCAGAACGGCCACCGGCCGCCGGATCGCGTCATCCCCGCCATGCTCTGAAGGGGCCGGTGCCGCGAGGCGGTCGGCCGGGGTCACTCAGGCGCGGTCGGCACCGCCGCACACCGGACAGGCCGGATCCGCCGGCAGGGTCACGGTCCGCGCCGTTCCGGCCAGGCCGTCGTAGAGCAGCAGGCGGCCGGACAGGGGCGTGCCGGCCCCGGTGATCCATTTGATCGCCTCCAGGGCGGCCATGGTCCCGATGACCCCGGCCAGGGCCCCGACCACGCCCGCGCGGGCGCAGGACTCGGCCTCGGGCGGCACCTCGGGGACGAGGCAGCGATAGCAGGGCCGGCCCTCGAACACCGCGACCTGGCCGCTCCAGCGCCCCAGGGCTCCGGAAACCAGCGGAATGCCGGCGGCGACGCAGGCGGCGTTGACGGCGAAGCGGGTGGCGAAGTCATCGGTGCCGTCGAGCACCAGGTCACAGCCGGCGATCAGGGCCGCGGCATTGGCCGCGGTCAGGCGTTCAGCGACCGGTTCGATATGGACATGGGGGTTGAGGGCGTCGAGGGCCGCCGCCCCGGCCTCGACCTTGGCGCGACCGGTATCGGCCCCGGTGAAGAGAATCTGACGCTGGAGGTTGGACAGGGCGACCGTGTCGTCGTCGATCAGGCGCAGCGTCCCCACGCCCGCCGCGGCCAGGTAGAGGGCGGCCGGCGCGCCGACGCCGCCCACACCGATCAGGGCCACGCGCGCGGCCTTCAGCCGCTGCTGGCCGGGGCCACCCAGTTCGGCCAGCACCAGGTGGCGGGCATAGCGTTCGATTTCGTCGTCAGAGAAGGTCACCCGACCCAGTTAGGGCCAGACGTCGCCAAGGTCACGCGTTCAGGCGGCCAGACTCATCAGCAACATGGATTCGGCCTGCGGGGCGGTGACCAGCGACAGGCAGGGCAGGCCGACGTGGTTCAGCAGGGTGGCGGGGTCGGGACACAGGACCATGGGCATTTCAAGCCGTCGCGCCGGGATCGGGGTGTCGGTCAGAATGCGCAGGCCGGTATGGCGTGGATCGACACTCAGCCGACGCATCAGCCGGTCGACATCGTTCCGCCCGCCCTCGATGACCTGCAGGATATGGCCGTGATGGAACATCATGCAGCTGGTCAGGTGGTCGCGACGGTTGTTGGGTTCGGACACGCCGAGAATCTGGGCGATCGACAGGGTGGACGCCCCGGTCGTCCCGACCGATTCGCTGGCATATATCACGCGATGGAGCACCACGGAGTCCCTTGTAGGTAGAATTACGGGCAATTTTTATCAATATATCGCCGACAGGGGCAAAAATATGTCGCGCGCCACGCGTTGATTTTGCAAACCTTTCCGCTTGTCTGGCGGCCGTCCGGTCGCCATCTGCTGTCGATGACCCAGCCCAATCCGAATTTTCCCGACTGGCACGGCACCACCATCCTGGCCGTGCGCAGGAACGGCCTCACGGCGATCGCCGGTGACGGCCAGGTCTCCATGGGGCCGACCATCGTCAAGGGGGCCGCGCGCAAGGTCCGGACCCTGGCCGAGGGCCGGGTGCTGGCGGGCTTTGCCGGGGCCACCGCCGACGCCTTCACCCTGATCGAGCGGCTGGAGGCCAAGCTGGAACAGTATCCGGACCAGCTGGCCCGGGCCTGCGTCGACCTGGCCAAGGACTGGCGTACGGATCGCTATCTGCGGCGGCTTGAAGCCATGCTGCTGGTGGCCGACGCCAATTCCATCTTCACCGTCACCGGGGTCGGCGATGTGCTGGAGCCCGAGCACGGGGTGGCGGCGGTCGGCTCGGGCGGCAATTTCGCCCTGTCCGCGGCCCGCGCCCTGATCGACCACACCGAACTGGACGCCGAACAGGTGGCCCGCAAGGCCATGGCGATCGCCTCGGAAATCTGTGTCTACACCAACGGCAATCTGACGGTGGAGACGCTGGGCAAGGGGCGCGCCCGATGACCGACCTCTCCCCCCGTGAAATCGTCTCCGAACTGGACCGTTTCATCGTCGGCCAGAACGACGCCAAGCGCGCCGTGGCCGTGGCCCTGCGCAACCGCTGGCGGCGCAAGCGCGTGCCCGAGGACCTGCGCGACGAGGTCACGCCCAAGAACATCCTGATGATCGGCCCGACCGGGGTCGGCAAGACCGAGATCGCCCGGCGGCTGGCGAAACTGGGCGGCTCGCCCTTTCTCAAGGTCGAGGCGACCAAATTCACCGAGGTCGGCTATGTCGGCCGCGACGTCGACCAGATCATGCGCGACCTGGTCGAGAGCGCCCTGGTGATCGTGCGCGACTCGCGCCGGACGGGGGTCAGGGCCCGGGCCGAGGCGGCCGCCGAGGAGCGAATCCTGGACGCCCTGGTCGGGCCGGGCTCGCAGCCGGCGACGCGCGACAGCTTTCGCCGGAAGCTGCGGGCCGGGGAGATGGACGACAAGGAAATCGAGATCGCCCTGGCCGATACCGGCTCGCCGATGCCCGGCTTCGACCTGCCCGGCGGCGGCAACGTCAGCATGATCAATCTCAGCGAAATGCTGGGCAAGATGGGCGGGCCGCGCAGCAAGACGGTCAAGCTGGCCGTGCGCGACGCCGTCGGCCCGCTGGTGGCCGAGGAAAGCGACAACCTGCTGGACCAGGACAGCCTGACCCGGGAAGCGCTGTTGCTGGCCGAGAACGAGGGCATCGTCTTCCTCGACGAGATCGACAAGGTGGCGGCGCGCCAGGGGGCCTCGGGCGGCGACGTGTCGCGCGAGGGCGTCCAGCGCGACCTGCTGCCGCTGATCGAGGGCACCACGGTCTCGACCCGGTACGGGCCGGTGCGCTCGGACCATGTGCTGTTCATCGCCTCGGGGGCCTTCCATGTGGCCAAGCCCAGCGACCTGCTGCCCGAACTGCAGGGGCGACTGCCGATCCGGGTCGAGCTCAAGGCCCTGACGCGCGATGACCTGAAACGGATCCTGATCGAGCCCGAAGCCAATCTGATCCGCCAGAACCAGGCGCTGCTGGCCACCGAAGGGGTGACGCTGGAGTTCACCGACGACGCGATCGAGGCCATGGCCGACGCGGCGGTCGCGGCCAATGGCGCGGTCGAGAACATCGGCGCGCGCCGCCTGCAGACGGTGCTGGAAAAGGTGCTGGAGGAGACCAGTTTCAAGGCCGCCGACCTGTCGGGTCAGACCGTCACCTTCGACGGCAAGGCCGTGAACGATCTGGTCGGCGACCTGGCCAGGAACGCCGATCTGAGCCGCTTCATCCTCTGAGGCGCGGGGGGCGGCCTTAAAACCAGCGTGATCTGTGCTATAAGGCGCGCCTTCCCCGTTTTCGCAGGATCATCGCCTTGAGCGTCACGCTCGATCTGTCGCGTGTCTCCACGCCGGTCACCCCCGCGCCCGTCACCCTGTCCGGGATGACGCGGACGGCCCTGCGCGAGGCCCTGATCGCCGCCGACATCTGCCCGCCGGAAAAGGCCAAGATGCGGGCCACCCAGGTGTGGCGCTGGATCCATTTCTACGGGGTCACCGATTTCGCGGCGATGACCGATATCGGCAAAAACATGCGGGCCAGGCTGGCCGCGGCCTTCACCGTCGCCCGGCCCGAGATCGTCGAGCGCCAGGTGTCGAAGGACGGCACGCGCAAATGGCTGATCCGCACCGCCCCGGGCATCGAGGTCGAGGCCGTCTACATTCCCGACGTCGGCCGGGCCGGGGCCCTGTGCGTCTCGTCCCAGGTCGGCTGCACCCTGAACTGCACCTTCTGCCACACCGGCACCCAGAAGCTGGTGCGCAACCTGACCGCGGCCGAGATCGTGGCCCAGGTCCAGGTCTGCCGCGACGACCTCGAGGAATGGCCGAAATTCGGCGAGGACGTCACCGACCAGGACGAGCGCCGCCTGTCCAACATCGTGTTCATGGGCATGGGCGAGCCGCTCTACAATCTGGACCATGTGGCCGACGCCATCGAGATCATCTCGGACGGCGAGGGCATCGCCCTGTCGCGGCGGCGGATCACCGTCTCGACCTCGGGCGTGGTGCCGCAGCTGGAGCCGTTGGGCACCAACACCCAGGCCATGCTGGCGATCAGCCTGCACGCCACCAATGACGCCCTGCGCGACGTGCTGGTGCCGCTGAACAGGAAATACAATCTCGAAGCGCTGATGGCGGGCATCCGCGCCTATCCGGGCCTGTCCAACGCCCGCCGCGTGACCTTCGAATATGTGATGCTGAAGGGGATCAACGACAGTCCCGATGAGGCCCGGGCGCTGATCAAATTGATCGAGGGCATCCCGGCCAAGATCAATCTGATCCCGTTCAACCCGTGGCCCGGCACCGACTACGAATGCTCGGACTGGAAGACGATCGAGCGGTTCGCGGCCATCATCAACAAGGCCGGCTATGCCAGCCCCATCCGCACCCCGCGTGGTCGCGACATCCTGGCCGCCTGTGGTCAGCTGAAGTCCGAGAGCGAGAAGGTGCGGGCCTCGGCCCTGCGCAAGGCCGCGCCGACGGCGGTCGCGGCCGCCTGAGGCCGGTCCCGAAACGCACCGTCACCTTTCTTGACCGGGTGTGGCCCGGGGGCGCTTGCGGATCGGGGCCCGGATCGGGCAAGGATGTTTTGCTTTCGTTCGCCGGATTTTCCATGGACCCCTCGTCGCTTACCAATGTTCTGTCCAGCCCGGAGGTGCAGGCCTTTGCCAGCGGCTTCCCGGTCATGGTCCTGCATCTCGGCCTGACCCTGGCGCTGCTGGTGCTCGGTGCGGCCGTCTATGCGATGCTGTCGCCCTGGAAAGAGATCGCCCTGATCCGCGACGGCAATTCCGCCGCGGCCGTGGCCTTCGCCGGAATCCTGCTGGGGCTGGCCGTGCCTCTGGCCGTGTCCCTGTCGGTCTCGACCTCGGTGCGCGACATCGCCATCTGGGGGGTGGCGACGGTGGTGCTGCAGCTGTTCGCCTTCCGCGTCGTCGACGCCCTGCTGACCGGGCTGCCGCAGCGCATCCGCGAGGGCGAGGTCTCGGCCGCCGTGCTGCTGGTCGGGGCCAAGCTGGCCACGGCCCTGATCCTGGCAGCGGCCCTGACGGGCTGACGCGCCCATGTATTTTCCTCGCCTGCCCGACTGGGTGATCTACGGAGCGGTCATCGGGGTGCTCGTGGTGGTCTCCCTCGGCCGTCGCGAGAATGCCGACGCCCCGCCCGCGCCGCCGCCGCCGGACGAGATCGAGGACGCCCTGCTGGGACCGCTGACCCCGTTCGATCCCGCGGTGACCGTCGACGCCCCGAATTCGCCGTTTCGCCCGACCGCCGGCACCGCTTTCTCCATCGCCGCCGACGGGCGCTGGGTCACCGCGCGCCATGTGGTCGAGGGCTGTCGCAAGCCCGCCCTGGTGGTCGGGGGTGGCCGCGCCATCGCCGCCGCCGTGCGGCTGGCCCCGTTGGCCGATGTCGCGGTCCTGATCACCGAGGGTGGCCCGCCGGCGGTCCCGGTGGCCCTGAACCGGCCGTTGCGGTCCGGCCAGCGCGCCTTCCATCCCGGTTTCCCGCAGGGTGGGGCCGGTGAGGTCACGACGCGGCTGCTGGGTCGCGAAACCCTCAAGGGCCGGGCACGGGGGCACCGGGAGGAAGAGGTCCTGGCCTGGGCCGAGGTCGGCCGCACGGCCGGGCTGGACGGAACCCTGTCCGGTCTGTCGGGCGCGCCGGTGCTGGACCGGCAGGGGCGGGCGCTGGGCGTGACCGTCGCCGAGGCCCCGCGGCGCGGACGGATCTATACCACGGTGCCGGAAGGCTTCAGTGCCGCCCTGCGCGGCCTGCAGGAGGCCGATGAGCCGCTGCAGGGCGAACCGGTGACGATCGACAACTACGGCCGGGTCGCCGACGCCATGCGGCGGGACCTGCGGGTGGCCCAGGTGGTCTGCCTCGGCGGCTGACGGCCTGCACCCCCGCCCGCCGGGCGGACGGGGGCCGGGTCGGACCCTAGCGCAGGGTCGCGGAATCCAGGTTCAGGTCGCCCAGCGGGATGACCTCGACGCCGGGGTGTTTGGCGCGCAGGGCGTCGATGAAGGTGGCGGCGTCACCGACGATCACCAGGCTGGCCTCATTGACCGGCAGGTGGCGGGCGAAGGCGGCCTCGATCTGCTCCGGCGTGACCGCGCGCACCCGGCCCGCATAGCCGGCCAGTTCGCTCATCGGCAGGTCGTACAGGGCCAGGTTGGCGACCAGACCGCCGAGACCGTCGACCGTTTCCAGCGAACGCCCGAAGCCCCCGATCAGGGTGGCCCGGCGCGGGGCCAGGTCGGCGTCGGTGGCGGGCGTGTTCCCGAGTCTGGCGATCTCGGCCAGGATCAGATCCGAGACCTCGACCGCCGCATCGTTGCGGGTCTGGGCCGAGGCGGTGAAGACGCCGGCGTCCTGACGGGCCCCGAGCGACGACCCGGCCCCGTAGGACAGGCCGCGTTTGATGCGGATCTCCTGGTTGAGCCGCGACGAGAAGCCGCCGCCCAGCAGGGTATTGCCGACCGTCAGGGGGAAATAGTCGGCGTCGGTGCGTGACACGCTGCGGATGGCGGCCACCACGGCGGCCTGACCGGCTCCGGGCTGGTCGACGACGATGACCCGCGGGCTCAGTGCCGTGCCGGCCGGTTGGGCGACGATACCCGCGGCGTCGGCCGGATTGCGCCAGTCCCCGAAGGCCTGCTGGGCCAGCGTCCGCGCCTCGGCCGGCGTGATCTTGCCCGAGAACACCAGGGTCGCGCCCGACGGCCGGTAGTGGGCCCGGTGGAAGGCGGCCACATCGTCGCGATCGATGGCCGGGATGCTGTTGACCGTGCCGCTGGACGGGGCCCCGTAGGGCGCGCCGCCATAGATGACCCGGGCCACGGACTGCGAGGCGATGGTGCCCGGCTGGCTCAGGGCCACGCGCAGGCCGTCCAGCGTCTGGGCCTGCTGCCGTTCCAGTTCGGCCCCGGCGAAGGCCGGATTGCGGACCAGGTCGGCCATCAGGGCGATGGCCTGCGGAAACACGTCGGCCGGAGCATTGGCATAGACGTTGGAGAAGTCGACGCCGGACCCGGCCCCGACGGTGGCCCCCAGCTGTTCGATCTCGGTGGCGATCTCGGGGGCCGACTTGTCGGCGGTGCCCTGGGTCAGCAGGGCGGCGGTCAGGGACGCGACCCCGGCCTTGCCGGCGGGATCCTCGGCCGAACCGGCGTCGAAGCTGAGCCGGGCCGAGACCAGCGGCAGGCCGTCGGTGGCCGCGACCAGCACGCGCAGACCGTTCGACAGACGGAAGTCCGACACCAGGGGCGTGACCGGCGCGACCTCGGTCCCGGGCTCCGGCAGGGACAGCCGCTGGTCCTCCGGCAGCAGGGTCGCCGGCGTGCCGGCCGGGGCCAGCCTCGCCAGGGTCACCGGCGCGTCGACGTTCATGTTCTGGACCGAGGTCGGATGGTCGTCGTCGGCCGACAGATAGCGCATGGTGATGCTGCGGTTCTCCGTCAGATACTGGCGGGCGACGCGCTGCACATCGGCGACGGTGACCGCCTGGATGTCGGCGATCTCGCGGTCGGCCACGCCGGCGTCGCCGGTCATGATCAGGGCATTGCCCAGGGTGGTGGCGCGGTCGTCGATCGACTCGCGGCCGCGCAGGGCGTTGGCGACCAGCTCGTTCTTGGCCTCGGCCAGTTCGGCGGCGGTCACCGGCTCGTCGCGCAGGCGGGCGATCTCGGCCTTCAGCGCCGCGATCCCGGCCTCGGGCGTCTGCCCCTGGGACATGATGGCATAGGCGGTCAGATTGCCGGCCTGCTGGGCGAAGTCGGGGTTTGAGCCGGCCTGGGCGGCGATCTGCTGCTCATAGACCAGCGACCGGTACAGGCGGCTGCTCTCACCGGTGGACAGGATGCCGTCCAGAACCGTCAGGGCGGCGCGGTCGGCATTGCGATAGGCGACGGTCGGCCAGGCCATGACCACGGCGGGAAGGGGCACATTGGGGGCGTAGAAGGTCGCCTCGCGCGGTCCGGCCGGTTCCGGCTCGACCACATTGTTGACCGGCATCGGTGTCGCCGGCCGTTTCAGCGGGGCGAAATACCGGTCGATCCAGGTGTTCATCTCGGCCGGGTCGAAATTGCCCGCGACGATCAGGATGGCGTTGTCGGGACGGTAGTAGGTCTGGTGGAAGCGCAGCACGTCGTCGAGGGTCGCCGCGTCCAGCTCCTCGATCGAGCCGATGCCGGGGCGGCGGTAGGGCGACTCCTGGTAGATGGTCTGGGGCGCGAACAGGCCGAACAGCCGGCCGTAGGGGCTGGCCAGAATGCGCTGGCGGTATTCCTCCTTCACCACGTCGCGCTCGGAATCGAAGGTCGGCTCATCGACGACCAGCGAGCCCATCCGCTCGGCCTCGGCGAACAGCATCCGCTGCAAATGACTGGCGGGAACGACCTCGTAATAGGCGGTCATGTCGTCGGCGGTGAAGGCGTTGTTGAAGCCGCCGACGTCCTCGGTCAGCCGGTCGAAGGTCTCGGGCGGCAGGTTGCGCGTGGCCTTGAACATCAGGTGTTCGAACAGGTGGGCGAAGCCGGAACGGCCGGCCGGATCGTCCTTGGAGCCGACCCGGTACCAGACCTGGACGGTGACGTTGGAGGTGTTGGGGTCCCGTGCCGAATAGACCTCCAGCCCGTTGGCCAGGGCCCGCCGGGTGAAGCCCAGCGGCGGCACCTCGATCCCGGCCGGGGCCGTGGCGGCGACGGCCGTGGCGGGAGCCGGGGCGGCGGACTCGAAGGCCCAGGCCGGGCCGGACGACAGCAGGGCGACCACGGCGGCGGTGGTGATCAGACGAAGTTTCATGCGCGAGGCTCCCGGACGGCCCCGGCCGGGGCTTTTCGCGACCCTATCAGGGCCGCGCCCGCACGCACGTTACGGAGCTGTAATGTCAGGCCCTGGCCTGGTCGAACACCTCGACACCGATCTCGCCGTCGGTGGTCAGCCAGGCGCGTTTCATGCCCTGGCTGTTGAACGGATGGGCGATGCGACCGTCGCGGTCGAGCGCGATCAGACCGCCGTCGCCGCCCATGCTTCCAATCTCGGCGATCACGGCGCGGGTGGCCTCGTCCAGGGTGGCCCCGGCCGCCACCCGCCAGCTGACCTGGGCACAGGCGACGGTGCGGATGAAATATTCGCCCTGGCCGGTGCCCGAGACGGCGACGTGACCGTCAGCCCAGCTCCCGGCCCCGGGGATGGGGGTGTCGCCGACCCGGCCCGGCATCTTGCCGAACACGCCGGCGGTCGAGGTGGCGGCGGCCAGGCGTCCGGCGGAGTCGAGCACGCAACAACCGACCGTGCCGTGCGACAGGGCCCCGGCCAGCACGTCGGGCGAGGTGCCCGGCGGGTGATTGTCCTCGCCCTTGCCGGCGTGGGTGAACCAGGCCGCCTCGTCCCCGATCAGCTCCAGGCCCTGGTCGTGGGCGAACAGGGCCGCCCCCTCGCCCGCCAGCATCACATGCGGGGTGCGGTCCATCACCGCCCGGGCGGCGCGAACCGGGTTGCGAAAGCCCTGCAGGGCGGCGACGGCCCCGGCCTTGCGCGTGGCACCGTCCATCAGGCTGGCGTCCAGCTCATAGGCCCCGGCCAGGTTGGGCGAGGCCCCGCGCCCGGCGACATAGAGGCCGGAGTCCTCGAGCATCACCGTGGCCTCGACGGCGATGTCGAGCGCGCTGGCCCCGGCTTCAAGCCGGATCTTCATCGCCTCGACCACCGCGCGCATGTTGTCGACCTCGCGATCGTAGTCGCGCTCGGGCCGGGCACCGGCTCCGCCGTGCAGAATGAGGGCATGTCGGGTCATGGCTGGCTCTTCCCTGGGGCGGCGGCGACCGCTAGCGTTCTGTCGTGCGCCGTCGCCGGACGGTTTGTGTTCGACCTGTCCATGCGCGTGATCCGGCGGCGCGCGCAAGTTTCAGACCCCTCCCGTGACGCCGAATTCCGGCGGTTTCGGGTCCCCGGTCGCCCCAGACCCACCCTCCGTTCAGGAATCCCGACATGCGTGCAGTGCTCTCCAAGACCCCCGGCGGCCCCGAGACCCTGGTCGTCGAGGAGGTTCTGGATCCGCGGCCGATGAAGGGCGAGGTGGTCATCGAGGTGAAGGCGGTGGGGATCAATTTTCCCGACACCCTGATCATCGAGGACCGCTACCAGTTCAGGCCGGCGCGGCCGTTCTCGCCCGGGGCCGAGGTGGCCGGCGTGGTCGAGGCCGTCGGCGAGGGGGTCAAGGGCGTGCGCAAGGGCGACCGGGTCATCGCCGTCCCCGGCTGGGGCGGACTGGTCGAACGTCTGGCCGTGCGCGCGGACTCGGTCATTCCCATCCCCGACGGCATGGATTTCGAGACCGCCGCGGCCCTGATCATGACCTATGGCACCAGCTATTATGCGCTGAAGGACCGGGCCCTGCTGCAGCCGGGCGAGACCCTGCTGGTGCTGGGCGCGGCCGGCGGCGTCGGCGCGGCGGCGGTGGAACTGGGCAAGGCGATGGGGGCCCGGGTGGTGGCCGCCGCCTCGACCAATGACAAGGTCGAGTTCGCCCTGGAACTGGGGGCCGACAACGGCCTGATCTATCCGTCCGGCAAGCTGGATCGCGAAGCCCAGAAGCAGCTGTCGGGCGAGCTCAAACTGGCCACGGGTCGCGACGGGGCCGATGTCGTCTATGACGCGGTCGGCGGCGACTATGCCGAGCCGGCGCTGCGGGCCATGGACTGGAACGGCCGCTATCTGGTGGTCGGCTTCCCGGCCGGAATTCCGTCGCTGCCGCTGAACCTGACCCTGCTGAAGTCGGTGTCGGTGGTCGGGGTCTTCTGGGGCGCGGCGGTGATGCGCGATCCGGCCGCCCATGCCGCCAACATGGCCGATCTGATGAAAATGTGGGGCGAGGGCAAGATCCGGCCGCGGATCAGCCGCACCTTCCCGCTGGAACAGGCCCATCTGGCCATCCAGGCGCTCGGCGACCGCAGCGCCATGGGCAAGATCGTGGTGACGGTGGAGTCCTGAGCCGGGCGACCGGCCTCAGTCGGCCTTGAGCCGGTCCAGCGCCTCGGCCGCCGCGTCGCGGTGCCGGCGTTTGATGTTGGCCCCCAGCATGGCGATCATGGCGGTGATGACGGCGGCGTCGTCGGTGAAGCCGATGCCGGCGAACACGTCGGGAATGGCGTCGATCGGCATGACGAAATAGGCCAGCGCGCCCAGCATCAGGCCCTTGGCCGCCGGCGGAGTCTCCGGGTCCCGGGCCGCGTACCAGACGCTGAGGGCCTGGTCGGCGAAGGGGATGCGGGCGGCGGTGCGCCGGATCTTGGGCCAGAAGCCGCGGGCGACCCGCGCCTCATTGACGCGCTGCACCGACGGAATCAGGGCGTGGGCCGGATCCAGCACGGTGTCCGGGTCGGCGGGTTTGGCATTGTCGGTCATGGCGGCTAAAGCCCCGCGATACGCATTCGTTCATTCCAATATAGGGGCTCCGGCCATGAAACTCGACAGTTCGATCGCGGCCGTGGTGACCGGCGGGGCCTCCGGTCTGGGCGAAGGTACCGCGCGCGCCATCGCCGCCACGGGCGCGAAGGTGGCCCTGTTCGATCTCAACGAGGAAAAAGGCGAGGCGATCGCCCAGGAGATCGGTGGCGTCTTCTGCAAGGTCGACGTCACCTCGGACGAGGACGTCGCCGCCGCCTTTGCGAAGGCCCGTGCCGCCCATGGCCAGGAGCGTCTGACCGTGAACTGTGCCGGGATCGCCATCGGCCAGAAGACCGTCTCGCGCAAACGCGACACCGGCGAGATCCGCGCCCACGACATGGCGGCGTTCGAGCGGACCGTGCGCATCAACCTGTTCGGCACCTTCCGGGTGCTGAGCCAGTCGGCGGCCGGCATGATGACGCTGGAGCCCATGGTCGACGGCGAGCGCGGCCTGGTGGTCAACACCGCCTCGGTCGCCGCCCAGGACGGCCAGATCGGCCAGGCGGCCTATGCGGCCTCCAAGGGCGGTGTCTACGCCATGACCCTGCCGGTCGCCCGCGACCTGGCCCAGGAAGGTATCCGGGTGAACACCATCCTGCCCGGCATCATGTGGACGCCGATGATGGCCGGCATGGACCAGAAGGTTCAGGACGCCCTGGCCGCCGCCATCCCCTTTCCCAGCCGGCTGGGCACCCCCGCCGACTATGCGTCGCTGGTGCTGGAACTGGTGCGCAATGTCTACATCAACGGCGAATGCATCCGACTGGACGGGGCGATCCGGCTGGCCCCGCGCTGATCACCCGGGCCATCGGCTCCCTTTTGGGCGCTATGGTCGCGACGCGGTCGCTCCCGACATGAGCGCCGCGTCGCCCGTGGACCGCCAGGAGCCGAGACGATGAAGCCATCGGATCGCGGCGAAACGCATAAAGGGGCTTGCGAGGGGGCGGGGGTGTCCGCTATACGCCCGCCTCTCGACGAGACGGATCGCCCGTGCAGGGCCCGTCGCGGAGTGCGGGCGTAGCTCAGTGGTAGAGCACAACCTTGCCAAGGTTGGGGTCGAGAGTTCGAATCTCTTCGCCCGCTCCAGTCGAGACCTTCCTGTTCGGGCGCGGGCACCCGCGCGGCGATCGCGCGCCAGCGTCGCGACCCGCCCCGACCGGTTGTCCCGATTGATTTTTTCGGGACCAGTCAGCGCCTTCGACGCCTGATCCCGACGCCGGTCGTGGCCGCGACGGCGACTCGCTTCACCGGGGTGCCACAATCCTGCGGTTCGCCTCTTGCAAGGTGTCGCGGACGAGGCGCGCAGGGCGCCACTTTGGGACGGATCGCGCATGTTCATGGAAGGTGAGGTGAACTGGGTTCTGCTGTTGGGCGGCACATGTGCCGTGCTGGCCGCAATCACCCTGGTCTCCCTCTGGTTCGCCCTGACCCACCGCGTGCGGCACGTCAGCACCAGTGACCAGCTGGACATGGTCCAGAAGGTCGCCGACGCCGCCGACCGGCGGTTGATGGAAACCTTGAACGCCATCCCCGTTGCCCTGGTCGAGACCGACCGGGCCGGCAAATTCGTCTTTGCCAACCGGGCCGCCCATCAGCTGCTGGGGCGGCGCGACGCCGAACTGATCGGCCTGCGCTTTCATTCCGCCACCTGGGGCATCACCTATCCGGACGGCCGTCCGGTGCCGCCGGACCTGCTGCCCAGTGCCCGGGCCCTGCGTGGCCAGACGGTCAAGGGTTTCCAGCACCTGATGGCCAACCCCGCGACCCGTCGCAAGATGCTGGTGTCGGTCACGGCCATGCCGATCGAGGACGCGCGCGGCGACGTGACCGGCTCGATCGCCGCCATCGTCGAGACCGAAAGCCTGACCCAGCCGGAGCCGGCTCCGGTCGAGATGATCGAGGTGCCGGTCGCGCCGACGGATCCGCTGACCCGGCGGGTGTTCGAGGCCGCTTCCAGCGCCCTGGTGGTGATCGACGCCGACGGCCGCATCCGCGAAGCCAACCGGACGGCCCTCGGCGTGGTCGACGCGGCGGACGCGCTGACCGGGCGACCCTTTGTCGACGTCTTCCTGGAGGCGGACGAACGGTCGGCCGCGCGCGATCTGTTGCAGGCGGCGCTGACGCCCGGCACCGAGGTCAACGACTCCATCCTGTCCGGAGCGGGCACGGATCACCCGATCCGCTGGTCCCTGCTGCCGCTGGTCGACGCGGCCGGGGTGCCGGATGCCGTGCTGCTGGCCGGTGAGCGGGCCGATACCAGCGACACGACGGACGCCGGGGCGGCGGCGGCCGAAGCCGCGGCCGCGGCCGCGATGGTCGAGATCGTCACCGCCGAAGCCGCCGACCGCGAGGCCGCCCTGGTCGCCCAGGCCGCGGCCGCCCGCCAGGAGGCCGAACAGGCACGGGCCGAGGCCGAGACCGCCCGCGCCGCGGCCGTGAAGGCCGAAGCGGACGCCCGGGCCGAGCTGGAAGGCGGGCGGCGCATGGAGAGCGTCGGCCGGCTGACCGGCGGCGTGGCGCACGATTTCAACGCCCTGCTCGGTGTGATGACCGGTGCCCTGGACATGATGCTGCGCCAGGCCGACGACCCGGGCCGGATCCGGCGACTGGGCCAGGCGGCGCTGGCGGCCGGCCGCAAGGGCGAGTTGCTGACGCGGCGGCTGACCGCCTTCTCCCAGGGCGACGATTCGCCGGTCCTGCAGGTTCTGGACGCCGGCGTGCTGCTGCGCGGCCTCGAGGGCAAGCTGCGTGACGAGGCCGGGCCGGGCATCGACCTGATGATCGAGGGGCCCTCGGAAGCGGTCCAGGTCCGGCTCGATCCGGTCGCCTTCGACGGCGCGGTCCGGGCCCTGCTGGCCAATGCGATCGAGGCGGTGGGCGGCCAGGGCTCGGTGGCGGTGCGGCTGGAGGCCCTGATGGAGGGGGGCGTCCGGTTGAGTGTGCGGGATTCCGGTCCCGGCATGGACGCCGAACTGGCGGCCCGCGCGGTCGAACCCTTCTTTACCACCAAGGACGGGGCCGCCGGTCTGGGTCTGTCCCAGGCCTATGCCTTCGCGCGTCAGTCGGGCGGCATTCTGTCGATCGACAGCCGGCCCGGTGACGGTGCCGAGGTCGCCATCACCCTGCCCGCCGCCCCCTGACGTCCAGGGGGCCGGCTCTGGCCTCGATCCCGAAACAGTGGTTAGCCTTGTCCCGAAACGGGAGGTTCAACCATGAAACTGCTGCGCTTCATCCTCGTGCTCGTCGTCCTCGCCTACGCCGGCTGGCTGGTTTGGCCGATCGTGTCCCCCTTCCTCGAAGGTGCCTCGCCCGGCGCCGCCTCGATGCGGGCCGGGGCAGAGGCTGGATCCCAAGGCCTGCCCACGGCGGTCCTGTGGATCGCGGCGGCGGTCCTGTATCTGGTCGCGGCCCTGATGCTGGGGTCCGGCAACCCCAAGGCGGCGATCGCCTATTTCCTCGGCTTCATCGCTGACGCCGCCCTGCGCCTGGCGCTCGACGGTGGGCGCGCGGGGGGCGAGATCGCCGCCCGGTCGGCCGAGGCCGTGGGACCGGCGACCTCCGGTCTCGGGATCGATCCGACCTGGCTGGTCCTGGGGGCCCTGCTGGTGCTGGGCGGGCTCATCGTCGTGGTCAGCCGTCGCCGGCGGCGGCACCGGACACCGGGCCAGCTGACGATCTGAGCCGGACGCCGGAGCTTTTGCGCGGCGCAACCCTGTTTGATCGCTGCGGGCGCACCTATATCGGTGGCGACGGTTGACGCCGACAGGGCGGACGCTAGTTTCCGCGCGCTCCCCCCGCGCCCGCACGAGACCCAGAGGATTTCATGGCTGAAGCCCCTTCGTATGACGTCATCATCATCGGTGGCGGACCGGGTGGCTACAAT
This sequence comes from uncultured Brevundimonas sp., assembly GCF_963975535.1. Lineage (GTDB taxonomy): Bacteria > Pseudomonadota > Alphaproteobacteria > Caulobacterales > Caulobacteraceae > Brevundimonas. The sequence continues at coordinate 14,393 of NZ_CAXBHE010000014.1, read as the reverse complement.
GCCGCGATCCGCGCCGGCCAGCTGGGGATGACCGCCGCCTGTATCGAGATGCGCGACACGCTGGGCGGGACCTGCCTCAACGTCGGCTGCATGCCCTCCAAGGCCCTGCTCCACGCCTCGGAGATGTACGAGGCCGCCGGTTCCGAATTCGCCACCCTGGGTATCGAGGTCAGTCCGAAGCTGAACCTGGTCCAGATGATGAAACAGAAGGCCGAAAGCGTGGAGGCCCTGACCAAGGGCATCGAATTCCTGTTCAAGAAGAACAAGGTCGACTGGGTTCGCGGTCGCGGGCGCATCACCGGGCCGGGCCGGGTCGAGGTCACCGCCGCCGACGGCAAGACCTCCACCCTGTCGGGCAAGAACATCGTCATCGCCACCGGCTCGGAGCCGACCCCGCTGCCGGGCGTCGCCTTCGAGGCGGGCAAGGTCATCGATTCGACCGGCGGCCTGTCGCTGTCGGCGGTGCCGAAACACCTGATCGTCATCGGGGCCGGCATCATCGGCCTGGAGCTGGGGTCGGTGTGGCGTCGCCTCGGGGCCCAGGTCACGGTGGTCGAATATCTGCCGCGCATCAGCCCCGGCATGGACAGCGACCTGGCCAAGGCCTTCCAGCGCGTCCTGACCAAACAGGGCATGACCTTCAAGCTGGGGTCGAAAGTCACCGCCGCCAAGTCGGGCAAGGACGGGGTCGAGCTGACCGTCGAGCCGGCCGCCGGCGGGGCCGCCGAGACGCTGAAGGGCGACGTCGTCCTGGTCGCCATCGGCCGCCGTCCGTACACGGAAGGCCTGGGTCTCGAGACGGTCGGCATCGCACCCGACAAGCGCGGTGTGATCGGCAATGACCATTTCCGCACCGGCAAGGACGGGGTCTGGGTCATCGGCGACGTCACCACCGGTCCGATGCTGGCGCACAAGGCCGAGGAGGACGCGGTCGCGGTCATCGAACTGATCGCCGGCAAGGCCGGGCACGTCGACTACAATCTGGTGCCGAGCGTGGTCTACACCTATCCGGAAGTGGCCTGGGTCGGCCAGAGCGAGGACCAGCTGAAGGCCGACGGCGTCGCCTACAAGGTCGGCAAATTCCCGTTCAGCGCCAACAGCCGCGCCAAGATCAACCACGAGACCGAAGGCTATGCCAAGGTGCTGGCTGACGCGACCACGGACCGGATCCTGGGGGTGCATATCCTCGGGCCCCAGGCCGGCGAGATGATCGGCGAAGCCTGTATCGCCATGGCCTTCGGCGGGGCGTCGGAAGACATCGCCCGGACCAGCCACGCCCATCCGACCCGGTCCGAAGCGGTCAAACAGGCGGCCATGGGCGTCGAGAACTGGACCATGCAGGCCTGATCGGCGGCGCCGGGACCCCGTCCGACGCAACCGGTTGCGCCCTAGCCTTCCGGCCGGTTCACGGCGCGGGTCGAGGGCGGTCGTCGACCGGTGAAGGCCACGGCATTGTCCGGGAAGTCCAGCGTCACCTCGCTGAAGCGGCTGAGCACGTCGGCCCCGAGCAGCAGGGCCGGTCGATCCGCCATCTCGAGGGTCTCGAACGCGTGCAGATCGGCGAACAGCAGCGGCGTCGGACCCAGCCGGGTCAGGCCCAGCCGCAGGTCGTCGACCTGCAGCAGGTCCGCGTTCAGACGCTGCCCGGTCACGCCATAGACCGGCACCGGGCGGGGCGCGCGCCGCCGGTCCGGATGGCGGGCCGAGATGGCGCGGCTCAAGGCCAGGTTGCCGATCGAATACTGGGCCCCGCTGTCGACGAAGGCTGCCGCCATCTGGCCGTCGACCTGCACCTGGGTCAGCACCAGCTGACCATAGCGCCCGCGGATCGTATGCATGCGACCGCGGCGAATGCGCGAGCCGGTCTGGACGTCGCCGCCCGAGACGATACGGACTCCGCGCAGGGTCAGGGTGGCGGTGCGGCGCGCCACGTCGAACCTCAGCCGGAAACGGCTCAGCACGTCGAGGCCGATCAGGCCGTCCGCGCCCAGCTGGTTCCGCTGGAACACCGGGCACTGAAGCCGTGAAAAGCCCATGCCGCTGAGTTCCAGGCGCTCGACCTGGACCGTGCGGGCCATCGCCGCTTCGGTGATCCCGTGGACCAGCACCGGATCACCCGCCGGCAGGCCCAGGCGATCGGCGACCGTATCGGCGATCGAGGTCGTGCCCGCCCCGGTGTCGATGACGAAGACGAACGGTCCCTGACCGTCGATATAGACCCGGGCCCCGACCCGGTTGAACAGATTGGTCAGCAGGCGGATCTCGGCGACATCCGGCCCGGGCGCCAGGGGCGCGGTGTCCTGGAGCCCGTTGTCCTGTGCGGCCACGGATGAGCCACCGAAACCTGCCAGCGTCGCGCCGATCCCGGCGAGCAGAAGCCTGCGGTCTGGGCCTGGCGTACGATCAGCGGTCAGAGCGGACTCCCCGATGGCTTGGATCGTCATGTTAGGCAGGGTTTCCGTGCCTTGGCGAATCGGCGGCGGTCAGCGGCGCGGGTGGGCGGCCGAATAGGCACCCAGCAGGTGGGCGGCGTCGACCGCCGTATATTTCTGGGTCGTCGACAGGCTGGCGTGCCCCAGCAGTTCCTGGATGATGCGCAGGTCGGCCCCGGCCCCCAGCAGATGGGTGGCGAAGCTGTGGCGCAGGGCGTGTGGCGTGGCGCTGTCGGGCAGGCCCAGCCGGCCGCGCAGGATCTGGACCGAGGCCTGGACCTGGCGCGGGCTCAGCGGCCCGCCGCGGCGCGCCCGGAACAGGGCGTCGGACGGCTGCAGCGGAAACGGCAGCAGGGCCAGATAGGCGTCGATCGCCTTCCGCACCGCCGGCAGGACCGGCACCAGCCGCGTCTTGCCGCCCTTGCCGGTGATGCGCAGCGTCCCGGGCACCGGGGCGTCGGCCCGGGTCAGCGACAGGCCCTCGGATATCCGCAGGCCACAGCCGTACAGCAGCGTCAGCACGGCCCGGTCGCGCGCCGCCTCCCATGGGGGCAGGTCGGGATCGGTTTCGGGTTCCTGCAGCAGGCCGCGGGCCTGGTCCTCGGTGATCGGGCGCGGCAGGGTCGGCTTGACGCGCGGACCGCGCACCAGGGCCACCATCGGCGACGGGGTGTCGAGCCGCCGGTCGAGAAAGCCGTGAAAGGTCCGGATCGCCGACAGCGTCTGGCTCAGCGAGCGGGCGTTCAGCGGATGGTCGCCGCCGCGCCGATCGGCCAGATGGGCACGGATCTCGGCGGCGCTGACCGTTCCGAGGTCGGCGAGACCCTGCGGCCCGCCGCGGTGGCGTTCGAGAAAGGCCAGATAGTGCCGCCCGATGTGACCGTAGGCCTCCAGGGTCCGGGGCGACAGCCGGCGTTCGTGGGCCAGGTGCGCGAGCCAGGCCGACAGGGCGGCGGCGGCGGTCAGTTCAGGATGGGCCATCGTTCGGCCGTGCGCTCGACGACCCGGGCGATGAAGGCCACCAGTTCGCAACCCATCTCCGGCGTGAAGCCGTCGTCTTCCGGTGAGGCAAAGGCGCACAGGGCCGGGCGGCTGCCGGCGTCGGCCCCCGGGAAATGCGGGGTCATGCGGATCAGGGCGACCGACTTCACCCCGGCCTCGGGAGCGGTGAACAGGTCGAGGCCGTCGAAATCGGGACCGAGCCAGGTCAGGCCGTGCTCGCCCAGCAGGCCGTCGACGGCACCGGCCTCGAGGCTGCGCCAGCCGAACGGCACCGCCCCCGGCTTTTCCACGGCGATGACGGCCCCGGCCAGACCGAAACGGCCCTGGGCCACGGCGTCGAGCCGACGCGCGAGGTCCGACGGATTGCGCGCCTCCAGCAGGTCGAGGGCGGCGACATGGGTCTGGGTCTGGGCGGCGAAATTGGCGCGGGCCACCGCCTCGATGCGCTTGCGGGCGTCAGCCTCGCGCTCGGCCGCGGCCTCCAGCCGGGTCAGGGCGGCGCGGCCGAATTCGACCACGTTGCGACCGTGCGGCTTCAGCCCGATCTCTTCCAGCAGGGAGCGGTCGTCGAGCAGGAATTGCGGATGGGCCTGCAGCCAGGTCCGGATTTCCGGCCAGTGCGGCGCATCGGTCTCGACGTCCGGAAACAGATCAGGCGAACCGTTCAACAAGACCACTCCCGGGAACCCCGTCAGGGGCGAGGTTACAGAATTGACTGACCGGTCTTGCCCCAGTCCGCCAGGAAGGCATCAAGACCCTTGTCGGTTAACGGGTGCTTGATCAGGGCCTTGAAGGTGTCGGCGGGCAGGGTGGCGGCGTCGGCCCCGGTCAGGGCGGCGGCCGTGACCTGCTCGGGATTGCGCAGCGAGGCGGCGAGGATCTCGGTGTCGAAATCATGGATGTCGAACAGGGTACGAATCTCTTCCAGCAGGCCGATGCCGTCGGCCCCGACGTCTTCCAGCCGGCCGACGAAGGGCGAGACGAAGGTGGCCCCGGCCTTGGCGGCCAGCATCGCCTGGGCGGCCGAGAAACACAGGGTGACATTGGTCTTGATGCCCTTGTCGGCGAAGGCCCGCGTCGCGCGCAGTCCGTCCCAGGTCAGGGGCAGCTTCACCACCACATTCGGGGCGATGGCGGCCAGTTTGTCGCCTTCGCGCACCATGGTCTCGAAATCGGTGGCCACGGCCTCGGCCGAGATCGGCCCCTCGACGAGGGCGCAAATCTCGGCGATGACCTCGGCGATGTTGCGACCGGATTTGGCGATCAGCGAAGGATTGGTGGTAACGCCGTCCACCATGCCCGTGGGGACCATGTCCTTGATGACGGAGACGTCGGCTGTGTCGAGGAAGAGTTTCATGTCGCCGGTTCTAGCCGAGGGGCGCGTCCTGTGAAAGTCGCCTCCGTGCTTATTCCCCTGCCGGTGGCGGAAGCCTTTGACTATGAGGTGCCGGAAGCGCTGGCGCTGCAACGGGGTGACCAGGTCACGGTGCCGCTGGGCCCGCGCCTGATCCGCGGCATCGTCGCCGAGGTGCGCGAGACGACGGGCTCAAACCGGCGTCTCAAGGCGGTGGCCGGGCGGGTCGATGACCCGCGCCTGCCGCCCCGGACCGTCGATTTCGTTGAATGGGCCGCGCGCTGGACCCTGAGCCCGCCCGGCGAGATGGCCGCCGCGGCCCTGAAGGGCCTGCGCGCGCCGCGTCCCCGGCCGGAACGCCGGGTGCAACGGGTCGGCGACCGGACGCCGGGCCGGACCACCCCGGCGCGGACGGCGGTGCTGGAGGCGCTGGGCGGCAGGATGCTGGCCGCCGCCGACCTGGCCCGGGCCGCCGGGGTCTCGGCCGGGGTGATCAAGGGTCTGGTCGACGAGGGGGTTCTGGAAACCGTCGAGATCACGGCCGAAACCGCCTTTGCCGCGCCCGACCCCGACCATGCCCCGGCAACCCTGAACCCGGACCAGGCCGCGGCGGCGGCGGCGATCACGGCGGCCACGGAGGCGGGGGGGTTCGCCCCCTTCCTGCTGGACGGGGTCACCGGCTCGGGCAAGACCGAGGCCTATCTGGAGGCGGTGGCCCGGACCCTCAGACGCGACCCCGCGGCCCAGGTGCTGATCCTGCTGCCCGAGATCGCCCTGACCCAGGACCTGATCGCCCGGATCACGGCGCGCTTCGGCACAGCCCCGGCCGAATGGCATTCGGGGGTGTCGCCGCCGCGGCGTCGCCGGGTGTGGGAGGCGGTGGCCGCCGGTGCCTGTTCGATCGTGGTCGGCGCGCGCTCGGCCCTGTTCCTGCCCTATCCGGACCTGACGCTGATCGTCATCGACGAGGAGCACGACGGCTCGTTCAAACAGGAGGACGGGCTGGTCTATCACGGCCGGGATCTGGCCGTGGCCCGGGCCCGGATCGAGGGGGCGACGGTGGTGCTGGCCTCGGCCACCCCGTCGCTGGAAACGCTGTGGAACGCCGAGGGCGGACGCTACGGCTGGCTGAAACTGGCGGCGCGGCACGGGACGGCGGTCCTGCCCGACATCTCGCTGCTGGACCTGCGCCGGACCCCGCCCGACCCCCAGACCTGGCTGTCCCAGCCGCTGCGCGAGGCGATCGGCGAGACCTTCGCCCGCGGCGAACAGAGTCTGCTGTTCCTCAACCGCCGCGGCTATGCCCCGGTGGTGCTGTGCCGGGCCTGCGGCCACCGGCTGACCGCGCCCGACACCGACAGCTGGCTGGTCGAGCATCGCTACACCGGACGGCTGGTCTGCCACCTGACCGGTTTCACCATGGCCCGGCCCAAGGCCTGTCCGTCCTGCGGGGCCACGGACTCCCTGGTCGCGGTCGGCCCCGGAGTCGAGCGGGTCGAGGAGGAGGTGCGGGCCCTGTTCCCCGAGGCGCGCACCGCCGTGTTCAGTTCGGACACCGTGCCGGACGCGAAATCGGCGCGGGCCCTGATCCAGAGCATGGTCGCCGGCGAGATCGATATCCTGGTGGCCACCCAGGCCGCGGCCAAGGGTCACAACTTCCCCAACCTGACCCTGGTCGGGGTGGTCGACGCCGACCTCGGCCTGCGCGGCGGTGACCTGCGCGCGGCCGAACGCACCTTCCAGCTGCTGACCCAGGCCACCGGCCGGGCCGGGCGGGCCGACCGGCCGGGCCGCGCCCTGCTGCAGACCTGGACCCCCGACCATCCGGTGCTGCAGGCGCTGGCGGCCGGCGACCGGGACGGCTTCGTCGCCGCTGAACTGGCCGAGCGCGAGGCCGCCTCCCTGCCGCCCTATGGCCGGCTGGCGGCGTTGATCCTGTCAGGTGAGAACGCCGTCGCGGTCGAGGCCACGGCCCAGGCCCTGGCCCAGGCCATTCCCAATGCGGAACGGCTCGAGGTCTATGGTCCCGCCGACGCGCCGCTGGGCCTGATCCGCGGGCGGCGGCGCAAGCGGCTGCTGGTGCGGGCCGACCGCGACGTCGACCTGCAGGGCTTCCTGCGCGCCTGGCTGGCCCGGGTGAAGGTGCCGGGTTCGGTGCGCCTGACCGTCGACGTGGACCCCTATAGTTTTCTTTGACGCGCTAGCGCGGCCCGGTCAGCCGGATCTCGAACAGGGTCGGCCAGGTCTTGCCGGTGACGAACAGGCGGCGACCGTCGGCGTCCCAGGCAATGCCGTTCAGGACCGCATCGGCCGGATCCAGGCCCGACCGGTCCGGCATCAGGCCGGTCAGGTCGATGATGCCGTTCACCCGGCCGGTGGTCGGGTCGATCCGGACGATGACGTCCGTCTGCCAGACATTGGCCAGGACCTGACCGTCGACCCATTCCAACTCGTTCAGCCCGGCGAGAGGCTGTCCGTGGACGGTCACCGGCACCCGGCCGATCTCGGTCAGGGTCTGCGGATCGAGAAACCGCAGCACCGGCGTGCCGTCGGACAGGATCAGCCGCTCGGTGTCATGGGTCAGGCCCCAGCCTTCGCCGGCGTAGGCGAATTCGCCCCGGGGCTCGAGATCGTCGGGATCCCAGACGAAGCCCTTGCCGTCCTTCCAGGTCAGGGTCAGCACCCGGTCGCCGAAGACGGTCAGGCCTTCACCGAAATAGGGGCCGTCCAGGGTGCGCCGCTGCAGCACCACCCCGTCCGCCAGGCGCACACGACGCACGGTCGATGGATACCTGCCGGTGCTTTCCAGCAATTCGCCGTTGCGGAACTCGAGCCCCTGGGTGAAGGCCCCGGGGTCGTGCGGGTATTCTCGGACGATCTCGAATCCGTAGACGGGGATGGTGGCCGGTGCCGGCGCGGCGGTCCGCGGCTGGGCCAGCGCCGCAACCGGCACCAGCAGCAGGGCGAGGATCAGTCCGGCCGTGCGCATGGTCACACCCCGGGGTCGGCGGTCTCGGCCCGGTTCAGCGCGGCCTGGTGCTCAACCTGGGCCGCATGTTTCTTCGCAGCCGCCACCCGGCCCATCATGTTGAGCCCCTCGACCAGGCCGGAGAAGGCCATGGCGGCATAGATGTAGCCCTTGGGCACATGGACGCCGAAGCCGTCGGCGATCAGCACCATGCCGATCATCAGCAGGAAGCCCAGGGCCAGCATGACCACGGTCGGGTTCTTGTCGATGAAATTGGCCAGCGGCGTCGCGGCCAGCAGCATGACGGTCACCGCGACGATCACGGCCGCCATCATGATCGGCACATGATCGGTCATGCCGACGGCCGTCAGGATGGAGTCGACCGAGAACACCAGGTCCAGCAGGATGATCTGGAAGATGGCCGAGCCGACGTTGGTGATGACCACGTCCTTCTTGTCGAGGAAGCCCGATGTCGGGGCCGGGTCGACCGTGTGGTGGATTTCCTTGGTGGCCTTCCACAACAGGAACAGGCCGCCGGCGATCAGGATCAGGTCACGCCAGCTGAAGGCGGTCTCGAACAGGGGCGCACCGTGTTCGATCGGCCCGCTCAGGCCGAGATCGAAGACCGGCTGGGTCAGGGCGACGATGAAGCCGATCGTCGCCAGCAGGCCCAGGCGCATGATCAGGGCCAGGCTGATGCCGATGCGACGGACGCGGGGGCGGTCCTTTTCGGGCAATTTGTTCGACAGGATCGAGATGAAGACCAGGTTGTCGATCCCCAGCACCACCTCCATGACGATCAGGGTGACCAGGGCCAGCCAGGCGGCCGGATCGGAGAACAGGGGGGTGATGCTGTCGAACATGGCAGGTTCCTGAGTGGGACTGGGCGCTAGTAGCGGGCCACCGTTCTTCCAGCAAGCGGGGACGCAGCCCGGAGTCCGGTCCCCGGCCCGATCCCGGATGTCTGATCGTTTCGGGACGTCCGCGACAGCGACGATCCGTTCGCGTCGGTTGCGAGCGGGAAAAGCCCATGCTATCAGGCGCCCGGCTTCCACGGGGCGTTTCTCACGAAACGGCCCTTGGCGTGCTTTCCTAAGCATTTCAAGCCTTTGACCGGCACGTACCTCGTCGCCGGTCGCGACCCGAACGCTTCGATCTACGCTTTGACCCTTTGGCGGACCTAATAAGTGGCTGACGAATTCAGAACGACGGAAGTCGGCGAGCGCTATGCAAGAGCGCTGTTCGACCTCGCTGGCGAGACCGGGCGTCTCGCGGCGGTGCGCGCCGACCTGGCCGCCCTGCGGGCCGCCTGGGACGAGAGCGCGGACCTGCGCCGTCTGGCCGGCTCGCCGGTGATTTCGGCCGAGGACCAGCGCCGCGGCCTGGTTGCCGTGGCTGAAAAGGCCAAATTCGACGCCACCACCGTGAAATTCCTTGGCCTGCTCGGCCAGAACCATCGCGCCGGCGACCTGCCGGCCGTGATTGCAGGCTTTGATGCCCTGTATGCGCAACAGGCCGGCATCGTCGCCGCCGAGGTCGTCTCGGCCGCCGCCCTCGACGCCGGGCAGCTGCGCAGCATCAAGGCGGCCCTGGCCACGGCCCTGGGCAAGGACCCCGAAATGACCGCCCGCGTCGATCCGTCGCTGCTGGGTGGATTGAAGGTGAAGGTCGGCTCGCGCCTGTTCGACGCCTCGCTGAAAACCAAGCTCGACCAGATGAAGTTCGCCCTCAAGCGGGCCTGATCCAACACCAATTGACGACCGGGCCCGAGGGCCCGGACCCAAGAGACGAAAGCCAGAGAGCCCACCATGGACATCCGCGCCGCCGAAATTTCGGCCATCCTCAAGTCGCAGATCGCCAATTTCGGCGTGGAAGCGGACGTGTCCGACGTGGGACAGGTTCTGTCCGTCGGTGACGGCATCGCCCGCATCCACGGACTGGACAATGTCCAGGCCGGCGAGATGATCGAATTCCCCAAGGCCGGGGTTAAGGGCATGGCCCTGAACCTCGAACGCGACAACGTCGGGGCCGTGATCTTCGGTCAGGACAGCCAGATCGCCGAGGGCGACGAGGTCCGCCGTCTGGGCGAGATCGTGGATGTTCCGGTCGGCAAGGGTCTGCTGGGCCGCGTCGTCAACCCGCTGGGCGAGCCGATCGACGGCAAGGGCCCGATCCAGTTCACCGAGCGTCGCCGCGTCGACGTCAAGGCCCCGGGCATCATCCCCCGCAAGTCGGTGCACGAGCCGATGCAGACCGGCCTGAAGGCCATCGACACCCTGATCCCGGTCGGTCGCGGCCAGCGCGAGCTGATCATCGGTGACCGCCAGGTCGGCAAGACCGCCGTGGCCATCGACACCATCCTGAACCAGAAGACGACCAACGCCGCCGCCAAGAGCGAAGGCGAGAAGCTGTACTGCATCTATGTCGCCATCGGGCAGAAGCGCTCGACCGTGGCCCAGATCGTCAAGACGCTCGAGGAGCGTGGCGCGCTGGAGTACACCATCGTCGTCGCCGCCACGGCCTCGGAGCCGGCCCCGCTGCAGTTCCTGGCCCCGTTCGCCGGCACCGCCATGGGCGAATATTTCCGCGACAACGGCATGCACGGCCTGATCGTCTATGACGATCTGTCGAAGCAGGCTGTCGCCTATCGCCAGATGTCCCTGCTGCTGCGCCGCCCGCCGGGCCGCGAAGCCTATCCGGGCGACGTCTTCTATCTGCACAGCCGCCTGCTGGAGCGTTCGGCCAAGCTGAACGAGGACAACGGTTCGGGCTCGCTGACCGCCCTGCCGCTGATCGAGACCCAGGCCAACGACGTGTCGGCCTATATCCCGACCAACGTCATCTCCATCACCGACGGCCAGATCTTCCTGGAATCGGACCTGTTCTACCAGGGCATCCGCCCCGCCGTGAACGTCGGCATCTCGGTGTCGCGTGTGGGCTCGTCGGCCCAGATCAAGGCGATGAAACAGGTCGCCGGTTCGATCAAGGGCGAGCTGGCCCAGTATCGGGAAATGGCCGCCTTCGCCAAGTTCGGTTCGGACCTCGATGCCTCGACCCAGCGTCTGCTGGCCCGCGGCGCGCGCCTGACCGAGCTGCTGAAGCAGCCGCAGTATTCGCCGCTGACGGTCGAGGAGCAGGTTGTCTCCATCTACGCCGGCACGCGCGGCTTCCTCGATACGGTCGCCGTGTCCGACATCGGCCGCTTCGAGTCCGAGCTTCTGGCCCGGGTCCACTCCAAGCACGCGTCGATGATGGAGGCGATCCGCACCCAGAAGGCCCTGTCGAAAGAGCTGGAGGCCGAACTGAAGGCCGCCATCACCGACTTCGCCAAGACGTTCGCCTGAACCTGACCCGGAAAGCGAGAGAGTAGCGCCGGATGGCCAGCCTCAAGGAAATGCGGAATCGGATCGGAAGCGTCAAGGCGACGCAGAAGATCACGAAGGCCATGCAGATGGTCGCCGCCGCCAAGCTGAAACGCGCCCAGGACCAGGCCGAGAGCGCCCGGCCCTATGCCGCGCGCATGGCCGCCGTCATCGCCAACCTGGCGGCCGGCGTGTCGGGCGACGGAGCGCCCCGGCTGCTGGCCGGTACCGGTTCGGACCAGCGCCACCTGATCATCGTCGCCACGGCCGACAAGGGTCTGGCCGGCGGTTTCTCGACCAATGTCGTCCGTGCGGCCCGCGACCGGATCAACACCCTGGTCCAGGCCGGCAAGGACGTGCGCGTCGTCGCCGTGGGTCGCAAGTCGCGTGACGGCCTGCGCCGCCTGTTCGGCGACCGCATCATCCATACGTTCGAGCTGAGCGACCACAAGGTCCTCGGCCTGCCGTCGGCCCTGCCGATCGCCGAACTGATCGCGACCGAGTTCGAGGCCGACCGCGCCGACGTGGTCACCCTGTTCTACAGCCGCTTCCAGTCGGTCATCGCCCAGGTCCCGACCGCGCGCCAGCTGATCCCGGCCGTGGTCGAGGGCGGGGCCGCCCCGATCGACCTGAACGGGGCCGTCTATGACTATGAGCCGTCCGAGGAAGAGATCCTCGAGACGCTGCTGCCGCGCAACATCACCACCCAGATCCTGGCGTCGCTCTATGAGAACCAGGCCGGCTTCTACGGTGCCCAGATGGGCGCGATGGACGCCGCCACGCGCAACGCCGGTGACATGATTTCCGCCCTCACCCTTCAGTACAACCGATCCCGCCAGGCGCAGATCACCAAGGAGCTGATCGAGATCATCTCCGGTGCCGAAGCCCTCTGATCTGATCCCGACGCACACGACGACAACGGACCCGCACCCGATGACCGACACCACCGCCAAGAAATCCGCCGCCAAGAAGCCCGCCGCCGCCAAGGCCGCGCCGAAGGCAACCAAGGCCGCCGTCCGCGCCGCCGGCACCGGCAAGATCGCCCAGGTCATCGGCGCCGTCGTCGACGTCGAGTTCGAGGGGGCTCTGCCGGCCATCCTGAACGCCCTGGAAACGAGCAACACCGACCAGAAGACCGGCAAGCCGTTCCGCCTGGTTCTGGAAGTCGCCCAGCACCTGGGTCAGAACATGGTCCGCACCATCGCCATGGACACCACCGAGGGTCTGACCCGCGGCCAGCCGGTGACCGACACCGGCACCTCGATCATGGCCCCGGTCGGACCGGGCGTGCTGGGTCGCATCATGAACGTCGTCGGCGACCCGATCGACGAGAACGGCCCGATCAAGACCACCGAGCGTCGCCCGATCCACCGCGAGGCCCCGAGCTTCGAGGAGCAGTCGACCTCGTCGGAAATCCTCGTCACCGGGATCAAGGTCATCGACCTGATCTGCCCCTTCACCAAGGGCGGCAAGGTCGGCCTGTTCGGCGGTGCCGGCGTGGGCAAGACCGTGACCATGCAGGAGCTGATCAACAACATCGCCAAGGCCTACGGCGGCTATTCGGTGCTGGCCGGCGTGGGTGAGCGCACCCGCGAGGGCAACGACCTGTATCACGAGATGATCGAGTCCAACGTGAACGTGGATCCGGCCAAGAACGGCGGCTCGACCGAGGGCTCCAAATGCGCCCTGGTCTACGGCCAGATGAACGAGCCTCCCGGTGCCCGTGCCCGCGTGGCCCTGACCGGCCTGGCCCAGGCCGAATATTTCCGCGACGAAGAGGGCAAGGACGTCCTGCTGTTCGTCGACAACATCTTCCGCTTCACCCAGGCCGGCTCGGAAGTGTCGGCGCTGCTGGGCCGCATCCCCTCGGCCGTGGGCTATCAGCCGACGCTGGCCACCGAGATGGGCAACCTGCAGGAGCGCATCACCTCGACCAAGAAGGGCTCGATCACCTCGGTCCAGGCCATCTACGTCCCCGCCGACGACCTGACCGACCCGGCCCCGGCCGCCTCGTTCGCCCACCTTGACGCGACGACCGTGCTGAACCGCGACATCGCCGCCCAGGCCATCTTCCCGGCCGTGGACCCGCTCGACTCGACCTCGCGCATCATGGACCCGCTGGTCATCGGCGAGGAGCACTACCGCGTCGCCCGTTCGGTCCAGGAGGTTCTGCAGCAGTACAAGGCGCTGAAGGACATCATCGCCATCCTGGGCATGGACGAGCTGTCGGAAGAGGACAAGCTGACCGTCTCGCGCGCCCGCAAGATCAGCCGCTTCCTGTCGCAGCCGTTCTTCGTGGCCGAGCAGTTCACCAACTCGCCGGGCAAGTTCGTGTCGCTGGAAGACACGATCCGCTCGTTCAAGGGCATTGTCGCCGGCGAATACGATCACCTGCCGGAAGCCGCCTTCTACATGGTCGGCACCATCGAGGAAGCCGTCGAGAAGGCCCAGAAACTCGCCGCCGAGGCGGCCTGATCCATGGCCGGCAAGCTTCAGTTCTCGCTGGTGTCGCCTGAGCGCGAGGTCTTCAACGGCCTCGTCGACCAGGTCGACGCCGCCGGCGTCGAGGGTGATTTCGGGGTCCTGCCGGACCACGCCCCGTTCATGACCGCCCTGCGCGAAGGCCAGGTCACGGTCATCGACGGCGTATCGCGGCGCGTGTTCGACGTCCACGGCGGCTTCGCCGACGTCAACGCCGACGGCCTGACCATCCTGGCCGAACAGGCCGCGGAAGTGACCGCAGACTGATTTCCGGTGACGGGCGCGGTGTGAACCGCCGCCGCCCTGTCCCCCGACAGACCTTGAGGCCACGTCCTCCCCCGGCAACCGGGTTTGAAGTCCGGGACGGCCCGGCCCTTTGAACGGAGGGTCGCGCCATGGCCTGGGTCTATCTCGTCATTGCCGGACTGCTGGAAATCGTCTGGGCCTATTTCATGAAACAGTCGGCGGGCTTCACCCGCCTGTGGCCCAGCGTGATCACCTTTGTGACCATGGGGATGAGTTTCGCCCTGCTGTCGATCTCGATGAAGACCCTGCCCCTGGGCACAGCCTATACCGTCTGGACCGGTATCGGCGCGGTCGGAGCCTTCGTGGTCGGCGTCATCTGGCTGAACGAGGGCGTGCATCCGATGCGGGTCGCCGCCGCGGGCCTGATCATCGCCGGGCTGGTCCTGATGCGGCTCGCCCCGTCCACCGCAGTCTGATCCTGAAGCGGCCTAGCTGTCGTTTCCAAGCAGGTTGTTCACTCGTGCCCATGGGGTGAGGCCGTTGATGCC
>NZ_CAXBHE010000013.1:0-43300 GCF_963975535.1 uncultured Brevundimonas sp. | reverse complement strand
CCCGCCCCTCCGTCACGGCGCGAAGGCGCGCCGCGCCACCTCCCCATCGCTACGCGACAGGGAGGAGACAGATTAACGATTCAGGGCCGCCCGTCCGGCCGGTGCGTAGCGCTCACCGGCGGCGGCGTCGCGGGGGAAGATCGCCGCGGTCGCGGCCAGTTCGTCCGTGGTCAGCACCATGTCGACGGCGGCGGCATTCTCTTCCAGGGTCGCGATCCGGCGGGTGCCGGGAATGGGCACCAGATGGTCACCGCGCGACAGCACCCAGGCCAGGGCCAGCTGGGCCGCCGTGGCCCCGCGCGCCTCGGCCAGGGTCTTCACCGCCTCGACCAGATCGAGGTTCTTCTGGAAATTCTGGCCGATGAATCGGGGATTGGTGCGGCGGAAATCGCCCTCTTCCAGATCGTCGATCGAGCGGATCGCGCCGCTGAGGAATCCGCGGCCCAGCGGGCTGTAGGGCACGAAGCCGATGCCCAATTCCTCGCAGGTCGCCAGAATCTCATCCTCAGGTTCGCGGCTCCACAACGAATATTCGGTCTGCAGGGCGGTGATCGGGTGGGTCGCGTGCGCCTTGCGCAGCGTCGCCGGGGCGGCCTCGGACAGGCCGAGGAAGCGGACCTTGCCCTCGGTGACCAGCTCAGCCATCGCCCCGACCGTCTCCTCGATCGGCGTGTCGGGGTCGACCCGGTGCAGATAGTAGAGATCGACATGGTCCATGTTCAGCCGCTTGAGGCTGCCCTCGATCGCGCGGCGCACATTGGCGGGGCTGCCGTCGACCTTCAGGGCGGTGCGCTCGGCATTGTAGCCGATACCGAATTTGGTGGCGACGAAGGCCTTGTCACGCTTGCCGGCGAGGGCCTTGCCCAGCTGGATCTCATTGGTGTGCGGACCGTACATTTCGGCCGTATCGAACAGGGTGATGCCCAGATCGAGCGCGCGGTGGATCACCGCCGTCGCCTGGGCCTCGTCCGAGCCCTGGCCGTAGAAGGCCGCCATGCCCATACAGCCCAGACCGATGGCCGAGACTTCGGGGCCCCTGGGGCCGAGGGTGCGGGTCTTCATGGGCGAACTCCTGTGGGGGCCAGCCCCACAGGTCGGTGTCGGCCCGCCCCGCCGCAAGTGGCTAGAGGGGGGCCGCCTGCACTTTCAGCCAGTCCCGCACCTCGCCCGGCAGCAGCGGCCCGACGGTGGCGAGGATCTCGGCGTGATAGGCATCGACATAGGCCCGTTCGTCAAACGTCAGCAGGTCGACATCGATCAACTTGCGGTCCAGCGGGGCCAGGGTCAGCTGGCGGAAGCCGTGCATCGGGCGCTCGCCGCCGGGAATGGCCTCGGGCGGCGTGACCACCTGCAGCGTCTCGATACGAATGCCCCAGTGGCCTTCCTTGTAGTAGCCGGGCTCATTGGACAGGATCATCCCGGTCATCAGAGGCTGGCTGTTCGGGGCCTTGGAGATGCGCTGCGGCCCCTCGTGCACGCCCAGATAACTGCCGACGCCATGGCCGGTGCCGTGGTCATAGTCGAGCCCCGCCATCCACATCGGCTGGCGCGCGATGGCGTCCAGCTGGTGGCCGGTCGTCCCGGCCGGGAACCGGATCACCGCCATGGCGATATGGCCCTTGAGAACCCGGGTGTAGCGGTCGCGCTGCTCCTGCGTCGGCTCGCCGATGGCCATGGTCCGGGTCACATCGGTGGTGCCGTCCAGATACTGGCCGCCGCCGTCGACCAGCAATAGCGACCCCTTCTCGATCCTGCGGATGGTGCGGGTCACCGGCTTGTAGTGCGGCAGGGCCCCGTTGGGACCGGCCCCGGCGATGGTGTCGAACGACAGGTCCTTCAGCTGACCGGTCTCCTCGCGGAAGCTCTCCAGCGCCTCGACGATCTCGCGCTCGCTGGGCAGGTCACGCTGTGCCACCGTATCGACCCAGTGCAGGAAGCGGGTCAGGGCTGCGCCGTCGCGGATGTGCGCCTGACGCGCGCCCTCGACCTCGACCGGATTCTTGACCGCGCGCGGCACGGCGCAGGGATCCATGGCCCGCACCACGGTCGCGCCCGCGGCGGCGAGCCGGTCGAAATACCAGGCCGAGGACTGGGCCGGATCAATCATCACCTTGCGCCCCGACAGGGCGTCCAGCGCCGCCGGCAGGGCGTCTTCGGCCGCCAGCGTCACCGCGTCGCCCAGCCAGCCGGGCAGCTCGTTGGTGACCTTGCGCGGGTCGAGGAACAACTGTGCCGTCCCATCGGCATTGACGATGGCCTGACCCAGCGGCAACGGCGAACGGATCACGTCCCCGCCGCGCACATTGAACAGCCAGGCGATCGAGGTCGGGGCGGTCAGCACGGTGGCCTCGGCCCCGGCCTCGGTCAGGGCCGCGCCGATGCGGGCCCGCTTCGAGGCGCTGCTCTCGCCGGAATAGACATCGTCATGCGGGACCACCGGGGCCTGCGGCTGGGCCGGGCGATCGGCCCAGGCAACATCGATGGGGTTGGGCTCGACCGGCTTCAGGGTCGCGCCGGCCTTGTCGGCCGCCGCCTTCAGGGTCGCCAGGGCGTCGGGACTGTGAAGCCGCGGATCATAGCCGATCACCGAGCCCTTCGGCGCGTGCGCCAGATACGCGGCGACACCGTCTTCAAGCGACCGGATTTCGAACTGGCCGGCATCGACCTGGGCCTTGACCTGGACGGTGTAGCGCCCGTCGGCGAACACCGCGGCCCGGTCCGTCATGATCACCCCGGCCCCGGCCGAGCCGGTGAAACCGCTGATCCACGCCAGCCGGTCATTGGCCGGCGGCAGGTATTCATTCTGATGCTCGTCCTCGTGCGGCACCAGCAGACCGTCGAGACCCTGCTCGGCCATCTTCGCGCGCACGAGCGGCAGGTGTTTGGCCCCGAAGGACGGGTCGGTGGTTTCGTCGAATGTCTGGCGCATGCGTCGACATAGCACCTCCCTCCCCGTCTTGGGGAGGGAGGCACAGGATCAGTTTTGCGGCGCGGTCGGCGTCACGGTCGCCGGAGCCGGCTGCGGCGGCGTCGTGATCACCACCGGCGGCGGCGGCGGCGTGGCCCGGGCCTCGGCGGCGCGGGCGTCATTGCCGGCACGGACAGCCTCGGCCTGGGCGCGCGCCGCGTCAGCGCGGGCGATGTCGACACTGGCCTGGGCTCCGGTGATCTGCCCCTGTACCAGGGCGGCGTCGGCGGCCGCCTGGGCACGGGCCGCCTCGGCCTGGGCCTCCAGCATCCGGACATCCGCATCGCCGGAACCCTGCCCCGCGAACAGAATCCACAGGACGGCGATAAGCACCAGGCCGCCGAGCACGCCGGCGATCCACCAGCCGGTGTTGGAGTCGCGAACCACGACGGTTTCGACCGTCTCGGTATAGACCGGCTCGGGCGGCGGAGTGCGGGCGGGATCGGAGTCGGGATCAAATTGGGTCACGGTGCGTCCTCGGTTGAACACTCGTAACCACCGGGTTCGATACCGGTTCCGCGTCAGCCCGTCCGACGGAGAACGAGGGCACTCCAGGCGTCGTGGTGGATGCGCCGTTCAAGCACGAAACCCCGGGACAGATAGGCGGCGCTGACGCGGCGTTCCTGAGTGCGCAACAGACCCGAGAGGATGGCCACGCCCCCCAGCTTCAGGGCTTCCTTGATATCCTGCGACAGGGCCACGAGCGGCGGCGCCAGAATGTTGGCGAACACGAGGTCATAGGGACCATGCTCGCGCACCCGGCGGTCGTTGAGTCCCGAGGCATGGACGAAGCGGGCGTCGGCTCCGTTCAGCTCGGCGTTCTCGTTGGCGATGCGCACCGAGGGCCCGTCGATGTCGGTGCCGACCGCGATGCGGCTGCCGGTGCGCGCGGCGGCGATCGCCAGCACGCCGGTGCCACAGCCGACATCCAGCACCCGTTCAAATTTTTCGCGCTTCAGCAGGTCGTCAAACGCCTCGAGGCAGCCGACGGTGGTGCCGTGGTGGCCGGTGCCGAACGCGGCCCCGGCATCGATCTTCAGACTGATACGGTTCGGCGGCACCCGCCCCTGGTCGTGCGCCCCGTAGACGAAGAAGCGCCCGGCCTCGACCGGCGGCAGTCCGGACAGGGACATGGCCAGCCAGTCGGCGTCGGCCAGTTTCTCGACGACCACCGCCAGACCGTCGCGTCCGGTCAGCAGCGTCTTCAGCCCCTCGACTTCATCGTCCGTGGTGGGGAAGGCATCAATGCGCCAGAGGCCGGCGTCCTCGTCCTCTTCGAGAATCGAATAGGTGACCCCCTCCAGCACGGGATCGGAATCAATCGCCAGTGCTGCGGTCTCGGCGGGCGCGCGAAGACCGCGCGCGATAATTTGAATTGCGGACTCGGACATTTCTCAAACGCCGCTATCATGACGAATCGAAACACACGCCTTCACGCATTTGCGCGTCGGCTCAAACCGAGGGGTCGGGGAGTTCATGGCCAAGTCACCGTCTAAGTCGCCTAAAGCGTCTGCAAGCGCTTCCAAGCCGAAACCGGCAGCAAAGTCGAGCGCTGCGCCGAAAACAGCCGCCAAGACGGCCAAGCCCGCCGCTGCGGCAAAGGTGCCGGCCGTGCGCGCCGCCGCCAAGCCGCCGGTGAAGGCCAGCGCCAAGCCGGTGACCAAGGCCGCTGCGAAGCCCGCTGCCAAGTCGGTCGCGAAACCTGCCGCCAAGGCTGCGCCGAAGACTGTGGTCGCCAAGCCCAAACCGGCCGCCAAAAAATCCGTCGCCAGGAAGCCCGCCGCCACTGCTGCGGCGAAGACCGTAGCGGCCAAGCCCGTCGCGCGTCCCGCTCCCGTCGCCGCCAAGCCGGCCGCTGCCGTCGCTCCGCGTCCGGCCGCCGCACCGGCCGCCGCGGCAGCCCGGCCGGCTGCAAGGCCCCAGAACAAGGGCTTCATCAGCGGTCTGCTGGACGCGATCTTCGGCAAGCGCTGACCTGTCCGTCATCGGAATCGAAAAGCGCCGGAGGGGCCATCCCCTCCGGCGCTTTTTTACGTCGGGTCGCGAAACCGGAAGCCTGTCGCGATGGCTCAGTCCTCGGGCAGATCCTCGGCCAGGATGGCCATTTCAAACATGAAGGAGCCGTCGCCGTCCTCGTCCGCGAAAACGATTCCGATGAACTCGTCGCCGACATAGACCTCGGCGGAGTCATTCGGCTTGGGGCGGGCCTTCAGCTTGATGCCACCGGCATTGAAGGTGCGCTTCAGATGGGTCTCGATGCGCTTGATGTCGGATTCGTTCACGGCGGGCCTCGGCAGTCAGTTCAGTGATGGCAGACGCGCCGGACCCTAGAGACTGGCGTCGGTGAGGGAAAGCCTCAGATCACGAAGTCATGCGCGATGTCGGCCAGGGTGTGGTCCATGGTCCGGGCCGGTGTGGCATCCGTGGGGCAGTTCACCAAACGCGCCGGCACCCCGGCCACGGTGCAGCCGGCGGGGACCGGTTTCAGGACCACCGACCCCGAGGCGACCTTGGCATAGTCACCGATGGCGATATTGCCGAGCACCTTGGCCCCGGCCCCCAGCAGCACGCCCTTGCCGATCTTGGGATGGCGGTCACCGCGACTGGCTCCGGTGCCGCCCAGGGTCACCGCGTGCAGCATCGACACCTCGTCACCGACCACTGCCGTCTCGCCGATGACGATACCGGTGCCGTGATCGAGGAACAGGCCCGAGCCGAGCGTCGCGGCCGGATGGATGTCGACCTGGAACAGCTCGGAGATGCGACTCTGGAAATGAAAGGCCAGGGTCTCGCGCCCCTCGGTCCACAGCCAGTGCGCCACGCGCCAGGCCTGCAGCGCCTGAAACCCCTTGAAATAGAGAAAGGGCTGCAGCAGCGAATGGATGGCCGGGTCGCGCTCGGCCACGGCCTGGAGGTCCGCTTCCGCGGCGACGACCATGGCGGGATCGGCGGCATAGGCGGCCAGACAGACCTCGCGCACGGTCATGGCACTCAGTTCCTCGTCACCCAGTTTGCGTGCGATCTGGAAACTCAGCGCCCCGGACAGGTCGGTGTGGGACAGGATCACCGCGTTGAGCTGCGAGCCCAGCTGGGGCTCGTCACGCGCCGCCGCCTCGGCCGCTGCGCGCAGCTGTGTCCAGATTTCGGGCTGTTTGGCGACGACTTCGAGTGCGGGCATCAGACTTCCTTGCGACGGGCCATCATACCCGCCCGACCATGGCCTGCGCCAGCCGGTCCGGCAGATCGCCCTCCCTCGCCATATGGTAAGCCCGCAAGGCGGTCGCCACCGTGAAGGCGTCCCGGACCGATCCCCGGCCGATCTCGGTCAGCAAATCCGCAAAGGGCACGCGCACCGTGCGGATGATCTCGGTGGGGTCCGGATCGACCGCGACCGGCGTCAGATCCCAGGCGAGCCAGGCGATGGCCCGCTCGTCGGTGACGGAATTGCTCATCTCGAGCCGTAACACCTCGCGCCACGCCTTCGCGGCCAGGCCGGCCTCCTCGGCCAGCTCACGCCTGACCCCGGCCAGCGGGGCCTCGGCATAGGGCGCACCGCCTTCCGGCATCTCCCACGAATAGTTCATCAGGGCGAAGCGCTGCTGGCCGACCAGGGTCACCGTGCCGTCGTCGTGCAGGGGCAGGACGCCGACCGACAGATTGTGCGGTCGCATCACGACATAGTCGGCCTTCATCCCCGTCGGGGCGGTGGCGTCATGGCGGGTCAGTCGCAGCCACGGCGTGTCGAAACAGGTGGTCGCCCCGCCGTCGCGCCACGGCGGCGGACGCTCGCTGCCGTCGTCCCAGACGGGCACGGGCCGGTCGGCGTCGAAGGTGTCCCGGGAGTCGGTCATGGTCCCGGTATGGCGCCGGTGCGGCGTCCGGCAAAGTCGATCGGCCGTTGTGATGGCGGCAGGGGTCGGCGATACCGTCCGCATGACGACCGTAATTCGACAGGGGCAGACCCGGGCCAACGGGCTCGACTTCGCCTACCTTGAGGCCGGCCGGGGCCCGCTGGTGCTGCTGCTGCATGGCTATCCTGACACGGCCTGGACCTGGGAACACCAGATGCCGGCGCTGGCGGCCGCCGGCTACCGGGTGGTTGCCCCCTTTCTGCGCGGCTACCCTCCAACGGAAATTCCGGTCGACGGCTATTATGATCGCGCGACCCTGGCCCAGGACGTCAAGGGTCTGATCGAGGGCTTGAACGACGGTCAGCCGTGCGACCTGGTGGCCCAGGACTGGGGCGCGGCCCTGTCCTACGGGGCGCTGGCGGCCTATCCGGAATTGGTCCGGCGCGCGGTGCTGATGGCCATACCCCATCCAGCCGTAGCCGCGCGCAGCATGGCCTCGCCGGTCCAGATCCATCGCGCGTTCCACTGGTGGTTCTTCCAACTGCCCGCCCTGCCGGAGCAGATGGTGCCCGCCGACGACTTCGCCTTCATCGACTATCTGTGGGAGCAGTGGTCGCCCGGTCATGCGGAACAGGCGCATGTGGCGCGGGTCAAACAGACCCTGGCCCAGCCCGGTGCCGTCGCCGCCACCATCAACTACTACCGGGCGGCACTGAACCCGGTCCTGCAGGACCCGGCCCTCGGCGAGCTGCGCGCGCGCCTCGACGGGCCGATCGCGGTGCCGACCCTGGCCCTGTGCGGAGCCGACGACGTCCGCGCCGCGCCAATGGCCGATCAGGCGGCGCACTTCACCGGCCCCTACCGATTTGACGTGGTGCCCGGCTGTGGCCATTTCCTGCACCGCGAACGCCCGGACGACATCAACCAGCGCATTCTCGCCTGGCTCAAGGACGCCTGATTGACCCCATGACCCGCCTGACCCTGCCCGCATCCGTCCTCGGCGCTGTCCTGCCGCTGCCGGCGCGTTCACCCGAACAGCTCGAGCGGATGGCGGTCCGGCGCTCGGCCTCGGCGCAGATGCTCGTCGCCCCCGGCCCGACAGCGGCGGAGATCGACGACATCCTGACGCTCGGGGCCCGGACCCCCGATCACGGCAAGCTGTTCCCGTGGCGCTTCGTCGTGCTGGGCCCGCAGAGCCGCGCCGAGCTGGTGGCCCGGCTCGAGACCCTGGCCACGCGCCAGCCCCAGCCGGACCCGGCGCGGGCTACCCTGGCCAAGCTGGCCAATCCGCCGCTGTCGATCCTGGTGATCTCCGCGCCGGTGCGCGGTCACAAGGTGCCGGTCTGGGAACAGGAACTGTCGGCCGGTGCCGTCTGCATGAACCTGGAACACGCGGCCAGTGCGATGGGCTACGCCACCAGCTGGATTACCGACTGGTACAGCTATGATCCCGAGGCCGCGGACCTGTTCGGAGTCCAGCCGGGCGAGCGTATCGCCGGCTTCATCCATGTCGGCAGCCTGACCGAGGCCCCGCTGGAACGCCCGCGTCCGAACCTGTCGACCAAGGTCACGCGCCTGCCCTAGACCCGCCGTTCGTGGCGCGCCTCCCGCTGTTTCGTAACGGAGGTGCAATCAACCGGGCAAGGCCCTGCAACATTCTGGCCTTCGCTGTGGCTAGTCTGGTGCTGGCAGCATCCGCGGGCCTCCTTGACCGGTGTGGCCATGGCCTGAGCCAGCCCCCCGGCCAGGTCGATCGTCACGAACCGGGCTGAAGCCGACCGTCGGGCTTGCACCATTCCATCATCAGGAACCACGGTGCCCGGTTGTAGTGGGCTGTTCGGGCGGGGTCACCGCCCTGCGCGGCCGGCTCGGCGAAATGGGTGAGAACCAGCTCCTGCTCCAGCAGCAGCGCCATGTAGGTCGACAGCGGCCGGTGCCAGTTCCGGATGCGGATCCCCCGCCAGGCGACCCAGGCGGGCCGTTCTTCCAGATAGTGGTCCATCGCATGCGCGCGGCGACCGTCCGCCAGCGTGGTCCAGCCCAGATCGAGCGCATCGCCCGCCGTGTTGAATCCATTCAGATTGGCGATCAGCAACCTCCCGCCCGGTGCCAGCACCCGCGCCATCTCGCCGATCGCTGCGCCCGCATCCGGAATGTCGATCAGCGACAGATAGCTGACGACCAGATCGAACGCACCGTCCTCGAAACCCAACGCTTCCGCCGCTTCGACGCGGTAGTCACCCCCGGCGTCGAGCGCGCGCGCCCGGTCTATCAGGCTTCGCGCCGGATCGATCCCGACCGCCTCAATGCCCTCGGCCCTCAGCATACGGCAGAAGCGCCCCTCACCGCAGCCGACGTCCAGCGCCCGGCGATAGGGACGCAGGCGCACGCGCGCCATCATCGGCGCGTCCATCACGACCCGACGGCCAAAGTCACCGGCGTCGCCCATATCGGCGATCCAGGCCGCCGCCGACTCCTCCCAGCCATCGCTCATCGTGACGCCTCCGCTTGCGGCCGGTGCACCAGCGACACCAGCACCACACTGATCATCATCAGCAGAAACCAGCTGCCCAATTTGGCGAGGGAGACCGGCGTCCAGACATCGTCCTGGTCGGGATAGACCCAGGCCCGGGCATAGGTGCCGATGTTCTCGGCCAGCCAGATGAAGACTGCGACCAGAAAAAATCCCAGCAAAAACGGCATCGAGCGCCGGGTCCGGTCCGGCGTGAAATGGAACCAGCCGCGTCCGAACAGCAGGGCCGTCGCCACGAACAGGCCGAGGCGGATGTCGGGCAGCCAATGATGGGCGAAGAAGTTGACGTAGATCGCCGCGGCCAGAACCCACGTCGCCCACAGTGGCGGATAGCGGGTGAAACGGATGTCGAAGATGCGCCAGATACGGGCGATATAGCTGCCGACCGCCGCATACATGAAGCCCGAGAACAGCGGCACCATGCCGATGCGCAGGACGCTGTCCTCGGGATAGATCCAGGAGCCCTGCGATGTCTTGAACAGCTCCATGACCGTGCCGACGACGTGGAAGACCAGGATGACGCGGGCCTCCTCCCAGCTCTCCAGCTTCAGGATCAGCATGGCCGCCTGGATGGCCACTGCGGCGAGGACCAGGAAGTCGTAGCGGGCGATCGGCGCGCTCTGCGGCCACCACAGATGGGTCGCCAGCAACAGGGTCAGCATCGCGCCGCCGAACAGACAGGCCCAGCCCTGCTTGATCCCGAACATCAGGAATTCAAAAGCATGGCGAGACCAGACTGCGCGATCGGCCACGACCTGCAGCCGGACCAGCCAGTGGCGGCCCCAGGTTTCGAGCGGGAGGCGGCGGTCAGCGATCATGGCGTCAGTCCAGACTGGCGCGCGGCCGGCGGCGCGCGGAAAAACAGCACCCCGGACGACCGTCTATTGGGCGAACAATTGGCCGAGGTCCTCGAACCCCTTCATCTCGATCGCATTGCCGCTGGGGTCGCGAAAGAACATCGTCGCCTGCTCGCCCGGCTGACCCTTGAAGCGGACATGGGGTTCGATCTCGAACTTCGTTCCCGCCGCGATCAGCCGGTCGGCCAGCGCCTGCCAGTCCTTCATCGCCAGAACCACGCCGAAATGGGGCACCGGCACCTGATGGCCGTCGACCGGATTGCCGCCGGCGTCGGGTGCGGCCATTCCGGGAACGAGATGCGTCACGATCTGATGGCCGTAGAAGTCAAAGTCGATCCATTCGCCGGAACTGCGCCCCTCGGCACAGCCCATGGTTCCGCCCCAGAACCGGCGCGCCTCGTCGAGGTCGTGGACGGGAAAGGCGAGATGGAACGGGCGCAGCGTCATTGTGGGTCTCATCCCCGCCCGCGATAGGTCGGCACGCCCTGGTCCGGCAGCCACAGACCCTCGGGCGCGACGCCGGTCTGCCAGAACACGTCGATCGGGATGCCGCCGCGCGGATACCAGTAGCCGCCGATGCGTAGCCATTTCGGCTGCAGCAGGTCGGCGATCTTCTTGCCGATGGCCACGGTGCAGTCCTCGTGGAAGGCCCCGTGGTTGCGGAAGGCGGTCAGGTACAGCTTCAGACTCTTGGACTCGACCAGCCAGTCACCCGGCGCATAGTCGATGACGATATGGGCGAAGTCCGGCTGACCGGTGACCGGGCACAGGCTGGTGAATTCCGGCACGGTGAACCGGGCCAGATACAGGGTTCCGGCGTGCGGGTTGGGAACCCGTTCCAGCTCGGCGGCTTCCGGACTGACGGGCTGTACGGTGTGCTGGCCCAGCTGGGACAGGCCGGTCGTGTCTGTGGTCATGATTTCAGCTTGCAGAGGCTGGACGCTCGCGAGTGTCCATTATTGAACCGAGGGATTGAAATAGGCCCATGCAGCCTGTTTTTGAAAGCGTCCTCTCAAGACAGCTCGGCCCGGAGCACGCCTGGCGGGGTTGTCGGGCACCGGCCGTTGCCTTAGCCCGACAGATATCAACTGTGGAAGGATGCCATGACGGTCTCGCAGCGCCATAATGTCGTCACCGGCGGTTCGGGCCCCCGCGCCATGATGTTCGCCCACGGCTTCGGCTGCGACCAGCACATGTGGCGGCTGGTGGCCCCCGCGTTCGAGGCGCGGTTCCAGACCATTCTGTTCGATCAGATCGGCGCGGGCGGCTCGGATCTGGCCGCCTATGAGCCTGAAAAATACGCCAATCTGGATGGCTATGCCGAGGACGTCGTCGACCTGGCTGAAGAGCTCGGCGTCCGGGATGGTGTCTTTGTCGGGCATTCGGTCAGCGCGATGATCGGCCTGCTCGCGATCAAGCGGGCACCGCACCTGTTCAGTGACCTGGTCATGGTCGGACCCTCCCCGCGCTATATCGATGACGAGGCCGGCGGCTATGTCGGCGGCTTCAGTGAGAGCCAGATCGAGGAACTGCTGACCTTTCTCGACAGCAACCACATGGGGTGGTCGCAGGCGATGGCTCCGACGATCATGGGCAACCCCGACCGGCCCGAACTGGCTGACGAACTGACCAACAGCTTCTGCCGGACCGACCCGGAGATCGCCAAGCGCTTCGCCCGCACCACCTTCCTGTCTGACAACCGCGAGGACCTCGCGAACTTTGCAACCCGCACGTTGATCCTGCAGTGCGCCGACGACGTCATCGCGCCTCAGGCGGTCGGCGAATATCTGCACCGGACCCTGCCCAACAGCCGGCTGGTGCTGATGGAGGCAACCGGACACTGCCCCAATCTCAGTGCGCCAGAAGAGACCATCGCAGCGATAGACGGCTTTGTCTGAGTCGCCCGGACCACCGCTCGGGCATGCTGGATCAGGTGATCTTGAGGATCTCTTTGAGAACGCCCCCTGCGGATACCTGATCGTCGACGCGACCGGCCGCATCGCCCGGATGAATGTGACGATGGCGACCTGGCTCGACGGCTGCCCGGCTGATTACTCCGGCCGCAAATTCTCCGAGCTGCTCACCATCGCCGGGAGGATCTACTACGAGACCCATTTCGCACCGCTGCTGCGCATGCAGGGCTTCTTCAACGAAGTGGCGCTGGACCTGGCCCGACCGGGCCGGGAGCCGTTGCCGGTCCTGATCAATGCCACCGAGCGGCCCTCGGCGGACGCCTCGGGGCGGGTCATCCGCATCACTGTCTTCAACGCCTCGGATCGACGGCGCTATGAGCAGGAACTACTGGAAGCCCGGGCGGCCGCCCGGAAGGCCGGCGCGGCCCTTCTCGAGCTCAACGAGACCCTGGAGGCCCGGGTCGATGCCGAAGTCGCGGAACGGCTCAAGGTCGAGGATGCCCTCCGCCAGGCCCAGAAGATGGAGGCCGTGGGTCAGCTGACCGGTGGCGTCGCCCACGATTTCAACAATCTGCTCACGGTCATCCTGGGCGGCCTGGAGACCGTCAGCCGCCAACTCACCGTGAGCCCGTCGCCCGAAAGCCGGACGCGGATCGAGAAGGCCGTGGCCATGGCCACGCACGGTGCCGAGCGGGCGGCGACCCTCACGGCTCGACTGCTGGCTTTCGCCCGGCGGCAGCCGCTGGAGCCGCGCCCCGTCGACGCCGGACGCCTGATCATCGGACTGGCCGACATGCTGGAACGTACCCTGGGTGAACAGGTAGCCCTGGAAACGGTCGGCGGGGCCGGCTTGTGGCTGGCTCACGTCGACGCCGGAGAACTTGAAAATGCCCTGGTCAACCTCGCCGTCAATGCGCGGGACGCCATGCCGGACGGCGGACATCTGACGATCGAGACCGGCAACGCCTTCCTGGATGAAACCTATGTCGCGTCCATCCCCGAGCCAGTGCCACCCGGTCAATATGTCCTCGTCGCGGTGACCGACACCGGCGAGGGCATGGACGCGGACACTGCCCGGAAGGTTTTTGAACCTTTTTTCACGACCAAGGAGGTCGGAAAGGGAACCGGACTCGGGCTCAGTCAGGTGTACGGATTCGTTCGGCAAACGGGCGGTCACGTCAGGATCTACAGCGAGGTCGGGTCCGGAACGACGGTCAAGATCTACCTGCCCCGCTTCATTGGCGACTCGGTCTCTGACCCGACGGAAGCGGCGAATTCGGCGACCGAGGGCGGGTCGGAGACAATCCTGTTGGTAGAAGATCACGACGATCTGCGGGCCTACAGCGCAGGCGTTCTGCGCGAGCTGGGCTACACTGTGCTGGAAGCTCCCGACGGCCGCGCCGCGCTCGACGTCTTCCAGGCCCACGACGATATCGCGCTGCTGTTCACCGACGTCGTGATGCCGGCGGGCCTGGACGGTCGTCAGCTGGCGGACGAGGCCCGTCGACGGCGTCCCGGGCTGAAGGTGCTCTTCACAACCGGCTATACCCGCAACGCCATCGTTCACAACGGACGCCTCGATCCCGGGGTGAACCTGCTGAGCAAACCCTTCACCTATCACGAGCTGGCTGTGACCGTGCGGCGGGTCCTGGACGGCCAGGGTCCGGGACATTTGCCTTCCCCCACGACAGCCCGCTATCCGTAGTCAAACAAAACGGGGAAACATCATGGCCATTCCGGCATCGCTGAAAAAAGGTCTCAAGCTGCCGGTCATCGCCGCGCCGATGTTTCTGGTATCCGGGCCCGATCTGGTGGTCGAGGCGTGCAACGCCGGGGTGATCGGCACCTTTCCGTCGCTGAACCAGCGCACCACCGAGGGCTATCGGGACTGGGTCCAGGAGATCAAGGGTCGGCTCAGCCCCGACGCTGCCGCCTTCGGGGTCAACCACATCGTCCACCCGACCAATCCACGCCTGATGGCCGACATGATGGTTTCGGTCGAGGAGAAGGTGCCGCTGATCATCACCTCGCTCGGCGCGGTGCGCGACGTGGTCGATGCGGTGCACGGCTATGGCGGCGTGGTCTTTCACGACATCGCCAATGTCCGCCACGCCCGCAAGGCGGCCCAGGCGGGAGTCGACGGCCTGATCCTGGTAGCCAATGGTGCGGGCGGTCACGCGGGGGTGGTCAATCCCTTCGCCCTCGTCAACGAGGTGCGCTCCTTCTTCGACGGCACCATCATTCTGTCGGGCTGTTTGTCGACCGGTTCCGACGTCGCCGCAGCCCTGATGATGGGAGCGGACTTCGCCTATATGGGCACCCGCTTTATCTCGACCGACGAATCGATGGCTCAGGGCGAGTACAAGCAGATGATCGTCGACGCCGGCGCGTCCGACATCACCTACACCCCCGCCGTCTCGGGCATTCCGGCCAATTTCCTGACCCCGTCGCTGGTCGCCAACGGCATCGATCCCAAATCCCTGCCCGAGCACAAGCTGGACATGGCCGACGAGGCCAAGGCCTGGAAAACCGTATGGTCGGCGGGCCAGGGCTCGGCCGCGGTGCAGGACATCGTGCCGGTATCGGAATTGGTTCATCGCTTGGCGGCTGAAATGTCGTCCGCACGTGATAAATTCGTCAAGGACTGGGGTTAGACGCCTCCTCGTTGAAACCGAGGTGAAGAATGATGCGTCCCCTGCTGTTTGCCGCTGCCGCCGTACTGGCCCTGCCCGCCGTCGCCCATGCCCAGGACGGGCCTGCCGCGGGCTCCTGGTCGTTCGCCGTCGGTGCGGGGACGGACAACCGCTCGAAGGGCGCGTCCAAGTCTGACGGTGATGCCTATGTGTTCGGTGAGGCTCAGTGGGACAGCGCCGACGGCTTCTTTTATGCCGGGCCCTCGTTCCAGACGATTCGCAGCTCCAGTGGGTCCGAGCTGGAAGCCGCCGTCGACGCCGGCATCCGCCCCGAGATCGCCGGCTTCGATGTCGACCTGAACGCCAAATACAAATGGCAGGTCGACGCCATCGACGGCTATGACGCCGACTCCTGGGAGTTCACCGGCAGGATTTCGCGCTCGATCGGACCGGCCAAGGCCCGTCTGACGGTGCAGTATTCGCCCGACAGCACCGGCTCCTCCAAGGCCTGGACCTGGGTCGAGGGCCGGGTCGGCTGGGACTTCACACACAAGCTGTCCGGGACCGCCGCGATCGGTCGCCGCGAACAGGAGACCAGCGTCGACTACACGGCCTGGAACGCCGGCATGACCTATGCCGTCACCCGCGATGTGGATTTCGACCTGCGCTACTATGACACCGACGCCAACGTGCCCGGCCCGCAATATGCGTCCGCCCTCGTCGGCGAGGTGACCTTTTCCTTCTGATAGTGCTGGTCAAACGACGCTCATGCCCCCACCTAGGGGCATGAGCTTCAGACCGACGACGATCGAACGCGCCTATCAGCTGGCCGAGAGTGGCGATTGCCGCACCGTCGGCGACATCAAGCAGAAGCTGCAGGCCGAAGGCCATGAGCGGGTTCAGGAGAACCTGTACGGTGCCTCCCTGACGGGGGCGCTGCGCAAGCTGTGCCAGAAACACTATGTGCCGTCCGAAGAGGACGCGGCATCACCGGCCCCTTCCGAGAACGACGACGGCGACGACGACTGACAGCCTGAGCCTTGCTTTCGACCGAAAGGCGCGTCACAAGGCTAAACGTCGATCTCTCTGCGTCACGCTCTTGCACCCCTTTGCATCCGCACCGAGGTCTAAAGCCGATCCATTCAGACCCGACAGGCCGATCAGGAGCTATTTCCTGCGGCCAATTCTAACGGAGGTCCTGAAAATGGCTACCGGCACTGTAAAATGGTTCAACTCCACCAAGGGCTATGGCTTTGTCCAACCCGATGACGGTGGCAAGGACGTGTTCGTCCACATCTCGGCCGTCGAGGCCGCTGGCCTGAACGGCCTGAACGAAGGTCAGCAGATCTCCTACGAGATCGAAAGCGACCGTCGCACGGGCAAGGAATCGGCCGGTCAACTCAAGACTGTCGGCTAGATAACGCGTTGAATGGCGGCTGCGTCCCGGATGCAGCCGCCATTTTTGCGTCTGGATGCCGGCGTCGGTCCAGGACGCCTCTTCCAACTGAATTCGCGTTGTCCTTGCTATTGATGCGGACAACGCCCACATAGAAGCTGTCGATCTCTCTGCGTAACGCTGCTGTCCTTTGCATCACGCACTGAGTCAAAAAGCCGATCCCATTCAGACCCGACAGGCCGCGCAGGAGCTATTTCCGGCGGCCAACGCTAATGGAGGTCCTGAAAATGGCTACCGGCACTGTAAAATGGTACAATTCCACTAAAGGCTACGGCTTCATCCAGCCGGACGACGGCGGCAAGGACGTTTTCGTCCACGTCACCGCTGTCGAGGTTTCCGAGCTGAACAGCCTCGACGAAGGCCAGAAGATCTCCTTCGAAGTCGAGCGCGATCGCAAGACGGGCAAGGAATCGGCTACGCAGCTCAAGGCTGCTGAGTAGATCAGGTTTCGGCGGCTCCGGCCGCCATCCGGGCTGAAGGGCCGGCGCTTCGTGCGCCGGCCCTGAAGCTGTTTTTCAATGGAGTACGCCGATGACGCCTCTGTCCGAGATGATACCGGCGATGCCCGACGCCGACCTCAAGACCCTCCGCGCCAATGCGGAACGTCTGCTGGTCCGCGGAACGGCTGGCCAGATCGCTTCCGCCACCGATATCCTGCCGCTGATCGAAGCCGAGTTCGCGGCCCGCATCGCCGCCAAGCCGCCCGCCAAGAAGCGCGCCCCGGCCAAGAAGAAGGTCGTCGCCGCCGCCGATGGCGCCGAGCCGGTGGTCAAGGCTGCGCCGAAGAAGCGCGCCCCGGCCAAGAAGAAGATTGCCGCGGACGCCGAAGCGACCGCGAGCTGACGTCAGGACAGGGCCTGATCCAGATCCGCGATCAGGTCCTCGACGTCCTCGACCCCCACCGACAGGCGAATCAGGTTCTCGGTGACGCCACCGGCGTCGCGCAACGCCTTGGGCACCGAGGCGTGGGTCATGATGGCCGGATGATTGACCAGGCTTTCCACCCCGCCCAGCGATTCCGCGAGGGTGAAGACCGCGACCCGCTCGAGCACCTGACGGGTGCGTGACAGATCGCCGTCGATGACCACCGAGACCATGCCGCCGTAGGCCCGCATCTGGCGGCTGGCCAGATCATGCTGCGGGTGACTGACGAGGCCGGGATAGATGACCCGGGCCACACCCTTCCGCTCTTCCAGCCAGCGCGCGATGGTCAGGGCATTCTCGCAATGGGCCTTCATGCGCAGGCCGAGGGTCTTCAGACCCCGGTTGGCGAGGAAGGCATCAAAGGGCCCCATCACACCGCCAACCGAATTCTGCAGGAATTTGATCTCGGCCGCGACCTCGGGGTTCCCGGCGACCAGAACGCCACCGATGATGTCGGAGTGGCCGTTCAGATATTTGGTCGCCGAATGCATGACGACGTCGGCCCCGAGGCCGAGTGGCTGCTGGCACCAGGGCGTGGCGAAGGTATTATCGACAACCAGGAGGAGACCATGGACTTTCGCTACCTTTGACAGGGCGGCGATGTCGGCGATCTTCATCATCGGATTGGTCGGGGTCTCGACCCACAGCATCTTCGTCTTCGGTGTGATCGCGGCCTCGACGGCGGCGATGTCGCTAAGATCGACATAGGCGAAGTCCAGACCCATCGAGCGACGACGCACCCGCTCGAACAGACGCCAGGAGCCGCCGTACAGGTCATCGCCGGTTACGATGTGCGATCCCGCGTCCAGCAGTTCCAGCGCCGTCGAGGTCGCCGCCATGCCCGAGGCGAAGCCGAAGCCCTGAACCCCGCCCTCAAGGTCGGCGATACAGCCCTCGAACGCCTCCCGGGTCGGGTTCTTGCCGCGGGCATATTCGTAGCCCTTGTTCACACCCGGGCTTTCCTGGGCATAGGTCGAGGTGGCGTAGATCGGGGTCATCACCGCGCCCGTGGTCGGGTCGTGCCGCTGGCCGGCATGGATGGCGCGGGTCGAGAAGCCCTGCTGGTTCTTGAGGTTGGCCATAAGCTTACCGGTTCAGGCTGAGGTGGTTGATCAGGTCGGTGCGGGTGATCAGGCCGACGAAGGCTTCGCCGTCCAGCACGATGGCCACCCGGTCGCGGTCGAACACCGGGATCAGGGCGTCCAGTGGTTCATTGACCTGAACCGTGTCGAGGTCACGGGTCATCACCGTGCCGACCGGCTTCTTGAACCGGTCCTGGCGGGTGATCTCATCGGTGTTCATCACGTGGATCAGGTCACTTTCGTCGACGATGCCGACCAGGCGACCGTCCTGGATCACCGGCAGCTGCGAGACGTCCGCTCCGCGCATGCGCTTGAACACCGTATCCAGCGTGTCATCGGGACCGGCCACGACCACATCACCCTCGGCGTATTTGCGGTGGATCAGGTCCGACAGATTGCCGTGGATCTCGCGCTCGCCCAGACCCTGGTCGGCCAGCCAGGCGTCGTTATAGACCTTGGACAGATATTTGGCCCCGGTGTCGCAGACGAAG
Organism: uncultured Brevundimonas sp.; assembly: GCF_963975535.1. GTDB lineage: Bacteria > Pseudomonadota > Alphaproteobacteria > Caulobacterales > Caulobacteraceae > Brevundimonas. The sequence goes on along the minus strand of NZ_CAXBHE010000013.1, from coordinate 24,592 downwards.
GTGACACAGCGCTTGGGTTCGGTCTGTTCACGGCACCAGCGCAGGGCGGTGGCGATCAGGGTACCCGACGAGGACCCGGCCAGGATGCCTTCCTTCAGCAGCAGTTCACGGACGGTGCCGATCGCCTCGGCGTCGGGGATCGAATAGGCCTTGTCGATCAGGCTCATGTCGGCGGTTTCGGGCACGAAATTCTGGCCGATGCCCTCGACGGTGTAGCTGCCTTCCGGCCCCGGTACGCCGTCGTTGACGATGCCGCCCAGCACCGAGCCGGTCGGGTCGGCGAGAATGATCTCGGCGTTTGAGCCGACGCTCTTCAGGTACTGGGCGATACCGGTGATGGTCCCGCCCGAGCCGATGCCGGCGACAAAGGCGTCGACGTCGTGGTCCATCTGCTCCCAGATCTCGGGACCGGTGGTCTGGAAATGCGCGGCGGAATTGGCGTCATTGGCGAACTGGTTGACGTAGAATCCACCCGGCAGCTGCTGGGCCAGGCGCTCGGCCATGTCCGTGTAGTATTCGGGATGGCCGTGCGGCACGTCCGACCGCGTCAGTCGCACGTCGGCCCCCATGGCCCGCAGATGCTGGATTTTCTCCTTCGACATCTTGTCGGGGATGACCAGCAGCACCTTGTAACCCTTGGCCTGGCCGACCAGCGTCAGGGCCAGGCCGGTATTGCCCGCCGTCGCCTCGACGATGGTGCCGCCGGGCTTCAGAAAGCCTTCCTTCTCCGCTGCGGCAATCATCGACAGGGCGATCCGGTCCTTGATCGAGCCGCCCGGGTTCTGGGATTCCAGCTTCAGGAACAGCCGGCACGGTCCGGTGTCGATGTTGGTCACCTCGACCATCGGCGTCAGGCCGATCAGGTCCAGCAGGGATGCGGCAGGCCGGCTGAGAACAGGGGTGGCAGGCAAGGACATGGACAGACTCCGTGAGCGTTCGCGGCGGAAGCTGATCGTCAGACCCGACCAGGTCAACCCACGCAAGATTTAGCCCTTTGGGGCGAAGCACACTACATAGGTACACAATGACAAAAACACCCCGCAGGCCCGCATCGGGCCTCCCCGACAAAGCCACCCTCCTCGCCTTCCTGACGGAAGCCGGCGGAGCCGAAAAAACCGATATCGCCCGCCATTTCGGCCTGAAGGGCGAGGATCGCCGTCGCTTGCGCGACATGATGCGCGAGCTGGAGGCCGAAGGCCTGCTGGGCAAGCGCGGTCGCAAGACCTTTTCGCCCGCCGGTGATCTGCCGCCCGTCGGCGTCGCCGATGTGGTCGAGCGCGATGTCGACGGCGATATGTATGTCCGGCTCGTCGACGCCGGGCCCGATGCGCCACGCGCCGTGCTGGTCCCCGAGAGCGGCCCCAGAACCGCCCCTGCCCCCGGTATGGGCGACCGGCTGCTGGTCAAGTTCGTCCGGGGCGAGGACGGCTGGGAGGCGCGGCTGATCAAGGCGCTGGACGCCGGCACCAACCGCGTTCTCGGCGTGATCCGCAAATCCGGCAAGGAGACGCGGGTCGAGCCGGTGGACCGTCGCTCCAGGGACGTGCTGGTCATCCCGCCCCTGCAGGCCGCCGATCTGCGCGACGGCGACCTGGTGCTGGCCTCGATCGAGAAGGGCGAACAGCGCTACGGACCCAAGCGCGGCAAGATTCTCGAGACCATCGGCCGCGAGGATGACCCGCGCGCCGCCTCCCTGATCGCCATCCACGCCCACGGCGTGCCGACGGGATTCTCCGAAACGGTCGAACAGGAGGCGCTCGATCAGGCCCTGCCGACGCTGAAGGGCCGCGAGGATCTGCGTGAGATTCCGTTCATCACCATCGACCCCGCGGACGCCCGCGATCACGATGACGCGGTCTATGCCCACCGCGACGAGGACGCCAAGAACCCCGACGGCTGGATCGTCTGGGTCGCCATCGCCGACGTCGCCGCCTATGTCCGCCCCGACACCTCTCTGGACCGCGAGGCCCGGGCCAAGGGCAATTCGACCTATTTCCCCGACCGGGTCGAGCCGATGCTGCCCGAAACCCTGTCCAACGGCCTGTGCTCCCTCAGGGAGGGCGAAAACCGCGCCTGCCTGGCCGTGCGGATGGTGTTTGACAAGGATGGCCGCAAGACCGGCCACCGCTTCGTGCGCGGCCTGATGCGGTCGCACGCCAAACTGTCCTACGAACAGGCCCAGGCGGCCATCGACGGCCAGCCGGGCGATGCCACCGGCCCGATCATGGACGCCATCCTGTATCCGCTGTGGAACGCCTATCACACCATGCTCAAGGGCCGGCTGAAGCGCAGCCCGCTGGCGATCCAGAGCCCGGAACGGCGCATCATCATGGCCCCCGACGGGGGTATCACCGCCATCGAGCCACGCAAATCGCTGGAGGCGCATCGCCTGATCGAGGAGATGATGGTCCAGGCCAATGTCTGTGCCGCCGAGACGCTGGAGCAGAAGCGCACGCCGCTGATCTACCGCATCCACGACACGCCCAGCCAGGAGAAGACCTTCAACCTGGCCGACTTCCTGCAGACCATCGGCAAGCCGTGGAGCAAGGGCGAGGCCCCGACCACCAAACGGCTGAACAAGCTGCTCGACGAGACCCGCGACACGCCCCACGCCGAGGTCGTCAACGAAGTGGTGCTGCGCAGCCAGATGCAGGCCATCTACAGCCCCGACAACATCGGCCATTTCGGCCTGAATCTGGATCGCTACGCCCATTTCACCTCGCCGATCCGGCGCTATTCCGACCTGATCGTGCACCGGGGCCTGATCCGCGCCCTGGGGCTGGGCAAGGACGGACTGACCGACCGCGAGGTGGCGGAACTGCCCGCCATCGCCGAACAGGTGACCACGACCGAACGCCGCTCCATGGCGGCCGAGCGCGACGCGATGGACCGCTATATCGCCGCCTTCCTCGAGGACCGGGTCGGGGCCACCTTCCCCGGCCGGATCACCGGCGTCACCCGCTTCGGCCTGTTCGTGCGGCTGGAGGAGACCGGGGCCGACGGCCTGTGCCCGGTGTCGTCCCTGGGCAACGAGTATTTCCACCACGATGACCGCGCCCACGCCCTGGTCGGCGAGCGCAGCGGCCAGCGCTGGACCCTGGGCCGTCAGGTCGAGGTCAAGCTCAGGGAGGCGACGCCGATCACCGGCGGCCTGCTGTTCGAGATGCTCAGCGACCCGGCCCCGCGCGATCCCGATGCCCCGGCCCCGCGCTACGGCGTCCGGGCCCGGGATCGCGGCCCCGGTGGCAACGGCCCGCCCAGGCGCGGCAGCAAACGCCCGGGCGGGCCCAAGCCGCCCTCCGGCGGTCTGAAGGGCGTGCGCAAGGGCAAGCGCCGCTGAGCGGTCCCGACGGCGACAGGAATTGACAGGTTTCGCATCTGGCCAGGCTTCGGCTACCTTCGGTTTCTGACCGGGAGAATGCCGATGAACCGTCTCGCCGCCTCCGTGGCCCTGACCACCGCCCTGCTCGCCGCCGGCCCGGCGGTCGCCAACGACACCGTGGCCTCGATGAAGGCCGGCGGCCTGGTGTTCGAACGCACGGACGGCATCACCATGCTGTCGGAGGATCTGTTCCTGTCGGTGGACGAGGTGCGGGTCACCTACCGCTTCCTGAACCACACCGACGAGGGCATCGAAACGATCGTGGCCTTTCCCATGCCGGACATCGAGCCGGACTGGATGGGCAGTATTCGCGGACCGGTTCCGGACCCGATGCGGGCCCTGCCCTTCATCACGCGGGTCGACGGCTATTCCGTGGACACCCAGGTCGAACAGAAGGCGATGCTGAACGGCGTCGACGTGACGCGTCGACTGCAGCGCCTCGGTCTGCCGCTTAACCCCCATTACGATGCCCTGGAGGACCCCGTCGCCGAACTGTCGGAGTCCCAGATCGCCGAACTGGTCGCCGACGGCCTGCTCGACAGCAATGTCCACGACGATGGCGTCCGGACCAGCATCGGCCTGTGGACCCTGAAGACGACCCACTACTGGACGCAGTATTTTGCACCCGGCGCAGAGATCGAGGTCCGGCATCTCTATGTTCCGGTGCCCGGAGGAACGTCGGTGACCCGGGACTGGAGAAGCGGGGACATTCCGCCCGACTATCGCAACGCCTACTGCGTCGACGAAGCGGTCCGTTCAGCCCTCGCGCGGAAACAGGCCGGGCAAATCCAGATGGCGGAGACCTGGCTGGACTACACCCTGGTCACGGGGGCCAACTGGTCCGGTCCGATCCGCGATTTTCGCCTGGTGGTCGACAAGGGCTCCGAGCACAACATCGTCAGCTTCTGCGGCGACGGCGTGCGCCGGATCAGCCCGACCCGGTTCGAGGTCCGCTACACCAACTACACGCCGACTCGCGACCTGAACGTGCTAATTGTCCAGGGTGACCGCGACACCGACTGACCCGTTCGATTCCGCACAGGACCTCGCCGACGCTCCGCGCGTCGGGGGTCGCCAGCGCCCCCGGGACGCCGCCACCCTGATCCTGCTGCGCGGTGGCCCGGATCCGGAGGTGTTGATGGGGCGACGGGCACGCGGGCACGTTTTCATGGCGTCCAAATGGGTGTTCCCCGGCGGCCGGATCGAGCGGGCCGATTTTACCGCCGCGACCGGGTCCGACCTGCCCCCCGAAGCCCTGCGCCTGCTGGTCCACGAGACCGACGCCCGCCGCGCCCGGGCCCTGGCCATGGCCGCCGTGCGCGAGACCTTCGAGGAGACCGGACTGATCCTGGGGCGGCCGGCCCCGCCCGTCCCGGTAGCCGGTCCGTGGCGTGAATACCGGGCGGCCGGGGCGCTGCCGGACCTGTCATCCCTGACCTATGTCGCTCGCGCCATCACGCCGCCGGGGCGGACGCGGCGGTTCGACGCCCGGTTCTTTCTCGCCCCGGTCGAGGCCCTCCTGCATCCCGAGCCCACGGCGGGTTCGGGCGAGCTGGATGAAATCGCCTGGCTGCCGCTGGCCGAGGCCCGCGCGCTGGACCTGCCCGCCATCACCCGGTTCGTTCTTGGCGAGATCAGCGAACGACAGCAAACCCCGAACCGTCCCCTGCCCTTTGTACGAATGGTGCGCGGCCGGCACATTGTCGAACACGTCGCCTAGACATGGCCGATACGTCCATAACTTTGCGGCTGACAATCGCGGATCCGGTCCCCGGCGTCCGCTACAGTCTGCAGCATGACGATGCGGCCTTCGGCCCCGTTGTCGCCACCGAGGGTCCCGTCGCCTTCGATGTTCCGGTCCGGCTGTCCGATGACGGTCGGTTTCTCGGCCCCTTCGTGCGACGCGAGGGACCGATACGCCGTTTTGTCTATATCCGCATCGGCCAGTCTGCGGGCGACCCGTCCAGCCCCTGGACGCGGCGCGCCAAGATCGACATCCACGACATCGCTCCCACCCTGCTGAGCCTCGGGCGTGCGGGGCGAATCCTCGAGATCATCCTGCCCGGCCGAGGGGCGGACGGCTCGCCCGCCTGCGCCACCGTCCGTTCCGCCACCGGCTGGAACGCCGTCTAGTCGGTCAGGGGACGGGTGAGATCGAACTCGACCCGGAAATGCCGATTGGCCCGACGCAGCTCATAGGCGAAGGTCCGGCCGGGGTGGACTTCCATGGCCCAGACATTGGTGGTCGAGACCACGGCGTCCCCGGCGTTGAACTGATCGATGGACTCCTGATCGACCGGAAACACCTGACGTTGGGCCGTGCCTGCGCTCTCGGTATCCCCGCCATACCAGTGCCAGCCCTCCGGCTGGCCCTGCGGATCGCGATGGTCGTGCTTCAGCGTCAGGCCCGTGGCCGTGCGCGTCACGAACCAGGTCCGGGAGCGGTCCTCGCCGATCTGGAACGGGATGCGAATCTCCCGGGCCGAACAGTCACGCACCGTCATCCGCATCGGCTGGCCGGCGAGGTCGGCATCGGCGGCGTCCGTCGTCACCAGCCGGCCGGCGAAGCTCTGGCCGCACAGGGCCGTCAGATTGGCAAAGAAGGCGTCCTGCGGGGCTCTGGCCTCGGGCAGGCTGGCGCAGGCGGACAGGAACAGGGCGAGGGCCGCGGCGGCCAGGAGGGAGATGCGGGTCATGCCCCATCCTAGCCTTTGACGCCCGCCACTCAAGCGGCCATGCACACGGTTGACTTCGCGGACTTCCCGAGTATGTTCCGCGCCTCTCATTTCAGCGGCTTTCGCCGTCGCAAAGGTAATTACGATGGCCAAACCGGCTTCAATCAAGATCCGCCTGAACTCCTCGGCCGACACCGGCTTCTTCTATGTCACCAAGAAGAACGCCCGGACCATGACCGAGAAAATGGTCGTCAAGAAATACGATCCCGTCGTGCGCAAGCACGTCGAGTTCAAGGAAGGCAAGATCAAGTAGGACGTCTCGCAGGGCGCGCGTCGCGTCGCCCGGTCCGAAGATCTGCAGTCACACATGAAAGCGCCCGGTCCTGCGACCGGGCGTTTTTCTGCGCGTGCGGTCCAAGGATCCGTCAGGCGGCGCGGGCGATGACCCTGTTGCGGCCATGGGCCTTGGCCTCATAGACGCCCTCGTCGGCCCGCTTGATCAGGGCGTCCGGCGTATCGCCGGCCTCGAGGGTCGCGGCGACGCCTATGGAGACGGTAATGGTCAGGTGCTCCTCGCCGTCCATGATGCGGAACGGGGCCGTGGCCACGTCCCGGCGGATGCGGTCGGCGATCATCACCGCGTCGTCCAGGCCGGTCCCCGGCATGACGACGATAAACTCCTCGCCCCCGTAGCGGCACGGCAGGTCGATGGCCCGGACATTGGTGGCCAGGCGCACCGCGAACTCACGCAGCACCTCGTCGCCGGCATCGTGGCCGAAGCCATCGTTGACCGCCTTGAAGTGATCGATGTCGATGACCAGGACGGCGACCGGGTCACCCCCCTGCCCGGCCCGGTTGACCATGCCCTGAAGCTGTCCGGCCATGTAACGGCGATTGTGCAGACCGGTCAGAGAGTCGGTGACCGCCATTTCCAGACTGTAGTCGAGCTTGTGCCGCAGAAAGTCGTTGTAGCGCTTGCGCCGGATCTGGGTGCGGGCCCGGGCGGCCAGCTCCTCGGGATCGACCGGCTTGGCCAGGATGTCATTGGCCCCCAGCTCCAGCGCCTTGACCAGGCGCGGACGATCCGCAGGATCGACCACGGCGAGGATCGGTGCCCGGCGCGAGCCTTCCTTCGAACGGATCTGGGCAACCAGCCGCAGGCCGTCGAACCGCGAACTCGAGACATTGACGATGATCAGGTCGATCGGTCCCTGGGCGGCGATCAGGGCACGGTCCGGGTCGGCCTCGATCACCGGACGATGATCGACCGCCAGCTGGTCGGCGATGCGTCGGGCCTGGGATTCACTGTCGTCGACGATCAACACCCGGCCACCGGAACCACGCAGGCGTCCGGCCCCGTCGGTATCGACGCCCATGCGACGACCGCTCTCCTCGCGATCGCGCAGTTCGTCCATGACCGCCTTCAGACGCACCAGGGACCGCACCCGCGCAAACAGCACCAGATCGTCGATCGGCTTGGTGACGAAATCATCGGCCCCGGCGTCAAGGCCGCGAATCTTGTCCTCACGCCCGTCCAGCGCCGTGACCAGCACCACCGGGATGTGACGGGTGGCCGGATCCGCCTTCAGCCGTCGGCAGGTCTCGAACCCGTCCATACCCGGCATCATCACATCCAGCAGGATGATGTCCGGCCGTTCCGTGGCGGCGATCGTCAGGGCCGTGGCCCCGTCGTTGCAGCTCAGAACGTCATAGTATTCGAGCGTCAGCTTGGCTTCGAGCAGCCGGACGTTGGTCTCGACGTCGTCCACGACCAGGATGCGGGCGGTCATGCGGGCTCCGCCGGCCTGGCGTCTCCCAGATGCAGCCGGATCACGTCGAGGAAATGCATCACCGAGATCGGCTTGGAAATATAGGCCTCGCAGCCGCCCTGGCGGATTCGCTCCTCATCCCCCTTCATCGCGAAGGCGGTGACGGCGATGACCGGGATATGGCTCAGTTCCTCGTCATCCTTCAGCCATTTGGTGACTTCCAGCCCCGAAATCTCCGGCAGCTGGATGTCCATCAGGATCAGGTCGGGATGATGCTCGCGCGCCAGCGCCAGGGCCGACAGGCCCTCACGGGTCTGCAGCGTCTCGTAGCCCTGGGAATCGAGCAGGTCATGAAAGAGTTTCATGTTCAGCTCGTTATCCTCGACGATGAGGACTTTCTTGGACATGTTCACCCGGTCTGTTGCCTCGTCGCCTGCGCGGTTGCGCTGAGGCTTTGCGCCTTCTTCGCGTGCACTCTGGTCCGTCCAGTCTTAAGTTGGCGTGAAAGCTGGACCGGAGATCCGCCGTCGTGACCCTGCGGGCCATCTGCCGCGACTGCCTGTGGAGCGGGGACCAGCGCACCATGCGCTGCCCGGCCTGCGACTCCCGGCGCGTCATCAACCACAATGAACTTGCCGACCTGACCATCGCCCACCTCGACTGCGACGCCTTCTATGCCTCGGTCGAGAAGCGGGATCGGCCCGAGTTGCGCGACCGGCCTGTGATCATCGGCGGGGGCCGGCGCGGCGTGGCCTCGACCGCCTGCTATATCGCGCGCCAGTACGGGGTTCATTCGGCCATGCCGATGTTCAAGGCCCTGCAGGCCTGCCCCGAGGCCGTGGTCATCAAGCCCGACTTCGCCAAATATGTCGCCGAGAGCAAACGCATCTTCGATGCCATCGGCCGGCTGACCCCGCTGGTCCAGACCCTGTCGCTGGACGAGGCCTGGATCGACCTGTCGGGGACTGAGCGGCTCAACGGGGGCCCGCCCGCGCTGCAACTGGCCCGCCTTCAGGCCTGGATCGAAACCGAAACAGGCCTGACGGTATCCATCGGCCTCGCTCCAAATCGGTTCCTGGCCAAGATCGCCTCCGAACTGGACAAACCGCGCGGATTTTCAGTGATCGGGACCGAGGCCGCGACCCTGCTGGCCCCGAAACCGGTCAGCATCCTGCCAGGCGTGGGGCCCGTCCTTTCCAGCACGCTACGCAGCGACGGCTATGCCAAGATCGGCGATCTGGCCGCCGCCGACCCGCGCGATCTGGTCAAACGCTACGGCGAGAACGGGCTGCGTCTGCATGACCTGGCGAACGGCCGCGACAGCCGCGCCGTCAATCCGGCCCGTGACCGCAAGGGCATGAGTGCCGAGACCACGTTCAACGAGGATTTGACGACCGCCACGGATCTGGAGGCCGAACTCTGGCCGCTGTGCGAGAAGCTGGCGTCCAAGGCCCGGCACGACGGCGTGGCCAGCCGGGCGGTCGTCCTGAAGCTCAGGCGCACCGATTTTCGCATTGTTACCCGTCGCATAAGCCTGGCCGAGCCGGTACAGACGGCCCGGGCCCTGTTTGCCGCCGGTCGCGCCCTGCTGAGGCCCGAACTGGGCATCGCCTACCGCCTGATCGGCATCGGCCTGAGCGAACTGGTCGAGGCGGCCGAAACCCCCTCGGCCCTGTTCGAAAGCGCCGAGGCACGCATCCTGAAGACCGAGTCGGCCATCGACGTCCTGCGCGCGAAATTCGGCAAGGACGCTGTCGTGGCCGGGCGGGCCCTGAAACGTTGAGCCGGCCCTCCGGTACCCCGCCCTAGTGACCCGGCAGCCTGTTGTTGGAGGCATTCGAATTCAGCAACCGCTGGGTCTCGCGGACAGCCTCCTCCTCCATATCGCGCCACGCACGACGGGTGTCGCACACCTGCCGACTCGACGGCAGACGACTGGCCGCGCGGCCCACGGGCCGGCAGACAACCTGCTCCAGATAGGCCGTCTCCTCGGGCGACTCCGCAGTGGCAGCCGTGACCTCGACATCAGGTACGGTTGCCGCAACGGTCGTTGGTCCGGGCGGAGCCTGCGGCGTGACCTGGGGCGCAGCCAGGGCCGGTAAAGACCAAAGGGTTGATGCCGCGATCAACGCGGCCAAACAGCAGGAACGAGCCATCCTTCCACTCCAGCGCAAGTTGTCTGAATACCACCGATCGCCCGGATCAACCCGCCGCACAGACCAGATAAGGTCTGATTGGCAAGCACCGGCGTTCGACTTCTACTGGGGCCGGACCGCTTCGCTGGGCGGGTTATACCGGCCGCCGTTCTGAACCCGGGTCGTGGCCGCCAGGGTTTCATCGTCGATAATCCGCCATTCGCGACGGGTCTTGCAAACGCGGGCGCGGGACTGGAGACGGCTGGCCGCCCGGCCCTGGGCCCGACAGACGACCTCGTCCAGCGCGGCCGTCTGCTCCGCCGTCTCGGCAGTCTCGGCGACGGCCGTCACGGCACCGCCGGCAGTCTGCATCGGGGCCGGGTCTGCGACCTGGGCCTGGGCAGCGGAGGCGAGGAACAGGGGCACCGCAGCGATCGCGGCGACAAAACGAAATGCACGCATTCATGATCTCCAGAAATTCGCTGTGATCGTAGCAGCGAATTGTCGAACGACAACTGCACAATGCGCGCGCCAATGCGTATTCTTACGGTGAGTTTCCAGACCGGATCCGCGGTGGCGGTGGCCGCCGGCGACAGGCGAAGCGGCCGGTGATTGTCCGGAGGGCATCGCCCCCGGATGGTCGCCACCAGCCGCCCCCAAACGTGACGACGACGCCCTGCGCGACGCTGAAGGTCCGACAATGCGCGGGTCATCTTTCCAGCCGCCGTTGGACGCGTTAAGTCCGCAGCACACTCACGGAGCCTGACCATGACCATCGCCGCCCGCCTGACCGAACTCGGCATCAGCCTGCCGGAACCCGCCAAGGCCGTCGCCAACTATGTCCCCTATGTCCAGGCCGGAAACCTCGTCCATATCTCGGGCCAGCTGTCGAATGACGCCTCGGGCGGCGTCAAGGGCACCGTGGGCGACGACGTCTCGCCCGAGCAGGCCCAGGCCGCCGCCCGCATGTGTGGCGTCAACCTGCTGGCCCAGATCAGCGCCGCACTGGACGGCGACCTGGAACGCGTCGTTCGCGTCGTCAAACTGGGAGGCTTCGTCCAGGCAGCCGGTGATTTCACCGCCATCCCCGCCGTGATCAACGGTTGTTCCGACCTGATGGTCGAGGTGTTCGGCGACAAGGGTCGCCACGCCCGCTCGGCCGTCGGCGTCTATCGCCTGCCGCTCGGTTTCGCCGTCGAGGTGGACGCCATCGTCGAGGTGAAGTGAGCGTCACACTAACGGTTCACGACGGGATCGCCGACATCGGCGCGGCCGCCTGGGACGCCTGTGCGGCCCCGACCGGCGATCCCTTCGTCTCGTTCGATTTTCTCCACGCCTGCGAGGCCTCGGGCAGCGCCGTGCCGGCCCGGGGCTGGGCCCCGCGTCATCTGGCCCTGCGCGATGAGGCCGGGACCGCCCTCGGGGTCATGCCGCTCTACCTGAAAGGTGACAGCCAAGGCGAATATGTCTTCGACCACAGCTGGGCCGACGCCTTCGAACGCGCCGGCGGCCGCTACTATCCCAAGCTGCTGGGGGCCGTGCCGTTCACGCCGGCCACGGGCCCGCGCTTGCTCGCCCATCCCGACGCCGACGCCGCCACGGTGCGTGAGGCGCTGCTGCAGGGGGCCCTGGCCCTGGTCGAGCGGCTGGGCGTCTCCTCGCTACACATCAATTTCCCGACCGAGCCCGAATGGCAGGCGATGGGACAGGCCGGTCTGCTGCAGCGGCAGGACATGCAGTTCGTCTGGCGCAACGCTGACTACGGGACGTTTGACGACTTCCTCGCCGCCCTGTCGTCCAGCCGCCGCAAGACCATTCGCCGCGAGCGGCGCGAGGCCCAGGCCGGGCTCGACATCCGCGTCCTAACCGGCGCGGACCTGACCGAGGCCCACTGGGACGCCTTCTTCGCCTTCTATCTGGACACCGGCTCACGCAAATGGGGCCGGCCCTATCTGACCCGCGACTTCTTCAGCCGCATCGGGGCGACCATGGCCGATCACATCGCCCTGGTCATGGCCTTCCGCGACGGCGTGCCGGTCGCCGGAGCCCTGAACCTGATCGGGCGCGACGCCCTGTACGGTCGCCAATGGGGCGCGCTGGAAGAGGTGCCCTTCCTGCATTTCGAGCTCTGCTATTATCAGGCCGTCGAATTCGCCATTGCGCGTGGCCTGTCGCGGGTCGAGGCCGGGGCCCAGGGCCAGCACAAGATCGCCCGCGGCTACCTGCCGTCCCCGGTCTGGTCCGCCCATCACATCGCCCATCCGGGACTGCGGGAGGCGGTGGCCCACTATCTGGCGGGGGAACGTCCCGCCGTGGAGGCCGCAATCGCCGAATTGACCGCCGACCAGTCCCCCTATCGATCAGTCTGAGCCGGCCGTGCGGCCGTTCTCGGCGGCGCGGGCGAACAGGGCCGCCAATTCGGCATTGGCGGCTCCGGGGCCGTCCAGATCCACCACCGCCGTCAGCCGCTCGGACCAGCTTTCGCTTCGGGTCGGGATCGACAGCCTTTCCGACTCCCCGGGATCCAGCTTCAGGCCCAGCCGGGCCCCGCCGCCGTTCAGCGGTCGCATCGCGGCAAACTGCACGGCCCGGGAGAAGGCGGTATAGCCCTTGCGCTGGGAGACGATGACGTCGGCCAGATCGGCGGCGATCCGTTCGACCGCCTCCAGCGCCGCCAGCGAGCGCGGTTCGGCCCACAACGCCGCCCGCAACCCCTCGGAGTCGCTCCAGCCCAGGGTATCCGCCGGGCGGGCCGCGTCGAGGATCATGGCCGCGTGATTGGCCCCGATGCCGTGCGTCGCCTTCAGCCAGCCCGCCTGGGCCTTGGGCCGGGTCTCGGGGCATCCCTTGAGAATGTCGACCCAGACCGCCAGCGGCCGACCGGTTCTGGCCTCCAGATTCGCCTCGACGGTGGCGAACCATTTCTTCTGTCGCTCGGTCATCGCCGGATCGGGCATGGGTCTCTCCAGTTCGCCGGGACTGTCGCGCGTTTCGGCCTGCGGCAAAAGGCCCCGAAGGCGCGGTTTCGAGGAACCCGGTGCCGCCCTCGCGCGCTGTTTAGATAGCCTCCCCGGCTTCTCCACATTCCAAGGACAGACGCATGACCGATCAAACTATCGAAGGCACCGCCACTGAAGTCGGCGGCAAGGTTCAATCCCGCCTCGGGGCCCTGACCGACAATCCCAAACTCGAAATCAAGGGTCGCCTGAACCAGGCCAGGGGCAAGGCCCAGGACATGTACGGGCAGGCCATTGACGGACTGGACCGGCTGGTCGAACGCGCGCCCTCCGACCTCCAGGATCCGGCCCGTACCGGCCTTGAGTTTGCCCGGCGCAAGCCGCTGTTGACCACGGCCATTGTCGCCGGTGTCGGCCTGCTGCTGGCCGGTGCCGGTCGCCGCCGCTAGGCCGCTTCACACGGCACACGGAAAAGGGGCCCGGGCATTCCCTGCCCGGGCCCCTCGTCATTTCAGACCGGATGATCAGCCGGCGGTTTCGTCCTCCGGCTCCTTGACCGGTGCGCCAGAGGAACCGCTGACGTCGAACACGATCTTGCCGTCGGTCAGTTTCACCTTCACATGACCACCGCGGGTCAGGCGACCGAACAGGATGTCGTCGGCCAGCGGCTTCTTGATGTGTTCCTGGATGACCCGGGCCAGAGGCCGCGCGCCGTACAGTTCGTCGAAACCGTTCTTGGCCAGCCAGTCGGCCGCGTCGTCGGTCAGTTCGATGGTGATGTTGCGATCGGCCAGCTGGGCTTCCAGTTCCAGCACGAATTTGGTCACCACCAGACGGATCGTCTCGGCCGCCAGCGGCTTGAAGCTGACGATGGCGTCGAGCCGGTTGCGGAACTCCGGCGCGAACAGGCGCTGGATGGCCTTGTCGTCCTCGCCCTCGACCTTGCCGCGCCCAAATCCGATCGAGGCGCGCGCGTTGTCGGCGGCCCCCGCATTGGTGGTCATGATCAGCACCACATTGCGGAAATCGACCTTCTTGCCGACGGCGTCGGTCAGCATGCCGTTGTCCATCACCTGTAGCAGGATGTTGTAGACATCCGGGTGCGCCTTCTCGATCTCGTCCAGCAGCACCACCGCGTGCGGATGCTGGTCGACGGCGTCGGTCAGCAGGCCGCCCTGGTCATGGCCGACATAGCCCGGAGGTGCGCCGATCAGGCGACTGACGGTGTGGCGCTCCATATATTCCGACATGTCGAAGCGCAGCATCTCGATGCCCAGCGTCGCGGACAGCTGTTTGGCCACCTCGGTCTTGCCGACGCCGGTGGGACCGGCAAACAGGAAGGAGCCGATCGGTTTTTGCGGGTCGCGCAGACCGGCGCGGGCCAGCTTCATCGCCGCCGCCACCTGCTCGATGGCGGCGGTCTGCCCGAACACCGCGCGGTTCAGATCGGTTTCCAGGGCCTTCAGGCCCTCGGTGTCGGACTTGGACACCGACTTGGCCGGGATGCGGGCCATCTTGGCGATGACGGCCTCGACCTCTTTCTGGCCGATGACCTTCTTGCGCTTCGATTCCGGCAGCAGCATCTGGCTGGCCCCGGCCTCATCGATCACATCGATGGCCTTGTCCGGCAATTTGCGGTCGGTCATGTAACGCGCCGACAGTTCCACCGCCGAACGCACGGCCGCCTCGGTGTAGCGCAGCTTGTGGTGCGCTTCGTAATAGCTCTTCAGACCGCGCAGGATCTTGATCGAGTCGGCGACCGTCGGCTCATTGACGTCGATCTTCTGGAAGCGCCGGACCAGGGCCCGGTCCTTCTCGAAATGCTGGCGGTATTCCTTGTAGGTGGTCGACCCCATGCACCGCAGCGACCCCGAGGCGAGGGCCGGCTTCAGCAGGTTGGAGGCGTCCATCGCCCCGCCCGAGGTGGCCCCTGCCCCGATCACCGTATGGATCTCGTCGATGAACAGGATGGCGTTCTCGTGGTTCTCGAGCTCCTTGACGACCTGTTTCAGCCGCTCCTCGAAATCACCGCGATAGCGGGTCCCGGCCAGCAGCGCCCCCATGTCGAGCGAATAGATGGTCGCGCCTTCCAGCACGTCCGGGACCTCGTGATTGACGATCTTGCGCGCCAGCCCCTCGGCGATGGCGGTCTTGCCGACGCCGGGCTCGCCGACCAGCAGCGGATTGTTCTTGGTGCGGCGGCACAGGATCTGGATCGAGCGGTCGACCTCGGCCTGACGCCCGATCAGGGGGTCGACCTTGCCCTGACGCGACTTCTCGTTGAGGTCGACACAATAGGCTTCGAGCGCCTCGCCCCCCGACTTGACGGTGGCCGCGTCCTCCGAGTCCTCGGGACTGCCGCCCTTGCCGGATCGGACTTCCGCGGCCCCGGCCTTCTTGGCGATGCCGTGGGCGATGAAATTGACCGCGTCGTAGCGGGTCATGTCCTGTTCCTGCAGGAAATAGGCGGCGTGGCTCTCGCGCTCGCTGAAGATGGCGACCAGCACATTGGCCCCGGTCACCTCCTCGCGTCCGGAACTCTGGACGTGGATCACCGCGCGCTGGATCACCCGCTGGAAGCCGGCCGTAGGCTTGGCTTCCTCGCCGTCCGAGGTCGCCAGGGCGGCCAGGTCGGTGTCGACATAGAGGGTCAGGGCCGTCTTCAGGGCGACGAGATCGACGTTGCAGGCGGTCATCACCCCGGTCGCCTCGGGATCGTCGATCAGGGCCAGCAAGAGGTGTTCGAGCGTGGCGTATTCATGCCGTCGCTCGTTGGCGTAGCTGACCGCGCGGTGCAGCGTTTCTTCGAGAGGACGTGAAAATGAGGGCATGGGGGAATCCTCTCAGTCTTTTTCCATCGTGCATTGCAGCGGATGCTGGTGGCGGCGCGCCGTCTCGATCACCTGGGCGACCTTGGTCTCGGCCACCTCGTAGGTGAAGACGCCGCACACCCCGACACCATGCTGATGCACATGCAGCATGATGCGAGTCGCGGCCTCGCGGTCCTTCTGGAAAAACCGTTCCAGCACGTAGACGACGAATTCCATCGGTGTGTAGTCGTCGTTGAGGATCAGCACCCGGTAGAGCGAGGGCTTCTGGAGCTTGGGCTTTGTTTCGGTAACGGTAGCGGAGCCGAAACCGTCGCCCTGTCGTTCACCTGGCCGCTTGGAAGGCATTCGTGTTCCGTATCGGGGAGTAGATAGCTCAGATAGGTGATGATGGCCTGAATTGAAGGTGCGTCCAGTCACAGCTTGCGTGACAAGGGGTTCATGACCGAAGATTCACGGGTTCCGGCTTTCCCGGCCCGGTATCGTGGGCCAGCCGCATTATCGCCGGCGGAGGTTTCCATGCCCTTTACCGCCCTGCTCTTCGCCCTGGCCCTGCTTCCGTCCCAGCCGGTGGAAATTCCGGAGCAACCGATGCTGACCGCGCTGATCGCGGCGAAGGACACCGCCATTTTCAGCGTGATGTTCGACCAGTGCGACCCTGCCGCCCTGTCTGATCTCGTCACCGGGGACATCGAATTTTATCATGACCGCGGCGGGCTGACGGCGACACGCGCGGCCTTCGTCGATGACTATGCGCGGAATTGCACCGGCAAACAGGCTCCGGACGCCTTTCGCTCACGCCGGGAACTCGTGCCCGGCACCCTGCAGGTCCACAGGATCCCCGGGGTCGGCGCGATCGAGGAAGGCAGCCACCTGTTCTACGAGCGCCAGGGCGACGGTCCGGAACGTCTGGCCGGACGGGCGCGCTTCTCGATCCTGTGGCGGCTGGAAGACGGGCACTGGCGTGTTGCCCGGGCCTTCAGCATCGCCCACGTCGCGGTCGAATAGCGAAAAGGCCCCCCGGATCTCTCCGGAGGGCCTTTCAAGACACTTGTCAGAAGGTACCGGTCGCCTTAGCGGGCGGCCTGGAACTTTTCGACCGAGGCGCTGACGCGCTCGTTGATCGGCTTGAAGCTGTCCTTGACCGAGGCGGTCAGAACGTCCGTCATCTTGGTCATTTCAGCCATATAGGTTTCCATCGCCGACTTGGCGAAGGTGGTCTGAAGCTCGACCAGTTCCTGAACCGAACGGGCCTTGGACAGGCTCTGGGCGGCGGCGACGCCGGTTTCCCAGGACTTCTTGCCATAGGCCAGCGACTGCGACGACAGGGCCTCGACGCCACGCTGGGCGACGGTGGCCGACTCGACGACGGCGTCCAGGTTCTTCTTGTTCAGGGCATTGAGCTCGGTCAGCGAGGCGACCGACTTGTCGACGCCTTCACGGAAAGCCTGGGCACCGGCGGCCTGGGCCTGCTTAGCGCTGGCCTGGACCTTGTCGGCCTGGGCCTTGACGGTTGCGGTCGCGGTTTCGACGGTTTTTTTCACGGTGTCGGTGGCGTCGGCCATGGGGAAGTCTCCTGAGCGGGTGGCGGCGGGGTCCGCCTGTTGATGTCTCGATGACCGACCCTGTCGATCACCACAGCGCTCATATGGTGCAACTGCGAACATTCGTCAAGGGCCATTGTGCATCGCACCATTTCCACCGCCGTGGCACGGCCGGAGTTCAAATCTCCGTTGACTCCTTGTTAACCGCCACGAAACCCGAAGGCTGCATGGTAGTTTTTGTCAGCGACGCGTCCGGCGGCCGCGACCACGCCATAGTAATGAGGCATCGCTTGCCGATGATCGCAATGTTCCGCCGCGGCCTGATCGCCATCGTGGCCCTGTCCGTTCTGACGCTGTCGCCGGTGACGGGCACGCCACCCGTGGCCCAGTCGACCGAGAATGCCCGCTACGCCGCCATCGTCGTCGACGCGGCCACCGGCGAGGTACTGTTCGCCCGCTACGCCGACAACCGTCGCTATCCAGCCTCCATCACCAAGATGATGACCCTCTACATGGCCTTCGAGGCCCTGTCGGAAGGCCGGGTCAAGCTGGATGACGTGATCACGGTCTCGCCGCGGGCTGCGTCCCAGCCCCCATCGAAACTGGGGCTCTCGGCCGGGCAGACGATCACCCTCGACGATGCCATGCACGCCACGGCGGTCCGCTCGGCCAATGACATGGCGGTGGCCATCGCCGAACATATCGGCGGCTCCGAGGCGCGGTTCACGGCCCTGATGACCCTGAAGGCCGAGGAGCTGGGCATGACCCAGACCCGGTACGTCAATCCCAACGGCCTGCCCGACAGCCGCCAGCTGACGACCGCGCGTGACCTGTCGATCCTGGCGCGGGCGGTAATGCGCGACTACCCGCAGTACTATCGCTATTTCGGCCTTCACGACTGGAGCTACCAGGGCCGCCAGTACCGCAACACCAACGGTCTACTGGCGACGGGCCAGGGCTATGACGGCATGAAGACCGGCTACACCAACGCCTCGGGCTACAATCTCGCCGCCTCCGCCGTGCGCGACGGCCGGCGTCTGATCACCATCGTCCTCGGCGGGCGATCCACGGCCTCGCGCAACGCCCATGTCGCGGAGCTGATGGACACGGGCTTCGAGCTGGAACGCCTGCGTGATCGCGGTCAGCCGATCCAGATCGCCCAGACCTTCTTCGAGCAGCGCGGCTTCGGCATCAGCAACGACAACTCCACCAACGCCGTCGTCTATGCTTCTGTTGACAGTGACGGCGACGAGGACGGAGCGACCGCGGTCGCCTATACGCCCCGCCCGACGCCGCCGCCGGCCCTGGCCGCGCGCATGGCCGCCCCCCTGGTCCAGGCCGAACTGGCACCGGCACCGGATCTGACCGCCACCCTCAACGGGGCCCGGCCGTCGCGCCGCACGACATCAACGGCTCCGGCGCGCGCAACTCCGGCGGCCCCCTCATCCGCCGGCCGCTGGGCGGTCCAGGTCGGCGCGTTCCGCGACGAGACCGTGGCCAGTGACTGGCTGGTCGAGGTCAATCGCCGCTTCCGCAGCCAGTTCGCCACCGCCGAACGGTCGGTCCAGACGGCGGCCGGCTGGTACCGGTCGCGGTTCATCGGCCTGACCGAGGACGGGGCCCAGGCCGCCTGCGCCGCCCTCGCCGAACGTCGGGTCACCTGTATGGTGGTGCGGCCGGAATAGAGGGCTCAGCCCTTTCGCAAACGGTCTCGCGCCGCGTTCAGCCGCGACGCCAGGCCTTCACTGCCGCCCTGGTCCGGATGGGCCCGCGTCATCAGACGACGCCAGGCGGCCTGAATCTGTTCCGACGTCGCGTCGGCACCGACTCCCAGCACCGACCGGGCCTCGGCGTCGCTCATCGCCTCGGGCCGGGCGGCCACCTGGCGAATCCGGGAACTCAGCACCAGCCAGAGTCCGGTGCCCAGCAGACCCGCCGCCGGCAGCCAGGCACCACGCGAGGCGGCCAGGGCTCCGCCGGCCAGCAGAACGGCGCTCAACAGGGTGGCTGCCACGCGCCAATGGCCCCGTCGCGGCCCCTCTGTCTGTCGGCCCAGTCGAGCCAGCGCCCAGACAGCAATGCCCGCCAGCGCCAGCCAGATCAGGCCCATGGCCTCACGCCGCTGCGTCCAGGGCCGTCACGACCTCGTTCAGGCCGAGGGCCTTCATCAGGTTGCGCATCTCCTGACGCGCCGCGATGTGGGCCAGGGAGACGGAAACCGGCCGGATGTCGGCGGACAGGTCGGCCACGGTCAGGCCGAACGGGAACAGTTCGCGATAGATGACCCGGTCGCGCAGACCCGGCCCCATGCGGAAGCCGACGCGCTTGGCCAGTTTCTGCAGCTTGTCGGACAGACGACGGCGGTTGCGCGCCTCGGCCACGGCGAGACGGTTGGTGACCACGATCCAGTCGATCGAACCGCCGCGTTCGACGGCGCGCTGCTTGCGCGCCTCCCAGACGCTTTCCGAATAGATCGAAGGCTTCTGCAGCTCCAGCGTCACCGGATCGACCTGACCCAGCAGGTCGAAATCGACGAAACTGTCGTTCATCGGCGTGACGATCTGGTCGGCGCGGGCATGGGCCGCGCGCGACAGGGCCGTGTCTCCGCCGGGCGTGTCGATCAGGATCACCTCGGCCCGGGCCCGGGCCTCGGCGAAGGCACGGTCGAAACAGGCGATCTGCTCGTCTTCGGTGGCGCGGGCCAGCGCCTTGCCGTCGCCCATGTCCGGTTCGACCGGCATCGGCAGGGACTGGCCGTTGGCGGCCATCCACGCGGCCCGATTGCTGAAAAAGCGGGCCATCGATCGCTGGCGCAGATCCAGGTCGATGATGGCCACACGCCGTCCGGCGTGCAGCAGGCCTGTGGCGATATGGATGGCCAGGGTGGATTTGCCCGCCCCGCCCTTTTCATTGCCGACGACGATGACCTGAGGGTCAGCCATTAGGTTCACGATCCCGATTGTGATCGCCGACTCAACATGAGGCGGTTCACGGCCAGAGTCGCGGCGGGCGGCGGCGGCGTCAACGAAAGGTTAAGCGCGGCCTGTGGATTGCGCCGATCAGGTGTTGCGGCGGCACCAGGGATCGTCGATGCGGGCCGCGGCGCAGACGGCCGCGGCGGTGCCGACGGGGGCCGCGACCTTGAGCCGAACCAGACGGCGACCGTCGATTTCGACCCCTTCGAACACCGGGGCCAGACCGGTCAGCGCCCCGGCGTCGGCCCTCGCCGTCAGCCGGGCCCAGGCCAGACGCGCCGAGTCCTCGCTGGCATAGGCCCCCAGCTGGATCAGCCCCGTCCGCACCGGCCGCGCAGCGGGCGCGGGCTTCAGGGCCGGACGCAATCCCGAATCGGCGGCCGTGGCAACGACCCGGGTCGAGACCTGCTGGACCACGGCGCGGGCGACGACGGGGGCGGCGCGATCGACGAAGCCGTCGAGACCCCCGTCACGGGCGTCCCACAGATCGTGTGGATCCATGACCTCGACCCGCAGGGACGCCGGTTGGGCCGGCCTGAGGCCGAGATCGTGCGCCGACGGCACGGCCTTTGGGGTCCGCGGTCCGTCCAGCGGAATGGCGGCGATGCGATTGGCCAGGTTCTCGAAACGATGGGGATCGCTTTCGAAACCGCCACAGGCACTGAGGCCCGAGACGAGAGCCGCAGCCAGAACAGAACGGAACAGGAGCGCAGGGATCATGAAAAGACCCTTGCACCACAGGCTTTGAAGGCCGGTTGACGAACAGACTTAAGGCCGACGGTTAATGCGGTAACCACGACCCGGACGGCCTGCGCCCGGGGTCAGCCGATGGCACCGACGCAGCCGCCGGCGTCGCCCGGGGTCAGCAGGGCCTCGGTCAACGCCAGGCTCCAGCCGTGGTGAGTGTGCAGCCCCCAGCGCCGCGCCCCGCCGCCGTCGCCGGCGTCGCCGCCGACGCTGACGACCACCCGCCGACCGGTCGGCAGAGCCGCCGGATCGACCTTGCCCACGGCCAGGGCCGTCGGCGTCGGACCGCCGAATCCGTCGAACACGCTGAGTCCGGCCCATTCGCGACGCAGGCCGACCCACCAGGGATTGTCGTTGTTGATGGCCAGCACCGCCACACCGCCGCCCTCGGCGGCGAAGGCCAGGGCGGCCTCGGGGTCGCGCACCATGCGCAGCTGGGCGGCGCGGCCGAAGCGCAGGCGCGCGCCGTCGAAGGCGCGGGCCGGTTCGCTGGGCGACCAGACCTGGACCTGCAGCCGGCCCTGGCGGGCCAGACCCCAGCCGACGATCTCGCGCCACAGGCCGGCCACGGCTTCGCGGCTTTCCGGGCGGGCGGCCTCCAGCATCCGGGCCATCACCGCCTGCTCGCGGTCGGGCCGCAATTTGGTGTGGGGGCCGGTCGGGGCATCCTTGGCCGCCCCGACACGGGAGGCCAGGGCGAGGCGACGCTCGAACAGGGCCAGGATCTCGTCGTCGAGGTGATCGATTTCATGCCGCAGGGCGGACAGGGCCATCTGTTCGGGCGAGATGTTGGCGGCCGTCAGGACGGCGGGGAGTGGTTTCTGGAGCGTGGACTGGGACACAGGAGACTTTCAAACGGCTGATCGATGGATTGCGAGAGACACCGCCGCCCTCGGGGGACGGTCGCCGGCGAGCGGGTCAGGACTGCAGGGAGCCCGACGCCTCAGCCGGCGTATCGAAAGCCATAAAAGCCGTAATACAGGCCGTCGGCCGCGAGGACGCGGTCGAGAGAGGTCGCAGCGGGATCGTGCGAGAGGGCCATGAACCCACCAAGCGCGCAACATCCGTGCGCCGTCAACCGTCCTGGGCGCTCAACAGGACAAAACGCGTGCGATTATCCTCGCTATCCTGAAGATCGTTGCGCAAAATCGACAGTCCGTAGACCTCGGACGCCCGCACCGGCGCGGCGGCCCCCCGGCTGACGTCGCCGGACTCGGCCACGCTGCGGGCCGCGCCGGCAGTGTCGAAACTCTCGACGGCCGTCAGGCCCAGAGACGTCAGATTGCCCCGGCACTGAAGCAACGCCATCGGATGGCTTTCGACGGTGCGGATGTCGGACAGGCGCGCACCGGGCAGGCCCATCAGGGCCAGCCGGATCGGACGCCAGACCTCAGCCACCACGACCATGTCCGCCGCCGCAACCAGGCCGGCCGCCGGTTCCACCGCGCCGATGATCGAGTTCTCGACCGGGATCAGGGCACAACCGCAGTCGCCGGAGCGCACCGCGTCGAGCGCCTCGGCAAAGGTGTCGAAGGCGACGGCCTCGTCCCACGGGCGCAGGTCGATACAGGCCTCGTGGCTGAAGGCCCCCGGCGCGCCCTGATAGGCGACCCGCCCCGGAGCCGTGTCTGCCCCGGCCAGATCCTCGCCGGCCACGGTCAGGCGGCCGCCGAGCGGGACTGCCGCCCGGACTTGAGCCGCTCGGCCACGAGGAAGGCCAGTTCCAGCGCCTGGTCGGCATTGAGGCGCGGATCGCAATGGGTGTGATAGCGGCTGGACAGCTCGTCCTCGGTCACGGCCTGGGCCCCGCCCAGGCATTCGGTGACGTTCTGGCCGGTCATCTCCAGATGGACGCCGCCGGGATGAACCCCTTCGGCCTCGGCCACATCGATAAAGCTGCGGACCTCGCCGAGGATGCGGTCGAACGGCCGGGTCTTGAAGCCGTTGGCGGCCTTCAGCGTATTGCCGTGCATCGGATCGATCGACCAGACCACCCGCTTGCCGGCGGCCTTGACCGCCCGCATCAGCCCCGGCAGGCGCAGGCCGACCTTGTCGTGGCCGAAGCGGCCGATCACCGTCAGCCGGCCCGGAATGTTGTCGGGATTGAGCACGTCGATCAGGGCCAGCAGATCGTCGGCCTCCATCGTCGGCCCGCATTTGACGCCGATCGGATTGCGGATGCCGCGCATGAATTCGACATGGGCCCCGTCCAGCTGGCGGGTGCGTTCGCCGATCCACAGCATATGGGCCGAGGTGTCGAACCATTCGCCCGAGCCGCCGTCCAGCCGGGTCAGGGCGCTCTCGACATTGAGCAGCAGCGACTCATGGCTGGTGAAGACCTCGACCCGGCTCAGGTCCGGGTGACTCTCGGGCGTGACGCCGACAGCCTCCATGAAGGCGAGGGCCTCGGTGATCTTCTCGGCCAGTTCGCGGTACTGGGCCCCCGCCCCGTTATCGGCGAAGCCCAGGGTCCAGCGATGGATGTTGTACAGGTCGGCATAGCCGCCGCCGGCGAAGGCCCGCAGCAGGTTCAGGGTAGAGGCCGACTGGTTGTAGGCCTTCATCAAGCGCTGCGGATCGGGGATCCGCTCTTCCGGCGTGAAGCCCATGCCGTTGATGATGTCGCCGCGATAGCTGGGCAGTTCGACGTCGCCGATCTGTTCGACGCCCGACGAGCGCGGCTTGGCGAACTGGCCGGCGATACGGCCGACCTTCACCACCGGCTTGCGCCCGGCGAAGGTCAGGACCACCGCCATCTGCAGGATCAGACGGAAGGTGTCGCGGATGTTGTCGGTCGAGAATTCCTTGAAGCTCTCGGCACAGTCGCCGCCCTGCAGCAGGAAGGCCTCGCCGGCCTCGACCTGGGCCAGCTTGGTCGTCAGGCGGCGCGCCTCTCCGGCAAACACGAGCGGCGGCATGGCGCGCAGCTGGTCCTCGACCCGGTGCAGGGCGTCCATGTCCGGATAGTCCGTCGGCATCTGCACGACGGGTTTCGATCTCCAGCTGTCGGGGGTCCAGCGCGTGGTCATGATCCCAAGATAGGCGCGCGAGGGTTGCGGGACAATAAAGCCATTGGTCCGGGCGCAGATAAAGGCGTGACCGAATGCCGCGCGCCGGTGGGGCGACGGTGTGGAAGGGCGGCGGAGCGCCGGGCCTTCGCCCGGTGTGCTTTGATATTACCGTTTCGACGAAGGCTGACGCTCCGCGTGGGGGTTTTCGGCGAGCTCGCGGTTGGCGACGGTCTTACCGCCTAGCCGTGACGATCGCCGCGGGCGGGCCGTGCCTGTGCCACGGTCCCCGGACCGGCCGGGCTATCCTCACCCGACCCTGACCCCGCTCCCCCACTCCCGCCGCACGCCAGGTCGCAGGCCAGGCGGCCCTTCCTTGCGACGGGACGGGGGGATTATGCGGCTGGTGGGAAGGGGGGCGGGAGGATTGCGGGTGGAAAAGGAGAAGGTGTTGATCGGGTTGGGGTTTGAGGAGCGTCGATAGGGGGATTTTTCGGAAACACCGCGCATCCCCACCGTCGTCATCCTCCGGCGAGGCGCAGCCGAGACCGGGGGACCCAGCGGCGCGCGCC
>NZ_CAXBHE010000012.1:0-46323 GCF_963975535.1 uncultured Brevundimonas sp. | reverse complement strand
ATTACCAGCCAAAGTCCGAGATGAGCGCCGCAATGGCCCCGCTGCATGAGTCGATTGGGCGCGTCGAAGGCGCGGTGTCATCGCTGCACAAGCGGATGGATCGACATTTGACGGTGAGGGCTGACGGATGATCAAGCTCATTCAACGATTCGCCGAGTTCGTCGGCTGGTTGCCGCTGCAAGCCGCGCTGGCGATTGCCGCAGTCGTGGTGCTGGGTGGCATGAGCGGCGGGCTTGGACCTGACCTGCTGGCATGGCTGGCCGAGCTGCCGGTGATGCTGGCGTACGGCTTCGCGGCCCTGGGCCTGAGCTATCTCGCGTGGCGCCGCTGGCGAATGGAGCTGGACGCGACCGCGAAACATGAGCTGTGGCGCCGCCTGATGCTGGGCGAGCGCGGGGCCGTGACCGTGTACCTCACCAACGCTGTGTTCTGGATTGCGGTGCTATGGCTCGCGCTCTGGTTCTTTCGGCCTGCGCGCTGATCCTTGCCGCGTGCCAGTCGCCCTCGATTGAGGGTGGCCAGGCGGCGGTAAGTGCAGCGGTTGCCCCGGTGGTGGTGGCCGCACGCGAGGCCGTGCCGACACTGCCGCCCCAGCCGGTGTTGCCGGTGCCCACCGCCACGCCCGCGCCCACGGTGTACCCCGGCGCGGTGGACCTGATCGTGCAATTCGAGGTGTCCAGCCCCGGCTACTACGGCGCCCGGCTGGCTGGCGTGTACTACCCCGGCGGTCCCAGCGGTCCGACATGGGGCATCGGCTACGACGGCGGCCACCAGACCAGCGGGGTGATCCTGCGCGACTGGCAGTTGCATGAGCAGCGCGAGCGGCTGGCCATGTCCGCCGGGGTGACCGGCAACGCGGCAAAAGCCCGCATCGGCGAGTGGCGGGGCATCAGCACGGCCTACGGCTACGCCTACCGCGTGTTCGCCGACGTGTCGATTCCCGAGTACCACCGCCGCACGCGGCGCGCGTTCGGTGACGCCCTGGGAACCCTGCCGCCGCCCGCCGAGGGCGCGCTTGTGTCGCTCGTCTACAACCGGGGCGGATCAATGAGCGGCAACGCCCGGCGCGAGATGCGCGCGATTCGTGACGACTGCCTGCCGGCCAGTGATGTGCAGTGCGTGGCCCGAGAGCTGCGCGCCATGTGCCGGCTGTGGCGCGGCACGCCCAACGGCCCGGGCCTGTGCCGCCGCCGCGATGCCGAGGCCGATCTATCACTACAACCGGGGGCGCCCCTTGCGGGCGATGAGCGTGAATGAAGACGAAAAAGCAACCGCAGATTTCCACGCCCGCGAGGCGCGCAACGTGAGCGAAGCCGTCGCGTCAGTCCAGCGGCTGGAATCGTTTCACGACCGACCGGCCATCGAGAACGGGGAAACCGTCATAGGCTGGCTGTGGCGCATCGCCCGCGAGCCGCTGTCGCCCCACGTTGCCGAAACACAACTGCGCGCCGATCTGTACGCGGTGTCGCGCCAGTTGCGCGGGCGCATCTTCTCGCTGCCCGAGCTAGATCCGCAGCGCGCGGCCGTGGTGCTGCACGTGGCGCTGGTAATCGGCAGCGACGCCCTGCTGGCCGAGCGCGACCTGTGGGATTCCCTGCGGCGCGCGGACTACAACGCGGCCAGTGATTGCCTGCTGCTGAGCCGCTGGCCGGCAATGGCCGGCGACGACATCACCGAACGCCGCCGCGTGCTCGCCATGGCGCGGCAGATGCGCGACGGGGTGCCGGCATGACGCGCGAAACAGCCCTGTCGCTGATTCTCGCCGGGGTGGTGGGCGTGTTCGGCTACCGACTGGGGCTGGGCGACGCCCCGGTGATCGAGCGCGTCGAGTACCGCCCGGCAGTGATCCAAGACGACGGCAGCGTGATTGCCGAGCGCGACCCGACGCCGCCCGACGCGCCTGCACCGCACCGCATCCCGCGCGGCAACGTCGAGGTGCGCCGCGTCGAGGTCGAGGTGCAGCCCGACGCGCCAGGGTGCCCGGTGTGCCGCGTCGACCTGTCGCTGGTGCGTGATGATGAGGGTGGGCAGCGGGTCATTGCGTCCAGCCCCAACGGCTCGATTCTGCGGGCGCTCGATGTGCCGATCCTGCCCGGCCTGTTGCCGCCGCCGGTGAGGCCCTGGGCTGCTGGCCTGAGCTATGACCCGTTCGGCGGTCGCGGCGGCGTGTGGATCGAGCGGGACGTGTCCCGGTTCCGGCTCGGCGCCGACGTGCAGCAGGATGAGCGCGGCGCGCTCAGGGCGCTGGTTCGGGTGGGGTGGCGGTTTTAGCCGCCCGCCGAATCCCCTCGCTCACGTTGCCGTCTCCGATCTCCCGCAGGCGATCCACGGTGGCGCGATCCAGCCGCACGTTGACGCGGACGTCGCCCACCGTGGGGCGGCCTGAGTTTGGGCGAGCGCCGCCGTGGTTATTCATGCCCGACCAGGTGGCAGGCTGACGGTCTGGCCGATGCGTTCCTCAGCCCGCACCTCGGCAATCAGATCATCCTGCACCGGGTCGGGAGCGCCGCCGCGCCGCCGGTGTTCCGCGTACCACGCCATGATCATCGCGCTGGCGTTGTCCTCATTGCTCATGAGGTTGGGGTCGATGCCCGAGGCCTCGCAGATCGTCACCAGTGGCGCGGTATCAAACGACACCGCGCCGTCAGGATCGCGGGCGAGCCGCAGATCAGCAAAATCGATCCCGTCAGGGATGGTGTAGCGGGTCAGCGCCTGCGGCATCTGTGCCTCCACGGCTTTTGCAATCCAATCGGTGAGCCGCATGCCCTCGGCCCGTGAAGCGCGAATCCAGCGGCCTTTTGTGGCCGCCGGGACGCGTAGGTGGATGAGGGATTCGCTCAAAGCTCGGCGATGCCAAAATAGCGGATCGCATCACCAAACCGGGCGGCGAAGACCCGGGGCGGCTCGCTGTGAATCCGCCCCCGAATGTCTTCGGCGCCCTCGATCAGATCGTCGACGCCTAGCTCGCTGTACTCGGCAGTGTTGTTGGCGATCCCGGCAAGTAAGTCGCAAGCGCTGTCCCAGCCCTCCCCGTTGATGGGTTGGGCCTGGAATTCGCCGAAGCCGGAAGGGTTGGCGACAATGGATATTTCGTAGTGCATGGAGGCTTACGACTTTTTCAGCATGAGGGCGGTAAAGCTGGGGCATTCAGCAACCTGAACCTTGCGGAAATCTTCGATCAGGTAGCTGCGCGCGATGTCGGCGCCGTTGCTCTGCTGAAAATCCTTTTCCGCCATGTTGCTCGACAGCTTGATCAAGGTGGCTTCCACCTCGTTCATCGCCATCACCGAATCAACCGGGCTGGCGTCGATCTTAGCGGCGTGCGCTTCGATGCCGGCAAGAAGTTGGCTGGTGAGGGTTTTGGCGGCTTTTTGGATGTTGCTCATGATGTTGCTCCTTTCAGGATTCCCGGTTCCGCCGGGGCGGTTGCTTTGCTGCTGATGGGCCTATTGTACAGACAAAACCAAGGGGCGCAAGTGTTTTGCAAAATTATTTTGCAGGCGCCCAAGGCGACCGGGTGCCGCCGGCTGTTGTACTTGCCGCCCCTCCGCCGCTATACTCCGCGCCCGTTCGTGGGGATCATGATGCGGTACGGGATGCTCAGATATTGCTCGGAGCGTGCCCCCGCTACCACTAATATCTGACTGCCGTTTCGCGCTTCCGCGAACACTCCCCCGGCGTCCTCCCCCAAAACAATCTCATCCCCAAGCAGTTCGCGCACGGCGCTTCTGATTTCGGGTGTGTCGCGTGCGTCTGCGAGTTGCTCAACCAGGCGCCGCCATGTTTCGCGGGCGCGCGGCAGAATTTGCGCGGGCTGGTAGTTGCGGGCGGCTTTTAGTTCGGCACTTGCGTCGGTCACGCCTTGCTCGGCATCGATGAGGGCCTGGCGCGTGCCGGCAGTGATGATGCCGGCCTTGAGTGCAGCCATGATGTTTTCGCGCGTGCGCTCCGCGTCTCTGATTCGTTTTTCGATGTTGCCGGTGTCGGGGGCCGCTTGCGTGAGTAGGCGCCGGGCCTCGCGCTCGAATGCGTGGTAGGCGGCTTCGCTGAGCAGATCGCGTTTGATGCCGGCGAGAAGGGCACTTTCAACGTGTGTGCGGGCGACGCGCAGGCGGCTGGCGCAGACGGTGGGGCCGCGATCTTTGGCGCGGGCGCAGCCGTAGCGGTAGGCGTCGACGGCGACCATGGGGCCGCCACAGTCGCAGCATTTGAGTAGGCCGCTGAGCATGTGCCTGGGCGATCTTCCGGGTGGGGCGCCTGATCGGCTGCGCCGGTTTTGCAGCGTGGCGTCGGCGGCCTGCCATTGCGCGTCGGTGATGATGCGCAGCTCGGGGTGCTCGGTGATGATCCATTCGTTTTCGGGCCGCTCTGAGCGCAGGCGGCGGCCGGTGTCGGGATGTTTGGTCCAGGTGCTGCGGTTCCAGATTTGGCGGCCCCGGTAGATGGGGTTGGCGAGGA
Source organism: uncultured Brevundimonas sp. (assembly GCF_963975535.1). Classification (GTDB taxonomy): domain Bacteria; phylum Pseudomonadota; class Alphaproteobacteria; order Caulobacterales; family Caulobacteraceae; genus Brevundimonas. Next base: position 41,865 of record NZ_CAXBHE010000012.1, on the reverse strand, counting down.
TGCCGATGCCGCGTTTTCGGTCGCCGTAGATCACGCTCATGGCCCAGCTGCTGCCGCGCGGGCTGGGCACGCCGTCGGCATTGAGCGCGGCGGCGATTTGCCGGGGTGTGTGCCCGGCTGCGGCCATGTTGTAGATGCGGCGGACGACCTGGGCGTGATCGGGGTCGATGGTGCGCTGGCCGGTTCCTGCTACCCGGTAGCCGTAGGGCAGGCCGCCCGCGCTGGCGCCGGCAAGGGCGCGGCCGGTGAGTCCTCGATGGGTTTTGTCGGCCAGTTCGTCGAGGTACATTTCGCCCATGAGGCCGCGCAGGCCCACGTCGATTTTGTGGCCCTTGCGGGCGGTGTCGACGCCATCGCTGGCGCCCACCAGGCGCGCTCCGGCGAACCGCACGCGCTTGAGCAGTTGGCCTATTTCGCTGCTGTCGCGGCTGAGCCGGCTGAGGTCGTCGACCACTACCAGATCAACGCGCCCGCCGGTGATGTCGGCCACCAGCGCGCGGTAGCCGGGGCGGTTGTCGCTGGCGCCGCTGATGGCGGCGTCGGTGTAGGCGACGGGCTCGGGCACGCCGTTGCGCTGGCACCAGTGCCGCACGTTGCGCAGCTGATCATCCAGCGATGCTGCACGTTGTTGATCGGACGAATATCTGGCGTAGGCGGCGACTCTCATAGCCGAAGTTATGCCGCCCGCTGCCGGTCTGGCAATGCGGGGTGATTCGGTCGCTGTGCGGACTCAGCCTGTTCTGATGCTGGTTTGGGGGTGAGATGATCGGCCACGGCGCGCTGTGCCAGGGCGGCGATGATGGCGTGATGTGCGGGGGTCATGGGCCGGCCTCCTGGTTCATGGCGGCGTCGATATACCGATCGAGCGCCTCGTTTTTTGCGGCCCGTGGACAATTGCCAAACACAGAATCAAACTGCTCTGCGTTGAGGCTCCTGATGAACCTGTACCGGTTAGCATCCACCCGCGCCGCCTCAACATCAGCGGCTGGTTCTGGGGGTTGTGGCGATGCGGCGAGCGCGGTCTTGATCTTGGCAAGCGCAGACATGCCGTCATCGAGGCCAGACTCCCAGTCCTTTATGGCTTTTCGGATGCGGATAACAGCCATGGCCGATTCCAAGTACGGCACTGCCGCAGGCTTGGCGAGTTCGGCCACGGCCACGTCGATGGCCAAACCTATCGCCTTCGGATCGGCTTTCGGCGGACCTTCCGTCCCGCGCCGCCATTTGTTGTGGGCCTCAAGGATTGCGCGTGCTTCGTCGCGGGTCATGATTGCCCCCGATGCTTTGTGAGGGCGGCGTCTGCCATCCGTAATGTTTGGTCTGATCCCTTGATGCGCGATGCTCCGATCAGGTTTCGGCAATATTGCAACGCCTCCACCAACTCCCACATATCAGGCGGGGCGGCATACAACGGCACCCACTGAGCGCCGCCGTACTGATCGTCTGATAGGATGTCGAGCCGGACCATCATCATGGCGTGGCGCTTGCCGGTGATCGCCGTGTTCGGGTAGCCGTATGCAACGGGCTCCTGCCGCGCCAGTTCAGCCCGCATCGCATCCCGGCCCTTGGCATAGCCGTCCATGTGCGCCACGGTCAGCATGTCGTTCGCGTCAGCCTGTCCAGCGGTAAAGCCCGCATCCCAAAAATGCCGACAGGTGATCGGGTCCTTGGCAACGTTGAGCAGGGCGTCGTATGCCCGCTGGAATGCCTGGTGTTCGGCATCGGCTGCGTGTTCCTGCACTTCTGATAGCGTTGGCATCAGCCACACTCCTGTTCGTAATTGGCGCGCACAGACACCCGGCGCTCAAGGGCTTCGATCATCTGTCGGTCGTTCATGCGCTCGGAATTGAGGCGCTCGATTTCCGCCGCAGCGGCATCGTTTAAGCGCCCGATCGCGTGGCCGATGCAGTAGCCGCCCAAGGCGGCGCAGGCGATGGCGAGGGCGAGGGTCATCCCATCCCCCCAACATTTCGCCGGGTATCACCGCGCAGCCACGCCTTGAGGCATGACATGCCGACGGTCACACCCTCATCGGCTAAGTGACCCTGTATTTCAGAGATCGACCAGATGTTTCTGGCGTGCAGGAATCGGGCGCGGCGGACGGTGGCGTCGCTGTATTTGATCCGGTTGTCGGTTGTGCGATCGGTGGTCATGCGGCGGCCTCATCAGCCGGGCTGTATTCCCACTTTTCGATCAGCTTGAGCGCGGCTTCGGGCAGCGGCCGCGCAACGACTTCGGCGCGGGCTGCGATCCAGCCTGCACACAGGCGGCCGTCTTTCGGCGAGTGGCAGTAGAAGCCCTTGCCCTCGGTCACCGACTTGAGAAAGTCCAGCTGCGTCTGAAGGCAGCCATTCGGCACCGTGCCTTCCCGACATGCGCAGGTGGCGCACATCTCGCCGCGCACTGCCGGGACGTTGTGGTTTTCGAGGCCCGCAGCCTTGAGCCGGGATTGCCCGAGTGCTGCCAGGCGCGCGGCGTTGCGGCCCATGTGCTGGCCGGTGGGGCTGACGCGGTGGTGGTCTTTGGTTGGGTAGTTCACCTCGCCTGCCCCCACTTCCGCTGTTCCTTTTGACGACGGGCTTTACGCACGTCTCGCTTCTTGGTTTTCATGCGGCCTCTCCCAATGCGTTGCCGCCGTAGTAATCGGCGACAACGGTGTTGATTCGCGCCAGCAACGCGCGGTCCTTGATGTGAATGTGGACGTTCCCGTTTTTGTGCGCCTTCAGCACGACGTATTCGTCGTGGAATGGCTCGCCCTGGGCCCATGCGGCGTTGATGAGCGACTGCACCGGGCCGTAGTCGAACTCGCGCTCGGTGAGCTTGTAGAGCACGCGCATGAAGTCGCGGACTTCGCCGTCGTAGTAGCAGGCGATCTGCCGGCCACGGAAATAACTGGCGCTTGACCAGCTCCGCACGATCATCTTCTGCGGCACGCTGAACCCGGCATCGGCGTGGCGTTTGTAGTCGCCGCTGAGCTTGCGGAAGATGGCCACCAAGCCACGCGCGAACAGGTGGTCTTTCTGCGGCAGGTACTCCATCAGGTTGGCGCGCAGGTTCGCTGCATTGAACTCGGGCGGGTTCTTTTCGAGCGAGTCGTCAAACTCTTTCCGCGCCTTCGCATCCCAAACCGCCTCGAAGCCGCCGATGCGGAATGCTTCACGCCATGCCTTGCGATCCAACTCGGCAATCAGCGTTTCGAGCGGTTGCTGAAAGCGCGCACCGAAGGGCATGGCGTGTTCGCGGATCATCGTCGCAGCTTCTGCAGCCTGTTCGATGCAGCGACCGGCCTCGCGCAGATGAGCGACAGCCTGGTCACGGTGGCGGACCATTTCGGCGATGGTGGGCGGAAGGCGTAGGGTGGTGGATAGGCTCATGCCTCGATCTCCACCGGAGTGGCTGCGTAGCCGATGTAAAGAGGGTGCTTGGGCGTTCCGTCAGCGTTGATGGCCAGCGCATGAAGTCGGATGCCCTGACGCCGCAGCATCTGCATGACCGCCGGGCCTCGGCCCATCAGGTTTCCGGGCTGGCCCCATCCGCAGATGACGATCCCGGCATCAGTGCAGGCCTCGGTGATTGCCGTGTCGTTGTGCCGACCGACGATGTCCCGACCCTCGGCGATGCGCTTCGGCAGTTGCTTGCTGTCGGTCTCGCGCCACGCGAAGACGTTGACGACAGAGACGGCGCCGTAATCTGCGCCCGCCGAGTTCCAGAGGCCCACACGACGCATGAAGCGCTCGATTGTTGGGTCGTTCTGCACCTCGGTGGCTGTGCTGGGGTTCATCGCGAGCAACACAGCCTTGGGCTCGTCCGACCACCGGCGAGACAGCAGGTACCGGTAGCGTTCGCAGTCGCTGAATACGGCCTCAGACCGAATGCCATCGGCTTCGTGGTGGCGGAAGATGAACGTCATGCGGCCACCCCCTCGCGCAAGGCCCCGCCGGCATCAACGCGGCTATGCCAGTGCAGCCAGCCGGACAGGGTGTAGCGATCGACCTCGATGCCTTCGTCGGCCAGGTGCTGCCGCGTCTCTTGCTGGGTGTAGCCGCGGGCGTAAATGAGGCGGGCGCGGCGCACGATTTGGTCGCTGTGGCGCGCCATCGGGTTATCGGCGCCGGGGCGGTAGCGGGAACTCATGCGGCGCGCCCCAGTTTGTCGGCGCTCATCAGGTGCCGAGACATGGCGCCAAGGATTCGCGGCAGGTCGGACGCCCGGTAGAGCTTCGCGGCCTTGTCGGTGGCGACGTGTTCGAAGCCGAGCTGCGCCAGGCCATCCGCGCTGATGGATAGCGGGGCGATCAGGGCGTTCAGTTCACCCAGGCGGATGCGGGCGCCGTCGTCGTTGGCGGACTTGATCGGCGTCGCGTCGTACTTGGGCGGTTCTTCGCTGCGTGCCATTGACTCGACTGCGGCGGCGCTGCGCTCTGCCGATGCGTGCGCCTCCAGTCGACGCCGGTCGTCGGCTTCCTGCCGCGCCTTGGCCTGCTCTTCCTGCCGGATGCGCTGGCGTTCCTGCTCGGCTTTTGCATCGGCCTCACGCTGGGCACGGGCCTCTTCCTCGGCGCGGATCTTTGCGCGCTCGGCATCGAGCCGGGCCTGCTCGCGCTGCTGGAATTCGGCGATGCGCGTCTTGATGAGGTTGCGCAGGTCGTCTTCGGACTTGCTGGTGACGAGCTGCTGAGCGTCGGAGAAAAGCGACTCATGCCCGGCGGCTTCGGTGCGCAGCAATTCCAGATTGGTGCGGATGCCGTTGGCGATACGGTCGGCCTCGATCTTGGCGCGTGCCAATTCGGTGCTGATGGCGTCGCGCAGGCTGGTCAGGGTCTTGAGCCCTTTGATCGCGCCTCCGAAATCGGCCGGCACGTCGGGCAGGCGAACCTTGCCGCCGAAGGTCTTGTTGATGGCCTCGACGTGCTCGCTGAACTGCGCGCGGGCCTTGGCCACTTCCTCGGTGCGAATCTGTTCCTTACGCGCCTTGGTGACCTTTTCGAGAAGCAGGCGCGTGCTGCGCGCGGTTTCGTGCAGGTCGGCAACTTGGCGTCGCATGGCCTCGACCGGGTCGATCTGCGCCAGCGCGGATTCTTCGGCGGTGGTCAGTGCCTCTTCGGCCTTTTTCAGCGTCTTGACTGCGGCCTCGGCATCGGCGAACGCCTGGTCGGTGTCGGGCTTCATGTCCAGGCCGGCGACGAATGCCTTGAGTCGGTCGCCGAACAGGTCGAGGTTGCTGATGACGGCGATTGCGCCGTCCATGCGCACCGAGACGGCGGGCAGGGATTCGGTGGGGGTGGCCACGACGACCGGGGCGGCTTCCTCGGGCACGTACGCGGCAACGTCGGCGTCGAACTGCTTCCACGCGGCGATTAGCTTCGGAATGTCGCCCTCGATGTCGGCGCGTTCGATGATCAGCGATTCGCTACCTTCCTCGGTGCCGTCGCCGCAGACGTAGATGCAGCGGGTCGCGGACTCGCACACGGCGAACTGCTGAACGATCTGCCAACGATCTCCCTCGGGAATGAAGCCGTCGCGGATCGTTTCCATCTTCGCGCGGTTGGCGAGCTTCACTTCGCAGATGGCGTCATCCAGCATCGTCACGCCGTCGAAACTGGCGCCCAAGTAACCGTCATCGCTGACGGCCACGGCGGGATAGAACTCTTCTCCGGCGATGCCTTCGGCAATGGCGCGAAGGGCGGGCTCCACTTCGTGGCCGCTATCAAAGCGGCGCTGTGTCGCTTCGTCGACCGTCGGCGCGATGCCGGTGGCGTAGCGCTTCACCAGTTCGCTGCGGGTGGTGTAGGGCGACACGCCCATAACGGCCGGCGCGTCACTGGCGTTACGGGTTGTGGCTCGGTGGGCATGCCACGCGGCATCGCCCTGGATCAATCCTTCAATGGTCTTCACTCAGGAATCTCCTGTTCTTGCGGTGGGTTGACCTTCGTGTCGGTCAGTTGCTTTTTCTGCTCGTCGGTCAGCAGGCCGCGTGTCTCGACCTTCTTGATCACGTCGGCGGCTGTGAACTGGCCGGATGCGATGCCCGCCTGCCATGCAGGCAAGTTCTTTTTGAACTGGTCGTCGGCGTATGGCATGAGCCCAGCGTTGCGGCCCACGTCATCGGCCGGCCGCAGGTGTTCGGGCAGGTCTTCGATGTCCTGGTCAAAGCAGTCCGACGCGCCGGTCACGGTCAGCGTCATGTCGATCTGTGCGCGCTTTTTCGCCATCTTGAGGATGGTGTTGGCCACGTCAGCCGGATCCGTGCGGACCTGCTTGTCTTTGTAATTGCCGAATTTGATGCGGCGGCGGTTCTCAGGCGTGGCGTTCCACTCTTCGTCGTACGCCTTCTTCCACTTGTATTTCTCTTCGTTGGATGAGCATTCGCCGATGCCCTCACCGAGAAGCGTGCCGCTCTGTGAGTGGGTGCCGATGACGCGAACTTGGTAACGGATGCAGTCGTCCGTAGACAGGTCTGTCACCTGAATGCTGGTGGCGATCTGGAAGGTGGCCAAAAGCACTTCGGAGCCCGGCTTGTACAGGCTCGGCTTCTTGCAGCCGGGGATGACGCCGTAATGCACGTCGCGCTTCATGACCGCGCTCATCACCTGCTGAATGGTGTTGACCCGTTCGCGGATGTCGAGTGCGGTCAGTGCCCGGCCTTCCTGCCGAACAAGCGGACGCGCCTGCTCAATGGTTGCAATCGCTGTCACGACTTAACTCCTTTGATCGCGCCACTCCGGCGCATGGGGATGACGTTGCTCGGCACGTAGCCGGGCACCATGTCGATGTCGGTGATGCCCGGCTCTGAGTGCGTGGCCGTGAGCCGAAAGCCCATGCGTTGCGCGACTGAGGCAAGGGCCATCGTCACGCTCATGGCGCTGGCGTCGGCGGGGAGGCGGACGCGGATGGTTTGGGTGCTCATGCGTCACCGCCCATCGCAGTAATCAGCGCGGCGGCGTCGTCACACGCTTTCAAGCCCTGTGGAGTGCTGCACTCCATGTGCTCGACGCAGCCGATCAGTGCTATCAGCAGACTGTCGCGCTGGGCGTTTGCCTTCGCCAACTCAGCCGCCGCTTGATCCAGATCGTCGAGGAGGTTTCGGGCCGCGCGATCGCCAGACCGGACAAGTTCGAGCAACGCGCCGGCGAGGCTTCCTGGGTCGTCGCGCTGGACATAACCGCCGTCTTCGCGCTCAGACATGCTGCCGGGATAGGCGCTGTCAAAGCCCCTGATGCGCAGGGCACTCATTTGCCACCCCCCAGAACCGCCGCATTCCGCTCGCCATTGGCCCGCAGTGCGTCGGCTTCGCGAGCGATCCGCCCGACGGTTGCCGGGTTGGGCTCCCAGCCATCGGGCAGGTCTGCCCACTCCGGCAGGGGGTTGTTGATCAGCAGATTGATGAGGGCGCGGATCATGCTTCCACCTCATCGCGTAGAGCCGCATAACGCTCATCAGCCGCATATTCCTCATCGGCCAGACGGTTTTTGCGCATGCGGTCCCACACCTGTTCGTCGTCCAGGTTGGCGGCGATGAAGGCGCGATAACGCTCTTTGAAAACGATGCCGATGATGTCGTTGCTGTTGTTGATCAGGGCGTCGTTCAGCTCGTCCATGAACACATCGGCGGCGAGGCTGTTGTCGTTCGCCTCGGCCTTGAAATAGCGGGCCAGCCAGTCGCCTGAGTCCTCTCCGTAGGTGGCCTCGATTGCGAGTTCTTCGCGGGCTTCCTGCTCGGGGGTGGTGTAAGTCTTGCGTGCCATCTCGTTCTCCATTCGGCCCGTGGTGGGGCGATGGAGTACATATTACAGAAAGCTGTAGGCGCATGCAACAGGATTCTGTAATTATGATTCAAGGCAAATCAACCACTTAGCTAGCGCCCACAAAAAACCCCGCACTTGGCGGGGTTAGGTGAGCCGAAAGGCCGTCAGTTTATGGTGACCTGCGGCGGGCCATCGCCTGAGACAGAACACTCCGCATTGCCTGGCAGCTCCTGACCCATGCGGTTTTTGCTTTTGAACTTCATCGTGACAAGCCACGTGCCGGTTGTTTTGTTGCTTATCGCTTGGGTCGAAAGCGTGGCGGGGTTGAAGCTGCTGGGAACTGCGAGGTTTGCCCGGATAGCATCGCGGCATTTGACAATCGCATCACCCTTGCTGATCCCTGCGAGCTTCTGAGACTGAGAGGCCGTAGCCGCCCGCTGGTTCGCTTGTGCCTCTGTGAGATAGAAGCGCTCGCCATTGCGGCAGTCTGCAAACAGGACGATGTTGTTCGGAGGGGATGATCGACCATCAGACAGGGCGACAATTTCCACCTTGTCGCATTTGCTATTGGCCGCCACAGTTTGAGCACCGTTTTTGATGGCTTTGTTGATGCGAGCCACGCCAGCTTCGCCCCAGCGCTCGAACGTCTTGGGGTATCCGCTGCGGGTGACCGGCAAGTCAGCGCCGGGCGTAATTTTGGGATTAGCCGTGGCGGCTGCACAGATGAAGATGCAGGACAACAGAATTGCTTGCATTGCGGTTTTCATTTGTCGCTCCGTGGTCGCGCTACTGCGTGGAGATGATCTGCAACACTCGCCCGTCAATCGCTGTTCTGGCCGTCCAGGTGTTGACCACCTTGCCGCCGAAAGCGTTGGCGCCGCGAAAGGACGTGGTGACGATTAGATGATCGCCGTTGTCACGGTATCGCGTGTCCACATGCTCGTACGAATCAGGGTCGTTCATGGCCGCCTTGATTCGTTGCGTCAGCTCGATGTGTGAGCCATTCCAGACGCTGAACCCAATCGACAGTTCGTCGTGCCGAATCTCGGCATCGGTTTTCGGAGGCGCTGGGGCGTCCGGCCCAAAGAAAAGCCAGACAGCAGATAGCGCAATGACCACGGTGGCAAGCGATACACCTACTTTGATCGATAGGTCTTCTCTGTCGCGAGAGCGCTGAATCTTGGCTATGCGCTCCGCTTCGGCTACGGCGGCAGCGTTCTCCCGAAGAAAATCGTCGGTTTTGCGTTGGCGCACTTTTGCCCTGATCTGCTCGGTCAGCGAATCATCATTTTTGCTTGTCACTCGATGCCCCTGCAAATCACAATCCACCAGCGCAGACCATACCGCACGCTCCTCGCTGATCCAAAACGCCCACCAGGGGCGGACCTGCCGGTACGACATCGCAAACTCGCGTTGCAGGCCGTAGCGGGCGGCGAGGGCGAGGGCGGCGGGATAGGTCATGCCGTGATTTTTGGCGGCGCGTCGACAGGCCCTCCAGACAACAGCACCAGCTCGGCGAGCGCCTTGGCACGTTCGTCGGGGATTGTTCGCCCCATCAGTTCGACGGCGCGCAATAGGGATTGCTGGGCGGGCGTCATCTTGGCCCCGATCCATCCGCCTTCACGCTGCTGAATGCGACGGGTTTCGCTTGTAGAAGCTGGCCCCGCAATGGCAAGGGGTGGAGCGGGGAGCGCCAATGTCGGCGCCTCCTTTCCTGTTGCTAGGTATTCAACCGAGACTCCTAGCGGGGCCGCCAACTGGTGCAACTTTGTCGATGAGCGCATGCCGCCGTTCTCGATTTCAGCGATGGTGCTATAGCCGACCTTCGAGCGCTTAGAAAGCTCGGTGCGCGACATGCCTGCGCGCGCGCGTGCTTTCTTGATTCTGTCACCTACCGATTCCATGCGCCGATAGTCACAGAACGCTGTAACAGAATGCTGTTGACGTGCGCTTACAGTATCCTGTAAATTAGGTTGCATGACATGGAAACAGCGAATTGATGAACTGATGTTGAGCGGCGAATCGGTCGATTCCATCGCTCGGCACATGGGCGTAACTGCCAATGCAGTGCGTGAAATTATCAAAGGGCGAACCGCCGCCCCGCGCGCAGATGCCGCCATCAGTTTGTTGGCGCTGCATCAATCCCTCATCCGTAGCACCCCCTCCACCAGCGAGGCGGCGTGAACCTTTCTCCTCTCCCTGTCCCGTCACCCCTCGCGGGGCAGGGCGATTCCCCGGCGCGTGTTCTCCAGATCGCGCGTCGGGCCTTTTATTCCTCGCGTCGTGTTCGCTCGTATTCATGGGCCTTTTTTTGCCCTGATTCCGACTTACAACGCAACGCAATTTCCTTGTAGGTCGCCCATGGACATGCAATTGGACCTGCGCGTTAAGCGCCCGGCACTGCAAATCGACCTGTCGATTTTGCCGAATATCCGCAGCCTGCATCACGCTTGTGCGCGGGCCGCTGAGATGTCCGGCAGCTATGACAAGGTGGTTGCAATCGATACCGGCGTTGATGCTCCGACATGGGCACGCATCAAGCAGGGCGACGCCGGGATAAAGGGCGATTTTCTGGATCGCCTGATGGATGCCACAGGGACCGACCTGCCGCTTCTCTGGCTGGCCTACAGCCGGGGCTATGACCCGACATCGCTGCGCAAGCGTGAGAGCGAATTAGAGGGCCGTTTGCGGCAGGAGCGCGAGAAGCGCGAAGCCGCCGAAGCCGAGTTGGCGACGATCAAAAGCTTTCTGCGCGACACCCGCGCCGCATGACCACGCCCGCCCGCTTTCCGCGCTTGGAGTTCAGCGCTCGCCCGCGCAAGCCGCGCCAGGGCCATCCTTCGAAGCCCGTGGCGCTGCGTTCGGTGCCCAGATCACAGGAGCGCCGGGAGCTGGAACTGCAGCTTCGTGGCGCGCGGCTGACGGCGCGTGAGCGGAATCGGTTGCAAATGGAGCTTGATGCACTTGAGGCGCGCGAACGTGGATAGCGCTTGGACAAGGTGCGTCGATTGCTCGCACTTCGTGCCCGACGCGATCAATCCCGAAGCGGGCGCTGGCACCTGCTCAATCGGCGTCAGCGGCAAGAGCATCGCATCGCGCAAGCGCGCCGATCAATCTTGGTATGCCGACGTCTGTTGGCCGCATGCGGAGCGATTCTGCCGCGAGCACACGGCGCATCAGCGGTACGAAATGAGCAAGGCCGATTGGGTCCACGCGAACCCATAGGCAAGCCCTGCCGATTACGAGCGGGCCATCCGCAGCATTGCGGACAGGGAGGGCGTGTGAGCGCCCGCAACGACTATCTCGGCACGGTGTTGCAACACCGGAGGGCGCGCTGCCATCCCGCGCCCTCACGCCGGGGCCTTTTCTCTGGATGGCGAGGAAATGAGCATGGCAGATGAATTAAGTGAGGCGGCGCAGCTTGCCAAAGCAGCGATGGCGCATCCGGCAGTGATGCAGCTTTTGTCTGATCTGACTGGCTGGGGCGACATGGACATGGAGTTTTCAGCAGAGAGGAAGGCCGGATTTGAAGCAGCGTTTCGCGCCGCATCGATCATGGTTGAGCTGGGTGTAGAGATCTGATGGACGCCCGCATTTCGCTCGAACTGCCGCGTCATCCGAAAACCAAAAAGCTCATCCGCCGCATTGGTGAGGGTGGCGCGTTCAGGTTGGTCTGCCTATTCCTATGGGTGGCTGGCAACCGATCATCTGGCGATCTGGAAGGCTTGACCGACGAGGACATCGAGCTCGCCGTTGACTGGACTGGCGAGCCTGGGGCTTTTGTCGCCGCGCTTGCTGATGTCGGATTTCTGGATGGCGCAGAGGGCACGCGAAGCGTCCACGACTGGGCAGAACATAACCCTTGGGCTGCGGGTGCCGAAGCGCGCTCAGAGAAGTCTCGGTGGGCTGCGCTGTGCAAGCAACACGGACGGAAATCTGCTGCCAAGCTCATGCCCGACTATGCAGAAAAGTTGCTAGAAGCAAGCTCGACGCATGCGGGTAGCACCGAAACACAGTGCCAAGATAGTGCCAGTGGCATGCCATTGGCAGGTTTTGGCAGTGCCCCGTCTCCGTTACCGTCTCCGTCTCCGTCTCCGTCTCCGTTACCGTTTCCAAAAGAAGAAAAAGCAAAAGACACGCGCACCGAAGTGCGCTTGCCGCCTGATGGCGGCGATGATTCCCCAACGCCCAAGAAATCCAAAACCGTGACGGCCAAGCAGATGGCGGCGGAAGGGGTGAACGACCAGCACGCCGTGGACTGGCTGGCAGTGAGGGCGAAGCATCGGGCGCCGCTGACCGTGAGCGCATGGGAGGCGGTGAAGCGAGAGGCGGCTTCCGCCGGGCTTTCACCGGCTCAGGCCGTGAAGATGGCTGCGGAGAATGCTTGGCGCGGGTTCAAGGGCGATTGGTGCAAGGACCAGCAGGCAGCCGGGCAGGCTATCCCCGAGTGGGAGCAGCGCATCATCGACGAAAACAACCGGGCATTCCCCGGACCAGGGGCCGCCAATGCGAGCCACTGAAATCGCACAACGCCTGGCCGGGGACGTGGAGCGGGCCTGCCTGCACCTGCTGAGGGACGGCAAGCGCAAGGGCCACGAATGGATCTGCGGCGACCTCGACGGCAGCGCCGGGGAAAGCCTGAAAGTTCACCTGACCGGCGAGAAATCCGGCGTGTGGTCCGACTTCGCAACCGGCGAAAGCGGCGACATGATCGGCTTGTGGATGCAGACGCAGAACGTCGATTTGCCGACCGCTTGCCGCGAAGCGATGGATTGGCTTGGCATCAAACAGCCGAAGGTCGAAGCCCCAAAGCGCCGATTCAGCAAGCCCGCCAAGGAGGGCGTTAGCTCGCTGCCGCCGCAGGGTGCCGAGTGGGTTCGCTCAGTGCGAAAGATCAGCGACGCGGCCATGGCGGCGTACAAGCTGGCATTCAAAAAGGGCGCGCTGATGTTCCCGTATCTTCGTGACGGGGACTTGATCGCGGCGAAGTACCGGGCCATTCCGGAAAAGAAATTCTGGACCGATGCCGATTGCGAGCCTTGCCTGTTCGGCTGGCAGGTGATCGACCCCGGACAGCGCCGGGTGATTCTGGTGGAAGGCGAGTTCGATGCGTTGGCAATGTGGGATTACGGCATGCCCGCGCTATCGGTTCCGTTCGGTGGCGGCGACAAGGGCAAGCAACAGTGGATCGATAACGAGTTCGACCGGCTGGCCTGTTTCGATGAGATCGTTTTGGCGCTCGACAGCGATGCAGCGGGCGCCCAGGCCACCGAAGAAATCGCCAAGCGTCTTGGCCGCGAACGTGTCCGCGTGGCCGTACTGCCGCGCAAGGACGCGAACCAGTGCCTGATCGATGGCATCCCCGCTGATGAGATGCGGCGGGCCGTTGACAGCGCGAGAAGCCTTGACCCTGAGAACCTGAAAAGCGCGGCGGACTACGCCGATGCGGTGTGGGCCGAACTGAGCAAAACGGGGCCAGAGGCGGGCATTCGGCTGCCGTGGAGCGGCAAGGCTCAATCGCTTGTGTTGCGGCCCGGCGAAACCAGTCTTTGGGCTGGAATCAACGGCCACGGGAAGTCGCAAGTTGTCGGGATGATTGCCGTCAGCGCTGTAAAGATGGGCCACCGGGCTTGCATTGCCAGCTTGGAGTTCACGCCGCCCAAGCTGTTGCGTCGGTTGCACATTCAGGCCATTGGCCGTCGCGAGCCGACCGAGGGTCAGTCCCGGATGCTCTCGCAAAGTTGGCGCGATTCGCTTTGGGTGTTCGACCCCGGCACGAAGGACAAAGCCGACACGCTGATCGAAACCATGCGTTACGCCGTGAAGCGCTACGGCGTGGAATTGTTCGTGATCGACAACCTTTCCAAGCTGGGCATCAAGGACGACGACTACGCCGGACAGCAATCGTTCGTGGATCGTCTGTCGGACTTCTCGCGCACCGAAAACACGCACGTTGCCCTGGTGCACCACGTCCGCAAGACCGAGAAGGGCGAGAGCCAACTGCCCGAGAAGGGCGACATCAAAGGTTCCGGCGGTATTGTGGACATGGTGGATACCGCCGTCATCGTCTGGCGCAACAAGCCAAAAGAAGCGGACGTGCGAAAGGCCGGACGATTGACGCAAGACCTGATCGTTAGGCCCGACTGCATGTTGGGCTGTGTGAAGCAGCGCAACGGAGACGAGGAGCCCTTCATCTCGCTTTGGTTCGAGTGGCAGACGTACCGCTATTTCGACAGGCCGCCGACCTTGCCGGAATACGCGGATGGAAGCCCGTCATGGCATGACCAGGAGGCTTTCACATGAGCGCCGATGACCTCGTTGACGGCCTCACCAGCGTTCAATGCCGACAGGGCATGCGGCTGTTTATGCGGGCAATTCAGCGCCACGACGAAACGATGGATCACGCCAAGCTGGTGAAAGAGCTTGAGCGGATTGTGAGCGAGGTGGAAGTGATGGCGGTGACGGCATGAGCGTGCGAATCATCACTGGCGATTGCTTGACAGCAATGCGTGATCTGCCGGATTGCAGCGCCGACGCAGTGGTGACCGATCCTCCATACGGCCTTTCGTTCATGGGCAAGAAGTGGGACTACGACGTGCCGAGCACTGAGATATGGGCCGAGTGCTTGCGCGTGCTGAAACCGGGCGGCCACCTGCTGGCGTTCGCTGGCACGCGCACGCAACACCGCATGGCAGTTCGCATCGAGGACGCCGGTTTCGAGATTCGGGACATGATCGCGTGGGTCTATGGCTCCGGATTCCCAAAGTCGCACAACGGCGAGTGGGGCGGGACCGCGCTGAAGCCCGCGCTAGAACCGATCACCGTCGCCCGCAAGCCTCTCATCGGCACGGTAGCAGCGAACGTGCTGGAGTATGGCACCGGGGCGATCAATGTTGATGGGTGCCGGGTAGGCACGGAAGGGGCGACGAAGCGGTCAGGGCAAGCCGAATATCCAAAGAACCCGGACGGGACAGAAGATCGAAGCGGCTCGTGGGCGCGAACCGGACACGCTATCGAAAATATCGACGCTGGCCGCTGGCCCGCCAACCTGATCCATGACGGCAGCGACGAGGTTCTGGCGGCGTTTCCTGTGACGGGGGCTTCGAGTGGTGCGCCGCGCAATAACAACACCTCGCTCGGCTCCAGTGGCGCCAACGTGTTCGGCAAGGGTGGTGCGTTTGTTGGTGCTGGCCATGCAGACAACGGCGGCTCAGCCGCCCGTTTCTTCTACTGCGCCAAGGCCAGCAAGCAGGATCGGGAAGAAGGGCTGGAGCATCTTGACGCAGTGCATCGCCCAAACGGGAACAAGTGGACGGATCAGGATTACCGTGTGGCTCGTGGCGAAAGGCCGCCGAGTGCAGAAAGCGGTCCACGGCGAAACACCCACCCTACCGTGAAGCCTACCGACCTGATGCGCTACCTCTGCCGTCTGGTGACCCCACCGGGCGGCGCGGTGCTCGATCCGTTTATGGGCAGCGGCAGCACTGGGAAAGCTGCGGTGATTGAAGGCTTTGGGTTCGTCGGCATCGAGCGCGACGCTGAATACGCGGAGATCGCCAAGGCACGTATCGCGGCCGCGACGATGCCCCTATTCGCCGAGGTGGCCGCATGACCACCCTCACAGCAACCCGCGAAAGCCTCGCCCGCGTCTGGCGCCAGATCATGGAGGCCGTCGAGACGCAGGGGCCGCAGGACATCACGCTCAAGGCGCACCGGGACACGCGGAGCGCGGTCCAAAACCGACGAATGTGGGCCATGTTGGGCGACATCGCCCGGCAGGTGGAATGGCCGGTTGACGGCCGCATGCAGCGCCTCACGCCGGATGACTGGAAGCATGTGCTGTCGGCTGGCCTGAAACGTCACCAGCGCGTCGCCATGGGAATCGATGGCGGCTTCGTCATTCTCGGGCAGCGCACCAGCAAGATGACGATTGCGGAGATGGGCGACTTGATCGACCTCATGTATGCGTTCGGCAATGACCGTGGCGTTGTGTGGTCCGACCCTGAGTTTCAGTCGCTGATGCAGGCTGAACAGGAGCGGGCGGCATGACCCTACACAACAGCACCGGCAAGGCCACGAAGGCCCAACAGGCCCGCTTCGAGCGGATCAAGGAAATCGGTTGCATCTGCTGCCTCAAAACGCTGTACGTATATGAGCCGCCAGAGATCCATCACATCACCGACTGTGGCCGCCGCCGTGGGCATGACTACACCATCGGCCTTTGCCCATGGCATCACCGCGGCGTTTCGATTCTGCCGGTGCAGATGGCAGAGCTTGCAATGGGGCCGAGCCTCGCGCGTGGCGCGAAGCCATTCCGGGCGCATTGGGGCACCGATGACGAGCTGCTGGCCGAACAGAATCGGTTGATCGGGGTGGCGGCATGACCCCCCTATCCCTAGACGTGAGCCGCTGCGCCGGTCGCATCGGACTGGGGCCGTCCGACCCGATCTGTGATGAGCGCGAAAGCTGCGCCCGGTATCGGACGATTGAAATCGATCAGGTGCCGGACTACCGGGTCGTGTCGTTTGCGACGCACATGCGCGATGACGATGGTGTGTGCCGGGGCAAGATTGAGGTGGTGGGATGAGCCTTCGAGGAATCACAGACGGAAGCGATCAATGCGAGTGCCATCGGTGCATTGATGAGCAACGCAAGGGCGCCTCATTTGGTGGCTTCTTTGCGCCGCTATCCGCGACGAAGATGATCTTGTGCGGCACTTGCGGTTGCAAGCGCTGCCCGAAGGCTAGCGACCACCGGCTTGATTGCACAGACAGCAATGAGCGTGGGCAGGCCGGGAGCATCTACGCATGACCTGCCCAACCGAACACGTCGAGCAAGTGGCCCTGATGCGTTGGGCCGCTGCGTCAAAGGCCGCGTATCCCGAACTGGCGCTGTTGTTCGCGGTGCCAAACGGTGGCCATCGGAGCAAAGCCACTGCCGGGCGGCTCAAAGCCGAAGGTGTGAAACCCGGCGTTCCTGATCTTTGCCTCCCCGTGCCCCGTGGCGGCTCCCACGGGCTCTTTGTGGAGCTTAAGCGGCGCAAGGGCAGCACTACGTCACCCGAGCAGCGCGAATGGCTCTCACGGCTCGCTGGGCAGGGTTACGCCACGGTCGTGGCCAAAGGCTGGGATGAGGCGGCGGAATCGATCACGCGGTATCTGAGCATGGAGGCTGCATGAACCTCAAAGTCGAATCAGACCGGAAGCTGAAAGCGCGCCTGTTCAACCAGCGCCCACCCAGGCCGGGCAGCCCGCAAGCCGATGCGGCCAATCGAATCAGAGCCGAGATCGTCGCGGAGATGGAGAGGCGAGGGTTGCGACAGTGATGGCGGCACGACCGGGAGAGAAAATTTGAACGCTGCGACGATGATGCCAATCGAGATGCGGAACGTGCGCGCACGGTTCAAGCGCAACGATGTGTTCACCGAGATCATGCGCGACTGGGGCGGCTGGGCACGGGTCAAGCGTCCAGGCCTCGGCAGCGGTGGCAGCGTCGAACAACAGGAGCGTTATGTTCGCTCACCGGGAACGCACTCTGACCCGATGCTCGCCGAGCTGATCAAGGCCGATGAGGACGGGCAGGGGCTCTATCGCACCATCGATGCCCGCGTGATGGAGTTGCATCAACAGGCCCGCGACATCATCCGTGCGCGCTTCATCCGCATGATGTCGTTGCAGGAGATCGCCGACAAGGCGCGGGCCGACCGAGACTTGGTGAGCATCCTCCACGACCGAGCGCTGGGCACGCTCCGCGAAGCCGTCCGCCACTACGCCATGACGACGTATGACCGCGCCATGATGGAGACGTACGGGCGTCGAATCAGGGACATTTGACAATCGCGGAATTAGTGCGTATAAGAAAGCGCATAGTGCAGAAGTTGACTAAAGAGCCCGCCGACCAGCGGGCTTTTTGCGTTGGAGGACCTGAAATGCTCGGATCAATTCTCGGAATTGTCGAAGACGTGGCGAAGATCGCCATTGCGCCAGTGAAGATCGCGGCGGACATGACCCGCACCGTGACCAAGCCCATGGCTGATGCTGCTGTTGACGCAGCGGATAGCGTCGAAGAAGCCACCAAGGGCGCCCGTGGCGACTGACGGGTACGACGGTTTTTGATTCTCGGACAGCCGAGAGCTTTGAAGGATGCGGCACCAGCCAAGTGCGTAGCGCGAGGCCCCGGACGGCATCGCTTGAAAGCGGAAGCCTGTAGCACAGGCACTCGGAAGTCGCGGATCGACGCGGAGTCATGACCGATTAGATCGTGTGTCGAAGGCGTAGCACAGCACCGCGCAGCCGGATTGGCGATCCGGCCCGCTTTCATTCACAGCAGGGTAGCTCAGTGGCAGAGCCGGAAACCTGAGGATTCCCGAGGCGGCAGGAAATGGCCGCAACGTCTCAGGCCAGCGCGCCGGTTCAACTCCGGCCCCTGCTTCCAATGTGGGACGCGAGATGGTCTCGGCCGGGTCTCCAAGGAGGCAGGAATGAAGGTTTGCGGGACGTGCGGCGATGAAAAGCCGGCAAGCGCGTTCTACGCTCACGCGCGCAAAGGGCTCCAGTCGTCTTGCAAGGCGTGTAAGGCCGAGTACAACCGGCGGCACTACAGGGCAAACACCTCTCGCTATATGGCCAGTGCCGCAAGAAATCGCTCCCTTGATGGCCGGTTGAGAAGCCAATACGGCATCAATGCGGAGCAGCACCGGAAGTTTCTCGAAGCTCAGAACGGGAGTTGCGCGATCTGCCTGGCCTCGTTTGAGGGTCGCAGGACATGCGTAGATCACTGTCATAAGAGCGGGAGGGTTCGCGGGTTGCTTTGTGCGAAATGCAATTCGGCAATCGGCTTTCTTTCTGATAGCACCGACGCCCTGAGACGAGCAATCGAATATCTGGATCGCTGACCAGGTTCGATTCCACGGTCCTGCGCCAACATCATGCGGTTGCTCCGTTCCAGGCTAACGGGGCCGGTCCCTCAAACGAAAGCGGCTCGCCAGCCGACCGAAGGGCATGAACTGACCTGAGTGGCATCAGGTCGCGGGACCAGTAACCCGCAGATGACCACCAGCGCTGTAAGCCGCTGCAACGCAGCAAGCGCGCCGGACGCTGTAACCGGCGACCCACTTCACCCTTCTCCCCGTCCAGCATCGCTCAGTCGATAGCGAGGGAGGCCCCGTGTATGCGGGGCATCTATTGGCCCTGCCGGCGGTGGTCGGCACAACTCTCGGGAATCTCAATGACCAAGAATCTTGTTGGCCAGAAGTTCGGACGACTAGAGGTATTGGAGCGGATCGGAGTGCGTAAGTACCCGACGTACCAAAGAACAATCTGGCTCTGCAGATGTGAATGCGGCGTTGAGCGAGAGTTCTCTCAAGGACAGCTAACACCCACCGGTTCAAGGTCCTGCGGCTGCCTCATAAAGGAGGCGGAAAACAAGAGATCAACAAAGCACGGTAAGCGCGGCTCAATAACCTACAGCTCGTGGCACAACATGAAGCAAAGGTGCAACAACAAGAGAAACCTTTCTTTCAGGTGGTACGGAGCGATTGGGGTCAAGGTCTGTCCGAGGTGGGAGGAATCCTTCGAGTCGTTTCTCGCTGACATGGGAGAGCGCCCAAGCCCCGCTCATTCGATTGACAGAATAGACCCAACTCTGGGTTATGCGCCCGGCAATTGCCGATGGGCGACGTCGAAACAGCAGTCTCGCAATACCAGGAAGGCCGTGCCGCTAGAAATTGGCGGCAAGAAGATGTTCGCGGCTGACTGGGCGGACCAAGTTGGGATCAGCCGAAGGTTAATAACCAGACGCCTGCGGCGCGGATGGAGCCCAGAGCGGGCCATCTCACGTCCGGCTTAATGAGGGCGCGTTATGGCTCTCACGCCGAAACAAGAGAAGTTCGCCCAAGCAGTAGCGTCCGGAATGAATCAGTCCGACGCATACCGGCACGCATACACCGTGAAGAGCATGAAGCCTTCCAGCGTGAATGTGAACGCAAGCAAGCTGATGGCCGACGCTAAGGTGTCGCAAAGGGTGGCCGACCTACGCAAGCCGATGGCGGAAGCCGCCCAGGTAACGCTTCGCGGGCACCTTGAAGACCTCAAGATGCTGCGCGATCTGGCGATTGATGAAAAGCAGATCAGCGCCGCTATCGCTGCCGAGGTGGCACGCGGCAAGGCTGCCGGTGTGCATGTTGAGAGCCTGAATCATCACCACAGTGGCGCGGTTGCCGTGGCCACCATCGATACCTCGAAACTCTCCAACGGCACGATTGCCGAGCTATTACGTGCCCGCCGCGCTGAAACTGACCCCGGCTGATTGGCTGGCAATCGAGCGTGAGGCGTGTAAGCGCTCGCTTGCGACCTTCGTTCAGCAAGCGTGGCACGTGATCGAACCCGGTCAGCCGTACGTTCATGGCTGGCACATTGACGCGGTAGCAGAGCATCTTGAGGCGGTGACCGACGGGCAGATCACGCGACTGTATATCGCGGTGCCGCCCGGAAGCATGAAGTCATTGATGGCGTCGGTGTTCTGGCCAGCGTGGCAGTGGGGGCCGAAGGGTCAGGCGCACAAGCGGATCATCGCCACGTCGCACGCCGAAGGACTGGCGATCCGCGACAACCTGCGTTGCAGGCGCTTGATTGAGTCGGACTGGTATCGCTCGCTTTGGCCAGAGGTCAAGCTGACCGGCGACCAGAACGAGAAAAAGAAATTCGAGAACACCGCGACGGGCTTTCGGCAGGCCATGCCATTCGGCAGCCTGACCGGCTCACGCGGTGACAGCATCGTGATCGATGACCCGTTATCGGTTGACGACGCAGCAAGCGAGGCGAAGCGGGAAACGGTGAACACCACGTTCCTTGAGGCCGTTCCGACTCGTCTGAACAACCCGGACAAGTCCGCCATCGTCTGCATCATGCAGCGGTTGCATGAACGCGATGTCATCGGAGTGATCGAGGCTAAAGGTTTGGGCTATGACGCCCTTGTGCTCCCCATGGAGTTCGAGCCGGATCGGCGCTGCAAGACCAGCATAGGGTTCACGGACCCGCGCACAAACGACGGCGAGCTGCTGTTTCCCGAGCGCTTCCCGCCCGCTGTGATTGAGCGCGACAAGAAGGTGATGGGCAGCTACGCATGGGCCGGGCAGATGCAACAGCGCCCGGCACCGCGCGAAGGTGGCCTGTTCAAGCGGGCGTGGTTCGAGATTGTCGACGCAGCCCCGGCAAGTCGCCGCAAGGTGCGCCGCTGGGACTTGGCCGGAACCGAGGCAAAGGGCACCGGCGATCCTGATTGGACCGTGGGCCTGCTGCTGAGCGAACAGGCCGGAATCTATTACGTCGAGGCCGTGACGCGCATCAGAGAGGCGGCGGCAGGCGTGGAGCGCACGATCAAGGCGACCGCCTTGCAAGACGGCAAGTCAGTCCCGATTGTGTTGCCGGAAGACCCCGGCAGCGCTGGCAAAAGCTACGCGTCGTATCTGGTGCGCCTGTTGGCCGGTTGGAATGCCCGAGCCGAACGCGAGACCGGATCGAAAGAAGTGCGCGCAACCCCGGTATCGGCCCAGGCCGAAGCGGGGAATATCAAGCTCGTTCGCGGCAGTTGGAACGAAGCGTTTTTAGACGAGGTGAGTATGTTTCCGAACGCAGCCCATGATGACCAGGTGGACGCGCTTTCGGGGGCGTTTGCTGCCCTGTTGTCTGGCAGCAGCTACAACCTGGCCAACGTCGCATGACGACCGTCCAGAACAACGACAGCCTCAAGAACTTGGTTGCCAATCTGGGCACTGAGCGCGACAAGGCATCGGGCACGTTCTACACCGCGCCGTGCACGAACGACGACCAGTTGTCGAACATGTACCGCTCGGCATGGCTGCCGAAGAAGATCGTGGACATCCCGGCCCTTGATGCGTGCCGCAAGTGGCGCAACTGGCAGGCTAAGTCCGCCGACATCACGAAGATCGAAGCCGAGGAAAAGCGGCTGGGCTTGAAGGCAAAGGTTCTCGAAGCGTGGACGCGGGGCCGTCTTTACGGTGGCGCCGGGCTGTACATCGGGACCAACGATGCTGACCCCTCGAAGCCGCTGAACCCGCAAACGGTCAAGGCTGGGGGGGTGCGTTATCTCACCGTTCTGAGCCGCCGCGTGCTGAACCCGAAAGAGCTTGAGACCGACCCGCTGTCGGAGTTCTACAACCTGCCGCGCGCTTACGATGTCTCGGGCAGCGGTGGCAATCAACAGATCCACCCGTCTCGCATCGTGCGATTCATCGGCAACCCGCAGCCTGACCCCGAATTGGTTACGGGCTTCGATTATGGGTGGGGCGATTCAGTGCTTCACGCCTGCATCGATGCCGTCAAGAACGCCGATGCCACGGGCGCCAACATCGCCTCACTGGTGTTTGAAGCGAAGATTGACGTGATCAAGATTCCCCGGTTCATGGAAGGCATGGCCGATCCGGAATACCGGCGTCTTGTGGTGGAGCGCGCAACGCTCGCAGCCATGGCCAAGGGCATCAACGGCGCGCTTCTGATCGACTCGGAAGAGGACTATCAGCAGAAAAGCGCCACCTTCGCGACATTGCCGGACGTGCTGAATACCTTTTTGCAGATCGTATCCGGCGCTGCCGACATCCCGATGACGCGGCTACTCGGGCAATCGCCCGGCGGCATGAGTGCCACGGGTGAATCGGACCTGCGCAACTACTACGACCGCATCCAGAGCATGCAAGAACTGGTGTTGCAGCCATCAATGCAGATTCTCGATGAATGCCTGATCCGCTCCGCGCTCGGGTCGCGCCCCGATGACCTGTATTACGAGTGGGCGAGCCTGTGGCAGACCACGGCGAAGGAACGTGCCGACATCGGCAAGGCAACTGCCGAGACGATCAAGACGCTTCGTGAGACTGCCCTGATCCCCGACGACGCGATGAGCCGGACGGCCGTCAACATGCTGACCGAGCTTGGCGTTGCGCCTGGCCTTGAGGCGGCGATTGCGGAGTTCGGCGCAGAGCTGGACGAAGACGAAACCGATCCGGCTGAAGTAACCCCGGAGGAATAGACCATGCAGAAATTCAATGACGCCGTCACTGCGACAGGCGTCCGCCGAACTGTGGACGGCTATCTGGTCGCGGACGTTCGCGCAGCCCGCACGGGTATTCAGGAGTACGCCGGGCGTGAGCTTGGCCGCCCCGATATGCCTGTTGTGCGCGTGTATCGGCCAGAGGGTGAGGTGTTCGCACGCGACAGCCTTGCCAGCTACGCCCACAAGCCCGCAACCAACGACCACCCGGCGGCATTCGTGACCGCTGACACGTGGAAAAAGGATTCCATCGGGCAGATCGGTGACGACATCGTTCGAGACGGCGATCACGTTCGCGTGCCGCTGATCCTGATGGATGCCGGGGCGATCAGCGATTACGAAAAGGGCAAGCGCGAGCTTTCCATGGGCTACCTCGCGGAGATCGTTTTCGATTCCGGCGAATCGCCCGAAGGCGAGACGTATGACGCAGTACAGCGGGACATCCGCATCAATCACATCGCCCTTGTCAGTAAAGGCAGGGCGGGTAGCACACGCATCGGGGATTGGCGCGCCCCCGGTGAACCGGATCGCGCCGACATCCAATCTCCCAAGGAGAACCCCATGAGTGACAGCAAGACCCGGACGATCCTGGTTGACGGACTGTCGGTTGAAACGACCGATGCCGGTGCCCAGGCAATCGCCAAGCTACAGAGCCAGATGAAGGACGCCGAAGTTGCGCGTCAATCGCTGGAAGACACCCACGCCAAGGCCATTGCCGCCAAGGATGCCGACCTCGCAAAGCGTGATGCCGAGATCGACAGCCTGAAAGGCAAGGTGCTCAGTGATGCCGATCTGGACGCCCGCGTTCAGGCCCGCGCTGACCTGATCGCAACCGCCAAGGGCATCGCAGATCAGGACTACACCGGCAAGTCGGATGCAGACATCCGCAAGGCCGCTGTGGCTGCCAAGTGCGGCGACGCGGCGATCAAGGACAAGACGGCGGCGTACATCGATGCGCGCTTCGACATCCTCGCTGAAGACGCTGCATCCGATCCCGTGCGCAAGGTGCTGATCAAGGGCGTTGACCGAAAGACCGCCAACGACAACGGGTATGCGGCTTCTGTCGCCGCCCTGAACGAACCCAACAAGGGAGGTAACCAGTAATGGCTATCCAAACCAACTACCCCGAAACCCAGGCCGTCGCCGTAGCGGGTATGCCCGCCACGATGATCAATGGCCCGATCATCTCCCGCACCGTGGAAACGGCAGTCATCGGCTTCGGCCGTGCCGTCACCCAGGGCGCGACCGACAAGGGCGTCGAAGCCTTCGGCTCCGGTGACACCACGTTCGTGGGCATCACCTTGCTGGATCGATCGGCGGCCGGCATGACGGTCGTTGACGGCCAAGTCACCGCCCGGACGGTTGATTCGTTCGGCATCGGCGAATCGGCCCGCATCGCCCCCGTGGGCAGTGGCCGTGACGTCTGGGTCGTCTGCGCAAGCGGCTGCACCGCAGGCGACGGCGTTTTCGTCCGCCCGTCCAACGGCGACTTCCAGGACAGCAACGCCAACTCGGCGGTGCAAATCCCTGGCGCCCGTTGGGACACCTCCGCATCTGCCACCGGCCTTGCCGTTGTGCGTCTGGCTTAAGGAGCCAATACCATGAGCAATCCTCTTTTTGATGCACAGTCCGCGCTCGGATTCGTCATCGCCCAAACCTCGATCATCGAGCCGGGCGTTTACGCAACCCGCTACCCGGACATTCAGTACCGGGGCCTGATCCCGGTTGACACCTCCGGTTCGGAGTTCGCCAGCTCGGTGACCTATTTCAGCTCTGACCGCCACGGTGCGGCTGACTGGATCAATGGCAATTCCGACGACATCCCGAAAGCGGGCACCACCCGGTCGAAGTTTGAAACCCCGGTGCACACCGCTGGCATCGGCTACGGCTGGGGCTGGGAAGAAGTGGGCCGTGCGCAGTTGCTCGGCATCAACCTAGCCAACGAAGACGCCATGGCCGCACGTCGTGCCGCCGAAGAAATGGTCGACCGCGTTGCGCTGTTGGGCGATGCCTCGAAGGGCTTCACCGGCCTGTTCGATGCGCAGGGCGTGACGGCTGGCGCTGCTGCCACCGGCAACTGGGGCGTTGTTGGCGCCCCCGGAAGCGCCACGCCTGACCAGATGGTCGAGGACATGAACAGCGCGATCCTGAATGTGTTCAACGGCACGAACACGGTTGCAATGGCCGACACGCTGCTCCTGCCGTGGCTGAAGTTCCAAGTCATCGCCACCCGGCGCATGACCACGGACAGCGACGAGACGGTGCTGAGCTTCTTCATCCGCAACAACGTGTACACGGCAATGACCGGCCGCCCGCTGACCATTCGTGGTCTGCGTGGGCTGGATGCGGCTGGGGTTTCTAGCGTTCCGCGAATGATTGCGTATCGCAACGATCCGCAGGTGCTTAAGCTGCACATGCCGATGCCGCACCGGTTCCTGCCGGTGTACCAGTCGGGTCCGCTGCGTTGGGACGTTCCGGGCGTGATGCGCCTGGGTGGCCTCGACGTTCGTCTCCCGAAGGAAGTCGCCTACGTTGACGGCGTATAGCATCTGAGGTAGAAAGACGAAGGCCCGGGGTGCGTCAACACCCCGGGCCCTCTTCCACACAACAACCGTTGGGGGTTGCTATGGGCAAGTCGGAGTTTACTCCAAAGGAAACTCTTCGCGAGCGGCGGTGTTTCACCGCAGAAGAGGTCAGAAACCGTCTCGACTATGATCCGGAGACCGGCATTTTTCGCTGGAAAGTCCGCGTCATGTGCTTTGGCGGCGGACGTTTTCATGGCGATGAGGCTGGAACTCTCAAAGACGGCTACAAAATAATCATTTTGTTCGGACGGCAATATCGCGCCCATCATCTGGCGTGGTTGCTTATGACCGGAGAATGGCCGCCATCTGACATGGATGTCGATCATAAGAATCGCATTCGAAATGACAACCGATGGACGAATCTGCGAATTGCTTCAAGGGCTCAAAACAACCTCAATACTCGAACGTTCCGCAAGAGCAGAAGCGGTCATCGTGGAGTCCATAAAAACAGAGCGAATGGGTGGTTTGCCCGTATTTCTGTTGAAAAGCGAGTGATTCATTTGGGGTGTTTTGCCACCCTTCCGGAGGCCATCGCGGCGCGAAGGGAGGCTGAGTTGAAACACTACGGACAATTCATATAGTTCAGAGCCCCGGTTTTCCGGGGCTTTTCATTTACAAGGATCGAACATGGCCATCATCACCAACAATCACAAGTCGCCGCTGGGTCTGCCCGGCGGGACGGTTCTTGATCCCGGCGTGAAAACGTCCGTGCACAACTGGAACGCGGTCAAGGACAACAAGGTCGTCGCCGCGTGGGTCAAGGCCCGCATTCTGATCGTCGAGGCCGAAGCCGCCCCCGTCGCTGCCCCCAAGGCTGCCGTGGATGACGACAAGGGCGCGATTCTCGCCGCCCTGGCCGAGCGCGGCATCAAGAAAGACCGACGCAGTTCGCTGGAAAGCCTTAAGGCCGCATTGGCCGAGGCGGATGAAGAAGAACCGGAAGCCTGATCGTGTACGGCGATCTTGCTGGGGCTGATGCTTACCATCTCGCGCGGGCCAATGCCGCGTGGGCGGCGCTGACGGAACCTGCCAAGACCGCCGCACTCGTTCGTGGGTCGGATTACGTGGACGGCCGTTACCGCTGGCGCCTGATGTCCGGGCGTTGGCAGTCCATGTTCCGGGGCGTGAAGACCGGCGGGCGGGCACAGGCGCGTGAATGGCCGCGCACTGGTGCGACCGACTACGAAGGGCTTGAAATCGAGCCGGACGAAATCCCCGAAGAAGTGCAGCACGCAGCCTATGAGGCAGCACTGCGTGAAGCGGCCACGCCCGGCAGCCTTTCGCCTGATTACGTCGCAGCCTCGCAGGTGACGAAGGAAAAGGTCGGGCCGGTAGAGGTGCAGTACGCATCAAGCGCGGTCAGTGCCAACAGCACGCCGAACCGGCCCGTTGTTGCGGTGATCGATGAGCTTCTTGCGCCGCTGCTGTTTCGCCCCTACGAACTGCCCGGCATCACGGTGGTATGAGCGCTTTCTACGACCGCCTGAACGCCACGGCGCAACGCCTGATCAGCACTTATGGAAAGGCCGCCACCGTCGTTCGCTTGGTCAAGACAGGCCCGGCACATGCGCCGGTCATTACTGACGACCCGTACCCCTGCCAGATCGTAGAGGCCGGTTACAAGCTGTCGCTGATCTCGGAAACGCTGATTCAGGTCGGCGACAAGATGGGCCTGATCTCAACCACCATTGCAATTGTCCCGGACACGAAAGACAAGATCGTGATCGACGGCGCCCGGTACAACTTCGCAGAGGTGATGCCGCTGAACCCCGGCGGCACGGTTCTGCTTTACGAATTTCTCGCGCGGGTGTGAACAAATCCGCGCGCCAGTTGGTTGCTGAGCTTGAGCGCCTAGAGCCAACCGTTGCCCGCGCCTATCTGGCCGAGGTGCAGCGCTTGGTCGGAGCGGCAAGCATTGCGGAGGTGGAGTCGCTGATCTCGGTCGGCAACATCGCCGGGGTCATCACCGCCCTGCAATTCAGCGAGGCGGACTTGTCGCAGTTGCTCGAATCAATCCGGGGCGTGTACGTGACCGGCGGAACGATTGAGGCCGGTTCGTTGCGTCCGCCCCGTGGTTTGGGCCGTGCCGCGATCCGCTTTGATGTCCGCAACACGCGGGCGGAAACGTGGCTGCGCACTGAGTCCAGCCGCTTGGTGGTGGACATTGCGGCCGGTCAACGGGACGGCATTCGGGCGGCAGTGGCACGTGGCACGGAGATAGGCCGCAATCCGCGCCAGACGGCCCTTGACATCGTTGGGCGCATCAGCCGACAGACTGGCCGCAGGTCGGGCGGCATCGTCGGCCTGAGTGGCCCACAGGCGCAGTACGTGGTGAACGCAAGGGCGCAGTTGCTGAGCGGCGATCCGGAGCAGATGCGCCAGTATTTTGAGCGCGTCCGGCGTGATCGTCGCTTTGACAGCATCGTGCAACGGGCGATTGATGCCGGGAAGCCGGTGAAGGCTGCCGACGTTGATCGCATCGTCGGGCGTTACTCGGATCGCCTGTTGGCATTGCGCGGCGAGACCATCGCCCGCACTGAGTCGCTGAGCGCGTTCAACGCGGCTCGGAATGAGGTTTATGAGCAGGGCATCCAAGAAGGTCTGTTTCGGGCCGACTCGGTGCTGAAAGAGTGGAGCACGTCCGGCGATGGCCGCACCCGTGACACGCACATCGCCATGGATGGCCAGCGCCAGAAACAGGGCGAGCCATTTCGCAGCCCATCCGGCGCGATGCTGATGTTCCCCGGCGATACGTCACTGGGTGCCGGTGCAGCCGAGGTGATTCAGTGCCGCTGCATGTCGCAAACCCGCGTTGACTGGATAGGGGAGGCAACCTGACATGGCCAAACAAGCATCAGCGGTTGCCGACGCATGGGCGCTCAAGTGCAGAAAGCGCGCCCTGGCCATTTTCCGCGAATCGGTACAACGCACGATTGAGGAAGCCCAAACGCCGGTTGCCAAGGGCGGGAAGATGCGCGTCGATACCGGGTTTTTACGTGGTTCCGGTGCTGCATCATTGACCGGCATGCCCACCGGCCCGCGCCGTCCGATTGAAGAGGGCGCGACGTTCGATTTTCTCGGCGATGGCGTGACCCTCACTATTGGCCGGGCGCAGCTTGGCGACACGATTTTTTTCGGGTGGTCAGCTGAGTACGCGCGGGCACGTGAGGCGCAGGACGGCTTTCTACGATCCGCCGCGCAGAACTGGCGGCCCACGGTGGCAAAGGTCACCCAAGAAGCCAAGGCGCGCATCCGATGAACGACGATGCGGTTTGGGATGCCTTTGCAACGTTGGCGGGGACGTTCGCAGCCGGTTACAGCCCGGCGATCCCGGTCATCTACTCCGGCACCGGTGGCGAGCCGCCGGACGAAGGCATCTGGATTGAGTGCAAGTATTTCCCGAACCGGACGCTCCAATACGGCGTGAAGGCGTCCGAGGTCATCAGCCTGCGCGGGTTTTGCCAAGCGATGGTCTGCAACCGCCCCGGCGCCGGGCTTAATCCGTCAATGGACGTTGTGCGCGATCTGATCGCGTACTTCGACACCGGCACCGTGCTGGGCCCGGCCTATGTGTCCCGGCCGCCATACGTTTCGGCTGTGATCGAAGAACCGGCGCGGGTGAAGCTGCCCATCACGATCCCCTATGCCGCCCACGGGTCGCGCTGAACTGCCGCAGTGTGATCGGTGGGTGATCTGCGCATCTGGTCCGAGCATGATTTACACCGATGTCGCGCACCTTCGCCGGTTCCGGTCGTGGCGCGTGATGGTCATCAACAACACGTGGGAGCTGATCCCATGGGCGCACGTGCTGTACGCCTGCGATTTTCAGTGGTGGGCACGTTACGGCACCGCAGCCGAGGCGTTCGCCGGTCAGAAATGGACCCTGAGCAGTGCCGCGCAATTGCGATACGGCATCAACCGAATCGAGAGAGGGCAGGGCGCTGGCCTTTGCACTGAGCCCGGCCACATCAACACCGGCGGCAACGGTGGGTATCAGGCCATCAATCTGGCTTGGCACATGGGCGCGAAACGGATCGTGTTGCTGGGCTACGACATGCACCGCAAGAACGGCGGGCACTGGCACGGCGAGCACGAAGGGATGCTCAGCGCGCCGGAGAGCCACATCAACGCATGGCGGCGCAACTTCGAGCCGCTGGCGAATGACATGGCAAAGGCGGGAGTTAGCGTCATCAATGCCACGACGGGGACGGCGCTGGAATGTTTCGAGCGGATGCCGATGGTTGAGGCCTTGAAATGCTGATCGTCGCCAATGGACAAAGCGCGCGGCTTGTGGACTTTGATCGGATCAAGGCGCCAATCATCGCGGTCAACGGCGCCATCGATTGGCTGCCCCGCGCTGACTTGTGGTTCAC
Organism: uncultured Brevundimonas sp.; assembly: GCF_963975535.1. Classification (GTDB taxonomy): domain Bacteria; phylum Pseudomonadota; class Alphaproteobacteria; order Caulobacterales; family Caulobacteraceae; genus Brevundimonas. Next base: position 12,101 of record NZ_CAXBHE010000012.1, on the reverse strand, counting down.
CCTCGACATGAGCGAAGAGAATCGCCAGCGGTTCGATCGGCAACGCCCGGCGGTGAAATACATCGCGTGTGGCGAGCCTGGGCATGTTCGCCGGGTGTCGCATCGCGGAGCGGAACCTGCGGACAAATCGAGTCCAGAATGGTGGCGGTGGAGATGGTCGGCAAAACTTGGTCTGAGCGAAGACCCCGGCGCGATCCACACCGGCAACAGCGCCTACGGTGCGCTGGGTCTGGCGTACCACATGAGGCCGAAGCGGATTGTCTTGTGCGGAGTGGACGCCGATGATCAGCCGCGAATTGATGGGAAGATGACGCGCAGCCTGGCGCATCTGTCGATGTTGTTCGAGAGCGCATTGCCGCAACTGCGGGGCGCTGGAATTGAAGTGGTGAACGCGAGCCCATGGAGCCGCGTCACCTGTTTCCCAAAAATTGACCCCGCAAAGGTGCCCGAATGGATCATTTGAACGCAGAGCGCGCCAAGTACGAAAAGATGTGGGCGCAGCCTGCATATCGCGAACGCTCGCCCGGCTTCCGGCTGGTGGCGACCGCGTTTGATTGGATGGGCATGCGGGAAGGTCAGACCCTTTGCGACTACGGCGCCGGTACTGGCCGGGCGTCGCAGTGGCTGGCCGATCATGGCTTGCGGGTGACTGCATTCGACATTGCCGAGAATGCCATCACCGAGTTCGACGGCCCGAAGGTCATCGGCACGCTGTGGGACATGCCCGCATTCGGCACGTTCGACTACGGGTTTTGCTGCGACGTGATGGAGCACATCCCGCCTGAGCATGTGAGCGACTGCCTGAAGGGCATCGCACTTCGCACGGCCCGATGCGCCTTCTTCCAGATCGCACTGTTTGAGTGCCACATGGGCAAGGGGATCGGGGAGCATCTGCACCTGACCGTCAAGCCAACGAACTGGTGGGTTGCTGCATTGCAGCGGCATTTCGGTTCCGTCGAGATCAAACCCGGCGAAACAAAGTACGTCATCGCAAAATGCACACCGTAGCGACGGTATTGCGGTCTGGCGGTCATTACGGTGCCGACTATGTGGAGCGCATCAAAGCGGACCTTGAGAAGCATTCACCGGGCGTCCGGCTGGTTTGCCTGTCGGACTGCGCCGTGCCATGCAAGCGGATTCCGCTGCGTCACGACTGGCCGGGCTGGTGGTCAAAGATCGAACTGTTCCGGCCCAGCGTGTTTCGCGGTCATGTTCTGTATTTGGACCTTGACACCGTCATCGTCGGTGACATCGCGCCGCTGTTTCGGGATCAATTCACGGCGCTGCCTGACTTCTACCGCCCGAATGAGGGCATCGGTTCCGGCGTGATGGCGTGGCGCGGCGGAATGTCGCATCTGTATGCCGAGTTTTCAAAAGCGCCTGAGCGTTGGATGGCCCGCTGCACCACCCGGCAATGCTGGGGCGATCAGGGCTTCATTCAGACGCACGTCGAGGCTGATCGGTTCGGTGTTGAGGCGCAGTCGGCAAAGATTCAAGGCGACCGCCGCAAGGCCCGCGTCATTTGTTTCCACGGCCAGCCCAGGCCACGCGATGTAGGATGGGATTACCGCAAAGTGGCGGCCCGAAGGATGCACGCATGACAGACAAGATTCACCAACTGCCGACAAAGCCTGATGCGATACTCGCCGCCGGCGAAGAACTGCGCCGGAAGCTGCCCGCGCTGATCGAGAACGCAACCATGATCGCGAAGCTGAAACGCGCCCATTACGACGCCTACCTGAAAGAAGGCTTCACCCCTGAACAGGCAATCGAGCTGATCAAGAAGCTCTAACCAATCCGGCTCAGCCGGTAACCGCAACCCGCCCCTCGGCGGGTTTTTTTTCGCCCGCTCTCAGCGGGTTTTTTTATGCCCGTGAGGAACCCCAATGGCTGACCCTACTACTTACCTGAATGCAACCGTCTCAATCTCCACCGTCGCGCAGAACGTTGACATCAACGAAGCCGCGTTCGAGGGGCTGAGCTACACCGAGATCGCCAACGTCGGAACGATTGGCCAGTACGGCAACGAAACCAACATGGTGAATTACCCCGTGCTGGCACGCGCGTTGACTCTCAAGGCCAAAGGCCAGACCGACGGCGGCAGCTTCACGATCGAATGCGCCGTTGACCTGGTGGACGCCGGGCAGGTCGCCTTCAAGGCTGCTGGCCAGCCAGCCGTGCGCGACTCTTACGCCTTCAAGCTCGATCTGCCGAACGGCGCCGTGCACTACCTGCGCGGCCCGGTTGCCGGTCCGGTCTATCCGGGCGGCGGCAATGAGGACTTCATCCGATCGGTGTTTACCGTCGGCGTGAATCAGTTCCTCGAAGCGACCGTTTCGGCTTAACGCCACCCCTTCCGTCGGCCTAGCCCTCATGAGGGCGAAAAGGGACCTGATCCGCCCCCTGGCCGGTGGATTCATTTGGATCGATCAGATGAGGATCAACTAATGGATATTTCCGCAGCTTTCACCCCTGTTTCAACCCGCCCGCTCAAGATTTTGCACCCCGGCACTGATGAGCCGACCGGCCTTGTCCTGAACCTGCGCCCGCTAACTGACCGCAAGGTCAAGAAAGTGAAGCACGACATCCAGAACAAGCGCTTGGCGAGCCGGAAATTCAAGGTCACGTCGGAGCAGCTTGAGAACCAGACCCTCGAAATCCACATCGCGTGCGTGGAGAGCTGGGAATGGAACGGCGACTCCAACTGGGGCGGAAAGAAGCTCGATTTCACCGAAGAAAACGTCCGCGAGGTTTTGAGCAACCCAATCGTCAGCGATCAGGTTGACGCAGACCTTGGCGACATCGCGGGTTTTTTGGAGAACTGACCGAAGCCCTGATCGAGGCCGTCGAACACCACGTTCGGTATTCGATCCTCGGATCAGACGGGATTTCGCGCCGAGAGCGCAACGAGCGCTTCAAGACGCGGACCCCTGATGAGCCTGAAATCCCGGACGTGGTGACGCACGTCTGGGACCACTTCCACGAACTATCAAACCAGCGCCACAGCGGGCCGGAGCCCCTGTCATGGGGCGAGATTGAATCGTGGTCGCGGCTCACCGGAACGCCGGTCAGTAACGACGAAGTATCGATGCTCATTGCGATGGACAGCGCCTATCGGCATGCCGTCAGCAACGAGCAATCAAGCAACAGAAAGCAAGCCCAACCGGAACCCAAGGGAGGTAGATGAATGGACATCGCTGAACTTGGATTCCGCGCGGACTCCAGTAGCGTCCGCACTGCGACGCGAGACCTTGACCGACTGTCTGGCACCACTCGCAAGACCGAAACCGCAACGCAGCGGCTTGAGCGTGAGAACGCGAAGCTGGAGCGGTCGTTCTTCGGCGTGCGCAATGCTGTCGTCGGCTTCGTGGGCGCCTTTGCATCGATTCAAGGCATCCAGGCGCTGTCTCGCATCGCCGATCAGTACGCCAACATGACGACGCAAATTCGTCTGGCGACCAACGGACAGGAAGCGTTCGCGGCGGCAAGTGCTGAGGTGTTCGCCATCTCGCAGCGCACCAGCACGGCGCTGGCCAGCACCACGAACCTGTATGCCCGAATTACCCGGTCGACGGCTGAGTACGGCATTGAACAGGCCCGCATCCTCGCCATCACCGAGACGATCAACCAGACGTTTGCGGTGTCGGGCACGGCTGCCGCCAATCAGGCGAACGCCATCACGCAGTTGACGCAAGCCTTCGCGGGCGGCGTGCTGCGGGCCGAGGAATTTAACTCAGTCATCGAAAACAGCCCCCGGCTTGCGCAGGCGCTGGCCGATGGCTTGGGCATTGGTATTGGCGCACTGCGTCAGCAAGTCAACGACGGCGAAATCACCGTCCAACGGATGATCGCAGCGCTTGAGAGTCAGGCGCAGGCCGTCGAGGAAGAATTCTCGCGCATGCCGATCACGATTGAACGCGGGTTCACGCAGGTGAGCAACGCGGTTCTGAAATTCATCGGCGAAGCGGATCAAGCGCGTGGTGTTTCGGCAGCGTTGGGGGGCTCGCTGGCGGCGCTTGCCGAGAACCTTGGCCTTGTCATCAACGCGCTGGCTGTCGTCACGGTGGCAGCGGCCGGGGTAGGGTTGGGGCGGTTGTCCTCTTCGGTCATCGGATCGGGCGTCGCCTTCGCGCAGGCTTCGGCAGTGACGCGCGCGCACTCAGCCGCGCTTGTTGAGAATGCCCAGAGAGAAGCCGCCAGCGCTGCCGCATCGCTTGCATCTGCCCGCGCCTCAGAGGTCAAGGCGGCGGCAGAGGTCAACAGCGTCCGCGCTGTGGTGGCTTCCGTGCGGGCAGAGGTTGAGTTGGAGAAAGTCCGACTCCGAGCGCAGATTACCGAACAGGGCCGGGCCGCCACGATTCAGCGCATGGTTGCCGCAAGCGCATCACTGGCATCAGCCAACAGACTGTTGGCCACCACTGAAACCGCGCTTGCTGGCGCCACTGCCGCAACTGCCGCCTCACAGACCGCGAAAGCAGCTGCCACTGCGCGCGCTACTGCCGCAACTGCGGCGGCCACCCTTGGCGCAAGGGCACTCGCTGCCGGAATCGCCGTCGTCCGTGGCGCGCTGGCTTTGGTTGGCGGCCCTATCGGCGCCGTGGTCGTTGGACTGACCGCTCTGGTGCTTTGGTTCAACCGGGCACGTGATGCGGCTGGAGAGCTGTCCGGAGCGCCTCAGAAATCAATCAGCGAATTGGCTGATGAGGCAGAACGCTTACGTTCTGGCGGGCCATTGCTGGCACCCGACCAATTACGTGGCGTGGAAGAGGCGCAGGCGCAAATTCAACGGCTTGCCAACGCGATGGGCATCTATGAAGCGCAACGCCAAGCTGCGATAGCGGCGGGCGACACCTTCGGCGCCACTCAGATCGCCGTCGAGATGAACAACGTCGCAGGCGCAATCGAGAAGACCGCCAATGACATCCGTCGGCTGAATGAGGCGGTCAAGCCGGTGCCGATTGTGCTTGGCGAGACAGAAACCGCCGCAACTGCCGCAGCCGACGCCATTGGCAACCTCTCCACCGCCGAAGCCGACCGCCTAGCCGACCTGCAAGAACAGATCGCTTTTCAGACCCGCATCAACGAACTGATGCGCGATGGCCGCACCGAATCCGAAGCGCGGTTTGTCGCTGAGTTTGAAGCGGCAGATGCGCTGACGCGGCAGTTGATGGTGCAGCAACAAGTGACCGAGGGCCTAGCCAATGCGCAGAATGAAGCCGCGCGCGCCGCTACCGCAACCGCCGAAGCCAACAAGCGCGCCCAAGAAGAAGCCGCAACTGCCGCCCAACGCGCCGCAGACGAAACCGCAGCTGCTGCGCAGCGTATGCGTGATGAGCTGAATCGCGGCATCACTGATGGCCTGCTGCGGGGCTTTGAGGCGGGCAAGAGTTTTGCTGACAATTTCATCGACGTACTCAAGGCGCAGTTCCAGTCACTGGTGCTGCGCCCGACAATCAGCTTCATCGTTTCAGGCATTCAGAGCGCTATTGGCCAGATCGGCGGGGCGGCGTTTTCATCTCTGACGGGTGGCGGTGGCATCGCTGGCCTGTTGGGCGGGACGAGCGGCGGCATCGGGGCCGCGATCTTTAACGGCACGCTGCCGCTGATCGATGCCATCGGCAACACGTTCCCGACGCTGGCCTCATCGCTGACTAATCTAAGCGCAAGCCTCACTGCGCTTTCGCCGGGCATGCTGGCCCTTGGGGCGGCTGGGGCTGCTGGACTATTTGCAGTCGGTCGCGGCCTGGCCGTCGATAACAGCCGTGTCGGCGAAAACGTCCAGGGCGCGGCTGCAGTGCTTAACCCGTTGTCACTTGTTGCCAGCGGTCTTGACCGCATCACCGGCGGCGGAGCTTTCGGGACCAAATTCAGAACCGTTGGGCAGGAGCTGACGCTATCCGTCGAGGACGGCGTGATCGAATCCATGCTCTGGGTCACGCAGAGCCGCAAGCGCTCCGGCTTTCGTGGCCGCAAGTGGCGCGCGTGGTCTGAAGAGTTCAACACCGAGATATTCCAAGCCGCATTCGATTCGCTGGCCGAAACAGCTGGGCAGGCGGCGCGTCTTGCGGGCACCGGGCTTGACCTGAGTGCGACGATTCAACGCGACATCTTCCGCGACGAGAACGGCGCTCAACTGGCGTTTGATGACCTCGCCACCGTGATTGCTGAACGCATCGTCCCCGGTATCCGCGACTTCTCGCGCGAGGGTGAAACGGTCGCCACCACGTTCGCACGCATCACTGCGCAGGCCCAGGGCCTGGACGCCGGGTTGATGGGCCTCAACACGTCTTTGTCGGGCGTGGCTCTTTTCGAGCAGGCCGAGCGTCTGTCTCAGGTGTTTGGCGATCAGTTGTCCGGCTCAATGTCGTCTCTGCAATCGGTGTTGCTGACATCGGAGCAGCAATTCGAAAATCTGAGGACCGTATTGTCAGGTGCCTTGGGTGAAGTCGGCGTTGCGCTGACCGACAGCCGGGAAAATCTGCTGGGTATCGTGCAGGGGCTAGATCTGACGACCGAATCTGGCATCCGTGCTTACGAAGTACTACTCGCCGCAGCGCCGCAGCTGGGGCAGTTCTTCGACACACTGGATCAGCGGGCGGATGAGGCTGCACGCAACGCGGAGCAGGTAGCCGCCGCGTCTGAACAAGCCCGCCAAGCCGAACTAGCACTGGCCGCCGCACGCTATCAGCAGTCACGCGGCTTGCTCGATCAGATCGCCGTGCTGACCTCGCTCGACCCCGAGATGACGCAGCTTGAGCAACGCTTCCGCGACCTACGTGCTGAGGCCGGGCAGGACGTTGGGTTGATTGAACTGGTCAACCGGCTGAGCGAGTTGGAAGTCGGGGCGTTGTTGGCCGCCCGCGCCGCTGAAACAGCCGCCGCAGCCCAGCAGGCCATGGCCGACGCTATCACCGCAGCGCAATCCCGCGTCAGCAGCGCCGAGCAGGCTTTGGAACAAGCTCAGGAAGCACAGCGCAACGCTCAGGTCGCGGTGCTGAACGAACAGATCGAAGGCGAGCGCGCACGGTTTGCGGTGATCCAAGAGGGCATCCGCGATCAACTCGCAGCCGAGACGGCATCGATCAACGCCCGCATTGCTGGTGCGCGTGACGTTGCCAGTGCATCGCAGGCGCTTGTGGGCCTGTTGAGCGGTGCAGCGTCCAGCGTTGCCGGGCTGTCGCTCTCGCGTGCGCAGGCGCTGAGCAACTTGCAAAGCATCGGGGCAGGGCGCTTGTCCGTTACGCCGGGGCTTGAGCGCTCGGTGTCGGCGGCACAGCAATTCGAGGCTGACGATTTTGCGTCGCAGATCGAGATGGCCACGGCGCAATCGCTGACGGCTGAAACGCTTGCGCAGCTTGCCGGCCGTGCCGAGAAACAACTGAGCGCGGACGAACGGACCGTTGATGTGCTGGAACGCAGCCTGATCTACGCACAGGCCCGCGCTGACCGCGAATTGGCCGTTGCCGAGGCACAGCATCTGGTCGAGATCGAGATGATCGATGAGCAGATCAGGCTCATCAACAACACGGTGTCGGCAATCGAGCAACTGCGCATCGCCAATCAGGGCGTTGCTCAGGCCGAGGCGGAGCTTGATGCAGCGCGCGGGGAGCTATTGCGGGCGCAGCATGCGCAGTTGCTATCACAGGGCAACACCGCCAACTCGCTGGCCTCGCAGCAGCTATCGGCGCTACGCGGCATCGAGGGCAGCATCGGGGCGATCTTGTCCGAATCGGTGCCCGGCTTTGCCAGTGGCGGCATGCATTCGGGCGGCTTGCGCGTGGTGGGTGAAAACGGCCCCGAGCTTGAGGCAACCGGCCCTTCACGGATCTGGAACCAACAGCAGATCGGGGCGGCGGTGGGTGGTGGTGGTGACCCTGCGTTGCGTGCCGAGGTGGCGGCGCTGCGCCGCGAGGTGGCTTCGCTCAATAACGTCATGACCCAGACCGCCCGGAACACGGCGCGCAGCGCCAACACGCTTGATCGCGTGGAAACCCAAGGCGTGCCCATGCAGGTGATCGAATGAAAATCGTCAGCATCACGCCCGTAGAGGTCAGTGCGCTCACGTCCAGCGTGCCGCTGAGTGAAACGGAATGGTCAGCGGGCACCCACAACCTTGGCGAACAGCGACGCGTCGGGCTGGACTTGTACCAGGTGCTTGTCAGCAGCACGACCGACGAACCAACCGCCGGAGCCGTCGCAGACCCGCCAACCTGGGGGCTGTTGGGCAAGGTCAACCGCTGGCGCATGTTCGACGGATCGACGCTGGATCAGACCACCAACGCCGACGAAATCACCGTGGCGATTACGCCCGGATCAATCGTCAATGCGGTGGTGTTCAACCGCCTGGGTGGCGGCGGCGAGATCCGGGTTTGGATGGAAGATCCAACGGATGGCGTGGTTTTCGACGAGACCGTGAGCCTTATCGACAACAGCAATGTCGTCGACTTCTACACCTACTGCTTCGAGCCATTCCAGCAGCGTTTCGACCTCGCGTTTCTGAACCTGCCGCCCTACGGCGCGGCCACCATCAACGCTGAAATCACAGCCACCAATGCGGCTTGTGCAGAGATGTCGATTGGCTTTGTTCGTGAGATCGCCCTGACCCTAAACGGCACCTCAGTGGGGACCGTTCGCTTCGGCGTTCGCAGAACAGACGCATTCGGGCGGACCACATTCGTGCGCCGCCAATCGGTCAAGCGCGTGAATTTCGAGGTCATCGGCCCGACAGCTTCCATAGATCGATTCGTCCGGATTTTGGACAACGAGCGCGACCAACCCGCCGTCTTTATCGGCAGCGAGCTTTACGACTCGCTGATCGTTTTCGGCGCCTATCAAGACTTTGAAAAAACATTCTCCGGCCCGGCGTATAGCGACGGGACGATCCGGGTTGAAGGACTCTAGGAGCGACCACAAATGCCAGCACCCCAAGTACCGCAGATCACCACCCCTGCACCGAACCGGAATGACCCGGAGAACTTTAGCCCCCGGATGGACACTTTCCTTGGGGAGTTTCCGGATGTCATTGACGGCATAAACACGGTTGCCGATTACGTCGAGACCACCGCCGGAGAAGCCTCAGACAGCGCCACCGCCGCTGCCACCAGCGCCTCTGACGCCGACGACTTCCGCGCCTCAGCCCAAGTCGCCGCCGTCAACTCCGATCTTGCACGGGCTGAATCTCAGGACATCAAAGATTCAAACGAAGTCATCGCCGCTGCGGTGCAGAGTGCGGCGGGGTTGCCGTCGTTGGTGGGGCAGGCTGGGCGTGTCCTCAAGGTCAACGCTACCGAAGATGGCGTTGAATGGGGCGTCGGCATTGAGGACGAATACACCGTCATCACAGCATCGGGTGATTTCTCTAAAAGCCCGAATGCGACGTGGATACAAGTTGAGTGCATTGGCGGCGGTGCATCGGGCCGAAACAACGCAAGCACAACCAGCTCTGGCGGCGGTGGCGGCGGGCAGTCCGTGCGACAGTTGTTTCGTGCATCTGATGTTTCGTCGCCCATTTCTGTTGTTATCGGCGCCGGTGGCGCGGCAATTGCGAATGGGGTGGCAGCAGATGGAAATGTTGGCGGCAATACAACATTTGGCGCTTTATTGACTGCCAAAGGTGGGTTTGGAGGAACCTCATCAAGTGCGGGGAATCCCGGGGGCGCGGGCGGTGCTCTCGCAGATGCGACCACAACGAACAGTATTCCGTATCAATTTGGTTCGGCAGCTGGTTTTTCAAATACTGCAGGTCGCCCAACGGTATACGGGGGCGCTGGCGGCGGCGGTAGCGGCAACACAACCCAAGGCGCAGGCGGCGCGTCTCAATACGGCGGCTCAGGTGGGGCCGGTAATGGCTCGGCTGGTGTTCCCGGCGTAGCTGGCACAGCCCCCGGCGGCGGTGGCGGCGGATCAACCAACGACGGAGGCTCAGGTGCAGGCGCACGCGGCGAAGTGCGGGTGTGGCAATGGTAGTCCCCATCGGCCCCAGCGACATCGGCACAGCCGGGCTGCCCGGCTTCGGCGTAGGTGTGTCACTGCCCGCGTTGCCCGCAGGGTACACCTACCTCGGCGGCAACGACCGGGCAGGCCCCGATTTTGGCCGCTACCTGAACGCATCCTCGCAGCCCGAAACCTGGGTGCCCGCCTGCTGGCTGCGGATCGGCAGCACTGAATCGCCGCGATATGCAGCGTTCGGCATCGATGCCGTGGACGTGCTGCCGCTGCGCGCCTACTACAACCTGCCCGACGCCGCTGCGGATGGATATTTCCTGCATCCGGCATTGGACGTGAATAAGCAGGTGCAGTCGGGGTTCTTTCGCGCGGCCAGCTTAACGGCGAATCAGTTGGATTATGTGGAGACGCTGTATACAGCGGCCTTGCAAGTAAACCCGTTGATTCTATTTTCCAACGGCGAGCAAGGTGCATGGTATGACCCATCAGACCTCAGCACCCTGTTTCAGGACAGTGCTGGCACTACGCCTGTCACTGCTGATGGCCAGCCAGTGGGCTTGGCGCTGGATAAATCAGGCAATGGCAACCACGCCTCACAGGCGACAGCTACGGCTAGGCAGCTCTATCGTACAGATGGGGCTAGGCATTGGCTTGAGTTTGATGGTGTTGATGATAGTCTTGTAATAGCCAGCTACCCCGTAATTGTGGCTGGGAAACACTCTGCGGGCATCTCAGGGCGAAACACTGGGGTTGGCTTACAGATGTATCTGGACTCCGACTCATACGTGGGGGGTTCTCGGCTGACTCAAAATCTCAGAACACAGAGCCTTGTCCCGGAGAGTATTAGCTTTGTAGGCACGGAAGACTTTAATGACCCCGGCCCCGCCACTGTTGCCAACACAGACGTTGTACTAACTCAAGTATCCGCATCCACTGTTGAAGTGTTCAACAATGGGGTGAGTAATGGCCCCACAACACCTACCGGCACCTTAAATTCTGGGGGCAGGTTCGTGACCATTGGGTCTCGCACTGGGGGGGCTCAAAATTTCCTCACCGGGCGTATTTACGCCCTAGTGCAGATTGCCGACGAGCTTTCAGTTGGCCAGCGGCAGAGCTTGGAAGCATACTTGGCTGCCAAGGCGGGAGTGGTTTTGCCATGAATGCCCATGTCACGATTGTTGTCCCAGCCTCGCTCGTTGATGCTGCTCGCAATCTTGCTGAATGTCTCGCCCCTGGTGGTCATGGCATGTATATCACCGGGCTCTCAGCAGACGGGAACGAGCCAGCTACGCATTACATCAGCAGCGGGACAATGCAGGTTGCGTTTATCAACCTGCTTTCTGATGCAAGCGCAACGCACGCAGCGGCTGAACAAGGGGCCGTGCAACAGGGGCTGACGCTGACAGCCACGTTGGCTGATTGTGAAGCCATCCGAATGCAGGGAGACATCAGCAGCGAGCCTGCATTCGAGGCGATGTCGCGACTTGGCCTGCAAATCGTCACCACCGAGGAGCCGATATGACTGCATTCCTGATTATTTTCGGTCCCTTCCTGCTACTTCATCTTCTGTCGTGGACGCCTATGCCCGAAAAAGTGCCTGTCCGTCGCAAAGACTTGGGCGGCAAAAACGGCGGGCGCGTCATGGGCCGATCGTCCCTGTTTTGGGTTTGGGCGCACCCGCAGGCTGATGCCGCAACGATTGCCCATGAGCGCCAGCATGTGCGCGACAAATGGCGGCTCATGTGGCTGGGTTACCTGATCCTGAGCAACGCGCAGTGGTTCAAAGAGTGGCGCGAGGCGCGGGGCTATGCCGTGAGCGTGCAGCACGGGCGGTCGATTGAGAGCGCAGCGGCGGGCATGGCTGCTGGTGTCAAGATCAGCCCGGAGCGGGCGCGAAAGTTGATTGAGGCGCGGTTGTGATTCGGCAATGGGCGTTGCCGCTGGCCGTGCTGCCGCTGGCATGGTCAACCGTCGCCTACGCATCTGCCGAATCTCTGACCGGGCGTGATGTCGCGCTGGCGCTCATCGGCATTGTGCTGGGGCTGATCGGCGCGTATGTCAAGGGCATGGAGCGCGGCCTTGAGCGCCGCCTGGATCAGCTCGGCAAGGACATCGAAAAGCAGGCGACGAAGATCGGCAGCATCGGCGAAACGATG
>NZ_CAXBHE010000011.1:0-104976 GCF_963975535.1 uncultured Brevundimonas sp. | reverse complement strand
GTGCGCGCCCGTAGCTCAGCTGGATAGAGCATCAGACTACGAATCTGAGGGTCGGACGTTCGAATCGTTCCGGGCGCGCCATTTTCTCCTGACATTGCGGATCGCCGCGCCGGTTTGGGCCGGAGCCGATCGGGCCTGGATTGCCGGCGAATGCCGCGCCGCCGGTGCCTGTCGACGGCGGACGATTGACCGGATCGCAACCGGGACCCTGGTCCTGCGCCGGCCCGGCAGGCGGAGGCATCGGACCATTTCGCGGATCGTCACGCACCGCCGGACGGGTCCGGCGCGACGATTGCCTTCGCTCTAGCGGGTGGCCCGGGCGAGCAGCGTGATCAGTTCTTCCGCCTTGGCCTTGCGGTCGGCCGGATCGTCGCCGGTCATCGCGCCCATCACACAATGGTCGAGGTGGTCCTTCAGCACCTCGCTCTCGACGCGCAGCAGAGCCGCCCGCACCGCCTGGAGCTGGGTCAGAACCTCGACGCAATAGCGGTCCTCGTCGACCATGCGGGCGATGCCACGCACCTGGCCCTCGATCCGGTTGAGACGGTTGATCAGTCTGGGCTTGGTTTCGGTCTGCATCCCGTTTCCTCGATTGAACGTTCGCATATACCCCAGGCCTATATCTTGCAAGATACCCCCCATGGGTATATTTGGCTCAGTCGAAACCCAGGAGCGACTCCCATGCCCACGCCGCCCCCTTCGCCCACGGCCGGTCATGACTGCTGTGCCGGCAAGACGGACACCGTCGCCGCCACGTCCGTCGATCCCGTGTGCGGCATGTCGGTCGATCCCGCGACCACCGCGCATCACGCGGCCCATGACGGCGAGGACCATTTCTTCTGCTCGGCCGGCTGCCGGACCAAATTCATCGCCGACCCGGACCGCTATCTGGGTGACCGGCCGGAGCCCGAGGCGGCGATCCCCGGCGCGATCTACACCTGTCCGATGCATCCGCAGATCCGTCAGGAGGGGCCGGGATCGTGCCCGATCTGCGGCATGGCGCTGGAACCCGAGACGGTCACGGCCGAGGCGCCCGTCAATCACGAACTGATCGACTTCACCCGGCGGTTCCGGGTCGGCCTGGTCCTGACGCTTCCGGTGTTCGCCCTGGAGATGGGCGGCCATCTGTTCGACCTGCACCGGTGGATCGACGGACAGACCTCGAACTGGATCCAGTTCGTGCTGGCGACGCCGGTGGTGCTGTGGGCGGGCTGGCCCTTCTTCGAGCGCGGCTGGGCGTCGCTGCGCAGCCGAAACCTCAACATGTTCACCCTGATCTCCATCGGTATCGGGGCGGCCTGGATCTACAGTGTGGTCGCGGTGCTGGCCCCGGGGCTGTTTCCGGCGGCGGTGCGCGGCATGGACGGCAGTGTGCCGGTCTATTTCGAGGCCGCCGCGGTCATCACCGTGCTGGTGCTGATCGGCCAGATCCTGGAGCTTCGTGCCCGGGAACGGACCTCGGGCGCGATCCGGGCGCTGCTCGACCTCACGCCGAAGACCGCGCGGCGCGTTCGCGACGACGGATCGGATGAGGACGTCACCCTGGACCTCGTGGTGGTCGGAGACCGTCTGCGGGTCCGGCCCGGGGAACAGGTGCCGGTCGACGGCGAAATCCTCGAGGGGCGGGTGTCCATCGACGAGTCGATGGTGACCGGGGAATCGATGCCCGTGACCCGGGAGCCCGGCGGCCACGTCGTCGGCGGTTCACTCAACCGCACCGGCTCGTTCGTGATGCGCGCCGACCGGGTGGGGGCGGATACCCTGCTGTCGCGGATCGTCCAGATGGTGGCCCAGGCCCAGCGCAGCCGGGCCCCGATCCAGCGCCTGGCCGACACGGTGTCGGGCTGGTTCGTGCCGACCGTGATCGCCACAGCCATCCTGGCCGCGGTCATCTGGGGCCTGTTCGGTCCCGCACCGCAACTGACCTACGCCCTGATCGCCGCGGTCTCGGTGCTGATCATCGCCTGCCCCTGCGCCCTCGGACTGGCCACGCCGATCTCGATCATGGTGGGGGTCGGGCGCGGGGCCCAGGCCGGGGTGCTGATCCGCAACGCCGAGGCGCTGGAACGTCTCGAGAAGGTCGACACCCTGGTGATCGACAAGACCGGGACCCTGACCGAAGGTCGCCCGTCCGTCATCGCGATCCAGCCTGTGGCCGGTTTCGACGAGGCCGAACTGTTGCGCCTGGCCGCCAGCCTGGAACGGGGCAGCGAACATCCGCTGGCCGACGCCATCGTCGCGGCCGCGAAGGCCCGGTCCCTGACACTGTCCGAAGCGCGCGAGTTCGACAGCCCGGTCGGGCGCGGCGTCACCGGCCTGGTCGACGGTCGTCGCGTGGTGCTGGGCAACAGCCGCTACCTCGGGGCGCTGGAGGTCGATGTCACGGCGCTGGAAGCCGGGGCCGAGGCCCTGCGCCACGACGGGGCCACCGCCATCTTCGTCGCCGTCGACGGCGAAGCCGCCGGAGTTCTGGGCATCGCCGACCCCGTCAAGGCAACCACGGCCGACGCCATCATCGCCCTGAAGGCGGCGGGCCTGCGGCTGGTGATGATGACCGGTGACAACCGCACCACCGCCGAGGCCGTGGCCCGACGTCTGGGCATCGACGACGTCCGGGCCGAGGTCCTGCCGCAGGACAAGGCCGATGTGGTCGAACAGCTGCGCGCCGAGGGCCGGGTCGTGGCCATGGCCGGTGACGGGGTCAACGACGCCCCCGCCCTCGCCGCCGCCGATGTCGGCGTGGCCATGGGGGCGGGCTCGGACGTGGCGATCGAGAGCGCGGCCGTCACCCTGCTGAGCGGCGACCTGCAGGGCATCGTGCGCGCCCGGCACCTGTCGAAGGCGGTGATGGCCAATATCCGCCAGAACCTGGTGTTCGCCTTCGGCTACAATACGCTGGGCATCCCGATCGCCGCCGGCCTGCTGTATCCGACCTTCGGCCTGTTGTTGTCGCCGGCCATCGCGGCCCTGGCCATGTCGCTGTCCTCGGTCAGCGTGATCGGCAACGCCCTGAGGCTGCGGTCGGTCACACTCTAGCGTCTTTTCCCGACCCGGCCGCTCACGGGTTGCCGGGTCCGGCCGTGGTCGAACCGGCCGGCAGGTCCGGGGCCCCGGCCGGCGGCGGGTTGCGTTCGAGGTCGGTGATGAGTCGCTCCATCTCGCTGATCTCACGACGCTGGGCCTCAATGATACGGTCGGCGAGGCGACGCACGCGCGGGTCGCGGATATGGGCGCGTTCGCTGGTCAGGATGGCGATCGAATGGTGCGGGATCATCGCCTTCATCCAGGCCACGTCGCCGATGGTGCTCTGGCTGCGCACCAGCCACAGGGAGCCGCCGAACACGACGGCCGCGACTCCGAGGATCGCGGCATTCAATCGCTTGTCCGCGTACATGCCGAGCATGAACAGCAGCATGATCACCGCCATGGTGGCCCCCATCAGCAGGGCCATGTACAGGCGGGTCTCGCTGAACCGCGCGTGATCGAGCGCATAGGTGTTCAGATACATCAGGCCGAACATGACCACGGTCGAGGTCGCGATCATCAGGGCGAAGCGGACATAGGGTCTGGATTTCACGGCATCCTCCTTCGATGTGATCCATGGCAAATGCCCCGGACCGAACAAGGGTTCACGGGGTACTGTCGAGGGTGCCGCTGATGCCGTCGGCGTTCGCGGCGTCCGGTTTGAGGGAAACGGCGGAACCGTGCGTATCTGAACGGCAGGAGACGGAGACGGCCGATGATGGATATCGACAGCCTGTTGGCGCATTCGGCCGAGCGTTCCGGGGACGCTCGACTGGACGGGCTCGAACAGCGCGTGTGGCACAGGGTCAGGCTCACCGAGGAGCGGCGGCATCTCGGTCGTATCCGGACCCTGGCCGTGACGGGGGCCCTGGTGTTCGGCGTGATCAATGGCGGCTTCGGGCTGCTGGTTCCGGCGAATCCGCCGTCCGAGATCGGCGTCCTGACGCTGGCCGCCGGCCTGTCCCCCCTGTCCGGCATGGGGATCGTCGGATGACCGCAGGCTGGAAATCCATCGCGATCACCGCCGCCCTGGCCGCCCTGGCCAGTGGAGCCGGCACCTGGGCCAGCGCCCACTGGATGATGCGGCAAAACGCGACGCCCTCGCTCCACGCCCTGGTGCACAACGAGCTCGATCTGAGCGCCGACCAGGAAGCGCGCCTGGAGGAGATCGAATCCCGGTTCGCGGCGCAGCGCGCGCCCCTCGAGGCTGATATTCGCGCCGCCAATGATGAACTTGCGCGTGCGATCGAGGCCAGCGACGGCGACAGTCCGGCCGTCCGGGCGGCGGTCGACCATTTCCATACCGCGATGGGCGAGTTGCAGAAGGCCACTATCGCCCATGTGTTCGAGATGCGATCGACCCTGACCCCGGCCCAGGCCCGGATATTCGATTCCCGGATCGTGGATGCCCTGCGGCAAGATCCCGGCTAGTGCGAACCACCGGGGCGGCTGACAGCGTCGAGGTCCGGGCCGCGCAGGGCGACCGTGCGGCCTTCGCCCTGCTGGTCGAAACCACCAAGGCCGGGCTCTATCGCTTTGTCCGACGCTACGTCGGCGATGCCGATGATGCCTTCGATGTCGTCCAGGAGGCCTATGCGGCGGCCTGGTTCGCCATGGGCCGCTATGATCCGTCCCGTCCCTTCGACACCTGGTTGCGCACGATCGCGGTGAACAAATGCCGCGACTGGGGTCGTCGTCGCAGCGTGCGCCGCATGGTTCGGGGGGTCATCAGCCTGGATGCCCCCGAGGCCATGGCGGTGGGCGACGACACGCCGGGGCAGGACGCGCAGCTGGATGATCGCCGACGCCTTGAGGCCCTGAACCGGGCGCTCGCGCGACTTCCGGCCACGCTGAAGGCCCCCTTGCTTCTGGCGACACTGGAAGCCCGGCCCCATGCCGAGATTGCCGTTATCCTCGGCATCACCCCCAAGGCGGTCGAGACCCGAATCGCCCGGGCGCGACGCTTTCTGGCGGCGCGGCTGGAGGGGCCAGACGCCCGGTGAGGGCTGGACGGGGCCGGCGCGTATCTTGAGGCAGAGGTTGATTTCGCCCCATCGACACAGGCGCGCCGACCCGACTAAACAGGACCCCATGCCCATGCCCCCTCTCGATCGCCGGACCCTGTTGCGTGGTGCTGCCCTCGGCGGTGGCCTGCTGGGCCTCCAGGGTCTGCTGCCCGCCTGGGCCCAGACCGGCTCACCCGGTCTGCGTGCCGACCTGCCGACCCTGACCGGCCCGAACATCGATCTGACGATCGGCCATTCGCCCTTCACCGTGGGGGGGCGGACCGGCCACGCGGTTACCGTCAACGGCGTGCTGCCGGCCCCCCTGCTGCGCCTGCGCGAGGGCCAGAACGTCCGGCTGGCGGTGCACAATCAGCTCGAGGAGGACACCTCGATCCACTGGCACGGCCTGCTGCTGCCGTTCCAGATGGACGGCGTGCCGGGCATCAGCTTCCCGGGCATCAAGCCGCGCGAGACCTTTGTGTACGAGTTCCCGCTCAAGCAGTCGGGCACCTTCTGGTACCACAGCCATTCGGGGCTGCAGGAAGCCATGGGTCACTACGGCCCGATCGTCATCGACCCGGCCGGTGCCGATCCGGTCGGCTATGACCGCGAGCATGTGCTGGTCCTGTCGGACTGGAGCTTCCTGCATCCGCACGAGATCCTCGACAAGCTGAAGAAGAGCCCCGGCTATTTCAACCGCCAGCGCACCACCCTGGCCGGACTGCTGGACGGCAGCGACCGGATGAGTCTGGAGGAACGCCGGATGTGGGGCGGGATGCGGATGGACCCGCGCGACATCCTCGACGTCAACGGCACGACCTATACCTATCTGATCAACGGCCACGGCCCGCAGGAGAACTGGACCGGCCTGTTCCGGCCCGGCGAGCGGGTGCGGCTGCGCATCATCAACGCCTCGGCCATGTCGATCTTCAACGTCCGCATTCCCGGACTGGCGATGACGGTGGTGCAGGCGGACGGCGAGAATGTGCGGCCGGTCGAGACCGACGAATTCCAGATCTCGGTGGCCGAGACCTATGACGTCATCGTCCGTCCGACCGAGGATCGCGCCTACACCATCGTCTCGGAGGCGATCGATCGCTCCGGCATGGGCCGCGCCACCCTGGCCCCGCGGATGGGCATGACCGCCGCGGTCCCGCCGCTGCGCGCGGTGCCCAATCTGACCATGGCCGACATGGGCATGGGCGGGATGTCCGGCATGGACCATGGGGCCATGGCGGGCATGGATCACGGCACCTCCGCCCCGGGTGCGGCGCATGACATGGCCGGCATGAACATGCGCGATCCGGACAACGCTCCGCCCGACATGGCCGTCGGCGTCGGCGTCGACATGGTCAATATGTCCCCGACCAACCGTCTCGGCGAACGCCCGACGGGGCTGAAGGACGTCGATCACCGGGTGCTGGTCTATACCGACCTGGTCGCTCTGACCCCCAACAAGGACCGGCGCCCGCCCAGTCGGACCATGGAAATCCACCTGACCGGCAATATGGAGCGGTTCATGTGGGGCTTCGACGGGCGCAAATTCTCGGAACTGGTCGAACCGATCCGCTTCGAGCGCGACGAGCGGGTGCGGGTCACCCTGGTCAATGACACGATGATGGCCCACCCGATCCATCTGCACGGCCATTTCTTCGAGCTGGTCACCGGCGGTCCGGCGGGTCACCAGCCGCTGAAGCACACGGTCAATGTCGCGCCCGGCGGCAAGGTCACCTTCGACCTGACCGCCGACGCCCCGGGGGACTGGGCCTTCCACTGCCATCTGCTGATGCACATGCATTCCGGGATGTTCAATGTCGTCACCGTCCGGCCGATGGACGGAGCCGCGTCATGAACCGTCTCGTCATCGCCCTGGCCCCGCTGGTCCTCGCCGCCGCGCCCGCCGCCGCCCAGAACCCGCACGCCGGTCATGCCCGGCCGCCCGCGGCCCGTCCGGCTCCGGCTCCGGCTCCCCGACGGGCCCCCACTCCCGCACCCCGGGCGACCCCGCCGGCGGCACGCCCCGCTCCGGCTCCGCGCCCCGTGCCCCGTCCGGCGACGGCGGCCCCCGCTCCGGCCCCGGACCCTCATGCCGGCCATGCCATGCCGGCCGAGGCGGCAGCGGTCGACCCCCACGCCGGGCACGCCATGCCGGGCGAGCCACAGGTCGCGGATCCGCATGCCGGTCACGACATGGCGACCATGACCCCTGAAGCGGCCGATCCCCACGCGGGTCACGACATGGGCGGCATGGCGATGCCGCCGGATGTGCCGACCAGCGCCGACACGCCCGGCCGCCCGCCCGAGGACCCGGTCCCGGCGGCGGCGCTGGGTGCCCCGACACATGCCGCCGATCTGATCTTCGGGGCCGAGGCCATGGCGGAGTCCCGCCGGACCCTGATCGCCGAGAACGGCGACATCCGCACCACCGTCGTCATCATCGACCGGCTGGAAGCGCATGTCGCGGACGGCGAGGCGGCCTGGCTCTGGGACGTTCAGGGATGGACCGGCGGCGACATCAATCGCTTCTGGTGGAAGTCTGAGGGCGAAGGCGATGTCTCCGATGGCCTGGAGGCGGCCGAGATCCAGGCCCTCTACAGCCGTGCCGTCACCCCCTTCTGGGACGTGCAGGCAGGGGTGCGACACGACATCCGTCCGGATGGCGAAGACACCACCCACCTGGTGTTTGGACTGCAGGGCCTGGCCCCGCACTGGTGGGAAGTCGACGCCGCCGCCTTTCTGTCGACCGAAGGTGATCTGACCGCGCGGGTCGAGGCGGAATATGACCAGAGACTGACCCAGCGGCTGATCCTGCAGCCGCGCTTCGAGATCGACCTGGCGGCCCGGGACATCCCCGAACTGGGCATCGGGGCCGGCCTGGGAACGATCGAGGCGGGACTGCGCCTGCGCTATGAGATCCGCAGGGAACTGGCCCCCTACATCGGGGTCGAATGGACCCGCCGGCTCGGGGCCACCGGGGATTTTGCCCGGGCGCGCGGCGAGGACGTGGACGCGGTCCGGGCGGTCCTGGGGCTGAAGGCCTGGTTCTAGGGGGCGGCAGGACCGGACCGCGGCCACATCACGCACAAGCGCTTCACATCCGTCACCGTGCAGGCTAGACCGACGAGCGCCCGGCACCGATCCGGTTCCGGGCCCGTGCGGCCGTAGTTCAGAGGTAGAACGTCAGCTTCCCAAGCTGAATGTCGCGGGTTCGATTCCCGCCGGCCGCTCCAGTCTCCACACCGCTGGTGCCCGTGGCCGGCCCGGGTGGGGGATTGCCGGAACCGATCGGTTCCCCAGGACCGGGGCGACCGCCGGCCGCCGCAACCTGACGTCAGGCACGTTTGCCGGGAGCCGCTCAGGCAGCACGAAGCGTGTTGCCGCTCCCGCTGGACCGATGGGCGTTCCGCCCGGTGCCCCTTGCGTCTGATGCCGCCTCGTCCAGAAAGCGGAGGCCCGGTCCCGTTCCGACTTCCAGGTCAAAGACGATGCCGAAGGAACGAAACGCCGTCATCAGGGCGACGACAGTCCGGGTGGTCGCATCGACCGGTCCCCGGAAGCCCTCGAGCCGCTTGATCGTCTGAATGCTCAGGTCGGCCGCCGCGGCCAGTTCTGCCTGTTCGACCCGGCACAGGGCACGGGCGGCCCGGATCTGGCAGCCGGTCGGAATGTGGAAGGACATGAAACTGACCACCCTCTGCATCTACGAACGCACCCGATGGTAGCGGCGATTCGCGTGCGGTCGCCCCCGGTTGATACCGGGGTTCCCCAGGGTCAACTTTCTGCTTTCAGAACGAAAGTGAGCAGGGCCGAGAGTGAGGTGACGCCCAGCTTGGACTTCACCTTGGCCCGGTATTCCTCGACGGTGCGATCGCTGATGCCGAGCTCCCGGGCGATCATCTTGTTGGTGTGACCCGCCACGAGTCCGCGCAGAACGTCCTTTTCCCGCGACGAAAGGGTCAGGAGGGCGGCCCGGGCGGTACGGTTGTCCGCCAGCAGGTCGAACCGGACCCGGGCGTTGTCGATGGTTTTCTGAATGGCCGCAATCAGGGTCGCCGGCTCAAAGGGCTTCTCGAGGAAGTCGACCGCACCGCGCTTCATGGCCTCGACGGCCAACGCCACGTCGCCATGACCGGTGATCAGAATGACCGGCATGGGGATCCCCTTCGCCCGAAGTTCCGACATCAGTTCCAGCCCGCTCATCTGCGGCATGCGCATGTCGGTGACGACGCAGCCGGGCTCGAGCACCGACGCGCCGTCCAGAAAGGCGGCGGGGCCTTCATAGGTCTGAACGCGGTATCCGGCACTGCTCAACAGGAGCACCAGGGACCGACGCATCGGTTCGTCATCGTCGATGACATAGACGACGGGATCATGCGGCCTCAAAAACGGCCTCCTCGGCAGTCGCCGCCAACGTGAATCGGAAGGTCGCACCCGGCCCTTCGGAGGGGTCGAGCCAGAGCCCACCGCCGTGGGATTCGACGATGTTGCGGGAAATCGACAGACCGACGCCGAGTCCATGAGGTTTGCTGGTGACGAACGCGTCAAGCAGGTGCGAAGCGATCGCCGGCTCGACGCCCGGGCCGGAATCGGAGACGGAAACAACGATCAGGGGTCCTTCACGGCGGAGGCCAATGACGAGTCGTCGATCCGCCGCTCCGGCCATGGCCTCCCGGGCGTTGCGGACGAGGTTGACGACAACCTGCTGAATCTGGATCCGGTCGATCAGAACCGGGTCCAGGCGAGGCTCAACCTCCCACCGCAGATCAATGTCGTAGCTGCCCGCCATGGCCAGGGCTGCGGCTTCCCGCAGCACCTCGGCAATGTCCTCCAGCGACCGGTGCGGCTCGCGTTTGGTGATGAAAACCCGCAGGCGGCGGATGATGTCGCCGGCCCGCATCGTCTGTTCGACGCCACTCCGCAGCGCCTCGACGATCATCGGAATGTCCGGTGACGGCCGGGACAAAAGTCGCTCGGACGCCATCATGAAGTTGGTCGCCGCCGCGAGGGGTTGGTTCAGTTCATGGGCCAGGGTGGTCGTCATCTGACCCATGGCGGTGAGCCGCGCCATATGCATCAGCTCGGCTTCCAACGCCCGAATCCGCTCCTGCTCGACCATTCGGTCCGTCAGATCGCGCGCAAAACCGGTAAACAGCCTGACGGTGGTCGAGCCGTTCCGGCAGACCGAAAGCTCCATCTGAAATCCGGTCCCGTCGTGTCGCTGGCCCAGCAGCAGGCGCGTACCGCCGAAGCCGTCGTACCCGGCGTTCGTTTCCACCGCTTCCAGACAATCCCGGATCGGGGCGTGCGACGACTCCGGAAAAAGGTCCCAGACGGGGCGTCCGGTGATGTCCTCGGCAGACCAGCCGAACATCCGGACGGCGGAGGCGCTGAAAGACCGGATCACGCCCCGGGCGTCAAACTGGAACATGGCGTCGGGCACAGCGTCGAGCAGCGCCCTCAACCCTTCGACCGACTCACGCTGCTCGCTGCGGCCCCGCCGCAGGGCGTCGCTGGCAAGACCGCAGAAAACGCCAAGCAGGGAGAAGGTGATCGCGCTGATCAGATTGGCCGGATTGGTGGTCAGGGAGCCGTTCGTCAGAATCTGGTTCCCGATCAGCCCCAGAACAACGACGAGCAAGGCAGGCCCAACCCCGCCCAGCACCGCGCCGATCAGCAGCGCAGGCATGACCATCAAGAAGGCACTTCGCTCCACGAACATCGGTTCGACGGCGCGCTCCGCGGCCAAACAGGCGATCGCCGCAACAAAGGCGACCAGATAGGCAGGGCCGTTGCGTAGCACTGAGGCGGCCGTGCGCTTGCTCGCCATTGTGAACAGGCCACTCGGCAATCAACTTTTCCTTCCACGACTTAACGGCCCCAGCCTAGCTCCGGCTCGTTCGAATTCAAGTATAGAAAGTAGAAATAAGAATTTTTGGGTCTAAGAAATTAGCCGTCAGGTATATTTTCATAAGTCGTGTAGATAACATATCCTGCGAACCCATTTTAGTTTTCAATTTTCTCATCGTTAACCGAAACGATGCTTAAACTGGGAGATCGATTGCAGATCTCAGGCGGCCCCGTTGCCCTGGCCATGGGAGCCGCCCGGAGGGCCGCTTCCGGTCACAGCTCAGGTTCGCTCGGGAGCCGTCCAGACGTGAAAGAGTACCGGTCCAATGATTTCTTCGTCCGCTGCCATTGCGGAACTGCCGTCGATCCGGGTGATGGTGGTCGATGACTCGGCCGTCGTCCGGGGCCTGATTTCGCGCCACCTCGAAGCCGAACCGGGCATTGCCGTTGTCGCAACGGCGGCCCATGGCGAGCTGGCCCTCGCCCAGCTGGCGCGCACCGCGATCGATCTGGTGGTGCTCGATATCGAAATGCCGGTGATGGACGGGTTGACCACGCTGCAGGAAATCATGGTCCGACACCCGGGCGTCCGGGTCATCATGGCCTCGACCCTGACCCGTCGAAACGCCGAAATCAGCTTCAAGGCGCTGAATCTGGGGGCGTCTGACTATGTCGCCAAGCCGGAGTCCGGCCTGGGCAGCGCCGAGGAATTCAAGCGGGAACTGGTCGCCAAGATCAAGGCTGTTGTCCGCAGGCGGGCGGCGGTTCCGCCATCAGCTGCCCCGCCCCGGCCCACGCCGGTCCCGCCGGTCGGTCCGCGCCCGGTCCGCGGCAAGACAACGGCCCTCGCCATCGGTGCCTCGACCGGCGGCCCACCGGCCCTGTTGAAACTGTTCGAATCCCTCCGCGGTGCCGTCCAGCAACCCATTCTGCTGACCCAGCACATGCCCGCGACCTTCACCGCCCTTCTGGCCGAGCAGCTGAGCCGGGCCGGTGACCGGCCCTGCGCCGAGGCCAGGGACGGCGAGCCGATCCTGGGCGGGCATTGCTATGTCGCGCCGGGGGGCTGGCATATGGTGGTGGACCGGCAGGGGGCCCTGCCGATCCTGCGGCTCAACCAGGAGCCGCCCGAGAGTTTCTGCCGACCCGCGGTCGATCCGATGCTGCGTACCGCGGCCCAGGTCTTCGGCACCGGCCTGCTGGCGACGATGCTGACCGGCATGGGCCATGACGGAGCCAAGGGCTGCGAAGCCGTGGCGCGCGCCGGCGGACGGTTCATCGTCCAGGACGAGGCGTCCAGCGTGGTGTGGGGCATGCCCGGGGCCGCGGCAGCCACCGGTCTGGCCGAGAGTATTCTTCCCTTGAACGATATTGGCCCGTGGATCCGACGCGCCACAGGAACCGCTGCATGACCGACCCCGACTACGATAATTTCTGCCGGCTGGCGCGGGAGCGCTCAGGCCTGGTCCTGACACCGGCCAAGGCCTATCTGGTCTCCGGCCGGCTCGAGCCGGTGGCCCGGGCCGAAAAACTGGCGGGGGTTCCCGAACTGCTGGCACGCCTGCGGTCGGGTGCCCCGGAGGCGCTGATCCAGCGCTGCATCGACGCCATGGCCACCCATGAGTCCTATTTCTTCCGGGACGGAACACCATTCGAGCAGCTGACCACGAGCGTCCTGCCGACCCTGATCGCGGCCCGTCAGAACACCCGCAGCCTCAGAATCTGGTGCGCCGCCTGTTCCAGCGGTCAGGAGCCCTATTCGATCGCCATGATCCTGCAGGAGATGGGCGCGCGACTGGCGGGCTGGAAAATCGAGATCATCGCCACCGACATGTCCGAGCCGGTGCTGACCAAGGCCCGGTCCGGAATCTACAATGAGTTCGAGGTCAAACGCGGCCTGTCGCCCGAGCGCCTGGCGCGCTGGTTCAAGCCCCAGGGCACAGGCTGGCAGGTGTCGCCCGTACTGCAGCAGATGGTGCAGTTCCGGTCGCACAATCTGCTCAAGGGCACCACCGGCATGGGCGTGCTTGACGTGATCTTCTGCCGCAATGTGCTGATCTATTTCGACGTCGATCACAAACGGCAGATTCTCGAACAGCTGCACCGGGCCATGGCCAACGACGGCTCACTGTTTCTGGGCAGCGCCGAAACGGTGATGGGTCTCAGTCAGACGATTGAACCGGTCACCGGGATGCGCGGCCTCTATCGCCGGTCGCAAGTCGGGGTGGCCAGGGTCGCCTGACGGCCGGATCGGAAAACGGCGGCCTGGGTGGTGGTCGTCGGTCAATCGGATTGAAGGCCCGTGGGGAACCCCACGGGCCTCCTTCATAGGCGCTTGAGTTGGCCTGACGCTGTGCAGACGGACCGCCAGCCACTGCGCCGCGGGACCCGACCGGGACCCGTCCTGGTACCGTTGCCGCATCCTGGCGGGCGAGGGGCCCCCGCACGCATGGCTTTGGGGTGCGCCGGCCGACCAATTCGCATCTGAATCCCTTGTACGGGATGCTGGCCCGGGCAGGCCGGAGAGGCAGTTCGGACATGACGATGACCGGGCCAGCCCGGCAGCCGGGCCGTCCCGCCGCGAGGCGACCCCATCCGGATGCAACAAGGGCCCGCGGGTTTCCCCGCGGGCCCTTGCCCACACTACTGTGGTCTGCCTGGCCCTAGCCGAGCAGGCCGTCCATCTCGCCGCTGAGTGCCTCGGCCTGGTGGGCCAGTTCACCCGAGGCCTGCAGCAGCTCTGCCGAGGCGGCGCTGGTCTGGGCCACCCCTTCGTTGAGGCCCTGGATATTGGCCGACACCTCCTGGGTGCTGGCCGCGGCTTCGGTCACATTGGCCGAGATTTCGCCCGTGGCGGCGGACTGTTCCTCGACCGCACTGGCGATCGCGGCCGCGATCTCGGCGACCTTGCCGATGGTGTCGGCGATGCCCTGGATGGCGGACACCGAGGTCGTGGTTGCGGCCTGCATGGCCGAGACCTCCGAGGAAATCTCATGGGTGGCCTTGGCCGTCTGGTCACTCAGACTCTTCACTTCCGACGCGACCACCGCGAAGCCCTTGCCGGCGTCACCGGCCCGGGCCGCCTCGATGGTGGCATTCAGGGCCAGCAGCTTGGTCTGGCCGGCGATGTTGTTGATCAGGGTGACCACATTGCCGATCTTCTGGGCGGCCTCGGCCAGGGTCTGGATGGCGACCTTGGTCGTATCCGTCTCATGCACGGCGCGCTGGGTGATGTTGGTGGATTCAGCGACCTGACGCGCGATTTCTGAGATCGAAGCCGACAGCTCCTCACCGGCGGCCGAGACGGTCTGGACGTTGCTGGAGGCGACCTGGGCCGCATTGGCGACGGCACCGGCCTGGATGGTCGCTTCCTCGGCGGTCCGGGCCATGGATTCTGCCGTGGCGCGCATCTCGGAAGAGGCCGAGGAGACGATGTTGGAGATCTCCTTGACCCGCTCGGCAATCTTGCGCTGGACCGTGACGTCGGAGGCGTATTTGACCACCTTCATCGGTTTGCCGTTCATGTCCATGATCGGGTTGTAGCTGGCCTGGATCCAGATCTCGCGACCACCCTTGCCGACCCGCTTGTACTGGCCCGTGTCGAACTCGCCGCGGCCCAGCTTCTCCCAGAACATCCGGTACTCCGGGCTCTGGCGTTCGGATGGGTCGACGAACATTGAGTGATGCTGACCGCGGATCTCCTCCATCGTATAGCCGAGGGCATTCAGGAAATTGGGATTGGCCTCAACAATCTTGCCGTCGAGACTGAACTCGATCACGGCCTGGGACTTGCTGATGGCGGCCAGCTGGCCCTCATAGTTGGCCGTGGCCAGCTTCTCCGCCGTTATGTCGGTGGCATATTTGACCACCTTCATCGGCTTGCCGTTCATGTCCATGATCGGATTGTAGCTGGCCTGGATCCAGATCTCGCCGCCGGTCTTGGTGATGCGCTTGTACTGGCCGGCATCATACTCGCCCCGCCCCAGCTTCTCCCAGAACATCCGGTACTGGGGGCTCTGGCGCTCCGAAGGGTCCACGAACATCGAGTGATGCTGACCGCGCACCTCGGACAGGGTGTAGCCGAGCGCATTCAGGAAATTGTCGTTGGCGTCCACAATGATCCCGTCGAGGCCGAACTCGATCACCGCCTGGGACTTGCCGATGGCGGCCAGCTGGCCCTCATAGTTGGCCGTGGCCAGCTTCTCGGCGGTGATGTCGGAGGCGTATTTGACCACCTTCATGGGCTTGCCCTGGGTGTCCATGATCGGGTTGTAGCTGGCCTGGATCCAGATCTCGCGACCGCCCTTGGCGACGCGCCGGAACTGGCCGGATTCAAACTCGCCCCGACCCAGCTTCTCCCAGAACATCCGGTACTCCGGGCTCTGGCGTACAGAGGGGTCCATGAAGATCGAATGATGCTGGCCGCGAACCTCGGCCAGGGTGTAGCCGACGGCGTTCAGGAAATTGTCGTTGGCGTCCTGGATGATCCCGTCGAGACCGAACTCGATCACCGCCAGCGAAATGCGGAGGGCTTCGACCTGACCGCGGTAGTCCTCAAGCAAGGCTTCAAAATTCTCGGTCGAATCGACTTTCAGGGCTGTGTTGGTGGCGGTGGGCATTGTGTTTCCTTTGGAGGGCTCTCGACAGACGTCGGCAGCGTTTCGGGGATGAAGGTGAAGGTCAGGCGGCCAGGCTCGTTGTTCCTGACAGGGTGAGAACCTGTTCAATATTGAGAACCAGCAGCAGCTCGCCTTGCAGACGATAGAGGCCGCTGCAGACGGCTCGCCAGTGCGGCGACAAGGTGACAGGGCCGGCCTCGTATTCCGTGGGCTCAAGCCACAGAACGTCGCCAACATCGTCAACCAGAAGGGCGTAGAGCTCGCCGTTATGCTCAACGATCACATTCATGAAGCCAACGTCGGGTTCTCTCGGCGACATCCTCAGCCGGCACCGCATGTCGATGGCGGTGACGATGCGTCCGCGGAGATTGAGTGACCCGGCGACTTCGGGCGGGCTCAAGGGAACCCGGTTGATTACAGTCTGGGCGATGACGTCCTGAACGCAGAGGACGGGAACCCCGAACATCTGTCCGCCGACCACAACCGAGACCAGGCCCGCCGTGGAGTCCGTGGCAACCAGCACACTTTCGGCTCGGTCGGTCATGCCGCCTGCTCCATTTCGGCCAGGGCATGGGACACCGCATCCAGCACAGTTTTCCGATCCAGATTGTTCCCGGGGGGCTGGGTGGCGGAGCCGTGGAATGCGAGGCTGAGAAGTGGGGTCTTGTGCCAGCTTGCCGCACGGCCGAAGGCCACTGCAAAATCCTTGGCCTCAGCCGGGTCCGACGTGTCGGCCATGATCAGATGGAAATGCTCACCCGCGTCATAGAGCTCGAGCGCTGCGGTCGGATCGGCGGCCACCGTGACCTCATAGCCGGCCTGGGCCAGCAGGGGCTGAAGCAGCAGCTGGGAAAATGGACTCTGGTCAACCAGCAACAGGCGGCGACTGTTCGGCGGCGTGGCTTCAGTGAAGCGGGGCGCGGTGATCGGAGCCGCTCTTGCCGGCTCGACGGCGGGGGTCGAAGCGGTCGATTCGGGCTCCTGTAGCGCCTGACGCCAGTAATAGCTGACATCGATCAGTTCGGTGGCTGCGCCGCCGATGATGAGACCACCCAGGGCCCCAGCACCCGCCGCGGGCATGTCCGTAGTGACGGCGCTTTCGACGATATCGACGATCTCGTTGACCAGCAGTCCGACCGTACGGTCATCGCGGGAGAAGACCAGAAGCGGTCTGCGCTCGCCGCCTTCCCATGCCGTCGCGGGTCCGGCGTCGGAACCGATGATGGGCATCAGCTTGCCGCGATACTGGATCACGGTACGGCCGTCGATCCATTCGATCTGCTCGGCACCGAGTTCCTCGATGCGTGAAACATTGGCCAGGGGGGCCGCCTTCAGGCTGTCGTTGGCGGCACGGAACACCAGGATGGCGGACAGGCTCTCAGCCTTGGCGACAGCCTCGGTATCCTCCTGGATGCTGCCTGCAACCTGATTGGCGCCGCTCTCGACCGAGACGCCCTTGAGGTCGAGGATCAGGATGACCGAACCATCACCGAGAATGGTCGCGCCGGAGTAGAGTTTGAGGTGCCGCAACACGGTGGCGACCGGTTTGACAACGATTTCCTCGGTGTCGAACACCCGGTCGACGATGACACCGAACGCAAAGGAGCCGACCCGCGCCACGATGATACAGGTCTCGGCCGGCGGATCTCCGATCGGATCCAGCTGCAGCAGATCCTGCAATGAGATCAGGGGCAGCAGCCGGTCGCGCAGGCGGAGCACAGCGACACCGTCGATGTATTCGATGGTCCGGCCGGAGCCGTCGCTGGCACTGACCAGTTCAACCAGGCTGGACTGGGGCATGGCGAACCGTTCGCCGCAACATTCGACGATCAGGGCCGAAACAATGGTCAGGGTCAGGGGAATGCGGATGGTGAAACAGGTCCCGCCCCCCTCGACCGAGGCCAGCTCAATGGCCCCGCCGATCTTCTCGATATTGGTCCGGACCACGTCCATGCCGACGCCGCGCCCCGAGACCGAAGTGACCTCCGACGCCGTCGACAGGCCGGGCAGGAAGATCAGTTGCCGCGCCTCAATGTCCGTCATCTGCTCGGCCTGGCTCGGGGTGACAATTCCCGAGGCCAGGGCCTTGGCCCGCAGGCGATCGGCCGGCAGACCGCGCCCGTCGTCAGACACTTCGATGACGATGGCCCCGCCCTCGTGGCGCGCCTGAAGGGTGATCCGTCCGGTTTCGGCCTTGCCGGCGGCCAGCCGCTCCGACGGCGTTTCCAGACCGTGATCCGCGGCGTTGCGGATCATGTGGGTCAGCGGATCCTTGATCAGTTCCAGAACCTGACGGTCCAGCTCCGTGTCCTGGCCCAGCATGACCAGGTCGATGCTCTTGCCCAGATCCTGTGACAGGTCGCGCACCAGCCGCGGCAGTTTGGCCCAGGCCCCGCTGATCGGCTGCATGCGCGTGGTCATCACGCCTTCCTGCAGCTCGCTGGTCACCTGGTTCAGCCGGTTCAGGGGCGCCGCGAAGGCGCTTTCCGGCTCCAGTCGCAGGGTCTGGATCAGCTGATTCCGGATCAGGACAAGCTCACTGACCACGGTCATCAGATGTTCGAGCGCATCCACGCTGACCCGGATGGTTTGCGCCGGCCCGGACGGCTCACCTTCCGCTCGTGGTGTCGGCGCAGCCGCTGCGGGAGGCACGACCGGGGCCGCAATCGTGGGCGCGGGCGCGGGTTCCGACACGGGCAACGGTTCAGGTTCCTGTTCTTCCATAATCACGACCGGTTCTTCCGGCATCTGAATCAGTGCGGCCAGTTGCTCAATGGCGGCGTCCTCGATGTCGAGTTCGGCCAAGGCGCGCGCGACCGCACGAAAGGCGTCGTGAACCATCGCAGGGGTCACGGGCTGATCGGCGAGCTCCGACAGCGCGCGGCTGAAGGCGTCGCCCGCCGTCTGCTTTCTCGCCTGGGCGCTGAGGCTGTCGCGCACGGCCGCCTGAAGTCGGTCAGGATCGGTGCCGTGAATCAGGGCCGCGAGCGGACCCTCAGTCTGCAGGTGGACCAGCGCCGTTTCCGTCGCCGCATCCAGGGTCGCGTCGCCCCCCAGTTGTTCAATCAGCTTGCGGCTGTCGACTCTCGCGGGATCGCCGGTGGTCGCGGATGTCGTGACGTCGGGTTCGGCTTCCATAGTCGGGGCGACGTCCTCGGCCAGCAGGGCCTCGAGTCGTCCGATGAGGACGGAGTCGTCGCCCTCAGGTTCCGTGCCCGTGGCCGCCAGGGCATCGGTCAGCCCCCGGATCAGATCGACGGTGTCCAGGACTGCCGTAACCGCCACGGGCGTGACCGGAAGAATGTTGTCGCGGAACGCCCCCAGCACGTTCTCGGCGGCGTGAGCGACGGTTTGCAGCCGCATCAGGCCCAGGAAGCCGCAGGTGCCCTTGATCGTGTGAATCAGGCGAAAGATGCCGCCCAGCGTCGCCGGATCGTCAGGCGACTGTTCAAAGCGAACAAGTTCGCTGTCGAGCGCCTCAAGGCCCTCACGGGTCTCCGCGACAAAGTCCGTAATCAGATCGTCCAACGGTCACTCCCACGCCCGGGCTGCCAAGTCGAGTTGGCGTGGTCGAATAAAGGTCCGTACGGTTAACCGGCAGTTAAAAATAAGCAGAGGCCCCTGTTTGTTTTGCTGATCATCAGATTTGATATGTTTTTTGCGCCGCGTTCATCATCAATATCACCTAAAGACATGGTCGCGACACTCAATGCCATAAACCTGCCTGCTAACCTTATAGACTCCAGGTACATTTTGTACTCAACCCGTTCTGATTTCGCGGGCACTTTTTGTTAAGCCTTCTGGTAAATCTACTGCGCCAAGAGTTCGACAAAACTATATGAGCTGGAGCCCGAATGGCCGTCGATAAATCCATGTCCGTTCTCGTAGTCGATGACTACAAGACCATGATCCGCATTGTCCGAAGCCTGCTGGAGCAGCTTGGATTCAAGAACATTGACGAGGCCCTCGACGGGCCCACGGCCCTGGAGAAGATCCGGACCAATGACTACGGCCTGATCCTGTCCGACTGGAACATGGCCCCGATGACCGGCTACGAATTGCTGACGGCCGTGCGCGCCGACGCCCGGACCAAGGCGATTCCGTTCGTCATGGTCACCGCCGAAACCAAGACGGAAAACGTCATCGCCGCCCGTCAGGCCGGTGTGAACAACTACATCATCAAGCCATTCACGCTCTCGGTTCTGAAGCAAAAGCTGACGGCCGTGCTTGGGGAACTCTGAAATGTCTGATGCCGAATCCCATGAAATCATCCTGACCATCCGTCGGGAGGTCGAGGACGCCGTCGACGTGATCCTGACGGCGGCAGAAGCGGCGCTGAAAGAGCTCGGCGCAGCGCGCGAAGGCGGTCGACTACCCCGGGACGTGCTGGAGGCGCGACTGTCGGAGATTCTGGAGGCGTGCGCATTCCAGGATATTACCGGCCAGCGCCTGTCGAAACTGGCGGCGATGGTGACCGAGGCCGCCAGGCCCGTAACGCAGAAAGACCCGCTGCTCAACGGGCCGGCCCTGACCGGCCAGGGACTGGATCAAACTGCCGCAGACGCCCTGATGCGAAAATTCGGAACCTGAACGACAGCCCAGAATGACTGCATGGTCACGCAATGTATTCCACAAGTGCAAAATTTGATCTGCAAAAGGCCAGGATCCTGGTTGTTGACGACAACCCAACGTCTCTGGAGATGATTTCCCAGATCATGATGGGGTTTCGAGTGCTCAAACTCAAACCTTGCCGGTCAGCGGAAGAGGCCCGGGGCTTCGTGGCGACGGAGCGTTTCGACCTCATTCTCATCGATTTCGAAATGCCGGATGAGGATGGACCTTCGCTGGTTCGCTACATCCGCTCGGACTCAAAGCAGCCCAACCACACCGCACCGATCCTCATGCTCAACGGCACCACGTCCCTGAACACGATCTCCCGGGCCCGCGACGCCGGGGCCAACATGGTCGTCAAGAAGCCCATCGCACCGGCGATCCTGCTAGATCGCATCAAATGGATCGCGCGCAACAACCGTGATTTCGTCGGCTCAACCACATATTGCGGCCCGGACCGTCGATTCCGGAACTTGCCCCTTAGTGACGGGACCCGGGAGCGAAGGGCCGATGCCCTTGCCCTGATCGCTGATCCCTCGCGGGCGATGTCGCAAGACGATATCAGCGCCCTGTTTGGATAGGCCCAAATGAGCGCGGCCCGCATTTTTACCCCCGAGAACCGCCTGGCCAGATTTCTGGACGTGCTCGGCGGAACCGCGACCGACGAATTGATCGCGAGCGCTGAACAGCGGGTCGATGCGATGTCCGAAGGAATACGGGAGTTCGTGGCCGCGAAATTGCTCCTGATCCTGCCGTTCGCGGACCAGGATGACGACGTCCTCTTCGCCGAATGCCGGACACTGGCCGACACGGCCACCCAGATCGCCGAAGTCGCCGCCGCCGGAAAGCTCAACACCGTAGGCGAGATAGCCCTCGGAATATCGGCCATGGTGAACGGTCTGCTGACCGTCGGTGCCTGGCACAGCGAGGCGCTTCGCATTCACATCCGCGCGCTGGGTCTTGCCGCCCAGGCCAAGACGCCGCTTGCCGGCAACGATGATCCCATCGTCGAGCACCTGCGTCAGATGCGCAGGACAATCGGACTACGCGACTAGGTCCGCCGCGGACGTTCACGCGGCACGGCTCGAGCGGCTGTCGCGTCGGCCACTGGCTGTCGCCCTGCGAACGGTGCCGACGTCGAAATCGCCGTCGGGCTCAGTCGCGCGACCAGACGACCACGCCGTCGACCACGGTCAGCACCGCCCGGCCGTGGGGAATTTCAGCCTCCGGCACCGTCATCAAATCGATGTCGAAGACAGAAAAATCGGCGCGTTTGCCAACCTCGATCGTGCCCAGTTCGGCCTCGCGGAACGAGGCATGGGCCGGCCAGAGAGTGAACATCTTCAACGCCGTTTCCCGCGACACCGCCTCCTGCGGTCGCCAGTCGCCGCCCTGGAAGCCGTCAAGATCCCTGCGGGCCACGGCGGCGTAGAATTCGATCAGCGGATCGCCGCGTTCGACCGGCGCGTCGGAGCCACCGACCACGATCACCCCCATGTCGACCAGGCTCTTCCAGGCGTAGGCCCCGTCCAGCCGCGCATCGCCCAGCCGGGCGGCGGCGAAGTGAAAGTCACCGATGGCGTGGCTGGGCTGCATGGAGGCGATGATCGGCAGGTCGCGGAAGGCCGCATAGTCGGACGGTCGCAGGATCTGGGCGTGTTCGATGCGCCAGCGCGGATCGGCGACGCCCCATTCGGCCCGCGGCACGGCCTGCATGGCCGTCGCATACCAGTCGGTGACCTCGTGATTGCCGCGGTCGCCGATCGCATGGGTGGCGAGCTGGATGCCGGATCGCAGGGCCAACTCATAGAGGGGCACCATCTCTGCCCCGCTGGTCTGCATCAGGCCGGTCGAGTCCGGGCTGTCGGCATAGGGCTCGAACAGAGCCGCCCCGCGCGAGCCCAGGGCCCCGTCGGCATAGTATTTGACCGCCCGGGTGATGACCCGGCCGTCGGCGACACTGCGCGGACCCGAGGCGAACAGGGCCAGGGCCCCATCGGGAGAGATGCTGTTGTAGACGCGCAGCGGGGCCTCGCCCGCCTCGGCCATGGCCTCCAGCATCGGAATGTCCGACCACGGCGCACTCATGAAATGGATGCCGGTCCAGCCATAGGCGGCCTCGACCCGGAAGCCGGCGCGATAGGCATTGCGGACGGCATCCGGATCGCGCTGCGGAAACAGGGGGGCGATCAGGTCCATGGCGGCATCGACCAGCAAACCGGTCGGCTGACCGTCGGCTGCCTTCAGAACGTCGCCGCCGGACGGCGCAGCAGTGCCGGAGTCGATACCGGCTGCGACCAGGGCGGCCGACGAGGCGACCATCGCATGGCCGTCGGCGCGGCTGAGCAGGACGACCCGGCCGGGCGCAGCGGCGTCGAGATCATTCCGGGTCAGGAAACGGGCCTCGGGCCAGCGGGTCTCGATCCAGCCTCGCCCGATGATGGGACCCTCCGGGTGCGCCGCGGCCCAGGCCGTCAGCCGGGCCATGGCGTCGGCGACCGAGGCTGAGCCTTCAAGGTTCAGGGTCAGCTCGCGCCACCCGATGCCATCCAGATGGGCATGGCCGTCGGTGAAGCCGGGAAACAGGGTCGCGCCGGCCAGGTCGATGTCGGTCAGACCCGTCGCGTCCGGTGCCCCGGCCGCGCGACCGGCGTAGACGATCCGGCCGTCGCGGACCTGGACCAGCTCGGCGCGCGGTGAAGCCTCGACCCCGGTATAGATCGCGCCGCCGTGGATCTGGAGATTCTGAGCCAGGGCCGGGACGGCTGTGCCGGCAAGCAGCAGGGCAAGGGCGGTCAATCGCAGCATCGGACGGGTCTTTCCTTCAGCGGGGCGGGCAACGGACAGGCGCGCTGAGGACGCGCGCCTGTCCGCATGTCCGCCGGGGTTACTGGCCGGTCGGCACCCCGACCAGGGCATCAACCGAGCCCGAGGTCACGGGATGATAGCCGGGCCGGGCGCGGGCATAGATGCGGGTCGCGATCGGTCGCCCCCAGCTGCCCTCGCCCCACAGGCTGGTGAACAGGGGCAGGACGAATTTGCGCCGCCCCTGACGGGTCAGGAAATTCTCCAGCGTCGGTACGGCCGGCTGATAGCGATGGGCCACGGCGATCTGTAGCCAGCCGAACAGGACCTCGGCATTGCCTTCGTCGCGCAGCTTCAGGGTCGTTTCCAGATCGGCCAGCTGCCGGTTGGTCAGCCAGTCGGTGCCGGTGCGCAGATTGGTCGGACGCCAGGCCAGGAAATGCTGACGTTCCTGTGTCGACCAGCCGGACCACGGAATGGCCGAGGCCGGCCCCTTGTCGGCGAAGAAGGCCCTGGCGGCCCCGTCGACGGCGGTCAGGGCGGTCGAGGCCGGGGCCACGGCGTTCGACGGCAGACCGGGCTGGTAGACCCAGTTGTCGAGCTGCAGCCGGGTCTCAAGCGCGGCGTCACCCTTGACCAGATGGGTGCGAATATCGGTCAGGAACTGGGCGGAGGACATCGGACGGAAGGCGTTGCGCTCGAAATAGCCCTTCAGCCAGGCATCAAAGCGATCGCGACCGACGATATGCTCGACCGTGCGCAGGAAGGCGGCCCCCTTTTCATAGGGGATGTCATTCAGGCCATCGTCCGGGTCACGCCCGGTCAGGTCGACGTGCATGCGCGTATCGGCGGCGGGCATCGTCTTCAGGCTGGACTGCAGGTCGTTCCAGCCCAGAACCTGCAGCATCAGGGCCCGGTCACGACCGTAGACCGACTCCATGATGCGGTTCTCGAAATAGGTGGTGAAGCCCTCGTTGAGCCAGATGTCCGACCATGTGGAGTTGGTCACCAGATTGCCGGACCAGCTGTGGGCCAGTTCATGGGCGACCAGGGAGACCAGCGACTTGTCACCGGCCACGATCGTCGGTGTCGCGAAGGTCAGGCGTGGATTCTCCATGCCCCCGAACGGAAAGGACGGCGGCAGGATCAGCAGGTCATAGCGGCCCCAGCGATAGGGGCCGTACAGGGCCTCGGCCGCATCGACCATCTGGCCGACCTCCGCGAACTCGGCCTTGGCCGCGTCGAGACGGCTGGGTTCGGTCCAGACGCCGGTGCGGCTGTCTTCGCTGGCAAAGGCCAGGTCGCCGACCGCCAGGGCGATCAGATAGGGCGGGACCGGGTTGGTCATGCGGAAGCTGAAGCTGTGCATGCCGTCACCGGCGGTCTTGCCGTCCGGGGTCAGCATCTCGGCACTCATCACCGCCTTGAGGGCGGTCGGCACGGTGATTTTGGCGGAATAGGTCTGGCGAATGCCGGGGCTGTCCTGGGTCGGGATCCAGGTGCGCGTCAGGATGGCCTGGCCCTGGCTGAACAGATAGGGCTGCCGGCCGCCGGCGGTCTGGACCGGAGTCAGCCATTGCAGGGCTGCGGCGTCCGGGCGGGTGGCATAGCTGATGACGATCTTGCGCTGTTCACCGGCGCTGAAGGCCGGGAAGGTCACCGTCAATGGCTGGCCCATGATCGGGTCGACGGCCCCCAGCACGAACGGCAGGGCCTTGCCCGATTCATCGGTGACCGCGCGGATGTCGAGGTTGCGGACATCGAGGATGACCTGGGTGGCCCCGGGTTCGGCCGAGACGTCGAGTGTGGCTGTCCCCGACAGGGTGTTGGTTTCAAAATTGGCGGTCAGGTCGAGGTCGACATGGCGGACGCGGGCAATCTCGGGCCGGGCGAAGGAATGGATATCCCGGACATAGTCGATCGGGGCCGTGGCCGAGGCCGGCAGTGGCGGCATGTCGGACTTGCCGCCGGGCTGGCCGCAGGCCGCGAGCACGGCGGAAAGGGCCAGGGCGGACAACAGTCCGGTCATTTTGCGGTTCATCGAACGCTCCGTTGACGTGTTGGACCGGAGACAGCCCCCTCGGGCCGCAAAGATCAAGGGGCAGTCTCAGACCGACCGGGGCTGGACCGGATTCCGGGCCCTGAAAAGCTGCCCCTGCTCGGCGTACAGAACCGCAGCGAGGGCCAGAATGCCACAGGCGGTGACCCCGATGGCCAGCGGGGCCACCGATCCGTTGAACTGTTGTCCGATCAGGAACCCCAGCGTCGAGCCCGCCGTCGTCGAGATAAAGCCCTGGGCCGACGACGCCGTTCCGGCGATATGCCCCATGGCCTCCATCGCCATGGATCCGAAATTGCCGGCGATCAGACCGAAGCAGAACATGGTCAATCCCTGCAGGATGGCGAAGGTCCAGAGGGTCTCATGGCCGGTCAGGGTCACGATCGAATGGACGGCTCCCATGGCAATGAAGCCCAGCAGGGCCGTGTGGGAAATCAGCCGGGTCCCCAGCCGTTCCACCAATCTGGCATTGAGCAGGGAGGCGATGGCCACGCCGCCGGCCATCAGGCCGAAGAAGGTGGTGAACAGCCCGGGCTGTTCAAACACGTCGAAGAAGATCTGCTGCGAGGAGTTGATGAAGCCGAACAGCGTCCCGCTGATCGCCGTCATCGCCAGGGTATAGCCCATCGAACGCCGGTTGGTCAGGGCTTCGCGAAAGGCTGCGGCGATGCGGTCGAGCCGGATCGGCAGCCGATCCTCGCGATGCAGGGTTTCCGGCAGGCGGATCACGGCCCAGATCATGAAGGCCGTGCCCGCCGTGGCCAGGACGCCGAATATCCAGGGCCACGGGGCCACGGTCAGAATCAACTGACCCACGGTCGGGGCCAGGATGGGCACGCCGAGGAAGACCAGAAAGCTCAGCGACATCACACGGGCCATGGTCCGCCCGCTGTAGCGGTCGCGCACGATCGACACCGCCAGCACCCGCAGCGCCGCCGCGCCGATACCACTGCCGACGCGGGCCATGATCAGGGCTTCGAACGTGGGGGCGAAGGCGGCGATCACGCTGAACAGGATATAAAGGCTGAGGCCGATCATCAGGATCGGTTTGCGACCGTAGCGGTCGGCCAGCGGGCCGTAGATGATCTGGGCGACCCCGAACCCGAGCAGATAGGCGGTGATCACCCACTGGCGACTGTTTTCGGTGACCACGCCAAGGGCTGTGCCGATGGCCGGCAGGGCCGGCAGCATGACGTCGATGGCCAGCGCATTCAGCGCCATCATCATGGCGATCAGGCTGACGAACTCGGGAAACCCCGGCCCTTTCGGGCGGACAGGGCCGGCGGCATTCTCGATCATGGGCAGGATGTGCGCGCTATGGTTCGGGGCTGCAACCACGCAACAGTGAATTCGCCCGGCCGGAGGGCGGGATGAACGACGGGACCGGGCCTGCTAGGAAGCATCTCCGTCGCTACATCCCAGATCGCAGGAGCCGTCCATGGCCGACACCGCCTTTCCCGTCACTGTCTTCCACAATCCCGCCTGCGGGACCTCGCGCAAGGTGCTGGCCGCGATCGAGACCGCCGGTCTGACGCCGGAAGTGGTCGAATATGTGAAGGCCGGCTGGACGAGGGCCCAGTTGACCGTGCTGTTCGCGGAGATGGGCGTGACGCCGCGCGACGTGATGCGTCGCACCGGTGACCTCGTTTCGGACCTTGGCCTGCTTGAACCGTCGGTGACCGACGCCGCCATACTGGACGCCATGGTCGCGCATCCGGTGCTGGTGA
This sequence comes from uncultured Brevundimonas sp., assembly GCF_963975535.1. Lineage (GTDB taxonomy): Bacteria > Pseudomonadota > Alphaproteobacteria > Caulobacterales > Caulobacteraceae > Brevundimonas. The sequence goes on along the minus strand of NZ_CAXBHE010000011.1, from coordinate 78,278 downwards.
ATCGACCGATCGTGAAGACCCCGAAAGGCACGAAACTGTGCCGCCCGGTCGAGACCCTTCTCGACCTGTTGCCCGGCTAGGACTCGCCCGGAGCCAGAAGCGCCAGCAGGGCGAAACTGGCCAGCCAGTGCTCGCCCATATAGTCGCCGGTCACCTGGGGCAGGGCGACGTCCAGATGGCGGTCGGCCGCCGCCAGCGCCACGTCCCGGCGGGGATCCTCCGGCGGCAGGGCCGAGGCGATGCCGCGCCAGCACCAGGCCCGGCTCAGGTTCAGACCATCCAGATGGGCGATCTTGCCGTCGGTGCGGTCACTGACCGAGGCCGGGACGAACAGGGTCTGCGGCTGCGCCTCGGCCAGCCGTGGCAGGAACCGGTCCAGCCATGCCACGAAGGCCGGGGGCTCCAGCACGCGCCGCATCAGCTCGGCCTCCATCAGGGTCGGCGACAGGAACTCATCCTGTGATGGCTCCCACGCCTGACAGTCGCGGTCGGCCCCGTGCCAGGCCAGGGCCCGGTCGCGGCACAGGGCGGCGAGGGCCGTGTCGCCGGTGCCGTCCGTGTAATCCAGCACCAGCCGCAGGGCGAAGGCGGTATTGTAATGGGTGCCGACCCGGACCGGATAGGTGGCCAGCGGCAGGAAGGTCGTGAACCGCCGGGCAAAGGCGTCAGCGAGGGGTTTGAGCGTGGCGGCCCAGCGTCGACCCTCGTCCGTATCATGCCGGTTCAGTTCGGCCGCCAGCATCAGGCACCAGGCCCAGCCGTAGGGCCGTTCGAAACCGCGACTGCCGGGATGGGCCAGATAGTCGACCTCGACGGCGATGTTTGCCGGGGTGAACAGGGTGTCGGCGAGGGCGCGGATGCCGGCGGCCTCGGGGCCGTCCGGATACAGACGATAGGCGGTGAACAGGGTCCACCAGCCATGCACGCAGGAGTGCCAGTCGAAACTGCCGAAGAAGACCGGATGCAGCGCGCGCGGTCCCAGCACGTCGGCCGGGCCCGCCAGCACGTGATCCAGCTTGTTCGGATACTCGCGCGTCACATGGCCCAGGGCGGTGCGGGCGTAGAGGGCGGCGATGTCGGCGGTGATCCGGGGCATCAGAAGCGGAAGGCGAACAGGTACATCAGCACGATATTGACCCCGAGCATGATCAGGGCGGTCGGCATCTGGGCCCGGATCACCCCGTTCAACGGTGAATCCCGGTCCGGCAGTTCCAGCAGATTGGCCGGGACCACGTTGAAATTGGCGGCCATCGGCGTCATCAGCGTGCCGCAGAAACCGGCCAGCATGCCGATGGCGCAGACGATCGCCGGGTTGCCGCCGAACTGGTAGATCACAAAGGGCAGGCCGATGGCCGCCGTCATCACCGGGAAGGCGGCAAAGGCATTGCCCATGATGACGGTGAACAGGGCCATGCCCAGACAATAGGCGACCACGGCGATCAGGGCCGAGCTCATCGGCACCGCCTGGGTCACCAGCTCACCGACGACCCCGCCGACATTGGTCGCCAGGAAGACCGCCCCGAGCGAGGCCAGCATCTGCGGCAGCAGGGCGGCCCAGCCGATCGAGTCCATCAGGCGCCGGCCCTCCTGCACGGGGGCCAGCACCGGCGGCCGCAGCCAGACCATGGCGGCGATCAGGGCGAGGACACAGCCCAGACCCAGGGCGATCAGGGTGGTCTGCACCGGCGCGATCAGCCAGGCCCCGGCGGCGGAATGTTTGGCCGCCAGGGTGCCGCCGACCGCGACGACCGGCACGATCAGGGCCGGCAGGAACAGGGCGTTGCCGTGCCGCTGGGCCCGTTCGAGACGCTGGTCCGGACTGGTTGTGGCCGGTCGGCCCACCCCCAGCCGCTTCAGGCCGCCGATGCCGACAAGCGCCAGCACCAGCAGGCCGTTGCCGAGCCCGCCCAGCCAGGTACCGAACAGCATGGAGGCGGCGATCAGCCCCCAGAACAGGGCGCTGCGGATTCGCGTCGGATGCTCGCGGTCGCGCAGGGTCAGGACGGCGAAGGCGAGAAACATCAGCCCCACCACCACATAGGCGTGCTCAAGGGTGATCACTGGCCCGCCTCCGCATCGGCGGCGGAGCCGGACCGGGCGGCCGCGATCTCGCGGCGGATCGCCCCGTCAAACAGCAGCAGCCGGGCCCCGTGCACGGCAAAGGCGGCGATGGCGGTGGGGATGGCCCAGACGGATATCTGCAGCGGCTCAACGATCAGGCCCGACTGTTCGAGAAAGCCGACGATCAGCACGATCGATCCGATGGCGATGAAGATGTCCTCGCCGAAGAACAGGCCGACGTTGTCGGTCGCCGCCGACATGCCCCGGATCCGGAACCGGGTCTTGTCGGGCAGGGCCCTGCCCGCCTCGATCTCGGCCGCGCCCTCGGCCATCGGGGCGATCAGGGGGCGCACCATCTGCGGATGCCCCCCCAGCGAGGTCAGGCCGAGCGCCGCGGTCGCCTGCCGCACCAGCAGATAGCTGATCAGCAGTCGCCCGGCGGTCGCGGCCCGCACCTTGCCGACCAGAATGCGCGCCCGCTCCTGCAGCCCCTTGCGCTCCAGCAGACCGATGACCGGCAGGACCAGCCAGGTGATGTGGAAATAGCGGTTATCGTTGAACGCCTCGCCGAAGGCCGCCAGCGTATCGACGCCGGCCTGCAGCAGGGCCCGGGGTTCGACGCCCGGGACGACGGCGGCCATCATCCCGGTGACGATCGCCGCGGCCAGTATGACCAGCAGCGGATTGATGCGGGCGACGAAGCCCGCCACGACCACCGCGATTCCCAGAAGCACCAGCATGTTGAATTCCCCCGACCCTCGATAATGGTGACGTGGAACCGGGCACGATGAAAGCCCCCGTGTCCCGCTGCCTCTACGCTTTGGGCGGAACCCCGAATCCGCCCCCGCCCGGGGTTTCGATGACGAAGACGTCGCCCGGCTGCATCGACACCTCGGCGGTCGAGCCCAGGGCCTCATGGGTGCCATCGGCGCGTTCGACGCTGTTGCGCCCGGTCGCGCCGGGCCGGCCGCCGGCGACGCCGAAGGGCGGGACACGACGACGGTTCGACAGGATGGCGGCGGTCATCGGCTCGAGGAAGCGCACCCGCCGGACGACTCCGTTGCCGCCGTGATGGGCCCCGGGCCCACCCGATCCCCGCCGGATGGCGAATGCGTCGAGTCGCACCGGGAAGCGCGATTCCAGCACCTCGGGATCGGTCAGCCGGCTGTTGGTCATATGGGTCTGGACCGCATCCGCCCCGTCGAAGTCCGGTCCCGCGCCCGAGCCCCCGGCGATGGTCTCGTAATACTGACGGGTCTCGTCGCCGAAGGTGAAATTGTTCATCGTCCCCTGGCTGGCCGCCAGCACGCCGAGCGCCCCGTACAGGGCGTCGACCACCGCCTGGCTGGTCTCGACATTGCCGGCCACCACCGCCGCCGGATAGCGCGGGCTCAGCATCGAGCCTTCGGGCACGATCAGGGTCAGCGGCTTCATGCAGCCGGCATTCAGTGGAATGGCGTCATCGACCAGGGTGCGGAACACGTAGAGGACCGCGGCCCGGGTTATCGACAGCGGCGCGTTGAAATTATTGTCGCGCTGGGCACTGGTGCCGGTGAAGTCGATCGTGGCCCGGCGTGCGTCCGGATCGACGTCGATCCGCACCCGGATGATCGCGCCGTCGTCCATCTCCAGGGCGAAACTGCCGGGCTTCAGCACAGCCAGAACCTGGCGCACCGCCTCTTCGGCATTGTCCTGGACGTGGCCCATATAGGCGTCGACGGCGGCGCGGCCGAAGCTGGTGACCATGGACTCCAGTTCCTGCGCGCCGCGGGCACAGGCGGCGACCTGGGCCTTCAGGTCCGCCAGGTTCTGGTCGATGTTGCGGGCGGGCCAGCGGCCGGAGCCGAGCAGGGCGCGGGTCTCGGCCTCGCACAGTCGCCCTTCGTCGATCAGCAGGAAGTCATCGATCAGGACCCCCTCCTCCTCGACCGTGCGGCTGCCCGGCGGCATGGAGCCCGGGGTGATGCCGCCGACGTCAGCGTGATGACCCCGGGCCGCGACGAAGAAGGCCGGGCCGGACTCACCGTCCAGAAACACCGGCATGATGACGGTGATGTCCGGCAGGTGCGTGCCGCCGTTCCACGGGGCGTTCAGCATATAGACGTCGCCATCGCGCAGGCCGCGACCGTCGCGGCCGTCGCCACGGGCGCGGACCACGGCGGCGATGCTCTCGCCCATCGAGCCCAGATGCACCGGAATATGCGGGGCGTTGGCGATCAGGGCCCCGTCACGATCGAAGACGGCGCAGGAGAAGTCGAGCCGCTCCTTGATGTTGACCGAATAGGCGGTGGCGCGCAGGGCCTCGCCCATCTGTTCGGCCACGGCCATGAAGCGGCTGTTGAACACCTCCAGCAGGATCGGATCGGCCGCGGTGCCGATCGCGCGGCGTTGCGCCAGCGGCACGACCCGCTCGAGGATCAGGTTCAGGGCGGCGTCGGTGACCCCGCGCCAGCCCGGTTCGATCACGGTGGTGCCGGTCTGTTCCAGCACGATGGCCGGGCCGTCGATCACCGACCCGACGGCCAGACCCTCACGCCGGACGATGGTTGCGGTCTGATCCGCGCCGGCCATGCGGATGCGGGCGGCGGGGATCGCCGGCGGCAGGGTCGCGGCGACCGGTGCGACCGGGCCGGGACCGGTCGATCCGGACCGGCCGGTGGCCTCGGCCTCGAGGCTCTCGACGATCAGGATCTTGTCGGCGGCGACGAAGCCGAAGCGTCGACGGTGCAGGGATTCGAAAGCCTCGCGCATCGCCGCGACCGTGTCGAAGGCCACGGTCAGGGGCGTGTCGGTGCCGTCGTACTTGATCCGCGCCCGGACCAGGGTCTCGACCGACTCAAAGGCGATGTCCTGGGCGACCAGTTCGGCATGGGCGACCGCGCCCAGCGCCGCGGCCCGCTGGTCCAGGGCCGCGATCTGGCCGGTGTCCAGCGGCACGGCGACCGTCTCCTCGCGGATGGTGCGCACCGCCGCCAGACCCATGCCATAGGCCGACAGGACCCCGGCCAGCGGATGGAGCATGACCCGCGTCATGCCCAGGGCGTCGGCGACCATGCAGGCATGCTGCCCCCCGGCCCCGCCGAAGCTGTTCAGCACATAGCCGCTGACGTCGTGGCCGCGCTGGATCGAAATGGCCTTGATCGCCTCGGCCATGTCCTGGACGGCGATGGCGAGGAAGCCCTCGGCCAGTTCGGCCGGGCTCATGGCCCGGCCGGTGGCGGCCAGGACCTCGGCCGCCAGGGCCTCGAACCCGTCACGCACGGCGTCGGCGTCCAGCGGCTGGTCGGCCGCCGGTCCGAACACCGGCGGGAAGAATTCCGGACGCAGCTTGCCCAGCATGACGTTGCAGTCGGTCACGGTCAGCGGGCCGCCGCGGCGGTAGGCGGCCGGACCCGGCACGGCCCCGGCCGATTCCGGACCGACCCGCAGCCGCGCCCCGTCGAAGCGGCAGATCGAGCCGCCGCCCGCCGCCACCGTATGCACGGCCAGCATCGGTGCGCGCAGCCGCACCCCGGCGACGACGCTGTCGGAGGTGCGTTCGAATGCACCGGAGTAGTGGGAGACGTCGGTCGAGGTGCCGCCCATGTCGAAGCCGATGACCCGGTCGAAGCCGGCGGCCGCGGCGGTCTCGGCCATGCCGACCACACCCCCGGCGGGGCCGGACAGGATGGCGTCCTTGCCGCGGAAGGCGCGAGCCCCGGTCAGGCCGCCGTTGGACTGCATGAACAGCAGCGGCGTGTCCTCGCCCAGTTCAGCCCCGACCCGGTCGACATAGGCGCGCAGCACCGGCGACAGATAGGCGTCGGCCACCGTGGTGTCGCCGCGACCGACCAGCTTGATCAGGGCCCCGATCTCGTGGCTGACCGAGACCTGGGTGAAGCCGGTTTCGCGGGCGATTTCGGCCAGGCGGATCTCGTCGGCGGTCCAGCGCCAGCCGTGCAGCAGGACGATGGCCACCGACCGCAGGCCCACGGCGTGGGCGGCGGCGAAACCGGCGCGGGCGCGATCCTCGTCGAGCGGTTGCAGCACGGTGCCGTCGACGCCGACGCGGGCGTCGATCTCGATCACGCGGTCGTAGAGCTGGCGGTGCAGCCTGATGTGGCGGGCGAAGATGTCGGGGCGGCTCTGCCAGCCGATGGTCAGGGCGTCGCCGAAGCCGCGGGTGATGGCCAGCAGGGTCGGTTCACCCTTGCGTTCCAGCAGGGCGTTGGTGGCCACGGTCGTGCCCATGCGGACGGTCTCGACCCGACCCGGCGGCAGGGGGCCGGGACCGGCCCCCAGCAGCCGGCGCACCCCCTCGACGGCGGCGTCGGCATAGTGTTCGGGATTCTCGGACAGCAGTTTTCCGGTCTGGATGCGGCCGTCCGGGGCCTGGGCCACGATGTCGGTGAAGGTGCCGCCGCGGTCGATCCAGAAGCGCCAGCCCGGTTGCCGGTCGTCGGTGCCCATCGGACGGCTCACCGCTTGCGGAACCGGGCCGCGTCGCCCGCCAGGGATGAGCCCCAGGCGTCGGGCTGTTCCTCGTCGGGCTGGAACGGCAGCTCGCCGGCGACGCCGCGAAGGGCCAGCCACAGCTGGGTGCTGAAATGGTCGAGCATGCGCAGCGGCTTGCGGCGGTTGTCGGTGACGTCCCAGCCCGCGGCCTCGAAGGCCTCGACCTGGCGGGCCTGGGCCATCTGGTCGATGCCGTCCCAGCCGGCGGGGCGGGCGATGGCCTCGGCCTCGTCGGCGGTCAGGCCGAACACGGCGCGGGAGCAGGCGTCGATCTCGGGAAATTCGGCGCGGGCCCCGGGTTCGGCCCAGTCCCGCTTGAGCAGGGCCTGGTATTCGAGATCGGCGATCCCGGGCAGGTCGATCAGGCGGCGCAGGCGGGGCGATGCGGTCATGACCCTGACTTACCGCCCGCCCACGCCGGGCGATAGTCACCGCCGCGTGAGACCGCTGGTTGATTGCGGCGTCCGGGTCTAGATTGGGGCCTGCAGACCGGAGTCCCGCGACCATGAGCGACGAAATCGTCTTCTATACCAATCCCATGTCGCGCGGGCGCATCGTGCGCTGGATGCTGGAGGAGCTGGGCCGGCCGTATCGCACCGAGCTGCTGGAGTACGGCACGACGATGAAGGCCCCGGCCTATCTGGCCATCAATCCGATGGGCAAGGTCCCGGCGGTGGCGTACCGCGGCGTGGTGGTCACCGAATGCGCGGCCATCTGCGCCTGGCTGGCCGATGCCTTTCCGGAGGCCGGTCTGGCCCCGGCGTCTGACGATCCGGCGCGCGGTCCCTGGCTGCGCTGGCTGTTCTTCGCCGCCGGGCCGCTGGAGGCCGCGATCACCGCCAGGTCGCTGGGCCTGCTGGCCCCGGCGGACAAGGCGATGCAGGCCGGCTACGGCCGGTTCGAGGACGCCGTCGACACGCTGGAGACGGCCCTGGTGCCGGGTCCCTACATCCTCGGCGAGCGGTTCAGCGCCGCCGACGTCTATGTCGGCAGCCAGATCATCTGGGGTCTGATGTTCAAGACCCTGCCCGAACGGCCGGCCTTCAAGGCCTATGCCGACCGTCTCTCGACCCGGCCGGCGGCGGTCCGGGCCCGGGAGATCGACGACGCCCTGATCGCCGCCGCCGCCAAGACCGACTGACCCCCTGAACTGGAAGGAGACTGGCCCATGCGTACCGCCCTTGCCCTGATCGCCGTGCTCACCCTCGGTGCCTGCGCCTCCGGCGCGGTCAATGACTCGCAATACCGGCGCGAGCTGAACGCCCTCGAACAGAGCTGCCGCGAGCGCGGCGGCGTGCTGACCTCGACCGGGGCCAATACCGGCCACCCCGGCACCGAGTTCGCCTGCATCATCAACGCCCCGGCCACCCGAATCGACCGCTGACTCCGGCGCGATCCGGCGGGCCGAGGATGTCGCCGTCCCCCGTCCGGGGGCGGCGGCTTCTTGCTTTTTGCACTGCAATATCGCAAGGGCTGCCGACACCACGGACCCGGCCCCGCCCGGGTGGCTAGCCCGGGCGCCGATCCCCCGGGAAATTGAACGAACCCGGACATCGCGCGCCTGACGCGCCCGGCCGATCCTGCGACGGACCCTGACGCCATGACCCTCATCGCCAATGCGCGCCAGCAATGGCTGGCCAATCCCCGCAAGGATCTGCTGGCGGGTACGGTCGTGGCCCTGGCCCTGATCCCCGAGGCGATCGCCTTCTCGATCATCGCCGGCGTCGATCCGGCGGTCGGCCTGTACGCCAGTTTCGTCATCGCCGTGACCATCGCCTTCGTCGGCGGCCGTCCGGCCATGATCAGCGCCGCCACCGGGGCCATGGCCCTGCTGATGGTCACCCTGGTGCGTGACCACGGGCTGGAATATCTGTTCGCCGCCTCGATCCTGACCGGCATCTTCCAGGTCGCCGTCGGCCTGCTGCGGCTGGGGCGGTATATCAAATTCGTCTCGAAATCGGTGATGACCGGCTTCGTCAACTCGCTGGCGATCCTGATCTTCCTGGCCCAGATGCCCGAGCTGATCGGGGCCAATTGGCAGACCTTCGCCATGGTCGCCGCCGGTCTGGTCATCATCTACGGCCTGCCGCGGATCACCCGGGCGGTGCCGTCGCCGCTGGTGGCCATCGTGGTGCTGAGCGGCTTCGCCGTGTGGATGGGGCTGGACGTGCGTACCGTCGGCGACATGGGGGCCATGCCCTCGACCCTGCCGGTGTTCCACCTTCCCGCTGTGCCGCTGACCTGGGAGACCTTCGCCATCATCGCCCCGGTGGCCGCGACCCTGGCCTTCGTCGGCCTGCTGGAAAGCCTGCTGACCGCCAATCTGATCGACGACATCACCGACACCCCGTCGGACAAGGACCGCGAGACGCGCGGCCAGGGCATCGCCAACATCCTGTCGCCGCTGTTCGGCGGCATGGCCGGCTGCGCCATGATCGGCCAGTCGATCATCAATGTGACCAGCGGCGCGCGCGGGCGGCTGTCGACCCTGTGGGCCGGAGTCTTCCTGCTGTTCCTGATCCTGGTGCTGCAGGACTGGGTCGCGGTGATTCCGATGGCGGCGCTGGTGGCGGTGATGATCATGGTCTCGGTCGGCACCTTCGACTGGGGCTCGATGCTGAAGCTGCGCGAGACGCCGATGCAGTCGTCGATCGTGATGCTGGCCACCACCGGCACCGTGGTCGCCACCCACGACCTGTCCAAGGGGGTGGTGCTGGGCGTGGTCCTCTCGGCCATCTTCTTCATGCGCAAGGTCGGCAAGACGGTGGTGGTGACCGAGGTCGAGTCGCCCGAGGGCGAGCTGCGCTATCAGGTCAGCGGCCAGCTGTTCTTTGCCTCGGCCGATGTGTTCGCCGCCGCCTTCGAGCACCACGGCCATCCGACCCGGGTCGAGATCGACATGACCGACGCCCATCTGTGGGACCTGACCGGGGCCGCCGCCGTCGACAAGGTGGTGTTCCGCTATCGCCGCCAGGGGGCCGAGGTGGTGCTGACCGGCATGAACGCCGCCAGCCAGACCCTGGTGACCCGCGTCGGCAAGCACGAGAAACAGCACCTGCCCAAGGGTGCCGGCGCGCACTGAGGCCCGTCACGGTCCGGGCGGGCCGGTCAGGACCGGGAGTCCGGGTCATCGCGCCCGACCGTTCCATCCCAGTCGGGGGGCACCGGGCCGCCGATGCGGGCCTCCTCGGCCTCGCGGTTCATCTCGAGGATGCGACGCAGGATGTCCGCGCGCAGCCGTTCGCATTCGGCCTCGTCTTCGGCCGTGGGTCGGCGCGGGCGAATTTTCAGGCATTTGGTACCGGACAGGACAACACTCCCTGAGGGTGCGGACATGGCCCGGCCACGCATGGCCATGGGCCGCGCCGGACCGGCGACGGTGTGGAAGGGCGGCGGAGCGCCGGGCCTTCGCCCGGTGTGCTTTGATATTACCGTTTCGACGAAGGCTGACGCTCCGCGTGGGGGTTTTCGGCGAGCTCGCGGTTGGCGACGGTCTTACCGCCTAGCCGTGACGATCGCCGCGGGCGGGCCGTGCCTGTGCCACGGTCCCCGGACCGGCCGGGCTATCCTCACCCGACCCTGACCCCGCTCCCCCACTCCCGCCGCACGCCAGGTCGCAGGCCAGGCGGCCCTTCCTTGCGACGGGACCGGGGGATTATGCGGCTGGTGGGAAGGGGGGCGGGAAGATTGCGGGTCTGATTTAGCTAGTGGATTGATGGTGCTCGGCTTTGGGTAGCGCCGATAGGGGGATTGTTGGCAAACACCTCGCATCGCGTCCCTCTCCCGGCGGGAGAGGGCTTGAGCCTCCGGGAGCGCAGCGACCGGTCAGGCGAAAGGGTGAGGGGTTACGGTGCGACGCGGGCACCACCGTACGCCCACACCCCAACCCCTCTCCCCCGGGAGAGGGGCTATGGATGAACCCTCCCTGGCCCCGCCCGTTCGCTGTGGGAAGCACAGGAGGGTGAGGCGATGGACGGCATATTGTTTCAGGGCTGGCCGGGGCTGGGGCGGACGGCGCTGGTGTCGGTTCTGGTCTATGTCGGGCTGGTGCTGTTCCTGCGGCTGTCGGGCAAGCGCACCCTGTCCAAGCTGAACGCCTTTGACCTGGTGGTGACGGTGGCGCTGGGCTCGATCCTGGCCACGACCCTGCTGAACAGGGACGTGGCCCTGGCCGAGGGTCTGGTGGCCTTCGCCAGTCTGATCGGCCTGCAGTATCTGGTCACCTGGTCGTCGATCCGCTGGGGCTGGATCCGGCGCGGGGTGCGGGCCGAGCCGACGGTGCTGGTGCGCGACGGAGTGCCGGTCGAGGCGGCGCTGCGGCGCGAACGGATCACCGACAACGAGGTGCTGAGCGCCATCCGCGCCGCCGGCGGCCGTGACATGATCGAGGCCGAGCTGGTGATGCTGGAAAGCGACGGCAGTCTGACGGCGATCTTGAAGCGGGCCGGTTGATTTGCGGGCTAAAATGTATATACAAATAGCGCGTGGCCATCGCGTTTGACCCCGCCAAGGACGCAGCGAACATCGCCAAGCACGGCGTGTCCCTGGCCCTCGCGGGCGAGCTTGAGGTTCTGGCCGTGGTCGAGGACGACCGCCGCGACTATGGCGAGGTCCGCAAACGGGCGTTCGGCGTGATCGACGGGGTGTTTTTCAGCCTCGCCTACACGCTGCGGGACGGGCAGGTCCGGGCCATCAGCCTGCGCCGGGCCCATCAGAAGGAGATCGACCGCTATGTCCGATAACAGGCCGAACCCGGAATGGACCGACGAGGACTTCGCCCGCGCCGGGGACGCGACCAGCCTGTCCGAGGCGGAACAGGCGGCCTTTCCCAAGACCCGGGGGGCGCAGAAGGCCCCGACCAAGGTGCCGGTCTATATCCGCCTCGATCAGGACGTGGTCGCGGCCTTCAAGGCCGGCGGCAAGGGCTGGCAGTCGCGCATCAACCGGATGCTGCGCCAGGGGCTGGAGCCGTCCCCAACGCGGCGGTCGGGACAGACAATCAAGATCGGCGCGAAGGCGGCGTCGGACAAGCGGAAGGCCTAGAACCCAACCCCTGGACGACGGGCGTTGATCCACCGGATCGCCTTGACCGCGCCCGCCCCGCTCCGGATCATGGCGCATGCCCAGACCCGTCGCGCTCGCGCCCCATGACCCGCAGTGGAGCGTCCGGGCGGCGGCCCTGATCGCGGAGCTGCAGGCCGCCGCGCCCGGGGTGTTCCGCGCCCTGCACCACATCGGCTCGACCGCCGTGCCGGGCCTCGGCGCCAAGCCGGTCATCGATCTGCTGGGCGCGGCCGGGTCGCTGGCGAGGATCACGGCGGCGCGGTCGGCGCTGGCGGGGCTGGGCTATCGCTGGCGCAGCGAGAACGGCGTGACCGGGCGGCGTTATTTCACGCGGGACGATCCGGACACCGGAGCCCGGGCCGTGCATCTGCATGTCCATGCGGCCGGGGACCCGATGATCGCCTGGCATCTGGCCTTCCGCGACCGGCTGCGCGCCGAGCCCGCCACGGCCGCCGCCTATGCGCGCGAGAAGGCGCGCTGCGCGGCCCGACATCCGGACGACAGCGCGGCCTATGCGACGTGCAAGACGGCGTGGACGGACCGGGTGGCGGAAGAGGCGGTGCGGGGGTGGGCAGGCGGAGGTGATGGCAAGCGCACACTTAGCGATCTTGCAAGATGGGGCGATGAAGGTGATGCCGCGAGGGTCGATACATGACCGCATAACGCGAGACTTGCTCAACATCCAAACTTGAGCGAGCATTGCAGCGCCTTGGGAGGGGCGCAAGATGAGCTACGTCGTCAAGCAGATCGATGATCTGCTAGTTAACCGGGACAATGACCGCCACGGACCACTGCCATCTGAAGAGGCCGCTCTCAAATGGCTACTTGAAAACAAAGGCGACCATATGCGTCGTCTAGCTGCGGATATTGCTGCTACCAAGAAAATATATGAACCGCCACTTATCCGCGAAGAAGCGGAAGGGCTGGTCGTTTATGACGGTAACCGCCGTATCGCATCCCTTAAGTTGCTCGACAATCCAGGAAGGGCCTCCACCCCAGAATGGACAAAATTCTATAGCGACTTAGCGGATGCCAACCCCGAGATACCTAGGGAAGTTGAATGCCGTCTTGAAACTGACGGCGACGTAATCGACGAGCTACTTTATCGCCGCCACACTGGTTCCCAAAACGGAGTTGGACAGAGTCAGTGGGATCCGACAGCCAAGCACAACTTTATCGAACGAACGGGCCGAGGCCGGTCCATAAATATAGCGAGGGAACTTCACGCCGCCCTCCAAAAGCAGGGCTACCCGCGTCCAGTTTGGCAGGTGCCCATCTCAAATGTGAATCGTCTTCTCTCAGGCGAAGCTCAACGAAATCGAGTCGGCCTAAAACTGAAAAAGGACGAGCTGTTTTTCTCCCACGAACCTGCGGCAGTTCTGAAGGCTATTACTCGCATCTACGAAGACATGAGTCTTGGCGAGAAAGTACTCGCCGACGTCTGGGATGCTGAGACTAAAGGAAACTATCTCAACGAGCTCGAACTTGAGGGGATGCTGCCTGCTATAAAATTCGTACTTCGCACTCCGATCCCTCTGTCTGAGTGGCTAGAGGGCGAAGGGGACGAGGACGAAGGCGAAGACGAGCAACCGGAGGCACCGAGCGAAGGCGGTGGGGAGCAAGAAACCGACGATGAGACTAGCGATCCCGAACCGAAGCCGGGACCGGCCAAGCGAAAAAACCTAATCCCTCACGACGTGAACTTTGGCATCCCCAAAAAGCCGGAGCTTACAAGGGTGCGAGCAATATGGGACGAGCTTCAATTCCGATTGTATTTAGACAAGCAACCAAACGCTATTTCAGTACTATTTCGAGTTCTTATTGAATTTAGCGCCACTTATTACCTTAACGCCGTTGGAGATACGAAACATTCCAACGCGTCATGGTCAGAAAAGATGCGAGCAGCAATCACCGATCAGAAATCCCAGGGCCTCATTGACCATGAATACGAAGAAATACTCAGAAAATTTCAGAGAAACGAGGAAGTTCTATCTGCATCTTCTATGAACAAATACATCCACAGCGCCGATCTATCCCCATCGAGACAGCATCTTTGTAGCGTTTGGGATACACTTCAGCGGTTCCTAGTGAACTGCGTCAAGGCGTAGACCGAGCGTCAATGCACCCGCACCGTCCGGTTTCCAGCTCGTTCTCATTACGGCAGAACGGGTCGGAAGATCGAGGGAGGCGAAATTAGGCGGGGTTGAGCGGCCCCTTCATGCGGGTTCGACATGCGCAACTTGTAGCCCTTCTCAAGCCAGCCAAGCAGCAGTGCCTCATTCGGCTCGCGTTGGTAATCGCGCTTGAACCGCGTCACCGAAACGACGAAGGCACCGTCCATATGTCGATGAGGGTAAAGCAAGGTGCCTTTCTGCGGCCCACTAGCAACGAAGGCGTGAAGCTTTATTGCCATCCTAATGCACCCGCACCTTCCCGATCTCGAGCCCGTCGGCCCCGGCGGTGACCCCGATCACCGACCCGTCCTCGATCTCCCCCGCCAGCAGCTTCCTTGCGATCGGGTCGACCAGGTCCTTCTGGATCACCCGTTTCAGCGGGCGCGCGCCGTAGACCGGGTCGTAGCCGCGGTCGGCGATCCAGGCGAGGGCGGGGTCGTCCAGCGCCAGGGTCAGGCGGCGGTCGGCCAGCAGTTTCTCGAAACGCGCCAGCTGGATGCGGACGATGCCGGCCATCTGTTCGCGGCCGAGGCGGCTGAACAGGATGATCTCGTCGATGCGGTTGAGGAATTCGGGGCGGAAATGGGCGCGCACCGACTCCATGACCATGGGGCGGACGGCGTCGACGTCCTCGCCCTCGGCCTGTTGCGACAGGAACTCGGAGCCGAGGTTTGAGGTCATGATGATCAGGGTGTTCTTGAAGTCGATGACCCTTCCCTGGCCGTCGGTCAAGCGGCCGTCGTCCAGTACCTGGAGCAGGACGTTGAACACATCGGGGTGGGCCTTTTCGACCTCGTCGAACAGCACGACCTGATAGGGGCGGCGGCGGACGGCCTCGGTCAAGGCCCCGCCCTCGTCATAGCCGACATAGCCCGGAGGGGCGCCGATCAGGCGGCTGACGCTGTGTTTTTCCATATATTCGGACATGTCCATCCGGGTGATGGCGGCCTCGTCGTCGAACAGGAATTCGGCCAGGGCCTTGGTCAGTTCGGTCTTGCCGACGCCGGTCGGGCCGAGGAACAGGAAGGAGCCGAGCGGGCGGTTGGGATCGTTGAGGCCGGCGCGGGCGCGACGCACGGCATCGGACACGGCGGTCAGGGCCTCGTCCTGGCCGACCACGCGTTGACCGAGGGCGTCCTCCATCTTCAGCAGCTTCTCGCGCTCGCCCTCGAGCATCTTGTCAACGGGCACGCCGGTCCAGCGGCTGACGACCTGGGCGATCTGTTCGGCGTCGACCACCTCGGGCGTCAGGGGGCCGCCCTTGTCGGTCTCGTTTTCCTCGGCCTCGACCAGCTGTTTCTCGATGCCGGGGATCTGGCCGTAGGCGATCTCGGAGGCGCGGCCGAGGTCGCCGGCGCGCTGGGCCGCGGCCAGTTCGGCGCGCAGCCGGTCCAGCGTCTCGCGCAGCTGGGCCCCGGCCCCGACCTTTTCCTTCTCGGCCTTCCAGCGGGCGGTCAGGTCCCCGGACTCGGCGTCGAGGTCGGCGATTTCGACCTCCAGTTTTTCGAGCCGGTCCTGCGAGGCCTTGTCGGTCTCCTTCTTCAGGGCCTCGCGCTCGATCTTGAGCTGGACCAGACGGCGGTCGATCTCGTCGAGGCTTTCGGGCTTGGAGTCGACGGCCATGCGCACGCGGCTGCCGGCCTCGTCGATCAGGTCGATGGCCTTGTCCGGCAGGAAGCGGTCGGTGATGTAGCGATGCGACAGGGTCGCGGCGGCGACGATGGCGGAGTCGGAGATGCGCACCCCGTGGTGGACCTCATACTTCTCCTTGATGCCGCGCAGGATGGAGACGGTGTCCTCGACACTGGGCTCCTCGATGAACACCGGCTGGAAGCGCCGCGCCAGGGCGGCGTCCTTCTCGACGTGTTTGCGATATTCATCGAGGGTGGTGGCCCCGACGCAGTGCAGCTCGCCGCGGGCAAGCGCGGGCTTGAGCAGGTTGGAGGCATCCATGGCCCCGTCGCCCTTGCCGGCCCCGACCAGGGTGTGCATCTCGTCGATGAACAGGATGATCTGGCCCTCGGCGGCGGTGACCTCGCCGAGCACGGCCTTGAGCCGTTCCTCGAACTCGCCGCGGTATTTGGCCCCGGCGATCAGCGAGCCCATGTCGAGGGCCATCACGGTCTTGTCCTTGAGGCTCTCGGGCACGTCGCCGTTGACGATGCGCACGGCCAGGCCCTCGACGATGGCGGTCTTGCCGACGCCGGGTTCACCGATCAGGACGGGGTTGTTCTTGGTGCGCCGGGCCAGCACCTGGATGGTGCGGCGGATCTCCTCGTCGCGGCCGATGACCGGGTCGATCTTGCCGTCGCGGGCGGCCAGGGTCAGGTCGCGGGCATAGCGTTTCAGCGCGTCATAGGCGTCCTCGGCCCCGGCGGAGTCGGCGGTCTTGCCCTTGCGCAGGTCGATCACGGCCGCATCCAGGGCCTTGGCGGTGACACCGACGGCCTTGAGCACCTCGGCCGCGACCCCGCCCTCGCGGGCCAGGGCGGCCAGCAGGCGTTCGGTGGTGACGAAGGCGTCGCCGGCCGTCTTGGACGCCTCTTCCGCCGTGGCGAAGACGCGGGCGGTGTCACCGTCCAGATAGAGCTGGCCCGAGCCGCCACTGACCTGGGCGCGCTTCTTCAGGGCGGTCTCGGTCGCGGTCTCGGCTTTCGCCGCATCGCCGCCGGCGGCGGTGATCAGGTTGCGGGCCAGACCGTCGCGCTCTTCCAGCAGCACCTTGAGCAGATGCTCGGGCGCGAACTGCTGGTGGCGGCGGGCCAGGGCCAGCGACTGGGCGGACTGGATCGCCTGTTTGGCGCGGTCGGAATAGAGGTCGAGATTCATGCGTGTCCCCTGAAGCGGCGGATGGTCGACCAGTTGCGCCCTTGCGACAAGCGACGCCTTGATCTGAGGCAAAGGTGGGTGTGGCCAGCGAGACACACAAGGGGGATGGGGAAGTCGGTCTGTGCGTCTGGCATCGGTCGCTGGCGCGGGCTAGCGTTCGCGCCCCGTTCGTTCCGGAGCCTGCCCATGTCGATCCGCCTGACCCGCCGCGCCGCCCTCGCCACCGGGGCCGCCTCCGGGGCCGTCGCCCTCGCCCCGCTGTCGGCCTGGGCGCAGGCGGCGGCCAATGATCATGCCGATCTGGCCACGGCGGTCGATGCCTATGTGACGCGCTGCCTGGCGGCCTTTCCCGACCAGCCGGGCCTGGCGGTGGCCCTGGTCAAGGACGGGGCGGCCATCCTGACGCGCGGCTATGGGGTGCGCAAAATGGGCGAGGCGCGGCGCGTCGATGACCACACCCTGTTCGCTATCGCCTCCAACTCCAAGAACGTCACCGCCGCCGGCCTGGCCATGATGGTCGATGCGGGCAGGGTGAAATGGGACGAGCCGGTGCGCACCTATCTGCCCGGCTTTACGCTGTCGGACCCGGTGATCGGCGAGCGGATCACGGTGCGCGACACCCTGAGCCACCGGGCCGGGTTCGGCCTGGGGGCCGGGGACCTGCTGTTCTGGCCCAACAGCGACCGGAGCCGCGAGGCGGTGATGGCCCGGGTGCCGTTCGTGCCGATCGAACATGGCTTCCGCGCCGGCTATCACTATTGCAACCTGATGTTCGTGGTCGCCGGCGAGGTGCTGGCCGCGGCCTCGGGCCAGCGCTGGGAGGATTTCGTGCAGACGCGCATCCTCGACCGGGTCGGCATGGGCGATACGGTGCCGATGGCCAGCCTGGCCGACTCGGAAAAATCGGCCCTGCCGCACGCCCGCACCGGGCCGCCGCTGCGCTACCAGGGGCCGATGCGGCCGATCGCCGATTCGATCGCCGCCATCTGGAACTGGGATTCGGCGGCGGCGGCGGGCGGCCTCTGCGCCAGCGCCGCCGACTGGTCGAAATGGATCGCGGTGCGGCTGGCCATGGGGGCTCTGCCCGACGGCAGCCGGCTGTTCTCGGAGGCGACGGCGAAGGAGATGTGGCGGCCCAACGTCATCGTCAACTCGTCCGAAGGGCCGACCGCGGCCCTGCCCGGCCGCGCCATCGCCGCCACCTATGCGATGGGCTGGTCGGTGCAGGACTATCGCGGCGAACGGCTGGTCAGCCATGGTGGCGGATCACCCGGCGGCATCTCGGCGACGATGCTGATTCCCGGCCGCAACGTCGGCTTCTCGGTCTTCTCCAATGCCGAGGAGAGCCATCTGCTGCGGGCCCTGCGCTCGGGCATCACCGACATCTGCATGGCCAAGACCGATTTCGACTGGGTCGCCGACTCGGTGACGCGCAACGATGAGGGCATCGCCAAATCCCTGGCCGCCGCGGTCGAGATCGACGCCAAACAGGCCGCCGGGGCCCCGCCGTCCCTGCCGCTGTCAGCCTATGCCGGGACGTGGCGCGATCCCTGGTACGGGGATGTCACCATCGAGGCCCACGACCTGCAACTGTGGCTGAGCTTCACCCACAACCCGGCCCTGCAGGGCCCGCTGGAACCCTATGACGGCGACACGATGCGCACCCGCTTCCCCGACACCCGCGAGGAGGACGCCTTCATCACCTTCGAACTGGAGGACGGCCACCCGGTGCGGGCCACGGTCAAGGGCGTCTCGCCGGATATCGATTTCTCGTACGACTATCAGGACCTGAAACTGGTGCGGATATGATGTTTTTTCTCAGTCTGGCCCTGACCCTGGCCGCCGCCCCGACTCCACAGGCCAAGGAGGTTCAGCCACCACCGGCCTGCCGGACCAGCAACTACCAGGCCTGCGCCGACGCCACCGCCCCGGGCAGCCCGGCTCACAGCTGGGCCATGATCAACCTCGGCACCCAGGCCTATCTGGCGCGAAATTTTGCCGAGGCCGTTCGCCTGTATGACGCGGCGCGGATGCCAGGCCAGACCGTGTCCTCCGATGCGCATTTCCACGCGTTTCGGGGCGATGCCTATCGCCATGTCGGTCGGGACAAGGAGGCGCTGGACGACGCCCGGATGGCGTGGAGGCTGTTGTCGGAGGACCCGACCCTCCCGCCCGAAACCCGGGGCCTGTATTCCGTGGGCGACGAGCCCCGCAGCCTGATCCTGACGTTGATCCTGCCCTTGCTGAAGGCAGGCAACGACCCGGCCTTCGAACCGGCCCTGGCGGCGTTCCAGCGCCTGCCCGTGACCGACTGGGTCGCGCATTCCCAGCGGGCTTCCGTGCTGAAAAACCTTGGTGATATTGCCGGGGCGCTGGATCACAACGCCCAGGCCATGGCCGGAAGCCCGGACCATCCGGGCCTGTTGAACAACCAATGCTACTATCTGACGCTTGCGGACCGGGGCCCGGAGGCGATCGGCTTTTGTCAGCGCGCGGTCGAGCAGGAGCCGAACGAAGCGACCTTCCACCACAGCTATGCCACGGCGCTGGCATCGATCGGACGCTGCGACGAAGCCGAGGCGGAGATGACCACGGCCCGCAGGCTCGATCCCTCTGCCGTCTCCTACCGGGAACCGCTGGACTGCCCCGCAGCCGATTGAACCGGCAACGGTCGCCAGGAACCGGCGGGAATCAGCCCTTGGCTTTCTTGCCCTTCGCCAGGGCCGCGCTTTCAGCCTTGATCGGCTTCGAGACCGGGCAGACCTCCTGGGCATAGGCGTTCAGGGTGTTGGCCAGATGGTCGGGCACGAGGCTGTAGTGGACAAACTGGCCACGCTTTTCGCTGCGCACGAGGCCGGCGTTCTCCAGCACCGACAGATGCTGGGACACGGCCGGTTTGGACATGTCGAACCGGGCCGAGATCTCTCCGGCGGTCAGGTCAGCATGGGCCAGATAGGCGAGGATCTTGCGCCGGACGCCGGACGACAGGGCTTCAAACACACGTTGCATGGGGATGTATTTAAGCGATTTGCTAAGGGCTTGCCAGCCTCTTCGATTAGGTATTTAAGTCAAGAACTAATTACCTAGGAGGCTGGATATGAAACAAAGAGCGGCGAAGACCCGCCTGACCGGGGGCGTGATGGCCTGGGGGTTACTGGGCCTGAGCCTGTTTGGCTCAAGCGCGACTGTATTCCTGTTCCTGTTCCTCATTGTTGCGACGATGCAAATACAGCTCTTGGGTCCGGCCCTGATCTTATTTCCATGGGCCTTTGCCGTCTGGGTTATCGGAGGCGTGATCGTCGGTTTCCCGATCTGGGCGGGCCTTCATGCTCTCGGACTGCGGGGCTGGCCGGTCGCCGTGGCCGGAGGGGCAGGACTGGTGGGCCTGATCTGGCTTCTTGCGATCCCTCACTGGATTGCGGGAGGAGCCGGTGCGTTGGCCGGGGCCGTCGCTGGCTGGGGTCTATGGTGGATGGCCTATCAGCGCGGCGGGACGGACCGATGAGCGATGATCCAGACCCCTGTGCCGTGAACAGCCTGGTCGAGACACCCGGATGCAGTCCGGTCGCGGGTCGGGTGGTCTGGGATCCTGTGCATTCGCTGTGGAACGGCTCCATGCTGCTGGCCACCCTGGTGCTGGGACCGCTGACCATCAGTCCCGGAGCGCTGGCGGTGTTCGCCCTGACCACCGGGGCGGGGTTGCTGCTGGGGCATTCGGTCGGCTTTCACCGGCTGCTGATCCACGGCAGTTTCCGTTGTCCGCTATGGCTGGAGCACGGGCTGGTCTGGGTCGGGA
Organism: uncultured Brevundimonas sp.; assembly: GCF_963975535.1. Classification (GTDB taxonomy): domain Bacteria; phylum Pseudomonadota; class Alphaproteobacteria; order Caulobacterales; family Caulobacteraceae; genus Brevundimonas. The sequence goes on along the minus strand of NZ_CAXBHE010000011.1, from coordinate 57,860 downwards.
CCGCCGTGGGCATGAGCGGGCCGTTCTGGATGATCCGCACCCATGATCTGCGCGACTGGGCCCAGCGCCAGAGCGACTGCCACGATTATCTGGCCCACCGGCGGTCGATGCCGGTCGATGCAATCTGGCAGATGCACGCCCGGCTGGAGCTCGACCATCCGCCGGCCTTCGATCTGGGCCGGGTCGGACGGGATCGCTTCTATCGTTTTCTGGAGCGGACCTGGATGTTGCAGCAGCTGCCGATCGCGGTCGGTCTGTATCTGCTGGGCGGCTGGGGCTTCGTGGTCTGGGGCGTCTGTGCCCGGATCACGGCCTCGGTCACCGGCCACTGGTTCGTCGGCCATCTGGCCCATCGCCGGGGGCCGCAGTCGTGGCGGGTCGAGGGCGCGGGCGTTCAGGCCCACGACGTGCCCTGGGCCGCCATCCCGACCATGGGCGAGGCCTGGCACAACAACCATCATGCCTGGCCCGGCTCGGCCCGGATCGGCCTGTATCCCGGCCAGAGCGACTGGGGCTACGGCCTGATCCGGCTGCTGGAGCGGGCGGGGCTGGCCCGGGACGTGCGAACGCCCGGGACAATGCCCCCCCGCCCGGCCCTGCGGCCGGTGACGGGCGGGAACTCAGATCCTACTGCGCCGGGCGGCGGCCGGCTTCGAGGATGGGCATGCCGGCTTCGGTCGGCAGGTAGATGACCGAGCGGTCGCCCTTGCCGGCGGTTTCCTGCAGCATGTTGATATAGGCCCAGCGCAGGTAGTTGTCGGGGCCGCCGAGGCTTTCGGCCATGATGCGGTTGGCCTCATTGGTGCCACGGGCACGAGCGATCTCGGCCCGGGCGGTCAGCTCGGCCGAATCGAGCGCGGCCTGGGCTTCCAGCACGCGGATGCGACGGTTCTGGACGGCCTCTTCATAGGCGGCCTTGCCCTTCATCTGCTTGGAATAGACGTTGTAGGTGGGCATGCCGACGAGGGCGATGCCGAGAGCGATCGCCAGCAGAACGACCATGGTGATGGTGGCGCCGATACCGCGCATGTGAACCCCCTGAAAACACACGCCGGGACGCCCGACGCGGGGCCAGAGTCACGGGTCGCGGGCCGGGGGTCAAGCGAAGTCGGCGGGACGCCGGTCGCTCAGCCGGCCGGCGGGCGCGGATCCAGCAACAGGCCCGAGACGGTGGCGGCGAGCAGGCGGGGCGACAGGGGCAGGCGCGCCGCCCTGCCGAGGATGTGGTCGCGGACCCAGGGCCGGACGACCCCGTCGGCCTGGTAGAAGGGGGTGAAGCCCATGCTGAGCGCCTGGTAGAGGCGCACATGCCAGCGGCGCACCCGGGCATAGGCCGACAGGGCCCGGGTGAGATCGCCGTCCTGGGCCAGGGCCTGGCTCAGGCTCCAGGCGTCCAGCAGGCCCATGTTGACCCCCTGCCCCAGCTGCGGACTGGTGGCATGGGCGGCGTCGCCGATGATCGCCAGCCGGTTGGCGACGGGCCGGGCCAGGGTGTGATGGCCGTACTGCGCCAGGGTCAGCTGATCCGGGTCGGTGAGCGTCTCGAGCAGGTCGCCGGTGGCGGGCCACAGGGCGCGGACCTCCGCCTTCCAGGCCGACAGCCCGGCGCTGCGCCAGGCCGGATAGTCCTCGGTCCGGAGACTCCAGAAGACGGTGGCCAACCGGTCCGGGGCGTCCGGCCGCGCGCCGACCGGCAGGACCCCGACCATCCGCGAGGCCCCGCGATAGACCTGCTGCAGGGCGCGGGCATCGAACGGATCCCCCGGCCAGGGTGTCGTCGCCCACAGCGCCCCCCAGGCCAGGGGACGGGGTCGCGCGCCGAGGGCGGCGGCGATGCGCGAGCGCGCGCCGGACGCATCGATGACGAGGTCGAAAGCGGGCGTCTGAACGCCCCGGGCATCGGTCAGCCGGCCGGCAACGGCGGCCACCATCTCCCGCCCGGTCTCGAACCGCACACCCTCGGCGGCACAGGCCCGGTACAGGACATCGAACAGGGCGGCGCGGTGGACACCGAGGGCGACCCGCGGGCGCGCCAGATCGCGATAGTGGACGTCGAGCACGACCCGGCCGCGCCGGGCCTCGCGCCCGATGATGTGATCGATCGGCTGGGCCAGGACCGCGACCGCCGGGGTCAGGCCCAGCCGGTCCAGCACCGCCAGGCCGGTGGGCTGCAGCATGAAGCCGGCCCCGACCGGACCGGCCGCGGCGAACCGTTCGAAAACGACCACATCGCGACCCTGACGGGCCAGCATCAGGGCGCAGGCCAGCCCCGAGGGCCCGGCACCGACAAGCGCGACACTTCCGGGCCTCGGTCGTCGGCCCTTCGGGACCTCCCGACCCGACGCGGAAGAGTCTTGTGGGCCGCGGTCGTCGGCCGCTACGCGGACCTCCCGACCCGACGCGGCAGATTCTTGCTGGGCCGCGGTCACAAGGCTGCGCCTTGTCGATCCGACGCGGCCACGATCAGTTCGGCACCAGTTCGATCAGGTCGAGGTTGGATTCGTTCTGCGGCCAGGGGATGACCAGCCGCCAGCGACGCTCGCCGATCCGTTCCAGCACGGCGACGAGGTCACGATCGGGGCGCTGGCCGTAGGAGTTGGCGGGCGGTTCCGCGGCCAGGGCCACCGAGCCGAGCATGACCATGTGGTCGCCGCTCTCGGTGAACAGCAGGCCGCCGGGGCGCTGGGACCCGGTCAGCTTGGAGAATTTCAGGCCGGCCGGCGTCGCCTCGATGCGGCAGGCGAACCAGTCGTAGACGACATAGCCGAGCCCGGCCTCGCCGCCCTGGGAGCCCAGTTTGACGGTGCGGCAGCGATAGTCACCGACCGGCGGGCGGACGCCGGCGCGGGCCGCGTCGGGGTCGATCAGGGCACCGAGGCCGGACAGGTCACCCGAGCCCGGCAGACGCCGGACCTGCTGCAGGGCCAGGGTCCAGGCCGCGTCGCGGCGATTGTAGCGGTCGCGGTCGGTGCGGGTGATGATGGTGCGCCAGTCGCGCAGCACCGGGCCCGGCTGGCCCGCCGGTCCCGTCGGCGGCGGCGGCGGCGGCGGCGGCGTGGCGGCGCAGGCGCTCACGGTGACGGCGGCCACGGCGGCGGCGATGGACAGGCGAAGACGGCAACGCATGGACAGGCCTTTCGGAAGGAACCGGTCCCAACAAGCGGTCGCGACCGCCGCCGTCAAGGCCGGCGTCCGCGGCCCGGGATCACTCGTCGCCGGGGACGGTCTCAACCTTCTTGCGCGGGGCGCGGCGTTTGGCGACCGGGGCGTCGGCGGTTTCGGCCGCGGCGGTGGAGGAGACGGTCGCGCGGGTCAGGAAGCCCGGCAGGGCCGTCGGCGCGTCATCGGCGGCCTCGGCGGTCTCGGTCCGGGGGGCGCGTTCGGCGCGCGGGCGACGGGCCCGGGTCTCGGTCCGGGCCGGTGCAGACTCGGTGGACTCAACTGCGGGGGCCGCGGCCGCGACCGACTGATCGTCGTCGCTGCCGGAGGCCTCGCCCTCGGCCCCGTCACCGCGGGCCGGACGTTCATTGCGGCGCCGTTCCCAGCGTTCGCGGCGGGTCTCGCGGCGGCTGCTGTCGGAATCGCCCTCGGCGCGGGGCTGGTCGTCGCGAGCCTGGTCGTCGCGCGGACGCTCGTCCCGGGGGCGGTCCTCACGCGGGCGGTCGTCCCGGTTGCGCGGCGGGCGGGCCTCGCGGTTGCCGTCGCGGTCGCGCCATTCGCGCGGCTGGCCGTTGCCGGCTTGGGGATTGCCGGACGGATTGTTGCCGGACTGGTTGTTGCCCGACGGGCCGTTGCCGTTGCCGTCGCCCTGATTGTCGCCGGAGTCGCCCTGGGCGGCGCGATCGGCGGCCTGTTGCGCGGCGAGGAAGGCGGCGGCCTGGGCCCCGGTCTCGTCCTCGAAATCGATGTCATAGCCCTGGTTGGACAGTTCGCGCGCGGCGATCTCGGACACCGAACGCTGCGGCTGCAGGGCGCGCAGGACGCGGAAATAGTGTTCGGCGTGCTGCATGTAGTTTTCGGCCAGCACCCGGTCGCCGCTGGCGGTCGCGTCGCGGCCGAGCTGCTGATAGCGCTCATAGACCGTCTGGGCGTTGCCGCGGACCTTGATGTTCTCCGGGCCCTGGGAATCCCACGACCGGTTCGGATTGCTGCTGTTGGCGTTGCTGGCGCCGCCGCCGGGCTTTCTGTTGCGTCCGCGTTGACGCTTCATGCCCTTGAAATCTCTCATCGAAACTTACCGTGCTTTGTATGGGGAACGGGCGGGTCTGCACGCTGCAGCCTGTCGCCGTCCGTTTCATCGTTCCGTCTCGTTCGGGGCCAATCCCCGCTGACGATGTATTCGGAAATCCGTTGACGCCCTGTGGTCCGCCGGGCGACCGGGCCCGACCGTCACTGCCCTGATGCGCGCGTGGATGGGCCTGAAGCGGTCCAAGGCGTGCGTTTTGGGTGGGAGACAGACACAGGCTTAGCGCGAGACGGGCGGCTTTCCAAGGGGTTTGTTCGGCCGGCGATCCGCCCCTGCCGGGAGCGGGGAACCGCGCAGCGGTGGAGGGGGTGACCTGGGAGGCGGCCCCCTCCCCCCTTCGGGCGGTCCCCCTCCCCCGATGGGGAAGGATTACATCTTCGGAATCGGGTTGGTGCGCGGGTCGGGGCCGTTGGTGACGACACGGTCACGGTCGGACAGGTCCTTGACCACCCTGACGTCGGTGAAGCCGGCCGCCTCGAACAGGGCCCGGACCTGCGGCCCCTGGTCCCAGCCGATTTCGACGGCGAAGAGGCCGTCGGGCTTGAGGATGCGCCGGATCTCGGGGGCCAGTTCGCGATAGGCCTGCAGGCCGTCGGGGCCGCCGTCCAGCGCCAGATGCGGGTCGTGCTCGCGCACCTCGGGGTCGAGACCGGCGATGTCGCCGCTGGGGATATAGGGCGGGTTGGACACGACCAGATCGAAGCTGGCCGGGCCGAAGCCGGTGGCCCATTCCGTACGCAGGAAGCTGGCACGGGCATCGAGGTCGAGGTTGGCGGCATTCTCCTTGGCCACGGCGATGGCCTCGGCCGAGATGTCGGTGCCCATGCCGCGCGCGGCCGGCCGCTCGGCCAGTATGGCCAGCAGTATGGCCCCCGAGCCGGTGCCGAGGTCGATCATCTGGAAGGCCCGCTCCGGCGGCAAGGCCAACAGGACCACGTCGAGAATGGCCTCGGTATCCGGGCGCGGGCTGAGCACGTCGGGCGTGACGTTGAGCATGATCTTCCAGAAGCCCTTGCGGCCGAGAATGCGCGACACCGGCTCACGCGTCAGCCGGCGCTCGATCATCGCGTCATAGGCCGCGGCCTGGTCCGGGGTCAGGGCCCGATGCGGGTCGGTCAGGATGTCGGTGCGGCTGACCGCGCCGGCCACCTCCAGCAGCAGGCGGGCGTCGATGGCCGGGCTGTCGATCCGCCCGGCCTTGAGCCGGGTCTGGGCCGCCTTCCAGGCGGTGACGAGAGTCGGGGCGGGCGTGCTATCGGTCATGGGGGTTGATTGGCGCGCCTTCGGGCCGATTTCAAGCGGAACGCCACACCCGGGGAGTCGTTGATGAGCCCGATGGGGTCAGGAAAAGGATCATCGAAGGCGGACCGCGCGACGGGTGGCGGACGGGTGTGGTCGCTGCTGGCCGCCGTGGCCGGCAGCCTGGTCGCCGGGGCCGGGGCCATCCACCTGCTGCATCGCCAGGGCCACAGGGTCGGGCTGGACGTGCGCGGCTATCGCCCCGATGAACCGCCGCCGCCGCCGCCGACGCCCGAGGATTTCGACGCCCGCGAGCCGGGCCGCGGACGGCTGGCGCGGCGGCCGCTGCAGATTCCGCACAAGGGCTGGACCGACATCCTGTGGCGGGTCGGGGTGTCCTATTTCGGCGACCGGGTCGGCTTCCTGGCCGGGGGGGTGACCTTCTTCATCGTGCTGTCGCTGTTCCCGACCCTGGCGGCCTTCGTCACCATCTACGGCCTGTTCGCCGATCCGGCCGATGCCTGGGACCGGCTGCAATTCCTCTATTCGGTGCTGCCCTCGGGCGTGGCCCAGTTCCTCGGCGGCGAGATGGACCGGCTGGCGGCCACAGCCAAGCCGCAGATGACCCTGACCCTGGCCTGGACGCTGCTGCTGTCCCTTTGGGTCGCCAACAACGGCATCAAGACGCTGTTTTACGGGCTCAACGTCGCCTACCACCAGGTCGAGAAACGCAACTTCCTCCACTACAACCTGGTCTGCATGGCCTTCACCCTGTCGGGACTGACGGCGGTGTTCATGACCGCCGCCCTGGTGGTCGGGGTGCCGCTGGTGCTGAATGTGTTCGGCCTGGCGGCCGAGTGGAACCACCTGGCCCCGCTGCGCTGGCCGATCCTGCTGGTCGGCTACGGGGCCGCCCTGGCGGTGATCTACCGCTACGGTCCGTGCCGCAGCCGGGCGCGCTGGCGCTGGCTGACCCCGGGCGCGGTGTTCGCGGCCACGGCCAGCCTGGCGGTGTCCTTCGTGTTCAGCTGGTATCTGCAGACCTTCGTGCGCACCGCCGCCTACGGGCCGCTGGCGGCGATGATGGGCTTCCTGCTGTGGACCTGGCTGTCGGTGCAGATCATCATTCTCGGGGCCGAGCTGAATGCCGAGATCGAACACCAGACCGCCGTCGACACCACCACCGGCGAGAAGCGCGCCATCGGCGAGCGCGGTGCCGTGGTCGCCGACAGCGTCGGCGCGCGGCGCGGCAATCCCGCGGCCCTGGCCTTCACCCTGAAACACGCCGAGGCCCTGTCGGACCGGCTGATGAACCGCCGCATCCGGCGCGACGGGCAGCGACAGCGGCCGCCACCGCCGCCGGACGACGACGATACGTCGCCTAGCTGAACTCGGCTTCCAGGTCGGCGAGGCGGGCGGCCTGGTCCTCGGCGATCAGGGCGTTGAGCAGGGGGTCGATGTCGCCCTCGAGGATCTGCGGCAGGCTGTGCAGGGTCAGGCCGATCCGGTGGTCGGTGACCCGGCCCTGGGGGAAGTTGTAGGTACGGATACGCTCCGAGCGGTCGCCCGAGCCGACCTGGGACTTGCGCGTGTCGGACCGGGCCGTGTCCTTGGCCTGGCGCTGCTGGTCATAGAGGCGGACGCGCAGATTCTTCATCGCCTTGTCGCGGTTGACGTGTTGCGACTTCTCCGAGGAGGTCACCACGATCCCCGAGGGGAAGTGGGTGATGCGCACGGCCGAGTCCGTCTTGTTGACGTGCTGGCCGCCCGAGCCGGAGGCGCGGAAGGTGTCGATGCGGATATCCTTGTCCTGGATCTCGATCTCGACGTCCTCGACCTCGGGCAGGACGGCGACGGTGGCGGCCGAGGTGTGGATGCGGCCGCCGGCCTCGGTGGTCGGCACGCGCTGCACCCGGTGCACACCGCTCTCGAACTTCAGCCGGCCGAACACGCCGTCGCCGTTCACCGTGGCGATGATCTCCTTGAAGCCGCCGGCGTCGCCCTCGGTGGCGGAGTCGACCTCGACCTTCCAGCCGCGCGCCTGGGCGTAGCGCGAATACATGCGGAACAGGTCGCCGGCGAACAGGGCCGCCTCGTCACCGCCGGTGCCGGCGCGAACCTCCAGCACGGCCGAGGCGTTCTCGTCGGCGTCGCGCGGGGCCAGCAGCAGGGCAACCTCGCGCTCCAGCTCCGGCAGGGTCTCGTTCAGCGCCGCCAGCTCCTCGGCGGCCATGGCGGCCATTTCCGGGTCACTGGCCATGGCCTCGAGATCCGCGACCTCGGCCCGGGCCCGGGCCACGGCCAGCACGGCGTCGGCCACCGGCTTGAGCTCGGCATGCTCCTTGGACAGGCGCACGATCTCCTGGCCGTCGCTGGCCGCGCCCATGCGCGCCTCCACCTGGTGGAAGCGGTCGAGTACCTGATCGAGCCGGGCCTGGGGCAGTCGCACGGGGGAGATATCCTGAATTCCGGAGGGCCGGAGCCTTAGCCCATTTTTGCTTCAGGTCGAACCGACCTGATTCCAGAAAATGGTCCGGATTCAAACTGGAGCGAAATCTGAGCCGAGTTGGACGTCGTCCAACTCCACCGATTTCGCTCTAGCGCGGGGGGCCGGGTCTGTCGATGGAGGGCGGACCGGGCGGAGGGGTATCGATAACAAGCGCGTCACCCCCGCTTCCGCCGCCGCGCCCGGCGCATTAGGCAGGTGGGCGTCACCGCGGTGGCCGACGCCGGAACGGGACCCGAATGGACGTCTTCCTGCTGTTTCTGCTGGTCGGCCTGCTGGCCCAGATCGTCGACGGGGCGCTGGGTATGGCCTATGGCGTCATCGCCAATACCGTGCTGCTGGCCTTTGGTGTGCCGCCGGCCGCGGCCTCGGCCAGCGTCCATGTCGCCAAGATCTTCACCGGCGCGGCCTCGGCCGTTTCGCATGTGATGCACCGGAACATCCGGTGGTCCCTGTTCTGGCCGCTGGCCGCCGGCGGCATGATCGGCGGCGTGGTCGGGGCCTATGTGCTGACCGGCGTGCCCGGGGAAACGATCAAACCCTTCATCCTGCTGTATCTGCTGGCCATCGGCATCTGGGTATTGTGGCGGGCCGCCCGTGATGTGCGACTGCGCCTGTTTCCGCTGCGCTGGAGCGGGCCGCTGGGCTTTGTCGGGGGTCTGCTGGATGCGATCGGCGGCGGTGGCTGGGGCCCGACGGTGACCTCGACCCTGGTCGGGGCCGGGACCGCACCGCGCCAGGCCATCGGCACGGTCAACACCGCCGAACTGCTGGTCACCGTGGCCATATCGGCGGCCTTCCTGACGACCCTGCTGACCGGGCGCTGGTCCGGCGGGGCGCTGGAGAATCATGCGGCCGCCCTCGGCGGACTGATCATCGGCGGCCTGATCGCCGCCCCCTTCGCCGGCTGGATCACCAAGCGGGTTCCGGCACGGCTGCTGACCTACGGGGTCGGGGTGCTGATCGTCATTCTGGCAGGCTATCAGGGTCTGCAGCTGGCGGGTTGGGCACCCTAGACCGGCCGGGTCTCCATGAAGCTCGGCCTTGCCTCCAGCGCTGTCTGCAGCGCGACCAGGTTCGGGCGGCCGGTCTGCCAGTCGTGGTCGGGGTGGCGGAAGCCGATCCAGGTGACGGCGACGCCGGCGGTGATCGTGCCCATGTCGAGCGCGACCGGATCGGGCCGGGCGGCCTCCAGCGCATCGAGGCCACGGTCCAGATTGCGGGCCCAGCGCGCGATCCATGACGGCGAACGCTCATCCTCCGGGCGGCGCAGCTCCAGCAGCCATTTGACCCCCATTTCGAGCGCGCCATTGGCCAGGGTCTCCATCCGCCGCACCCGCAGCCGTTCCGCGCCGCCCTCCGGCAGAAGACGGGGCCCGGTGCCGAGGGTGTCGAGATATTCGCAGATGACCGGGCTGTCGGTCAGCGGCAGGCCGTCCTCGGCAATCAGGGTCGGGACCTGGACCACCGGATTGGTGGCCATCAGTTCGGGCGCGTTCTCGTACGGATTGACCGCGATCTCCTCGATCCGGGCGGCGAGGCCCTTCTCGCGGGCCACGATGCGGCATTTGCGGACGAAGGGGGACGGGGCGGCGAAATAGAGTTTCATTCGGGGGGATACTGCTGAGCGGAATGGAAGACGTTGGTGATCGTTATGGCATCTACCTCTATGCGATAGATCAGCACATAGTTGGGATGAACGATCACCTCCCGTGTGCCCGACACGCGACCGGGCCTGTAGGCATAGGGATGTTCACCCAACGTCCGCGCGGTATCAACGATCAGGTTGCGGATGCGCCTGGCGGCGTCAGGGTTGCGCTCTGCGATGTAGCTGACGATCTGCTCGACGTCGGTAATCGCCGGCTCTGACCAAACCGTCGGCAGCACGGTTCAGGTCCTGGATGCCGACTTGGCAAGCGCGCGATCGATCCGCGCGACGGCTTCATCATGCGGGACGACGGGCCGGGGATCCGCCAGCGACGCCTCGACACGCGCCCGGAACCAGACGTCATAGGCCTCGGCCTCTTCGGTCGAGGCGAACTCGGATTCCATGGGCGAGAGCGCGGGCATGGATGGAATATGCGCCCGGTCCGGCCCCGTCGCAACCGATGACTACCCTGCGGCGACGGACGGCGCGGTCACAACCTTACGGGCGGCCTCAAGCTCGGCGGCCCTGGCCTCGACCTGCTGGACGATCTCGTCGACCATGCCGGTATTGAGCTGTTTGTGGGCCATCTTGCCGTTCAGATAGACCATGCCCGACCCGGCCCCGCCGCCGGTGAAGCCGACGTCGGTATAGAGGGCCTCGCCCGGGCCGTTGACGACGCAGCCGATGATCGACAGCGACATCGGCGTGGTGATGTGGGCCAGCTTCTCTTCCAGCACGCCGACGGTCTCGATGACGTTGAACCCCTGACGGGCGCAGGACGGGCAGGCGATGATGTTGACGCCACGGTGGCGCAGGCCCAGCGACTTGAGAATGTCGAAGCCGACCTTGATCTCCTCGACCGGGTCGGCGGCCAGGCTGACGCGGATGGTGTCGCCGATGCCGGCCCACAGCATATTGCCCATGCCGATGGCCGATTTGATGGTGCCCGAGCGCAGCGGCCCGGCCTCGGTCACGCCCAGATGCAGCGGACAGTCGATGGCCTCGGCCAGCTGCTGATAGGCGGCCACGGTCAGGAAGGGGTCGGACGCCTTCACCGAGATCTTGAACTCGTGGAAGTCGTGGTCCTGCAGGATGCGGGCGTGGTTGAGCGCGCTCTCGACCATGGCCTCGGGACAGGGCTCGCCGTATTTCTCGAGTAGCTCGCGCTCGAGGCTGCCGGCGTTGACGCCGATCCGCATGGAGCAGCCGTGATCACGGGCGGCCTGGACCACGTCGCGCACGCGCTGGGCATTGCCGATGTTGCCGGGATTGATGCGCAGGCAGGCGGCCCCGGCCGCGGCGGCCTCGATGCCGCGTTTGTAGTGGAAATGGATGTCGGCGACGATCGGCACCCGGGACTCGCGCACGATGGTGCCCAGGGCGGCCGTCGAGGCCTCGTCGGGACAGGAGACGCGCACGATGTCGGCCCCGGCCTCCTCCAGCCGGCGGATCTGGTCGATCGTCGCCGCCGCGTCCGAGGTCGGGGTATTGGTCATCGACTGGACACTGATCGGGGCACCGCCGCCGACCGGGACCGCGCCGACCATGATCTGGCGGCTCTGGCGGCGCTCGATGTGGCGCCACGGACGGATATGGGAAAGGTCGCTCATGTCCGCGGCAACATAGGGGATCAAACGGCACGAAACCACGGCGCAGAACGGGGCCTGCGTCGATTCAGCCCGGAATGACGTCCGGGGCGTCCGGGGCCACGGCCTCGACCTGGGCCTCGATGACCGCCGCCTCGCGCGCTTCGCTGCGGGCCGCCGCGGCCGCCGCGGTCTGGCGCGCCAGGGCCTGGGCCCGGCTGTTGAGCTGGGACAGCGGTGTCAGCACGGCCTGGAGTCCGCCGCCGTGTTCGCCGTTCAGATAGACGTCGAAGGCGGACGGGTCGGAGGTGTCGATGGTGGCCGAGACGCCATCGGGCGCGCGCCAGGCTTCACCGGCGACCAGCTGGCGGGCGAACAGAACCCGGCCGTCGCCCATGCGCACCACCAGGCTGGCGGCCTTGCGGGCCTGCAGCACGACCTGGGAGGCGGTGGCCGAGGCCCCGTAGATGGCCCCGCGCGGATTGAACGCCTTCTGCACCGGGGCCGCATCGGCGGCGGCGGCGGCCAGGGCCTCGGCCGAGCCGGGGCGGATTCCGGTCAGCTGGGCCTCGAGACCCGGGGTGATGTAGAAGGCCGGCACGGTCTGGTCCGGCGGCGCGGGCTGGGGCGCGGACAGGCGCATCAGGCCGTCCTGGCCGGGCACGGCCCCCAGGGTCCAGCTCTCGGGCGTGGCGGTCAGGGCCGAGGGATGCGGCGCGCGCATCAGGCTGACCCTCTGGAACACATTCCAGCCGACCACAGCGAGCACCAGGGCCAGGCCGGCGGCGATCAGGCGCGGCGAATAGCGCCGTACCTCCTCGAAGGCGACGCCGACCGGGGCCTGGAGCGGCATCGACGGGTCGGGGCATTCGCGCTTGAACCGTTCGACGGCCAGCTGCTCGTCGACCCCGAGGGCCCCGGCATAGGCGCGCACATAGCCGGTCGAAAAGACCCGCGACGGCAGGATGGAGAAGTCGTTCTGTTCGAGGGCGGTCAGATAGCGGGTGTGGACGCGGGTGACGGTCGACAGCTCGGCCAGCGTCTTGCCGGAGGCGTCGCGCGCCATCCGCAGACCCTCGCCCAGAGTCACGGCATCGACGATGGAAGGCGCGGGGTCCTTCCAGTCGGGATGGTCCCGAAACTCATCGGGGACTGACCCCGTATCCAGCGCCATTACGCCCGACCTCACACTCGACCCGGGAACAGGAACCCCCGGCGTCGTACTCGACCCTGAACCGCCTAACACATGATGCTGACTGTTCAGGCCTCCCCCCGGAGGACCCTCAAACTCGTCTTGTGGATAACTCATTAGAGCCGACCGATCAACGATTTATTAGGCATGTCCCGAAGCCATGACCCGCGGGTCGGGCCTGTGCCATCGGGAGACGCATCAGATCGAGACGTTCAATTTCCGGGCCAGGGATTCCAGTTCGCTGCGAACGGAACCGGCTGAAGAGCCGAGGAGATTGGCCATGCCGCGCCGGGCCGCGGGCAGATCGGTCGACAGGATCATGCGCTTGACCGGACCGACGCCACCGGCCGGGGCCGACAGCCGGGTGAAGCCGAGCGCCATCAGGGCGAAGGCCTCGAGCGGACGGCCGGCCAGCTCGCCGCAGACCGAGACCGGGGTGCCGGTGTCGGCGCATTTCTTCTGGATCTCGGCCAGGGCCCGGAGCGCCGGGGGCGACATCGGATCATAGCGGTCGGCGACCAGCGGATTGGTCCGGTCGGCGGCGAACATGTACTGGAACAGGTCGTTGGTCCCGATCGAGACGAAGTCGGTCATCGGCAGCAGGGCGTCGAGATGCCACAGCAGGGACGGGCATTCGATCATCGCCCCGACGCGCAGCCTGACCGGCAGGGTCCGGCCGCGACGGCGGGCCCAGCGGCTCTCGACCTCGACCAGCTCGCGGGCGGCCCGGTACTCGTCGACCGTGGCGATCATCGGGAACATCACGCGCAGCTCGCGCCCGGCACCGGCCTGGAGCAGGGCGCGAAGCTGCAGGCGCAGCAGACCGGGCCGGTCGAGGCCGAGACGGATGGCGCGACGACCGAGGGCCGGATTCTCCTCACGTTCGGTCTCGAGATAGGGCAGCACCTTGTCGCCGCCGACATCGAGAGTGCGGAAGGTCACCGGCCGGTCGCCGGCGGCGTCGAGCACCAGTTTGTAGAGCGCGGTCTGGGCGTCGAGCCGCGGCAATTCCTCGGACACCATGAACTGGAATTCGGTGCGGAACAGGCCGATGCCCTCGGCCCCGGTCTGGTTCAGGTTCTCGAGGTCGACGGCCAGGCCGGCATTGGCCAGCAGGGTGATGCGGGTCCCGTCGACCGTGACGGCGGGGGTGTCGCGCAGCAGGGCGAACTCGGCACGCCGCTGCGCCCGGACCTCCATCCGCGACTGGACCGCCTCCAGCATGTCCGCGCGGGGTCGCAGATAGGCCTCGCCGGCCTCGCCGTCGGCGATGACCAGGTCGCCCTCCGACAGGCGGTCGCGCAGGCCGACGAGACGACCGACACAGGGAATCTGCAGGGCCCGGGCGACGATCGCGGCATGGCTGGCGGCCGACCCTTCCTCGAGCAGCAGGCCCCGCAGCTTGTGGCGGGGATATTCGAGCAGATCGGCCGGCCCCAGGTTGCGGGCCACGAGGATGGCGTCATCAGGCAGGGCACGCTCGCCCGGCCGGTCGCCGGCCAGAACCCGCAGCAGGCGGTTGGCCAGGTCCTCGAAATCGTGCAGCCGCTCCTTGATATAGGGGTCGCGGGCCTGGGCGAAGCGGGCCCGGTGCTCGTTGCGAACCCGGTCGACGGCGGCCTCGGCGGTCAGGCCGCTCTGCACCGCGTCCACGAGTGACCGGTTCCAGCCGCGGTCGTCGGCGAACATGCGATAGGTCTCGAGCACCTCGAACGAGGCCCCGGCCAGCTTGCCCTGCCCGCCCTCGAGGATGTGGTCGATATTGGCCTTGAGCGCGGACAGGGCCTGGGACAGGCGGGCCCCCTCGGCGTCCGGATCGTCGGACAGCAGCTGTTCGGGGGCCAGCGGCGGCTCGTGCAGAACGACATGGCCAAAGGCCAGTCCCTCGGCGAAACGCTGGCCCTTGATCCGCTCCGGACGGTGCGGGGCGACCTCGACGTCGCGCAGATCGTCCTGGGCCAGCAGTTCGCCGGAGGCCACGGTCTCGGCCAGGACCATGGCGATGGTCTGGATGTCCTCGACCTCTTCCTCGTCATAGCGACGCTCGGCCCGGTTCTGGACGACGAGGACGCCGATGGCGCGCCCCCCGCGCAGCAGGGGGGCCCCGAGGAAGGCATGGTAGGGGTCCTCGCCCGTCTCCGGGCGATAGGCGAAACGGGGGTGGGCGGGAGCGTTCGACAGGCTGATCGGAACGGCCATGCGGGCGACCTCGCCGACCAGGCCCTCGTCGGGCCGCAGACGGGTCGTGTGCACGGCGTCGGGGTTCAGGCCCTGGGTGGCGAACAGTTCCAGCTCGCCGGAGGCGCGGCGCAGATAGATGGAACAGACTTCGGCGACCATCGACTGGGCGATGGTGCGCACGACCATGTCGAGACGTTCCTGGGCCGGGGCCGCGCCGGCCATCGCCTCGCGGATCTGGCGCAGGAGGTTCCGCGGCCCCCTCGTCGTCAATCCGCCGCCTTTTGGCATCGCCGCTCCCGTTCAGACGCCCGAAGGGGCGACTGCGTGTATGACCCTATACAGCTTCCAGTTCGTAGGCCGAATGCAGCGCGCGCACAGCGAGCTCCGCATAGGCCGCGTCGATGAGGACGCTGATCTTGATCTCGGAGGTCGAGATTGCCTGGAATTTGATGCCCTTGTCGGCCAGGGCGCGGAACATGGTCTGGGCCACGCCGGCGTGGCTGCGCATGCCGACGCCGATGACCGAGACCTTGGCCACATCCTCGTCGACGCGGATGTCCTGGAAACCGATGTCGCTCTGGCCCTCACGCATCAGTTCGGCCGCCCGCAGGGCGTCGCGCCGGCCGGTGGTGAAGGTCAGATTGACCGTGCCCTCGGTGCGGCTGGGCGACTGGACGATCATGTCGACATTGACGTTGGCCTCGGCCAGGCGGGTGAAGACCTCGGCGGGCCGGTCGACGCTGTCGGGCAGGCCCAGCAGGCTGATGCGGGCCTCGTCGCGGCTCATGGTGACGCCGCTCACAATGCGTTTCTCCACGATTTCCTCCTCGTCGCAGATCAGGGTACCGGATTTCTCGGGCAGGACGCCGGCGGCGTCGGGTTCGATAAAGCTGGACAGGACCCGCACGGGAACCCGCCGGGCCATGGCCAGTTCGACGGACCGGGTCTGCAGCACCTTGGCCCCCAGGGACGCCATCTCCAGCATCTCCTCATAGGAGACCCTTTCAAGGCGGCGGGCCCGGGATTCGATGCGCGGATCGGTCGTATAGACGCCGTCGACGTCGGTATAGATGTCGCAGGCACAGCCCAGGGCCGCGGCCACCGCCACCGCCGACGTGTCCGAGCCGCCGCGACCCAGGGTCGTGATGCGTCCGGCGCGGCTGACGCCCTGGAAGCCGGGGACGATGGCGATCTGGCCGGCGTCGATGGCGGCACCGAGGACGTCGCCCGGCACTTCGTCGATCCGGGCCCGGCCGTGAACGTCGTCGGTGATGATCGGAACCTGCCAGCCCATCCAGCTGCGCGCATCCAGGCCGAGGTTGCGCAGGGTCAGGGCCAGCAGGCCGGCCGTGACCTGTTCGCCCGAGGCCAGCACCACGTCATATTCGTCGTCGGTCATGGCCATGCCCGCGGCCGCCCGGCCCGCACCGTCGGTCCAGGCCACCAGCTCATTGGTCTTGCCGGCCATGGCCGACACGACCACGGCGATGCTGTGCCCGGCCCGCGCCTCGGCGGCGACGATCCGGGCGGTTCGACGGATGCGGTCGAGGTCGCCCATCGAGGTGCCGCCGAATTTCATCACCAGCCGCGTCATCGTGGCAGATCGCCCCCGTCTTGCATGGAACGGCCGACGGGTTCATCCCTCGGCTCATGGTCGCTTCTAACGACACCCTGACGACGCGCAAACCCCAAAGCCCGCCCGAATCCGGGGCCGGGGCCTCGGGGGCCAGCATCGATCCGGCCGATGTGGCCCGGTTCTCGGCCCAGGCGGCCGAATGGTGGGACGCGCGCGGCCCGTTCGCGCCGCTGCACAAATTCAATCCGGCCCGGCTGAAATTCGTGCGCGACCGGGCGGCCGCGCACTTCGGACGCGACGTGAAGACCCGCGCGCCCTTCGCCGGCCTGACCCTGCTGGACATCGGCTGTGGCGGCGGGCTGATCGCCGAGCCGATGCGGCGGCTGGGGTTCGCGGTCACGGCGGTCGACGCCTCGAGCGAGAATATCGGCACGGCCCGGGCCCATGCCGCCGAACAGGGACTGGACATCGCCTATCGCGCGGCCACGGTCGAACAGCTGGAGGCCGAGGGGGCCGGGCCGTTCGATGTGGTGCTGACGCTGGAGGTGATCGAACACGTCGCCGACCCCGAGGCCTTCATTCGCGCCTGTTCGCGGCGGGTGAAGCCGGGCGGCATCATGATCGTGGCGACGCTGAACCGCACACTGAAGGCCCTGGTCCTGGGCAAGATCGCCGCCGAATATGTGCTGGGCTGGGTGCCGCCGGGCACCCATGACTGGCGGCAGTTCCTCAAGCCCGACGAAATCCGGTTGATGCTGTCGACCGAGCCGCTGGCGGTCAGCGGCCCGTTCGGCCTGGTCTACGACCCGCTGGCGGACCGCTGGAGCGAGAGCGCCGACGCGGATATCAACTACATGATGGTGGCCACCCGCGACTGAGCGTTCAGAGCGGGCGCACCATGTAGCGGGCGTCCGCTCCGTAGCTGGCCAGTTTCATCGCCAGGCCGGGGGCCTCGACGACGGCGAAGCCGTGCCGCGTCCAGAAGGCGGTCGCGTCATTGACGGCGACAAGGGCCAGACGGGTCCAGCCGGCGGCGCGGGCATCGTCCGCCAGCCGCTCGACCACCGGACGGGACCAGCCGCTGCCGCGCACCGCCGGCAGCAGGGTGAGGTCGTGCAGATAGATCACCGCCGCCTCCGCCGGGATCGCCGGGATCAGGGTGTTCAGCGCCGGGGCCGAGTCCGCGCCCCACGGATAGGCGACCAGATAGCCCTGCGGTTCCCCGTCGCCGGCGGCCAGGACGAAACAGCCCGACGGATTCAGCGCCAGCCGGTTCTCGAAACAGGGACGGCCCTCGAAATGATCGGGAAAACCGACGACGGCGATCCGGGCGACGGCGTCCAGATCACCGGCCGTCATCGGCCGCCAGCTCAGGCCGGGCAGCGGGTGTTCAGCGGTGCGGCCGTGTAGTTCCATGCGAGGCTCCGGGGCTGGCCGCCGATCTCGCCCTCGATCCGGGCGTTGAGGGCATCGCCGCTGCGCTCATAGATGACGCGGTTCGGGAAGTCGTGTTCGGCATTGGCGAAGACCGCCCGCATGGGTCCGCTCTCGACCAGGGCGAAGACGGTCGGGGGCGCGCCGCCCGGCTGGGCGACCAGGGCGTATCCCTGCGCCGTCGGACCGATGTGGGCCAGCTCAAACGAGACGCGACCACGCGCCACGGTGACCGTATGCCCTGCCATCAGGCCCGCGCGGGGATCGCTCCAGGTTTCCGAGGCCTCACGACCCCCGCTGCAGTCGAGCCAGTACCCCGCCATCCAGGACAGGTCGGGGGCGGCGGCGGGGCCGGACGGGACCAGGGCGGCAGCGAGGGCGGCGATCAGCATGGCGATTCTCCGGGCAGCGGCGGTTGCGGACGCGCCGCGGTGCGGCGAGCGCGGCCCCGGCCAGGGCGCATCAGTTGAGCCTGGTCGGGTCGGGCGGGGGCGACGGCAGGGCGGCACAGGGCACGCCGTCATCCTTCAGCGCCCGGACCTCGGCCCCGGTGGCCTCGCCATAGATCTCGCGCTTTTCGCTGCGGCCTTCGTGGATGTCGCGCGCCTCGCGGGCGAAGGTGTCGCCGACATAGTCGAAATTGGCCTCGACATGGGCGCGGACCTCCCGGGCGGCCTGCAGCATCATCGCCTGCAGCTTCGCCGGGTCGGCCGAGGTCGCCGCGGTCCGGCGGGTGCCGGCGACGGCGGGGGCCATGATCTGTTTGGTGACGGCGCGCGAACCGCAGACCGGGCATTCGACGAGGCCGCGCGCCGCCTGGTCGTCATAGTCGGCCGAGGTGCCGAACCAGGCCTCGAAGGGATGATCGTTCCCGCAGGACAGGGCGTAGCGGATCATGCCGGCCCCGCGAATTCGCGATCATGCCGCAGCTGGGGCACGGCGGTCCGGGCGCGATCGACCGCGTCCAGATCGAGGGTGGCCCGCAGCACGCCGGGCGCGTCATCGTCGCAGCGGGCGATGATCTCGCCCCACGGACCGACGACGGTCGAATGGCCCCAGGTGCGGCGGCCGTCCGCATGGGATCCGCCCTGGGCCGGGGCGAGGATGAAACAGCCGGTCTCGATGGCCCGGGCCCGCAACAGGGTCTCCCAGTGGGCCTCGCCGGTCGGCACGGTGAAGGCGGCGGGCACGGCGATCATCGCCGCCCCGGCCCGCGCCAGGGTCCGGTACAGATGCGGGAAGCGGATGTCGTAGCAGATGCTCAGACCCAGGCCGCCCCAGGGGGTTTCCGCGACCACGGCCGCGTCGCCAGGCCGCACCGCCGAACTCTCGCGCCAGGTCTCGCCGCCGGGCAGGTCGACGTCGAACACATGCAGCTTGTCATAGGTGGTGACCACCTGCCCCCGGTCATCGACCAGGATGGCGCGGTTGGCGGCACGGGCGTCACCCTCGATCCCCGAGCGAACGATGGCCGAACCGATCAGGATCCAGACCTTCAGCTCGCGGGCCAGGGCCTTCAGGCCGGTGACCACAAGGTCATCGTCCTGGCCGGTGACGACGGCCGCGCGCCGGTCACGGCGCTGTTCCAGCACATTGGTGCCTTCCGGCGTCAGGATGAATTCGGCTCCGCCAGCCGCGGCCGCCCGCACCAGCGGCTCGACATGGGCCCAGGACTCCGCGGCCGTGGCCGGGGTGCGGGTCTGGATCAGGGCAATGTCGAGGGTGGTCGTCATCAGGCCGCCAGCAAGGCGTCCAGTTCACCCTTGCGGTCAAGGGCATGCAGCTCGTCCGAACCGCCGACATGGGTGTCGCCGATGAAGACCTGGGGGAAGGTCATCCGCCCGCCCGAGCGCTGGATCATCTCCTGCTTCTTCGCGGGGTCGCGCGAGGCGACGATCTCGGTCGGGACCGTCCCCTTCTTCTTCAGCAGGGACAGGGCCATGGTGCAGTAGGGGCAGCCGGGCTTGGTGTAGATCGTCACGTCAGGCAATGGGGACTCCTTGAAGGGCGTTCGGACCTAGATAGGCAGTTCGCGCGCGTTTCGCACCCGGGCGACGACCGCGAGGTCGACGGCGCGGGCCCCGGCCGCCAGCAGCGCACGGCTGCAGGCCTCGGCGGTGGCTCCGGTGGTCAACACGTCATCGACGAGAAGGATGCGCCGCCCCCGTACCCGCCGCCGCCCCGCCTCGGGGACGACGAAGGCCGATTTGACGTTCAGGCGACGGCCGCGGGCGCTGCGCCCGCCCTGGCTGAGCGTGTGCCGGGTCCGCACCAGGGCGTCGGGCAGATAGTCCAGTCGCGCGTGTCGCGCCAGCGGCCGGGCAATCTCGGCCGCCTGGTTGAAACGCCGCCCCAGCAGGCGCAGCCGGTGCAGGGGCACGGGCACCACGGCATCCGCGTCGTCCAGCAGGTCGGCGGCGGCGCGCGACAGCCAGCGGGCGAACAGGCCGGCGAACTGCTGCTGGTCGCCGTGTTTGAATTTCAGGATCAGGCCCCGCGAGGCCTCGTCATAGACGCAGGCGGCCCGGGCCCGGGCGAAGGTGTAGGGGGCCGCGATACAGGCGGCGCAGCGGTCGGCGGCAAAGGCCCCGCCGTCGGCCTCGAAGGCCGCGCCGCAGCCGTCGCAGACCGGGGCCTCGAGAAAGACCACCCGGCTCCAGGCCTCGGCGGTCAGGCCGGCCGCCCCGGCGGTTTCGCGACTGTCATGGGTCAGGGGGGGCAGGACCAGATCGGTCAGGCCACGCCCCAGATCGCGCATCCGCGGCAGGATCAGGCGCGGTCCGGCTTTCAATCGGTCGCGCCAGCCCCCATCCTGAATGCCCATGAGCCCCATTTCAGCGCCCCCCCGGATCTTCGACAGTGCCCGACGCACCGCGCGTCTGGTCCGCAGCGCCCGCCGCTTCGGCGAGGCCGACTTCCTGCACATGCGGGCCGCCGACAATGCCGTGGCCAGCCTGGAGGTCATCCTGCGCGACTTTGCCGAAGTCGTCGACCTGTCGGCCCAGCCCGAGCCGTTCGCCGCCCTGCTGAAGGCCAGTATCGCCGCCGGCCGGGTCGGGCCGGTGCAGGTGGTCGGCGATACGGCGAGCCGGGCCGCGCCCGGGGCGGGGCCGCTGGCGGTCGCCGACCAGTCGGCCGACCTGGCCGTGTCACTGATGAGCCTGCACTGGGCCAATGACCTGCCCGGGGCCCTGAGCCAGATCCGGCGCGCGCTGAAGCCCGACGGCCTGTTCCTGGGGACCCTGCTGGGGGCCGGAACGCTGAAGGAGCTGCGCGGGGTGCTGACCGAGGCCGAACTGGAGCGCCGCGACGGGGCCCAGGCCCGGGTCTCGCCCTTCGCCGACGGATTCGACGGGGCGGCCCTGCTGCAGCGGGCGGGCTTTGCCCTGCCGGTGACCGACGTCGACCGGGTGGTCGTGCGCTATCCGGACCTGTTCGCCCTGGTCCGCGACCTGAGGGCGATGGGCGAGACCAATGTGCTGTCAGGGACGATCCGGCCGCTGACCCGGACCATCGCGGCGCGGGCGGCCCAGCTCTATGCCGAACGCCACGGCGAGGCCGACGGGCGGATCCCGGCGACGTTCGAGATCGTGCACCTGGCCGGATGGGCCCCGCATGAAAGCCAGCAGAAGCCGCTCAAGCGCGGCTCGGCGAAGATGCGGCTGGCGGATGCGCTGGGCGTGGCGGAGCGGACAGGCGAGGACCCCGTCTAGCCGCCCATGGCCGACCGGATGGCGTTCATCGCCCCGTTGAAAATGCCGCTGCTGGTGCCACCGAAGGCGGTCAGGGCCGACAGGATCACCAGAAAGATCAACGAGATGATCAGCCCGTACTCGAGCGAGGTCGCACCGGTCTCGTCTTGACGGAAGCGGGAGATGAAACGTCGCATCGGCCCCTCCATCGACGGGCGGTTTCAGAGCAGGTCGCGCA
Organism: uncultured Brevundimonas sp.; assembly: GCF_963975535.1. Classification (GTDB taxonomy): domain Bacteria; phylum Pseudomonadota; class Alphaproteobacteria; order Caulobacterales; family Caulobacteraceae; genus Brevundimonas. The sequence continues at coordinate 36,322 of NZ_CAXBHE010000011.1, read as the reverse complement.
ACCACGCGACCAGGGGTTCGTCGGCCGGGGGCATCGGATAGTCCGAAAGCTGGTTCGGCCGCACCCATTTCAGTGCCGCATGCTCGCGGTTCTGTACCGTCCCGGACCAGCGACGGCACAGGTAGAGTGGCATAAGCAGGTGAAAAGTTTCGTAAGCGTGGCTGGCGAAGACGAACGGGGCCAGGCAGGCCGCGTTGACGTCGATGCCCAGCTCCTCGTGCAGTTCGCGGATCAGGGCCGCCTCGGGCCGCTCACCCGGCTCGACCTTGCCGCCCGGAAACTCCCACAGGCCGGCCAGCTGCTTGCCCGGCGGCCGCTGGGCGATCAGCACCCGGCCGTCGACATCGACCAGGGCCACGGCGACGACGAGAACGGTGGGGAGGGTCATCAGCGACGGCCTGCGAAGAAGGTGGAAAGGTCACGGCCGCGATAACTGACCCCGAGAATGTGGACGGTGGTGGCGGTCGCGACATATTTGATTGCGGCGCGACGTCGGACACTCAATACCCTGACACGCTCGTCGTCCGGGTCTATCTGTCGACCCACGAAGGGGAACCAGCGCAATCCTTCACAGGATCGTTTGATTTCCAGCAGGAATCGCTCGGCCGCCAAGGGTCGTTCCGTGGCGATGAAATCGAAGAGGTCATCCAGATCGCGCTGCGCTTCGCGGCGGTAGATCAGATCAAGCGGCGCGCGCGACGGCACGTTTCATTCGCTGTTCCAGCCGCGTCCAGACGTCGTCATGATTGACCGAGTCATCCGGACTGTTGAGCGCGGCCTGGACCTGACCCCGCAACCGGTCGAGCGCTTCGGGGGGCAGATTCCCCTCCACCAGCGCGTCGAACTCCTGGTCGCTCAAGGCGGCGTCGGGTGCCAGCGGATCGGTCGCGTTCATGCTTCGGACCCTACCACAATCAACTACGGTAATCACCGTTGATCTCGATGTAGCCCTTGGTCAGATCGCAGGTCCAGACGGTGGCCGAGGCGCGGCCGGAGCCGACGTCGACGGTAATCTCGATCTCGGCATTCTTCATATAGGCGCTCATCGCCGCCTCGTCGTAGCTGGGCGACGGAGCCCCGTCGACGGCGGCGACGTGGGGGCCGAAACGGATGGCCAGGTGGTCGCGATCGACCGCCTCCTCGGTCTTGCCGACGGCCATGACGACCCGGCCCCAGTTGGCGTCCTCGCCGGCGATGGCGGTCTTGACCAGCGGACTGTCGGCGATCGACTTGGCCAGTTTGCGGGCCGAGGCCGGGGACTCGGCTCCCTCGACGGTGATCTTGACGAATTTCGAGGCCCCCTCGCCGTCGCGGACCAGCTGGTGGGCAAGGTCGAGCATGACCCGGTCCAGGGCCGCGCCGAAGCCCTTGAGCCGGCGGTCACCGACGCGGCCGATGCGCGGGGCCCCCGAGGTGCCGGTGGCGAACAACAGGCAGGTGTCATTGGTCGAGGTGTCGCCGTCGACGGTGACGCTGTTGAAGGTGGTGCGGACGTGCAGGCCCAGCAGGGCCCGCAGCACCGGCGGGGCGATGGCGGCGTCGGTGACGATGAAGCCCAGCATCGTGGCCATGTCGGGGGCGATCATGCCCGAGCCCTTGGCGATGCCGGCGATGCGGACCGGGTGGCCGTCGATTTCGCACTCGGCGTAGCTGCCCTTGGCGAAGGTGTCCGTGGTCATGATGCCGCGCGCGGCCTCGACCCAGGCGTCGGCCGACAGGCTTTCCTCGATCTGGTGCAGGCGGGCGTTGATCTTGCGGTCGTCCAGCACCACGCCGATCACCCCGGTCGAGGCCAGCATCACGTCACGCTGGCGACAGACGAACCGTTTGGCGACTTCCGAAGCCGTGCGGCGGGCGGCGTCGGCCCCGGCCTTGCCGGTGAAGGCGTTGGCGCAGCCGGCGTTGATCACCAGGGCGCGGACATCCTCGCCGCCCCCGGCCGTGCCGAGCTGGCGCTTGCACCAGTCGACCGGGGCCGAGCCGATCTTGTGGCGCGTGAAGACACCGGCACAGGTGGTCCCGCGGGCGAAATGGAACACCACCAGATCGTCGCGCTCATGCTTGTAGAAGCCGGCCCGGGCGGTGGCGATGCGGACACCGCCGATCGGGGGGATGTCCGGAAAGGGCACGGCCAGCGGCGAGATCGCCAGCCCGGGCTTGCCGCCGGACGGCAGCGGGGCCGTCGCCCCGGTCGCGACCGGGGTCCGGGTGGCGCGCTTGATCGCCGCCGACAGGGGGTCGAACGCCTTTTCGAGGGCCGTCTCGATCTTCTGTCCGGTACCGGTCCGGGGCGGCCGGGGCGAACGGCTCATGGGGTGATGGTCGCCGGCGCGGCGGTGGCGGAGGCAGGCTCCTCGGCCGGTCGCGCGGTGTCGGCCGGCAACAGATTATCGATGCTGGCCTTGCCGCGCAGTTCCTCGAGCAGCTGCCTGACCCCCTCATAGGTCAGGTAGCGCACGATCTGCGGGCGCGCCTGGTCCAGCGTCGGCGGGCTTTCCTTGCGCCGGTCCTCGACCCGCAGCACGGCCCAGCCGCCTTCGGTCTGGAACGGGCCGACGGTGGAGCCGGCCGGCTTGTCCCGCAGCGCATCGGCATAGGCCCGCGGCATGACGTCGAGCGTCGAATAGCCGAGATCCCCACCCGAGAAGCGCGTCGCCTCGTCAGCCGAACGCTCCATGGCCACCGCCTCGAACGACGCGCCCTGGGCCAGGATTCCGATCACGGCATCGGCCTCCTCGCGTGTGCGGGACAGGATCAGGCGGACGCGGATTTCCTCCGACGTCCGGGCCAGACGCAGCTGTTCCTGGTACAGGCGCTGGACCGCCTGGTCCGAAATCTGGCCGTTGACGACGTTTTCGACCAGCATGTCGCCGAGGATCCGTTCCCGCGTCGCCTCGAGGCGGCGCTGGGCCAGCACGGAATTGTCCAGACCGCGGTGCTCGGCCTCGCGGGCCAGCAATTTCTGGTCGATCACCTCGTCCAGCACACGGCGGAACAGGTCGGAGGTGATGTCCAGCGGCTCGCCCTCGCCGACCAGACCCTGGGCCACGGCCTCGCGTTTGACGTCGGACGCCCAGATGGTTTCGTCCTGAACCCGGGCCACGGCCCGATCGCCGGGCTGGGGCGGGCGCTCGTCACCGCCGCCGCCCGTACAGGCGGCGACCGCCAGGGCCGAAGCCATGACGGCGATAATCAGACGCTTGCGCGAATTTCGCATTGAAGCCGCTCCGTCCTGCTGTTGCGGGGCGAATCCACTATGGGCGCAAAGCCCCTCGCGTTGACAGGGATAAGGTCGGTGCTTAAGTCCCGCCTGCGCCCAAGTCGAGGGGTTTTCGATCGTTCGTGCGGCCCCCGCGGGTACCTTTTGCCGGTACCGGGGTCGCCGGCGGTCAGGACGTCTCTCGCGTCGTCCACCGCCGCCCCTCTCGGGCACTGTTCAGAGCCTTCAGACGCTCGACCGCCTTCGGATCGCTCATGCTCGGCTTCGCCAAGAAATTTTTCGGCTCCTCCAACGACCGCAAGGTCAAGGATTTCATGACGCGCGTTCAGCGCATCAATGCCCTGGAAGACAAGTTCGCCGCGCTCAGTGACGACGAGCTGCGGATGATGACCCAGGCGTTCCGTGACCGGATCGAGGGGGGCGAGACGCTCGACAAGATCATGAACGAGGCCTTCGCCGTGTCCCGCGAGGCGTCGAAGCGGGTCCTCGGCCAGCGTCAGTACGACGTCCAGCTGGCCGGCGGCATGATCCTGCACGAGGGCGGGATCGCCGAAATGCGCACCGGCGAGGGCAAGACCCTGGTGGCCGTGGCCCCGGTCTATCTGAATGCGCTCGAGGGCAAGGGCGTCCACGTCATCACCGTCAACGACTACCTGGCCAAGCGCGATGCCGAGTGGATGGGCCGCGTCTACCGCTTCCTCGGCATGGAGGTCGGCGTCATCGTCAACGGCCTGAGCCAGGGCCAGCGCCAGACGGCCTATAATTCCGACATCACCTACGGCACCAACAACGAATTCGGCTTCGACTATCTGCGCGACAACCTGGTCTATGACCGGGCCGAAATGGTGCAGCGGCCGCACAATTTCGCGATCGTCGACGAGGTCGACTCGATCCTGATCGACGAGGCGCGCACGCCGCTGATCATCTCGGGTCCGACCGAGGATCGCTCGGACCTCTACAAGATCGTCGACGCCCTCATCAAGGAACTGGTCAAGGACCCGGCCAATTTCGATCTGGACGAGAAGCAGCGCCAGGCCCTGCTGACCGAGGAGGGCTCCGAGAAGATCGAGGAGCTGATGGAGGCCGGCGGCCATTTCGCCGAGGACACCACCGGCCTGTACGACGCCCCCAACGTGACCCTGGTTCATCACATCAACCAGGCCCTGCGCGCCAACACCCTGTACCAGCGCGACAAGGACTATATCGTCAAGAACGGCGAGGTCGTGCTGATCGATGAGTTCACCGGCCGGATGATGAGCGGTCGCCGCCTGTCCGAGGGTCTGCACCAGGCCATCGAGGCCAAGGAGGACGTCAAGATCCTGCCCGAGAACCAGACCCTGGCCTCGGTGACGATCCAGAACTATTTCCGCCTCTATACCAAGCTGTCGGGCATGACCGGCACGGCCGCGACCGAGGCCCAGGAATTCCTCGACATCTACAAGATGGACGTGCTCGAGGTGCCGACCAACCGGCCGGTCCAGCGCATCGACTACGACGACGAGGTCTACCGGACCTATGCCGAGAAGAATGCGGCGATCGCCCACCAGATCGCCGAATGCCATGTGAAGGGACAGCCGATCCTGGTCGGCACCGTCTCGATCGAGAAGTCCGAACAGCTCTCGGACATGCTCAATACCTACGAGTACAAGGTCGAGGTCTCGCGCACGCCCAAGGCGGAATACGCCGGGCGCGAGAAGGACGCCGCCAAGGTCGGCGACGAGGCCTTCGACATCCAGTACGCCACCGGCAAGGGTATTCCGCACAGTGTGCTGAACGCCCGCCAGCACGAACAGGAAGCCTTCATCGTCGCCGACGCGGGTCTGCCGGGCGCGGTGACCATCGCCACCAACATGGCCGGCCGCGGCACCGACATCCAGCTGGGCGGCAACCTGGAAATGCGCCTGCAGAAATGGCGTCAGGACCAGCGCAACCTGGCCATCGAGATCACGCCCGAGATGGAGGCCGCCGAAGAGGCGCGTCTGAAGGCCGACATCGCCGTGCACCGCGAGACCGCCCTGGCGGCCGGCGGCCTGTTCGTGCTGGGTACCGAACGTCACGAGAGCCGCCGGATCGACAACCAGCTGCGTGGCCGGACCGGCCGTCAGGGTGACCCGGGCACGTCGAAATTCTTCCTGTGCTGCGAGGACGACCTGCTGCGCATCTTCGCCGGCGACCGTCTCGACTCGATCATGCGCAGCTTCGGCGTGGCCGAGGGCGAGGCCATCAGCCATCCGTGGCTGAACCGCGCCGTGGAGACCGCGCAGAAGCGGGTCGAGACCCGCAACTACGACATCCGCAAGAACCTTCTGAAATACGACGACGTGGTCAACGACCAGCGCAAGGCCGTGTTCGAGCAGCGCCAGGAGTTCATGGATTCGACCGATCTGTCGGAACTGGTCGGGGAATTCCGTCAGGACGTGGTCACCGATCTGGTCGACCGCTATCTGCCGCCCAAGGCCTATGCCGAACAGTGGGACATCGACGGCCTGGACGAGAAGGTTCGCTCGACCCTGGGTCTGGAGCTGCCGCTGCACGACTGGGCCGCCGAGGAAGGCGTCTCCAACGAGGAGTTCGAGGAGCGCCTGCAGGCCGCGGCCGAGGCGCGCGCCGCCGAACGGCTGGAACTGATCGGGGCCGACCAGACCCGGGGCCTGGAACGCCAGTTCCTGATGCAGATGATCGACATGGCCTGGCGCGAGCATCTGGTCCACCTGGACCACCTGCGCGGCATCATCGGCCTGCGCGGCTACGGCCAGCGCGACCCGCTGAACGAATACAAGACCGAGGCCTTCTCGCTGTTCGAGACCCTGCTCAGCGAACTGCGCCACAGCGTGACCCGCTGGCTGATGACCGTGGAATTCCGCTTCCAGCCGCCGCCGGAAATGGAAATGCCGGAGTTCCAGGAAATCCATCTGAGTCCCGGTTCGGGCGAAAACCAGATGGGCAATCCGAACGCCCAGTCGCCGGAAGGCCGGCTGGACGGCGACGATCGCTCGCGCACACCGGTCGGCATGTTGCCCGCCGGCTGGGAGCGGACCGGCCGCAACGCCGACTGTCCCTGCGGCTCGGGTCGCAAATTCAAACACTGCCACGGGGCCCTGGTCTAGGTCGAAGGCTCCGGATTCAGCGACCGAGGGTATCCGGTGAGACGGATACCCTCTAGGGTCATCCCGCGCGTTCGCCACGATGGAGGTCCGCGATGTTGATGACTGTGCTGACGGCTCTGGTGGCCGGAACGGTCCCCCAGAGCGAGCAGGCCCTGCTGCGGTCCTGCGAGATGACTCCGGAAGGCTGGATCTGTGTCTACCGGATTCCGCCGATTACAGCCGTGCCCGAGCGGGGCTCGACCGTCACCGGCGCGCCGCCGGACATGATGATGGCCGCCCCGCCCCCGTCCGCGCCGGTCATCGATCCGCTCGAGCTGGAGGAAAGCCGCCTGATCCGGCGTTGCGCCGAGGCCGGCTGGCTGTCGCTGTGCACACCGGGCGAACGGCGTCAGGCCCGCCTGCTGAGGGATGAGGCCAACGTCCGCGCCGCCCTGCACCAGGAGGTCACCCGCCTGCTCAGCGAACAGCAGTGTGATGCCGCGGTGCGGACCGCGCTGCGCGGCGGCGACCTCGACCTGGCCCGCGAGGCCCGGGCCTTCTGTCAGCCGGCAACGCCGAACCGTCCGCACACGGACGGACAAGACTAACCCCGGCCGGACCAGGTCCGACCGGGGTTGTTTTCGATTCGACCGGACCGGTCAGCCGGCGGGCGGGCAGCCTCCGCTCTCACAGCCGACATAGTGAATTTCGGGCGGCTCGACCGTCACTTCCGACGGCCGTACGTGAACGTCAGGGGCCCGGAGATAGATCTGCGGGGCGGCGATACGAATCGGCGGGGCCTCGACCCAGACCGGCGGGGCCTGGATGTCGACGCGTCCCGACGGCACATACATCGGGCGGCCATAGACGCGCACGCCCGGGCCGCCGGAAAGGGTGACATTCCACGGGGCCACCGGGTGGTAGAAGACCGCCTCGTGCTGGCAGGCGCAGGGGTCGTTCGGATTGTGGGCGTGGGAATGGCAGTCCCGGGGCGACGGCGAAGGATCGTGCGGGCTGTACTGCTGGGCGATCGCGGCCCCGGGCAGGGCCAGAAGTGCACCGGCTGCGGCAACTACAGTGAGTTTGATCATTCTCATCCCCTTGAGATACCCCGACCTTTTGCCGGACTTGATCAACCATTGTTAGGTCAGCGTTAATCATAAGGCAAGGCGGGCTCGCCCGTCGGGCGAGTGCCCACTGGCGTGACCGGCGGCCCCGTGCGACATCCGGACCATGTCGCACAAGCCCCTGTTCTCCCGCGCCCTGTCACTGGACCCCGAGCGTCTGCATTTCGCCGCCCACAGTCATCATCTGTGGCCGGACGCCTCCTTTGACGGCCATATCCAGGCCTGGCTGGAGGCCAACCGGCACGCGGATCGCAAATGGGATTCAATCTTCGGCGCGGTCGTGCCCGAGGCCCAGCGCCACGTGGCGGCCGAACTGAACCTGCCGTCGCCGGACACGGTCGTGTTCGCGCCCAACACCCACGACTTCCTGCTGCGGATCGTCTCGGGACTGGCCCGCAAGCCGGCGCGAATCCTGACCACAGACGGCGAATTCCACGCCTTCCGGCGACAGGCCGACCGCTGGCAGGAAGCCGGCGAGGCCGTGGTGACCCGGATACCGCTGGCCCCGTTCGACACCTTTGACGCCCGGTTCGTGGCGGCGGCCCGCACCGGTGACTTCGACCTGATCGTGATCAGCCAGGTGTTCTTCAAGACCGGACAGGTGTTCGGCGGCATCGCCGACCTGGCCGCCCTGGCCGACCCGGCGGGCCCGTGGGTGGTGGTCGACGGCTATCACGGCTTCATGGCCACCCCGACCGACCTGTCGGCGGTGGCGGACCGGATCTTCTATGTCACCGGCGGCTATAAGTACGCGATGTCGGGCGAGGGGGCGGGAATCCTGCATGCCCCGGACGGCTATTGCGAGCGCCCGGTCGCCACCGGCTGGTTCGCCGAGTTCGGCAATCTGATGGGCCCGCCGGACGGGGTGCAGTATCGCGGCGACGCCGGCCGCTTCTGGGGCGCGACCTTCGACGCCACCCCGCTGTACCGGTTCAACGGCGTGCGGCGCATGCTGGACGAACAGGGCCTGACCACCGCGATGATCGCCGATCACGCGCGCGGGCTGATGCAGCGGTTCGCGGCCGCCGTGATGGCCGGTGAGGCCGGACGCCTGGCCGGGGCCGAGACGATCAATCCCCTGACCAACGACGCCGGCCGGGCCCGCTTCCTGGCCTTCCGCCACCCCGACGCCCAGGCGTGGCGGGCGCGGCTGCTGGAGGCCAATGTCGTCACCGACGTCCGTGACGACACCATCCGGTTCGGCTTCGGCCTCTATCAGGACCTGGACGATGTCGAGCGGTTGATCGCGGTCTGCAAACGGGTGCTCTGAACACCGGTCAGAAGAAGGTGGCGTCGTCCTGTTTGGTGGCCTTCGGCGGCGCGCGCGGCGTCGGCGGGGTGACCGGGGCGGCCGGCCGCGGGGCCGTGGCCGCCGGAGCCGCGTCCGCGGCCGGATCCAGCGGCGGCAGGGTCGGATAGGGCAGGGTCTCGGGCGCGAGGCCCGGCGTCACCGGCTCCGGCTCGCCGGAACCGGGGGCCGCGACCCGGTCCGGGGCATTGAGGTCATCGCGGATGAAGACCCAGGAACGGCTGTCGTTGCAGGCGCAGGCCTTCATGAAGCCCTCGCGGTCGCGCCAGACGATCAGCGGATAGCCGGTGCCCAGACCTTCCGATTTCAGCGCGTCCGTCAGCCGTGATGCGAAGGCGCGTCCGGCCTCGACCACGGCCGCCCGCGCCAGATTGCCATCGGCGGCCGGAATGCCCGCGGCGCTCCAGGCGCTGGTCGGGGTGGCGGTCCAGCGCTGGTACAGGGACCAGTCCCGGGTCAGCCACAGCTCGGCCACGGTGGCCCGTTCGGCCGCGGTGGACTGGGCCAGGCCCTCGCGATCCGGACGCGCGAAGATGATGATCCGGGCCTCGACCCCGGCGGCGCGCAGCTTGGGCACCTCGTCGCGCTCATAGCGCTGCATGGCGGCCGAGTCGCGATAGCCGATGATATAGAGCGGCTCGCCGCCCCCGCCCCCCGACAGCCAGGAGGCCTCATCCAGCAGGCGCTGGATCTCGGCCTGGTGGTTGGCGATCACCACCGGCTGGAAGCGGGCATAGTAGTTCCAGTAGGCCCAGTAGCCACCACCGGCGAGAAGCAGGCCGATCAGGGCGGCGAGCGCCGACCAGACAAAAAAGCGACGCATACGGGGAGCACTCCAGCTTCACGGTTCAGGCCCGTTCACCCATAGCACCGAATGGGCCGGCCCCGAACCCCGGGGAGACTACGCCCCGGAGGCCAGGCCGGCGACCGGGTCGTCAGCCCATGGTCGGGATGACGAAGCTGGAATCGGCGTGCTCCAGCTCGCTGTCGGGCCAGCGGGCGGTGACGGTCTTGACCTTGGTCCAGAATTTCACCCCTTCCATGCCGTGCTGGTTGGTGTCGCCGAAGGCCGAGCGCTTCCAGCCGCCAAAGGTGTGATAGGCGACCGGCACCGGGATCGGCACATTGATGCCGACCATGCCGACATTGACCCGGCTGGCGAAGTCACGGGCGGCGCGGCCGTTCTGGGTGAAGATGGCGACGCCGTTGCCGTACTGGTGCTTCGACGGCAGGGCCAGCGCCTCCTCGAAACTGGCGGCGCGGACGATCTGCAGCACCGGGCCGAAGATCTCTTCCTGGTAGGCACTCATGTCGGGGGTGACGTGGTCGAACAGCGACGGGCCGATGAAGAAGCCCTTCTCGTGGCCCTGCAGGCTGAAGTCACGGCCGTCGACGACCAGTTCGGCCCCTTCCTTGACGCCGGTGGCGATCCAGTTGGCGATGCGGTCGCGGTGCTGGGACGAGACCACCGGGCCGTAGTGGGCCCCCTCGTCCGAGGAGACGCCGACGCGCATGGTCGGGATCTCGGCGACCATGCGCTCACGCAGTTCGTCGGCGGTCTTCTTGCCGACCGGCACCACCACCGGCAGGGCCATGCAGCGCTCGCCGGCCGAGCCGAAGGCGGCCCCGGACAGGTCCTTGATGACCTGGTCCATGTCGGCGTCGGGCAGGACGATGCCGTGGTTCTTGGCCCCGCCCATGGCCTGGACGCGCTTATGGTTGGCGGCCCCGGTCTGGTAGACATAGTGGGCGATGTCGGACGAACCGACGAAGCTGACGGCGTGGACCAGCGGATGGGTCAGGATGGCGTCGACCGCCACCTTGTCGCCGTGCACGACGTTGAGCACCCCGGCGGGGGCCCCCGCCTCCATCATCAGCTCGGCCAGGCGCACCGGCAGGGATGGATCGCGCTCGCTGGGCTTGAGGATGAATGTGTTGCCAACGGCGATGGCCACGCCGAACATCCACATCGGGATCATGGCCGGGAAGTTGAACGGGGTGATGCCGGCGACCACGCCGAGCGGCTGGCGCATCGAATAGACGTCGATGCCGGGGCCGGCCCCGTGGGTGTATTCGCCCTTGAGCACATGCGGGATGCCGCAGGCGAATTCGATGACCTCAAGCCCGCGCTGCACATCGCCCTTGGAGTCGGCGACGACCTTGCCGTGCTCGCTGGACAGCAGCTCGGCCAGTTCCTGCATATTGGCCTCGACCAGGCGTTTGAACTCGAACATCACCCGCGCGCGGCGCTGGGGATTGGTCGAGGACCAGCCCTCGAAGGCGGCCTGGGCGGCCTGGACCGCGCGATCCATCTCGGCGACCGTGGCCAGTTGCACCCGCGCCTGCACCTCGCCCGTGTTCGGATTGAACACGTCGCCGAAACGACCCGAGGCCCCGGTGAAGGACTCACCGTCAATGAAGTGATTGATATCGCGCATGATGAGCGTTTCCCTGGGAGCGGTACATTCGAGATTGAGGGCGGTTTAGCGCCCGGTGTCGGCCGACGCCAGTCTAGACCGCCGCGTCGAACAGGGCGTCACGGGCGATGTCAGGACGGAGCATGGGCAGGAAATGGGTTGCGCCGGGCACGGTTTCTACCGTTACGTGGGGCAGGCCGCGCGGCCGCTCGCGCACCCGGCAGGTCGATCCCGTCTCTCCCCGCAGGATCCGGACGGGCCGGTCGAATTGTCGCAGCGCCCGCCACGGGTCATGGCTCTGGGCCCCGTAGTTGGAGGCCTCCCATTCCGGCGCGCAGGCCAGGGCGAATCCGGCGTCCGTCTCGACCAGGCCGTCGACCAGATAGTCGGCCAGCATCATCTCGGGCCAGCCCTTGAACGCGCCCCGCCCGGTATAGGCGGCCATGGCCTGTTCGCGGCTGTCGAACACGGCGCGGCGGCGGCGGGCGGCCTTGACCAGCGGGATCCGCGAGGCGATCCGGTCGAGCAGCGGCAGCTGGAAGGCGGCCACGGCCCAGCGATCCCAGATGACCGGGTCGAACAGCACCAGTCCCGAGACCCGGTCCGGTCGCTCGGCGGCGGCCAGCAGGGCACTGGTCGCGCCCATCGAATGGCCGGCCAGCACCACCGGCGGCCCGTCGATCGTATCGATCAGGGCGATCAGGTCGTCGCGATGATCGGCCCAGCTGCGGCGGCCGTGCGGTTCGGCGGGCAGGCTGGTGCCACCGTGACCCCGCAGGTCGGGGGCCCACAGGCGCAGGGAACCCGACAACGGGGCCAGCAGGCTGCGATAGGTCAGGGCGTTGAAGCCGTTGGCGTGGACAAAGACCAGATCGACGGGACGGTCGGCGTCGCCGAAATCCAGCACCGCCATCCGGCCGTCGCCCCGGCGATTGGCCAGCGGCAGGCTGAGACGGCGGGGCGGTGAAAGGCGGATGGCATCCATCCCTGTCAGGTAGGCCTTCGCCGGTCGCCGCGCCAGTTCCCCCGACGTCAGGCCAGGCGTCAGGCCGCGGCGCTGCAGCCGGGACAGCGACCGTGCGCCTCGATGGTGGTGCGCTCGATCCGGTAGCCGGCTGCGGCGGCGGCGCGCGCCAGGCCGTCGGCGGCACCGGGCGTGACCTCCTCGGTCGCCCCGCAGCAGTCACAGATCAGGAAGGCGGCGGCATGGGCCTGATCGCTGCCGCTGCAGGCGACATAGGCGCTGATCGAGGCGATGCGGTGGGCGAGGCCTCGCCGTTCGAGGAATTCGAGGGCGCGATAGACGGTCGGCGGCTTGGCGGCCTGGCCGTCCTCGCCATAGCCGGCGATCAGGTCATAGGCCTTCATCGGCTCGCCGGCGGCCAGCAGCTGGGCAAGGACCCGCCGGCGGGGGGCCGTCATCCGTTCGCCGTCGGCCTGGCAGCGCGCGGTCGCGCGGGCCACGGCCGCGTTTACGGCCGCGGGTCCCGGCCCGTTGACGGCATGATCGTGTTGGCAGGCGTCGCCCATGGCCCACAGCTAGTCGGTCGGACCCGATCCCGCAATGTCCGGCGCTTGACCTTTTGTGATGTTATCTCATAACAGATGACTTCCCTCCCCCGAGTGTTCCCATGCGTATGACCTGCTCTCCCCGGACCCTGCTGCTGACCGCGACCGGCTGGGCCGCCCTGTGCGGCACCGCCCTGGCGCAGACGCCGCCCGTCGCACCGCCGGCGACCGAGGCGGTCAGGCTGGAGGATGTGATCATCACCGGCACCCCGTTCGGGGTCACCGACCGCGCCAGTCTGCTGGCGGTCGAGGTTCTGGATGCCGAACAGCTGGCCGTGGCCCCGGCCGCGACCCTGGGCGACCTGGTCAACGGCCTGCCGGGCGTGCGCAGTTCCAATTTCGCCCCGGGGGCCAGCCGCCCGGTGATCCGGGGCCTGTCCGGCCCGCGGGTCCAGGTCCTGACCAACGGTCTGGGCCTGATCGACGCCAGTTCGGTGTCGCCGGACCATCAGGTCGCGGTCGACCCGGCCGAGGCCAGCCGCATCGAAATCGTGCGCGGCCCGTCGACGCTGGTGTTCGGCGGTTCGGCCATCGGCGGGGTGGTCAACATCATCGACGAGCGGGTGCCGACCACCCGGGCCGGGGGCGGGGTCGACGGCCATGTCTCGAGCCAGGTGTCGGGCATCGACAACGGCCGCGGGGGCGGCGCGAGCCTGAAGGCCAATCTCGGGGCCCTGGTCGTCACCATCGACGGCTACAGCCATCGGAGCGATGACTACGGGATCCCGGGTCCGGCCCTGTCACAACGCCTGGCCGACGAGACGGGCGTGCCGCGCGCCGGTCCGTCGACCGTGGCCAACAGCGCCGCCGAGATCGAGCAGGCCGGGGCCGGGGTGTCCTGGATCGGCGCCGGCGGCTATTTCGGCGGTTCGGTGAAGACGACGAATTCGACCTACGGCACCGTCGCCGAACCGGATGTGACGATCCAGCTGGAACAGACCCGCTACGACGTGCGCGGTGAGCACACCCTGGGTAGCGAATGGTTCGACAAGGTCCGGCTGGGTGCGGCCTATGCCGACTATACCCATACCGAGTTCGAGGGGCCGGATGTCGGTACCGTCTTCTATTCCAGCGGCTATGAGGGGCGTCTGGAACTGATCCAGCGTCCGCGCGACGGCTGGCAGGGCGTGGTCGGGGCGCAGGTCCTGGACCGCGATTTCGACGCCGTCGGCGACGAAGCCTATGTGCCCCGCACGACCACCCGCGAACACGGCCTCTACACCGTGCAGCGTGTGGACCGCGACGGCTATGGCCTCGAGGGCGGGATCCGTTTCGACAAGCGCCGCGTCGACAGCCCCGCGACCGAACGGTCGTTCAGCAATGTCTCGGCCTCGGCCGGCCTGTTCCTGCGTCCGTCGCAACCGCTGTTCCTGGGCCTGACCGTCGCCCGCAACGCCCGCGCGCCCAGCGAGGTGGAGTTGTTCGCCGACGGGGCGCACATCGCCACGGCCGCCTATGAGCGCGGCGATCCGACGTTCGACAGCGAGGTCGCCACCTCGATCGAGGGCACGATGCATTTCGCTTCCGGCCGGCTGACGGCCGACCTGCACGTCTATGCGGCCCGCTATGACGGCTTCATCGATCTGCGCCCGACCGGGGTCGACGACGTCGATTCCGGCCTGCCCATCTTTGACTATGTCCAGACCAATGCCGATTTCAGCGGCTTCGAGGCCGAGGCCAGCTATGACCTCTGGGTCGACGGCGACCGCAGCCTGACCCTCACCGGGATGGCGGACATGGTCCGGGCCCAGACCGATTTCGGTCCCGCCGCCCGCATTCCGCCGTGGTCGGCCGGCACGCGGCTGGCCTGGTCGACGGGCCGGTTCGACACGGCCCTGGAAGTGCGCCGCGTCGGCGAGCAGACCCGGATCACGGCCTTTGAACGGCCCACCGACGGCTATACGATGGTCAATCTGTCCGCCGCCCTGCATCCGTTCGCCGACCACAGGGTCACGGTCTTCGGCGAGTTGCACAACCTGACCAATGTCGAGGCCCGCGAGCACGCCTCCTTTCTCAAGGATATCGCGCCCCTGCCCGGTCGCAATCTGCGGGTTGGACTCACCTACCGATTCTAGATCCGTCGCGCGGCTGAAACCCTTTTACAGGCGGGTATTTACCACGACGCTCGCCGCCGGGGCGACCCCGTTTGCTGCCCGGACATGTCTGGGCTAGAACCCGTCCTTCCTTCAATTCCGGGGCCTGATCGCGTCCATGACTGACACAACTGCAACTACTTCCGAAGGGCTGGCCGGTAGCGTCCTGTTCTATGAAAAGCCCGAGCCGCTTTCGGCCGAGCACCACGGCAAACTGGGCGTCGATCCGGTCGACCAGCCCTACGCCTTCGTGGCCAAGAGCCATGTCGTGCCGCTGACCGTGACCGAGTTCGCCCCGGCGGCCCTGTCCTATCCCGTGATCTTTGTCGGCGATTCGCGTCAGCCCGTCGCGGTCATGGGCCTGCGCCCCACCGAGAACCTGTTCATCGAGGCGTCCGGCGAGTTCCGCGCGGAGGCCTATATCCCGGCCTACGTGCGCCGCTATCCGTTCGTCTTCGCCAACGATGACGAGCAGAAGCGCATGATCCTGTGCGTCGATCGCGCCGCTGAATTCGTCAAGGAAGGCGGGGCCGTTGCCCTGTTCGAAGACGGCAAGCCGAGCGCCTACACCCAGCAGGCGATGGAGTTCTGCAACAATTTCGAACAGGAGCGGATGCGGACCGACGCCTTCGTCACCCTGCTCAAGGACCTGGACCTGCTGGAAACGCGCGACGCGGTGTTCACGCCCCGCAACGCCGACGGCACGGCCGGCACGCCCCAGAAGCTGGCCGACTATTTCGCGGTCTCGGAAGAGAAGCTGAAGGCCCTCCCGGCCAAGAAGCTGGCCGAACTGCGCGACAACGGTGCCCTGGGCCAGATCTACGCCCACCTGGTGTCGCTGCTGGGCTGGGATCGTCTGATCGCCATGACCTTCCAGCGCGCGGCCCAGACGCCGACCGCCGCCAACGCCTGAACGGGTCTGCCGGGGGGCGGATCTGATCCGTCCCCGGCAGGATCGACCGAATGACAGACGCCCCGTCCGGTTCTCCGGCCGGGGCGTTTTTCTGCGTCGGGGCTGTCGCGCTAGCGGCGGGCGAACAGGGCCCGGGTCAGACAGGAGAAGACCAGCCGGCCCGCCTCGTCCAGCAGGTCGTGCTGGGCGATGACGATGCCCTTGTCGTCGCCGACCGGATCCTTGCCCATGACCGTCATCCGGCCCCGCATCAGCTCGCCGGGGGGCGGGTTGCGCATGAAGCGCAGGCCGTCGACGGCCAGAACCTTGCTCTGGGCCCAGCCGGCGGACTTGTCGGCCGCCAGCCGGCTCCACAGCGCATAGACCATGGCGTCGGGCGCGCCATAGGCGGTGTCCCAGCCCGGCGCGAACCGCTCGACGAAGACGTCCATCCCGCCCTGGTCCACCGCACAGGCTCCGAGGGGCACCACCTGGCCGATGGCGACGTCCTCGAAATGAATGTGCAGCGGATCGCTCATCGGTCTGTCTCCGTCAGCCGGCCGGTTCTTCAGACACCCGGACCAGAAGCTTGCCGTCGTGATCGCCGGTGAACAGCCGGTTCAGCGAATCGACCGCCCCTTCCAGACCATCGTCGACGTGGACCTTCCATTTGATCGCGCCGTCGACCAGCCAGGGGCCCATCTCCGCGACCATCTCGCGGGCGCGCGGGGCGTAGTCGAGGACCAGGAAGCCCTGGACGCTGAGCCGGTGGGTGATGATGCGCGAGAAATTCGGCGAGGGCGGAGCCTTGGTGGCGTTGTAGGCCGAGATCAGGCCGCACACCGCCATGCGCGCATGCGGCTTCAACCGGTTCCAGACCGCGATCATGATGTCGCCGCCGACATTTTCGAAATTGAGGTCGATGCCGTCGGGCGCGAGACGGTCCAGCGCCTCGCCGACGTCCTCGTTCTTGTAGTCGATGGCCGCGTCGAAGCCGAGTTCCTCGGTCAGCCAGCGGCATTTGTCCGCGCCGCCGGCGATGCCGATGACCCGCGCCCCGCGCAATTTGGCGATCTGGCCGGCGATGGAGCCGACCGCGCCGGCGGCCGCCGAGATCACCAAGGTCTCACCGGCCTTGGCCTTGAGCACGTCGGTGACGCCGAAATAGGCGGTCATGCCGGTCATGCCGATCACCGAGAGATTGGCGGTCAGGGGCAGGCCCGCGGCCCGGTGCACCTGACGCAGCCCCTGCTCGTGCACGGCGGCATAGTCGGCCCAGCTGCCCGACACGGGCGAGACAATGTCCCCGAGCCGGAACCGGTTCGACCGGCTCTGCTCAACCACGCCCAGGGTCAGGCCGCGCATGACATCACCGAGACCGACCGCCGGCAGATAGCCCTCGGCGTCGTTCATCCAGGTGCGGTTGGTCGGGTCGAGCGAGAGATAGATGGTGCGGACCAGCACCTCGTTCTCCTTGAGATCCGGCACGGGGCTCTCGACCAGCTCCAGATCGCCGGCCTTGACCGGGCCCCTAGGCCGCTGGCGGAGGACCCACTGACGATTCACCTGCGTCATCACAGTTCTCCCTGTTCGCTCGCGAGGCGATATGTTCAGCAGCCTTCATTGTGGCGAAGGCGGCAGCCATGTCGAGGGCCGACGATCGCCCGGCCGCCAATCCCGCAAAGAAAATGGACGAGCCCTGTCGGGCCCGTCCAGTTGGCATCATCGAGAATGAGGTGCGGAGACGGGAGACCGGCTTTCACCGGCCTCAAGTTTTGGGGGGCGTCGCCGTCTCCGCATGATCCCAATGTTCCGCCCTCGCAAAAGTTCCCGCCACAGGCGTAAATTCATCCTGCGGATCGCCGGTCCCCGTCAGACCTCCGCGGCCTGGCGGGACGGATGGAAGAACAGCGCCTGGCTGATCGCCGCCTTGACCGTTTCCGGCTGGAACGGCTTGGTGATCAGGAAGGTCGGCTCCGGGCGTTCGCCGGTCAGCAGGCGTTCGGGGAAGGCGGTGATGAAGATCACCGGCACGTCGACCCGCTTCAGGATGTCCTTGACCGCATCGATCCCGGACGAGCCGTCGGCCAGCTGGATATCGGCGAGGACCAGACCCGGACGCTGACGGGCGACCGCGTCGACGGCCTCGTCGTGGGTGGTGGCGATTCCGGTGACGCGGTGACCCAGTTCGGTCACCAGGCTTTCGATATCGGCGGAGATGATGGCCTCGTCCTCGATGATCAGCACGTCGGTGGCCAGCTCGGCGTCGATCTCGGCCTGGGCTTCGCCGATCAGGCGCTCGACGTCATGGGCGTCGGAGCCGAGGACCTGGGCCGCCTCGGAGGGGGTGAACCCCTCGAGGGCCGTCAGCAGGAAGGCCTGGCGCGAACGCGGTGCGATCCGCATCAGGCGTCGCGAGGCGTCATCACCGTTGTCCATGCCGCTGCCGTCCTCCAGCCGGGCCCCGGTCGAGGCCCAGATGGCATGGAACACATGATACAGGGCGACCCGCGGCGACATTTCGGGCGGCAGTTGTCGCTCGCCGGCGGCCAGCGCTTCCAGCGCCACCCGGACATAGTTGTCGCCGGTGGTCTGGTCGCCGGTGAGGGCGCGCGCATAGCGGCGAACGTAGGGCAGGTGTGGTGCCAGTCTGGCCAGTAGGCTCATTCGTAATCCCCGACAGTGTGAGGCGATCCGGCGTGTCCGAAGCGCGACAGTTGATTGCAACGTATCCAATCGGCAACGGTTCCCCGACTTCACGCAGAAGCTTGAGCATTAATCGACAGCAATCTAGGAACCCCTTGGCAGGGCTGGCGTTGTCGGCATCCTGGAAACACATGCATGTCTGGGTGGCGGCCGTTTATTCGATGAATGAAAATTCCAATCCTTCCCGGCGCAGCCCGCCTTCCGCACAAGGCGAGGCGGGGCTGGAAGAGGCGCGCCTTCGCCAGCAGGCGATCGGCGTCAAGCTGCGGCACATGTTCGACGAGGTCGTCAACGAGCCGGTCCCCGACGAATTCCTGGAAATCCTGCGGCGCGCGGATGAGAAACCTTCCGGCGGAAGCGGCGCATGAGCGGATCCGGCCCGATGTCCGCCCCCCCCAAACCGCCCTCGGCCGACGACCCCGCCTTCAAGAAGGAGCTGGTCGCGCTGATCCCGCACCTGCGCGCCTTCGCCCGGACCCTGGCGGGCGACCCGACCGCAGCCGACGACCTGGCCCAGGACGCGATGATGAAGGCCTGGGACGCGCGGGCCAGCTATCAGATGGGCACCAATATGAAGGCCTGGACCTTCATGATCCTGCGCAATCAATTCTATTCCGAGAAGCGCCGCTCCTGGCGTCAGTCCCAGCTTGACCAGGAGGCCGCCGAGCGGACCCTGGTCGCGGTCGACGACCCCGAGGCCCCGGTGGCCCTCGACGAGCTGCGCCTGGCCCTGGCCACCCTGCCCGAGGAGCAGCGCGAGGCGCTGACCCTCGTCGGGGCCGGCGGCTTCGCCTATGAGGAGGCGGCGGCGATCTGCCAATGCGCGGTCGGCACGGTGAAGAGCCGGGTCAGCCGGGCCCGCAAGGCCCTGCAGGCGACCCTGGAGCGTGGCGGCTACGCCCGCGACGGACGCGCCGCCGGCGACGCCATGCGCTCCATCCTGGCTGATGCGGATCGCCTGAGCGGCGCCCGGCAAGGCTAGGCGATGGTCCAGCTGGGGCGCTCGCTCGGTCAGGGAGCCTCGGCTCGGCCCTTCCAGGGCATCCGCTTCCGCATCGGTCTGGCCATGGCGCTGGCCCTGCTGCCGATCCTGCTGCTCGGCGTCTTCCAGGCCCAGTCTGACTTCCGCGACCAGGCCGAGGCCCGGCGATCGGACCTGCAACTGGCTGCGGAACGCAGCGCGGCCGGGGCCAAGTCGCGGCTCGACAGCACCGCTGTCCTGCTCCAGGCCCTGCGTCCGGAATCCCTGCAATTCTTCTGCGAACCGCGCCTGACGACCCTGGTCGACCGGCTCGAGAGCGTCGATGGCCTGGCGCGGATCAGCGCGGGCGGCCAGCAGGTCTGCGCCTCGGACGCCGCCGAGTCCGGCCCGGCCTGGGAGGCCGCCGTGCGCGACAGCGACTGGTTCAAGCGCCTGCGATCCGGCGAGTCGATGGTGCTGGCCCGGGCCCCGGTGTCGACGGCCACCGAGCCCAACCTGATCGTCGCCATCCGCCTGGAGCGGCCGATGGGCACATTCGACGGGGCCATGATCGCCCTGATCCCGCTGTCGAGTCTGCAGCCTGACATCACCGACCGGGCCCTGCCCGAGGGGTCGGAAGCCGCCCTGACCGACGGCGACGGCAACCTGCTGACCGCCACCGACGCCGCGGCCTTTGCACTCGGCGACGGCCAGTCGCTGCGCGGCTGGGTCCAGCGGGCCCGCGCGGGATCCTCGGCGGTGTTCGAGGCCGACGACCGGCAGGGGCGCAACCGGGACTATGCCGGGGCGGCCCTGGCCGGGCGCGACGTCTATGTCGTGTTGTCGGCACCCGCGCCCGGCCTGCTGTCCTGGGCCCGGATCAATCCGGTCGGCGTGCTGATCCTGCCGCTGGCCGCCTGGCTGACCGCCTTCGCCGCCGTCATGCTGGTCTCGGAGCGGATCATCATCCGCTGGCTCGACTATCTCGAACGGGTGGCGGCCATCTATGCCCGGGGCCGGTTTTCGGTGCGCCCGCTGCAGGCGGTCAACGCGCCGTCGGAGATCCGCCTGCTGGCCTCGACCCTGGACACCCTGGCCGAGACCATCACGGCCCGGGACAAGGCCCTGACCGACTCCCTGTCCGAGAAGGACGCGCTGATGCGCGAGATCCACCACCGGGTGAAGAACAATCTGCAGATCATCTCGTCGTTGCTGTCGATGCAGCAGCGGGCCCTGACCGACGGCCCGGCCCGGGCGGCGGTGGGCGACACCCGCCAGCGGATCTCCGCCCTGGCCTTGATCTACCGCACCCTCTACCAGAGCGACGACCTGCGCTACGCCGACGCCCGCATCTTCCTGAACGACCTGGTCGGCCAGCTGGTGGCCAGCGCCACCGGTCAGGGACCGGTGATCACCAGTTCGGTCGAGGCCGACTCCCTCGTCGTCGATCCGGACAAGCTGGCCCCGCTGGCCCTGTGGCTGGTCGAGGCCGTGACCAACGCCCAGAAACACGCCTTCGCCGGACGCGGTGGCGATCTCAAGGTCCGCTTCCGGGTCCGGGGCGACAGCAGTGTGCTCGAGGTCGAGGACGACGGCCCCGGTGTCGATGAAACCCGGCTGACCGGGGTCGGCACCACCCTGATGGGGGCCTTTGCCAAACAGCTGCGCGGAACGGCCGAGATCGTGCCCTCGCCCGGCGGCGGAACCATCGCCCGGATGGTCTTTGCGACACCCGAGGCGATTACGCCGGTCGATCCGGCTGACCTGGGAACCCCGCGGCCCGCACGGCGTTGAGTTTCCGCAAGAGGCCATATGGCCTTTCAGGAGTTCTTCAATGCGCAAGCTTTTCATTCTTTTCGCCGCCGCCGCCGCCATGACCACCGCCGCCTGCAACACGATTGCCGGTGTGGGTGAAGACGCCCAGGCCGCCGGCCAGGCCGTCGAGAACTGTGCCGAAGGCCGTTCCTGCTAGGAACGTTTCGTCAGCCCGAGACCTGCCCGGCCGCGCATCGCCCCTGACGACGCGGCCGGTTGAAGAGAGCCCCGCCGGTCCCCCTGCCGGCGGGGTTTTTCACGTCCATCCCCCGACGGGCGGTCTGGCCCTTGCGCCAGCCAAACGGGTCGCTAGCATCACCGGCGCAGGTGTCCGCCAGACGACGCCGCCGAAACGACGCTCCGGGGGGACCATCGATGACCACAGACGCGACCACAGCGGCCGGCAAGACCGCGCCGGGCCTGCGCACCGTTGTGGTGGCCTCGGCCGCCGGCACCGCCTTCGAATGGTATGACTTCTTCATCTTCGGCTCGCTGGCCACGGTCATCGCCCGCCATTTCTACGCCGACGTCGGCGAGGCCACCGGCTACATCCTGGCCCTGCTGACCTTCGGGGTCGGCTTTGTCGTGCGCCCGCTGGGAGCCCTGGTGTTCGGCTGGTTCGGCGACCGCACCGGACGCAAGACCACCTTCCTCGTCACCATCACCCTGATGGGTGTGGCCACCGTGGCCATCGGCCTGCTGCCCGGCTACGCCAGCATCGGCATCGCTGCGCCCATCCTGCTGTTGCTGATGCGGGTGCTGCAGGGCTTCGCTCTCGGCGGCGAATACGGCGGGGCTGCCATCTATGTCGCCGAACATTCGCCGCGGAAGAAGCGGGGCCTGCTGACCGGCTGGATCCAGACCACGGCCGCCTTCGGCCTGATCGGGGCCCTGTCGGTGATCCTGGTCACCCGGTTCATCGTCGGCGCGGAGGCGTTCGACGCCTGGGGCTGGCGCATTCCGTTCCTGATCTCGTCCCTGCTGCTGGGTATCTCCCTGTGGATCCGGCTGAAGCTGAACGAGAGCCCGGCCTATGTGCAGATGGAGGCCGAGGGCGGTGAACGCCGGGCACCCTACCGCGAAGCCTTCCTGACCTGGACGAACGGCCGTTTCGTGCTGATCGCCCTGTTCGGCATCATGGTGGCCCAGGGGGCGGTCTGGTACTGCGGCTATTTCTACACCCGCTTCTTCATGGAGCGGGTGCTGCGGGTCGATGTGGCCCTGGTCGACCAGCTGGTGCTGGCCATCACCGTGGCCTCGGCCGGCCTGTATGTCTTCTTCGGCTGGCTGTCGGACAAGGTCGGGCGCAAGCCCGTCATGCTGTTCGGCATGATCCTGGCGCTGGTCGCCTTCTTCCCCGGATTCCACGCCCTGACCAAGGCGGCCAACCCGGCGCTGGCCGAGGCCCAGATCAGCGCCCCGGTCACCGTGGTCGCCGATCCCGCCACCTGTGCCGTCCAGTTCGACCCGATCGGCAAGACCGCCTTCGCCTCGTCCTGCGACATGGCCAAGGGTGTGCTGGCCAATGCGGGCATCTCCTACGACAATGCCGACGCCCCCGCCGGCAGCCTGGCCGTCGTCCGCATCGGCGCGCTGACCGTCGCCTCGGTCGAGGGAACCGGGCTGGACAAGGCGACCCTGACCGCGGCCCGCGCCGACGTCGACGGGCGCATCCGCGCCGCCCTGGCCGGGGCCGGCTATCCGGACAGGGCCGACCGGGCCCGGATGAACCTGCCGCTGGTGTTCGGAATCCTGATGATCTTCATGGTCGCGGCGACCGCCCTGTACGGACCGCAGGCGGCGGCCCTGGTCGAGCTGTTCCCGACCCGGGTGCGCTACACGGCGATGAGCCTGCCGTACAATATCGGCACCGGCTGGGTCGGCGGGCTGCTGCCGGCGGCCAGCTTCGCCCTGGTGGCCTGGTCGGGGAACATCTATTTCGGCCTGTGGTACTCCATCGTCTTCACCGCCATCGCCGTGGTCGTGGCCCTGATCTGGCTGCCCGAGACCCGGGGCCGGGACCTGCACACGGTCGGGGACTGAGGCCGGGCGGAGGGCTCAGGCGAAGGCCCAGGCCGCTGGCCCTTCCGCATCGTCGGCACGGGAGGGTTTCCGGCCGGGACGGCGCACGGCACGGACGCTGCGCCGCACCCCGCTCCACGGGATGGACAGCCCCGCACGGACGGCCGCGATGCGCCGGACGATGTCCGTCCTGATCGCGGCCAGCCGGGCGTTGGTCGCGATCAGGCTCATGGCCGCCACGACCTCGACATAGGCCAGCACGTCACCGGCCATCAGGAAGGCCAGTTCGATCCCCACCAGTTGCCAGATCAACGCCATGCCAACCGTCATCAGAACCAGGCGCAGGGTCGAACCCGCGAGAACCCTGCCGATCGCCTGCATGACACGGTCGCGGCTGGGGCCGTGGGCCGCACAGGCCAGGCTCAGGCCACACAGGCACAGGGGCAGCAGCGGGGCGGTGCCCGCGGCCAGACCGGGCACGGCGGCCAGTCCGGCCAGCAGGCCAAAGCCCAGCCAGACGATTGTTTGTCGGTAATCCATCGGTCCCCCCGGCTGTCTACCCGTCGACATGGGCAACCCCGGAGTGCGGCACAAGCTTCAGACCGGCAGGGCCCCGCGCTTGACCACCGTCCGCATGGCCACGCTGGACGAGACCCGGGTCACGCCGGGGATCCGGGTCAGCTCGTGGGAATGGACGCGTTCGAGGTCATCGACGTCGCGCACCACCAGCCGCAACAGATAGTCCGACCCGCCGGTCATCAGATAGCATTCGACCACCGCGGGCACCGTCGCGATGGCCGATTCGAACGCCGTCAGGGCGGCCTCCGACTGGGACGACAGGGTGACCGTGACGAAGACGCTGATCGGCAGACCGACGGCACGCTCGTTGATGATGGCGGCGTAGCGGCTGATGACCTGGGCGGTCTCCAGCGCCCGCAGGCGACGCAGGCAGGCGCTCTCCGACAGGTTCACGGTCCGGGCCAGGTCGGCGTTGGTCATGCGACCGTCGCCCTGGAGCGCGCGGATCATCTTTCGGTCGGTGTCATCGAGGGTGACGGCAGAAACAGTCTTCAATTTGCGGATCCCTTCGCAGATTCTGCGAATATATACCGCGAAGTCATCGAAAAGAACAGGAACCTGCGCGCGATAGGCCGCTAGATTGCCGCTCGCAACGCGGCCCGCCAGCCCTTGAGCGCGCCCGTCCCAGCCAGAGGAAACGGTCATGCGCGTCGGCGTCCCCACCGAGATCAAGAAGAATGAGCACCGTATCGGCCTGACGCCGACCGCCGTGCGCGAATATGTGGCCCACGGTCATGCCGTATCGGTCCAGCAGGGTGCCGGTCTCGGGGCCGGCTTCACCGATGAGGACTACGGCAAGGTCGGCGCGAAGATCGTCGCCACGGCCGCCGAGATCTTCGCCAACAACGACATGATCGTGAAGGTCAAGGAGCCGCAGAAGGTCGAGTGGGAAATGCTCCGCGAGGACCAGATCCTGTTCACCTACTTGCACCTGGCCCCGGACCCGGAACAGACCAAGGGTCTGCTGGCCTCGAAATGCGCGGCCGTCGCCTATGAGACCGTCACCGACGCCAAGGGCGGCCTGCCGCTGCTGGCCCCGATGTCCGAAGTCGCCGGCCGGATCGCCGTCTTCTCGGCCGCCGAGACCCTGCTGAAGCACAATGGCGGCATGGGCCTGCTGTTCTGCGGCGTCCCGGGCGTGGCCCCGGCGCGCGTGCTGGTGCTGGGCGGCGGCGTCGTCGGCCTGAACGCGGCCCGGATGGCCATGGGCCTCGGGGCCGAGGTCGTGGTGCTGGAACGGTCGATTCCGCGCATGGCCTATATCGACGAGGTCACCCAGGGCCGGGTCATCACCCGCTATTCCTCGATCAATGCGATCGACGAGGAGATGGTCAAGGCCGACGTCATCATCGGGGCCGTGCTGGTCCCCGGGGCCTCGGCCCCCAAGCTGATCAAGCGCGAGGACCTGAAGGCGATGAAGAACGGCTCGGTGCTGGTCGACGTGGCCATCGACCAGGGCGGCTGTTTCGAGACCTCCAGGGCCACCACCCACGAGGACCCGACCTATGTCATCGACGGCGTGGTCCACTATTGCGTCGCCAACATGCCGGGCGCGGCCCCGCGCACCAGTTCCGAAGCCCTGAACAACGCCACCCTGCCGTTCGGTCTGGCCCTGGCCAACCATGGTCTTGAGGCGCTGAAGAAGGATCCGCACCTGGCCCGCGGCCTGAACGTGCTGAAGGGCGAGATCACCTATCCGGCCGTGGCCGAAGCCCTGGACATGCCGTGGTCCGACCCGTTCGGCGTGTGGCCGCAGGGCTGATTCACAAGCCGGGGGAACGGGGGCGGCGCCCTCGTTCCCTTCATCTCCGGTGCGGGCCTCAGGCCCTGACGGATATCCCGGACGCCCCGATGTCGATCTGACGTTCCAGTTCGGCCTGCGCCTTGTCGGCGGCCTTCCAGTCCTCGTCATCGGGCGGGCGCAGGGCGGAGCGGGACTCGTAACGAATGTCATCGCGGGCCTTGCGCAGACCCGTCACCAGCACCTTCACCTGGTTGAAAAAGCCGTAATCAGATCCGGCCACGGCTTCCATGGTCGACAGCCGGTCGATCGACCGGGCCTGGAATTCCGCACTGGCGGCCTGGGCATAGGCCTGTTGCGCGCGCCGGACATCGGCATCGGCCGTTCCGGGCACGACGGCGTCCGCGACCGGAACGGCGGGCTGGTCGGCCGCCGTCTGGGCCTGGCGGGCATCGGCGATCTGACGGCGGATCACGGCCATGTCCCCGGACGAAACATTTCGGCCCCCGGCCTCCTGATAGGCGGTCACGGCCGCCTTCAGTTCCCGGGCCAGTTCAGCAGCCAGTTTCAGCGCCGAGCGTGGGTCGGCCTTGATCATCAGGCTGAGGGCGCGCATCCGCTCGGCGACACCCTGCATGCGGCGCGAGGCCATCTCCTTGCGGACGGCCCGCGCCGCCTCGCGCGGGTCGGCGATCGGGCGCGAAGCCGTGCGGGTCGCGGCGGATTCCGGCGCGCCCGGACGCGGTCCGGCAGCCGCGGGGCGCGACGGACGGGTCAGGTCTGGGACCGCGTTCGCGGTGATGATGGTCGAGATCATTCTGATCCCCGTGACAGGTCTGACCCACCCTGGACCCGGGCGATTGCGATCCTGTTAAGTCGCCGCACCGGCAAACATGCGGCCTGCCTGTAAATTGCCTCGCAGTTGCGGCATAAGCCGCGCATGAAGTTTCTCGACCAGGCCAAGATCTATATTCGTTCCGGCAACGGCGGCGCGGGCTCCGTCTCGTTCCGGCGCGAGAAATTCATCCCCAACGGCGGTCCCGACGGCGGCGACGGCGGCAATGGCGGCAGTGTCTGGATCGAGGCCGTCGATGGCCTGAACACTCTGATCGACTACCGCTACCAGCAGCATTTCAAGGCCCCGACCGGCACCCACGGCCAGGGTCGTCAGATGCACGGGGCCAAGGGCGAGGACCTGGTGCTCAAGGTTCCGGTCGGCACCCAGGTGCTGGACGACGACAAGGAAACCGTCCTGCTGGACATGGACGAGGTCGGCAAGAGCGAATGCCTGCTGCGCGGCGGCAACGGCGGCTGGGGCAACACCCGGTTCAAGGGGCCGGTCAACCAGGCCCCGCGCCACGCCAACCCCGGGCAGGAAGGCCAGGAGCGCTGGATCTGGCTGCGGCTGAAGCTGATCGCCGACATCGGCCTGGCCGGTCTGCCCAACGCCGGCAAGTCGACCTTCCTCGCCGCCGCCTCCGAGGCCCGGCCCAAGATCGCCGACTATCCGTTCACCACCCTGGTGCCGAACCTGGGCATGGTCGACCTGTCGCCGACCGAACGGTTCGTGATCGCCGACATCCCCGGCCTGATCGCCGGAGCCAGCGACGGGGCCGGCCTGGGTACCCGCTTCCTCGGCCATGTCGAGCGCAGCGCCTCGCTGATCCATCTGGTCGACGGCACCCAGGACGATGTCGCCGCCGCCTGGCGCATCATCCGCACCGAGCTGGACGCCTATGGCGAAGGCCTGGCCGAGAAGAACGAGATCCTGGCGCTGAACAAGATCGACGCCCTGACCCCGGAAATGCGCCAACAGAAGGCCGACGAACTGGAGGCCGTGGCCGGTCGCCGGCCGATGCTGGTCTCGGGCGTGTCCGGCGAAGGCGTCACCGAGCTGCTGCGCGCCGCCTGGGCCGAGGTCCGCAAGACCCGCGGCGAGATCGATTCACTGGGTGACGTGATTGTCGCCGCGCCTGAGGAGTGGGCCCCTTGACCCTGTCTGATCCGCCGCTGGCGGCCACAGCGATCGCCGCCGCCGACCGCATTGTTCTCAAGATCGGCTCGTCCCTGCTGGTCGACAACAAGACCAATGCCGTCGACATGGTGCGCCTCAAGGGTCTCGCCGCGGACATCGCCGACTGGAAGGCCGAGGGCAAGCAGGTGATGATCGTGTCGTCCGGGGCCGTGGCCCTGGGTCGCCGCCGGCTGGGGACCGCCGCCCGCGGGCCCGGGCTGGAGAAGAAACAGGCCTCGGCCGCCGCCGGCCAGTCCCTGCTGATGCACGCCTGGGAGTCGGTGTTCGACCCCCATGACATCATCACCGCCCAGATCCTGCTGACCCGCGACGACACCGAAACCCGCCGCCGCTGGCTCAACGCCCGGGCCACGGCCGGGGCCCTGCTCGACATGGGGGCCGTGCCGATCCTCAACGAGAACGACACCGTCGCCACCGAACAGATCAAATTCGGCGACAATGACCGGCTGGCGGCCCGGGTGGCCCAGATGATCAGCGCCGACCTGCTGATCCTGCTGTCCGACGTCGACGGCCTGTACACGGCCGACCCGCGCGTCGACCCGAACGCCACCCACATCCCCTATATCGAGACCCTGACGCCCGAGATCGAGGCCATGGCCACCGGGGCCAATGCCGACGCCGGGGTCGGTACCGGCGGCATGGCCACCAAGCTGATGGCCGCGCGCATCGCCGCCGAGGCCGGCTGTGCCACCCTGATCGCCGCGGGCCGGCCCAAGACCAAGGGCGCGATGACGCTGGAGGAGGGGCGCAAATGCACCCTGATCGCCCCCGCGACCACGGTGAAGGCCGCCTACAAGCAATGGATCGGCGGTTCGCTGGCGACGCGCGGCGAACTGGTCGTCGACAAGGGCTGCGCCCGGGCCCTGGCCCGCGGCAAGTCCCTGCTGGCGGTCGGCGTGCTGTCGGCGACCGGCGACTTCGGCAAGGGCGACCCCGTCGAGATCCTCGACGAACGCGGCGTCGAGATCGCCCGTGGCCTGGTGCGTTTCGACGCCAAGGACCTGGCGAAAATCATCGGCGTCCGCTCGACCGGTGTGAAGGCCGCCCTGGGCTATGAGGCCGGTCCCGAGGTGGTGCACACGGCGGATCTGGCCCTGCGCTAGGGCCGGAACGGAAGGGCGTCGAACCGGCGCCGGGAGCGGCTACGCCTTGAATTTCAGGTGTTAATAGCCATTTGAAGGTGATGATCATGACCCAGACCAAGCCCGAAACCCCCGCCAGCATCACCCCCGAACAGTCCCTCGCCGCCGAGATGACGGCCATGGGGCGCAAGGCGCGCAGTGCCGCCCGCGCCCTGGCCCTCGCCGGTGCCGAGACCCGCACCCGCGCCATCGCCGGCATGGCCACGGCCCTGCGCAAACGCGCCGCCGACGTGCTGGCCGCCAACGAAGCCGACCTCGAGGCCGCCAGGGCCAAGGGCATGGCCGCCGCCATGATGGACCGGCTGGCGCTGGACGCGGCCCGTCTGGACGGCGTCATCGGCGCGCTGGAATCGATCGCCGCCATCCCCGATCCCGTCGGGGTCGAGACGGCCCGCTGGACGCCCGAGAACGGGCTCGACATCGCCCGCGTCCGCACCCCGATCGGCGTGCTGGCGATCATCTATGAGAGTCGGCCGAACGTCACCGCCGACGCCGCCGCCCTGGCGGTGCGGGCCGGCAATGCCGTGATCCTGCGCGGCGGATCGGAATGCCTGCGCTCCAACCTGGCCATCCACGCGGCCCTCGTCGAGGGACTCGAGGGGGCCGGCCTGTCCGCGGACACGGTGCAGATCGTCACCACCCGCGACCGCGCCGCCGTCGGCCACATCCTGACCGGACTGGACGGATCGATCGACCTGCTGATCCCGCGCGGCGGCCGCTCGCTGGTCGAGCGGGTCAAGGCCGACGCCCGGGTCTCGGTGCTGGGCCACCTGGAAGGCGTCAACCACGTCTATGTCCACGAAAGCGCCGATCCGGCCACCGCCCGCGCCATCGCCGTCAACGCCAAGATGCGCCGGGTTTCCGTGTGCGGGGCCGCCGAGACCCTGTTGATCGACCGGGCGGTCGCCGACAGCCTGCTGCCGCTGATCGCCGCCGACCTGATCGCCGCCGGATGCGAGTTGCGGGGCGATGCCGCGACCCGCGCCCTGGTGCCCAACGCGATCGCCGCGAGCGAGGCCGACTGGAGCACCGAGTTTCTGGCGGCCGTCATCGCCATCCGGGTCGTCGACGACATCGACGCCGCCCTCGACCATGTGGCGCGCTACGGCTCGGGCCACACGGAATCGATCATCGCCACCGACGACAAGGCCATCGAGCGCTTCCTGGCCGAGGCCGACGCCGGCATCATCCTGGCCAATGCCTCGACCCAGTTCGCCGACGGCGGCGAGTTCGGCTTCGGCGGCGAGATCGGCATCTCGACCGACCGGCTGCACGCGCGCGGGCCCGTCGGGGCCGAGCAGCTGACCAGCTTCAAATATGCCATCCGCGGCAAGGGTCAGACCCGGCCCTGAGGCCCGTCCTCGCGGCAATGACCGGGGGACGACGATAGAGGCGCGACAGGGGACCGGGCGCGTGTTAGCTCCCCTGTGAGCATAAGTCCGCGCGAGCCCGCCTTGTCCTTCTTCCATGCCGGTCCGGCCGCACAGGCCTTCGGTCCCCGTCCGGGGGCGCTGAGAGACGGGCTCAACCTGGCTCCGGGCATGCGCGTCGGTCTGTTCGGCGGCTCGTTCAACCCGGCTCACGACGGACACGCCCACGTCGCCGAAACCGCCATGCGCCGCCTCGATCTCGACCGCGTCATCTGGCTGGTCTCGAAGCAGAACCCGCTGAAGGACACCGCCGATACCGCGCCGCTGGCCGAGCGCATGGCCTCGGCCCGCGCCGCCGCCGCGATGGCGGCCTCGGGTCACGCGATGGTGGTCTCGGATGTCGAGAGCCGCATTCGCACCGGCTGGACGATCGATACCCTGCGCGCCCTGACGGCCCGGCATCCGGGCGTCCATTTCGTCTGGCTGATGGGATCGGACAACCTGGCCACCTTCCACCTGTGGCGCGGCTGGACCGACATCATGCGGCTGATGCCGGTGGCGGTGATCGCCCGCCCCGGCAGCCTGTTCAACAGCCGGACCGCCCCGGCGGCGCGACGCTTCGCCGCCTTTCGGCTGCCGGCCGAACAGGCCCGGCTGCTGCCGACCGCCGGAACCCCGGCCTGGACCTATCTGCCGGCCCCGTTGAACCCGCGATCCTCGACCGCGATCCGGGCCGCGCGGCTGCAACTGCCGACCGCGTGACGGCGGCCGCTGTTCGTGCTAGAAGGCCGCTTTATTGAACCTCCCCGGAGCCCTCCGCTGACCCCCTCGCCCGCGCACGATGCGCAAGACAGCACCGCCTCGAACGCGGCGCATGAGATGGACCCGATCGAATCCATCCATAATGAAGACGGTCTGCAGGCTCCCCTTCCCGTCGGCTCGACCCCTCTGGAACAGGCCATCCTGTCCAAGCTCGACGAGGACAAGGCCCAGGACATCGTTCTGATCGACCTCAAGGGCAAGAGCCCGATGGCCGACACCATGATCGTCGCCTCCGGACGGTCGCACCGTCACGTCGGAGCCCTGGCCGACCACCTGCAGCGGACGATCAAGGAATTCGGGCTGGGCAAGGCCAAGATCGAAGGCATGCCGCATTGCGACTGGGTGCTGATCGATGCCGGTGACGTCATCGTCCACCTGTTCCGGCCCGAGGTGCGGACCTTCTACAACATCGAGAAGATCTGGTCGGTCGACAGCGGTCACCGCGTCTCCTCCACCTGAGTTCGCCTGAATGAAGCTGGCCATCCTCGCGATCGGCAAGCCGGGGCGCGGGCCGGAGGCGACCCTGGCCGCCGACTATGCCGAGCGGACCAGCCTGGCCGGCCGCGCCCTCGGTCTGGGGCCGATGGAACTGGTCGACCTGGAACCGCGCAAGACCGGCAA
This sequence comes from uncultured Brevundimonas sp., assembly GCF_963975535.1. Taxonomy (GTDB): domain Bacteria; phylum Pseudomonadota; class Alphaproteobacteria; order Caulobacterales; family Caulobacteraceae; genus Brevundimonas. The sequence continues at coordinate 4,795 of NZ_CAXBHE010000011.1, read as the reverse complement.
GGCCCCCGAGGCCGAGCTGATCCTCAGGGCCGCCGAGGGTGCCCATCTGATCGCCTGCGACGAGCGCGGCAAGACCTTCGCCAGCCGCGCCTTCGCCGACCATGTCGCCGAACTGCGGGATCGGGGTGAGCGCCGGCTGGTGTTCGCCATCGGCGGGGCCGACGGCCTCGACCGCAGCGTGCTGGACACCGCCGCCTCGACCCTGGCCTTCGGACCCCAGACCTGGCCCCACGCCCTGGCCCGGGCCATGCTGGCCGAGCAGCTGTACCGAGCCATGACCATCCTGGCCGGTTCGCCCTATCATCGCGACTGATGCGTCGCGCCCTCATCCTCACCGTCCTCGGCCTGCTCATCGCCGCCCCGGCCATCGGCCAGCCCGCGACGGTCGGTGAGGTGCCGCGCCTGCAGGCCGAGTATCGCGACGAACAGGCCCGCGCCCGTCGCCTGCGCGCCGAGGCGGCCGAGGCCGCGGCCGAAATCGCCACCCTGGACGGTCAGCTGACCCGACTGCGGACCGCCGTGGACACCGACGACCGTCAGATCACCGCCCAGCGCGCCCGGCTGCGCGAACTGGGCAGCCGCGAGGCGGCCCTGACCGCCGACCTGTCGCGCGTCCGGGGGCGGCAGTCGCGCCTGCTGTCGGCCCTGCAGATGATGAGCCGTCGCCCGCCGCCACCGCTGCTGATCCCGGCGTCGCGCGCGACGGATACCGTGCGGGCCGCCATTCTGCTCAAGGCCATGGCTCCCGAGCTGCGGGCGCGGGTCGCGGTGCTGACCGAACAGCAGACCGAGATCAGCCGGGTGCGGCGGCTGGCGGTGCTGTCGAGCGAACGGCTGTTCACCGTCGAGAGCGCCCAGGGCGACCGTCGCGCCGAGATCGAGAGCCTGTCCGCCCGCAAGCGGGCCCTGCAGACCGTGTTGCGCAGTGAGGCCCAGCAGGCCGAACGCGCCGCCGGCGTCCTGCAGGCCCGCATCCGCAGCCTCGGCGGGGTCGTTCCGACCGGCGATCCCGATCGAGTCAGTCCCACGACCCGGCTGCCGGCCGGGCGCAACCGGCTGACGGCCCCGGTCAGTGGCCGTCCGTCCGAACGCTTCGGCCCGGGAAGCGACGGCTGGCGCTGGCGGGCCGACCGCAGGGAGGTTGCCGCCCCGGCCAATGCCCGGGTGGCCTATGCGGGCCCGCTGGACGACTGGGGCCAGGTCGTCATCCTCGACCTCGGTCCGGGCTGGCGCGCGGTGGTGGCGGGGCTCGAGGCCCTGTCCGTGACGGCCGGGGACCGGGTCAGCGACGGCCAGGCCCTGGGGCGCAGCGGCGAGGACGGGGAGGTCTATTTCGGCCTCAGGCGCGACGAACGGTCGATCGACCCGGCCCCCTGGCTGCAATGACCGGACCCGCCGAGGTGCGGCGCAGGCGAAACCGCTTCCCATGGGGCGATGACGCTGATTTTATCGCCGGAACCCGGCACGGCCACGATTTGGTCGCGACGACATTGCTTGAGTGACGGACGGGCCGTCACAGGCCCACTGGAAAAGACCGAATGCGTAAGATGCTTCTCGTCGGCTGTGCCGTTCTGACCCTGGTGGGCGTCAGCGCAGCGACCGTGTCCCAGACACCGCGCAACGAGACCTTCCGGATGGTGGAGCTGTTCGGCGACGTCCTGGCCCTGACTGAACAGGCCTATGTCGTGCCCGTCGACAACAAGAAGCTGATCGAGGCGGCCCTGGCCGGCATGATGACGGCGCTGGACCCCCACTCCAACTATCTGCCGCCCTCCGGCTACGGCGACCTGCGCGAACGCACCGAAGGCCAGTACTCCGGCGTCGGCCTGACCATCACCTCCGAGGGCGGGCTGGTGAAGATCATCTCGCCGATGGACGACGGTCCCGCCGCCCGTGCCGGCGTCCAGGCCGGGGATGTGATCCAGTCGATCAACGGCCAGAACGCCGCCGGCCTGACCGTGACCCAGGTGTCGGAAAAGCTGCGCGGGGCCATCGGCACCTCGGTCGACGTCACCTTCCTGCGCGACGGCGAGGACCCGCTCGAGGTCACCCTGACCCGGGAGGTCATCAAGGTGGAGTCCGTCACCGGCCGGGTCGAGGGTGATTTCGGCTATCTGCGGATCGCCACCTTCAATGAGAACACCGGTCGCGAGCTGACCGAGACCATCGCCCGGCTGAAGCGCACCAACCCGGCCCTGAAGGGCTATGTCCTGGACCTGCGCAACAACGGCGGCGGCCTGCTGACGGCGGCCATCGACGTTTCGGACGCCTTCCTCGAGCGCGGCGAGATCGTCAGCCAGCGCGGGCGCAAGCCGGACCAGATCGAACGCTACGCCGCGCGCCCGGGCGACCTGACCGGCGGCCTGCCGGTGGTGGTGCTGATCAACTACGGCTCGGCCTCGGCCTCGGAAATCGTCGCCGGCGCGCTGAAGGACCAGGAACGGGCCACGCTGGTCGGCCTGACCAGCTTCGGCAAGGGTTCGGTCCAGACCGTGATTCCGCTGCGCGGCGGGGCGGACGGGGCCCTGTCGATCACCACGGCGCGCTACTTCACGCCGTCCGGGCGCTCGATCCAGAAGATCGGCATCGAGCCGGACCTCGAAGTCGCCCGTTCGGCCGCCGAGGCCCGGATCGTGTCGCGGTCCAGCTTCATCTATTCCGAAGCCGCCTATGCCACCGCCCTGGACGCCTCGATCGGGGCGGAGCGCCGGGGGGCCCACACCCCCTATGAGGCCCCCGGCGAGGATTTCGACGAGGCCACGGACTACCAGCTGCAGCGGGCCTTCGACGTGCTGCGGGCCGGCGGACAGCTCAGCCGTATGGCCCCGCCCCCGAACGGCGTGATCGTCACCCTGCCCGAGGGGGCGGCGGGTGCCGTCACCGCGGCGGCCCCGGCCAACTGACCGCATCGGCATGGTGAACGGCGCGTTAGGGTTTCTTAACCGACGTCGGGCAATCTGACTCTCGAAGCGGACCGTGCGCACGGTCCCTGACCCGAGCGTACCGACTTGTCCCTATTCGCCAAACGCCAGTCCGCCCTCGCCGCCGCCGCCGGTACGCCCCCGGCGCGCCGCAGCCTGCGTGAACGTGTCGCCCCGGTCCTGACCGTGATGAAGAAGCCGCCGGCCGCCGTCGCCGGGGCCGGACTGTTGCTGCTGGGGGCCGCGGCCCTGTTCCTGACCGTGCTGGGCGACCCGCGCGCCGGGACGCCCTCGGCCCGCGTCTCCCTGACCCGCGAGGCCGTCGCCCCGCCCCCGGCCCCGTCCGGCCTCGATGCCTTTTCGGCGGGGGCCATGGACCTGTACCAGGACCTGACCCTGGCCGAGGCGACCCTCGATGCGGACGGCGCGGCCGGCGGCGAGGCCCTGATCACCCTGCCCGACGGGGCCACCGTCTCGGGCGGGTCCAACATCACCGCGCCGCGGCGCGAGGCCCAGCCCCTGCCAGCCGCCCCGATCGCCGGCCTGAGCCAGCCCGGTCCCAGCGGCGCGCTGCCGATGATCGCCACCGACGGCCGGGTTCCGGCCCAGGCCTATGCGCGACCGTTCCGCCCGAACGGCAAGCCGCGCGTCGCGGTGATCGTCGGCGGACTCGGCCTGAACGCGGTCACCACCCGCGCCGCCATCGAGCGCCTGCCGGCCGAGGTCACCCTCAGCTTCGTCCCCTATGCCGAGGGTCTGCAGGGCTGGATCGATCTGGCCCGGGCCCAGGGCCATGAGGTGATGATCGAGATCCCGATGGAGCCGACCGGCTATCCGGACAACGATCCCGGCCCCTACACCCTGCTGGCCGATGCCGACGCCAGTGACGTCCAGGCCCGGATGGCCTGGCTGCTGGGTCGCGCGACCGGCTATTTCGGCGTGACCAACTATCTGGGCGACCGCTTCATGACCTCGGACGCCGGCATGACGGAATTCATGAATGTGCTGCGCCGCCGCGGCGTGGCCTTCCTCGATGACGGCTCGGCCAATCGCAAGCCCGGGGCCTGGTCCCGCGCCAGCGCCGACCGGGTCATCGACCAGACCCAGTCCCCGACCGCCATCGTCGGCCAGCTCAATGCGATCGAGGCGCTGGCCAAGGCCCGCGGCCAGGCGCTGGGCACCGGCTTCAGCTATCCGGTGACGGTCGAGGCCGTGGCCCGCTGGAGCGCCGGGCTCGAGGCGCGCGGTCTGCAGCTGGCCCCCGCCTCGGCCATGGCCCAGCGCCCCGGACGCTAACACGCTCGACCGCATCGGGGGCGAAGGCTAAGGGAAGGGCCATGACCGCCCCCGACGTCGACCTGTCCCGCTATCGTCCGAACGTCGGCGTGGTCCTGTTCCACCCGGACGGGCGCGTCTGGTACGGGCGGCGTGCCGGCAGCCAGTCCCCGCACTGCTGGCAATTCCCCCAGGGCGGCGTCGACGACGGCGAGGCCCTCGAGGTGGCGGCCCGACGCGAGCTGTATGAAGAGACCGGGGTGATCTCGGTCACGCCGCTGGGAGCCACAGAGGGCTGGATCGCCTATGAATTTCCGGACGGATACGGGGGCACCAAACAGGCGCGCGGCTGGCTGGGCCAGAAGCAGAAATGGTTCGCCTATCGCTTCACCGGACCGGAGTCCGAGATCGATCTGGAGGCCCATGGCGAGATCGAGTTCGACGCCTGGCGCTGGGGCCGGCTGGACGAGGCCTGCGATCTGATCGTGCCGTTCAAGCGGGCGGCCTATGAGCAGGTCGTGGCGACCTTCGCGCCGTTCGCGACCTAGGTGTCGAAGCTATGAAGGTTGTTCACCCGGGGGTGGGCTGAGAAGCTGGGG
>NZ_CAXBHE010000010.1:0-109907 GCF_963975535.1 uncultured Brevundimonas sp. | reverse complement strand
GACGGCGGCAGCGGGTGACGCGATCCAGGCCGACGCCTTCGGCGGCAACATCAGCGTCGTCACCACCGGCGCGATCAATGCGGCCCTCGTCGGCATCGAGACGAACAACCGCAATGGCGGGGCGATCTCGATCCTGTCCGGCGGCAGCGTGACGAGCGGCGCGGGGACGAACGGCATCAACGCCCGGAGCAATGGCACGGGCAGCGTCACCATCGGGTCGACGGCCCAGCGCACCGGCCCGGTTGTCGCCGGGGCTACCGGTGTTTTCGCTACCAGCGAAGGCGACATCAATGTCGTCGTCAGCAGCGTCACCGGCGCCACGCGCGGCATCGTCGCCGCGAACCAGCGCACGACGAGCAGTTCCCCCGCGGCGAATGGCCGTGTGGTCATCGACGCGACCGGCCCGGTCATCGGCCAGAGCAGCTTCGGCATCATCGGCGTCAACAACGGTGTGCTCGCCTCCAACACGCTGGTCATCAACGCACTGGGACCGGTGACCTCCACCGGCGGCTCGGGCATCAGCGCCCAGGTCACCAACGGCGGCGGTGACATCACCATCCGCTCCGGCGCGGTGACCGCCAACAGCTCGACCAACGGCACCTGGGACGGCATCTTCGCCGACGGTCGCGGCGACTCGCTGATCTCGATCGCGACGACGGGAACTGTCAGCGGCAGCAACTACGGCATCGACGCCTTCAGCACCGGATCCACCGCGCGGGCCGGCGTGAACATCGCCGCCGGCGGTTCGGTCATCGGCGGCGACGGCCGCTCGGCGATCGCCGTCAACCTGTACGGCCAGGGATCGGCCCAGGTGACCACGGCGGCGGGGACCACCCTGTCGGCACGCGGCGGCGTGGGCGCGCACGTCAACGTCCATTCGGCCACGGGTTCGAACAACGTCCAGATCGACAATTTCGCGTCGATCGGCGGCGTCGGTGCCGACCGCGTGAACATGGGCCTGAACGCCTGGATCGGTTCGGCCACCAACGCCGGTTCGATTGCCATCAACTCGACCGGTGGCACCATCCACGCCATCGAGCGCGGCATCTACGCAAACACCCTGGGCACCGGCTCGATCAACATCGGCGGTACCGCCGGCATCAGCACCGCCATCATCACCGGCCATACCGGCATCCAGGCCCAGACCACGACGGGCGCGATTGACATTCGCACGGCGGCCGGCGGCACGATCGCTCCGGGTGCCGTGGCCGGTATCTTCGCGACGTCCGGTTCCGGGGCCATCACCATCAACCAGGCCGGTGCGATCGGCACGGTCGGCACCGGCAACACCGTCGATCTGGGCATTCTGGCGATCATCGACTCGGGCAACGAGGCCCTGACCATCAACTCGACCGGCGGCATCTACATCTCCGCCGGCACGGGTCTGCAGAGCGCCGGCATCTATGCCGTGCACAACGGCACCGGGGCGATCAACGTCACCACCAGCGGGATCATCGATCCGGGTGCCTATGGTGTGGTTCTTCAGGGGGCCGGCAACGTGGCCTACACGGCCGCCGGCGGCCTGGTCGAGGGTGACCTCGGCGTCTATGCGACCTCCACGACCGGCGGCACGGTCAGCGTCGCGTCGCTGGCCGGGTCCACCATCCTGGGGCTCAACGGCATCGGCGTGCAGGCGGTCGGCACCGGCGGGGCGGTCAACATCGCCACCGGCGGTGCGGTCAGCGGCACCACCTCGGGCGTCGTGGCCAGCAATACCGGTACCGGCGCGACCAGCGTGGTCGTCACCGGCACCGCGACCGGCCAGAACGGTGCGGGGATCAGCGTCACCGGTGCCAATGGCCTGACCACGGTCTCGGCTCTCGGCAACGTCAGCGGCTCCACCGCCGGCATCACCGCCAGCACGACCGGCACGGGGGCCCTGGCCGTCACCAGCGCGGGCACGGTGTCCAGCGCTTCGGGACCGGCCATCAATCTCGCCGCGGGCACAGGCGGGCTGCAACTCAACCTCGGTGGCAATGTCATCTCCGGCACGGGCCCGGCGGTGGTCGCCAGCACGACCGGTTCCGGCGTCGTCAACGTCGCCGCCGGTGCCGTGATCGCCGGACGGGTCAACTCGCCGACCGACTCGGTGATCGCGCTGAACACCGCGTCGGGGACCGCCTCCACCATCAATGTGGCCCAGGGCGCGACCATCCAGGCCGTCAGCGGCTCGGCCTTCACCACCGCCATCCGCGCGACCGGTGGCTCGGTCGTGGTCAACAACAGCGGCAACATCATCGGTCAGGTCGACTTCTCCGCCCTGACCGGCACCAACAGCGGTTCGCTCGCCAGCGGCGTCGGCACCACGTTCCAGACCGGCGGCCTGTCGACATTCAGCGTCGGCAACGACACCTTCGTCAACGCCGGACAGCTGATCACCCAGGGTCAGTCGACGACGTTCGACTTCCGCGGTGGGACCAATGTGTTCAACAACAGCGGCACGGTTCGCGTCGGCACCGCACCGGTCCTCTCGGGCGGCTCGGTCTTCCGCCTGACCGGTCTGACCACCCTGAACAACAGCGGCACCCTGCAGCTGGTGAACGGCGTGGCCGGGGACAGCCTGATCGCTCCGGGCGCGACCTACGTCGGTTCCGGCGCGGCGCGTCTGGCGGTCGACACCCGGATCGGCGGCGCGGCTCCGGTCTCGGATGTGCTGACGGTCGGCTCCACCTCGGGGCGTACCACCGTCCTCATCAACGACGTCACGCCGGCAGGCAGCTTCAGTGCCAACAACCCGACCGGCGTCCTGATCGTCTCGGGCACCACCCACGCCGGTGACTTCGTCCTCGACGCCGGCTCCAGCTATTACAACGCCAATGTGTTCGGCGGCGTGATCGAGAGCCAGGGCATGTTCTACAGCCAGCTGGCCGTGGATCCGGCCCGGGGGACCGTGCTGATCAGCGCGCCCAAGGTTCAGGCCTACCAGTTTGCGACGCTTGGCCGACAGGCCCAGGCGGTCTGGCACGGCACCGCACCGCGGACCGAACGCCAGGCTGAAGTCCGTGACCAGCTGGCGGCCGGTTCCGCCACCGGCGGCTTCTGGGTCGACGTCAACGGGACGCGCCAGTCGCGCGATGCCGAACAGACCGCAACCAACCTCGCCGGCCCGGTGACCTACAACACCGGCTATGACCAGCATGTCACCTCCGCCATCGTCGGTGTGGACCGGGTGCTTCAGCTCGGCGATGCGGCCTGGGTCGTCGGCGGCGCGATCGGTCACGTCGACTCCCGCGCCGACTTCTCGCAGGGCAACGCCGCGATCGACATGAGCGGCGTCACCGTCAGCGGCTATGCCTCCGTGGTTCGCAATGGTCTGTTCGCCTCGGCCTCGATCGGCTTCAACAGCCTGGACGCCGAGATCAAGGCCCGCGACCTGGCCGGCTTCACCGAGCAGGAGACCCAGGTCAAATCGCTGGGGGCCGCGATCGAGGTCGGGGTCCGGACGCCGCTCTCCAACGGCATGGTGTTCGAACCGAGCGTCGGCCTGGCCTATGTCGACAGCCAGGTCGACGGATTTGCCGCGGCCGGTGCCGGCTTCGGCGAACAGAACGGCGAGAGCCTTCGGGTTTCGCTGGGGGTCCGGATGTCCGGGGCCCTGGAGGACAGTTCCGACTGGGCGACCCGCTATCACGTCTCGCTGCGCGGCATCGGTGAGACCCTCGGGGACAACGAGATGGTGCTGACCAGCGGCGGTCCGGCGCTGACTCTGGCGGATCGTTTTGACACGCCGTTCGCAGAGCTGCGCGCGGGCATGACGAGCCAGAAGGGCAGTGGCTGGTCCGTCTACGGCGACGGCGTGGTGCGCTACAACAACGACTACAACGAGCTGGGTGTGACCATCGGTCTGCGCCTGAAATACTGATCCCACGACCAGGACCAGCGAGGACGGGCCGGGGGGCAACCCCCGGCCCGTTTGCTGTCGGGCCAGGGTCAGGGCCGCAGGAAGGGGCCGGTGACGGCCGTCAGATGGCCGCGCTGTGCCGCTTCGGTGCGATGACCGACCGGTTGTCGAAACAGGCGGCGACCACCCGGACCAGCCGGGCCATGTCCGAGGGCACGCGAACCCGGCGTCCCTCGACCTGACACAGGCCGTCCGCCGTGAGGGCGCGGGCCCCGGCGATCGCCGGATCCAGCGTCGACACCTCGCGCCCATGATCCAGGCACACCGCCCCGACATCGACCTGGAGGTCGCACATCAGACGTTCGATCACCGTCCGGCGCAGCCGGTCGTCCGAGGTGGTTTCCAGCTGGCGGCCGACCGGCAGGCGCCCGGCCGCAATGTCTGCGGCCCAGTCGTCGACGCGCAGCCGGTTCTGGGCATAGGCAAAGGGCAGGCTGCTGATCGCCGAGGGGCCCACACCGATCAGCACCGACGACGGATCGTCCGTATAGCCCTGGAAGTTGCGATGCAGGGTGCCCTCGGCCAGGCGCGCGGTCATCGGGTCGTCCGGGCGGGCATAATGGTCCATGCCGATGCGGACATAGCCGTGCGCCGCCAGCACCGACTCGGCGGCCTCGGCCTGGGCCCAGCGCCCGGACACATCGGCCAGGTCCGCGTCGCGGATCACGGCCTGGTGCTTCTTCATCCACGGCACATGGGCGTAGCCGAACAGGGCGACCCGGTCGGGTTCCAGCGCCAGCGCGGTCGCCATGCTGGCGGCGACATTGGCGCAGGTCTGGCCGGGCAGGCCGTACATCATGTCGAAATTGATCGCCGCGACCCCGCCGCCGCGCAGGTCGTCGACGGCGGTGGCGACCTGTTCAACGGGCTGGAACCGGTTGACCAGGCGCTGGACCTCGGGATCGAAGGTCTGCACGCCGAGGCTGGCGCGGGTCACGCCCGCCGCGCCCAGACCCCCGGCAAACTCGCGCTGCAGGGTGCCGGGGTCGAGTTCGACCGCGACCTCGGCCCCCGGACGCAGGCGGAACCGGGTGGCCAGCAGGGCCAGAAGGTCGGCGAAATCGCCGGTGTTGAGGCTGTTGGGGCTGCCACCGCCGAAATGCAGATGGGCCGTGCCGGCGTGGGCGGGCAGGGCCTCGCCCCACAGGTCGATCTCACGCTTCAGCTGGTCGAGGAACCGGGCGACCCGCGCATAGCCGTTGGGCACACTGGTGTGGCAGCCGCAGTACCAGCACAGCCGCTCACAAAAGGGGATGTGGGCATAGATCGACAGGGTGTCATGGGACTGGATATCGCCCAGCCATCGGCGGGTGTCTGCGTCATCCGGGGCCGGCTGGAAGGCCAGGGCGGTGGGATAGCTGGTGTAGCGCGGCAGGGCCCGGGTCGCGTGGGTCAGCTGGCGGTCGGACAGGGTGGTCATCGCGTCATCGCCTCTGCGCGGGCCAGGTCTTCGCCGGTGTTGATGTTGAGAAACGGGTCCCGATCTTCCACTGGCCAATCGACGACGACGCGACCGGCGGCCTCGCTGAGACCGTTCAGGGACAGCTGTCCGGCCCTGGCCCTCTGGATGAGAACGGGCAGGGCGGAGGTGCGCCACAGGGCGCAGACCGGATGCCGTCGTCCGTCGCTGGCGGCGACGGCGACGCCCGTGTCGCCGGTCAGGGCAAGATCGAGCCGGGCCAGCAGGTCAATGGGCAGGAAGGGCATGTCGCATGGTACGGACAGGACGCGGTCCGCGCCGTTGGCATCCGCCCAGGCGAGGGCCGAGGCCAGGCCGCCGAGCGGGCCGGGGATGTCCGGATCATCAAGGATGACCTGGCCCTTGGTCTCGCTGACCTGCTCCGGGTCACGCAGGACCAGGACCGTCGGGGCTCCATATCTTCCGACCGCCTGCAACGCATGGGTCAAGAGGCTGACACCCGCCAGCCGGCGAGCGGGCTTGGCTCCGCCGATCCGTTGCCCGGTCCCCCCCGCGAGAACGGCCGTGACGATGCTCATGACGATCGCCCCCGGCCCGGTATGCGCGGACGCGACCGGGGCTGGGAGCGGGCCTGCTCAAGACGGCTGACGTCGGCGGGGCCGGTGATCGTGGTCTCCATGTCCCGAACCAGACCGTCGCGTATCGAATAGATCCAGCCGTGAATGGACAGGGGCTGGCCACGCTTCCAGGCGTCGGTGATGAACGGGTTGCGGGACAGGGCCCGGACCTGGGCCAGCACGTTCTTTTCGCAGATGAAATTGACCCGCGCCTCGGGGTCCTGGATCGCCGCGAGCTCGCTGTCATGGTCCTCGTACAGTCGTTGCACGCGTTGCATCCAGTGATCGATGATCCCGTGCCGCTGTCCGTCGAGCACGGCGCGCACCCCGCCGCAGCCGTAGTGGCCGCAAACGATGATGTGGCGAACCTTCAGGGACTCGAGCGCGAACTGCAGCACGGCCAGCAGGTTCATGTCCTGGGCCGGGGCGAGGTTGGCGACATTGCGATGCACGAACAGTTCGCCGGGTTCCAGGCCGACGATCTCGTTTGCCGGGACACGGCTGTCCGAACAGCCGATCCACAGATATTCGGGTGACTGTTGCGCGGACAGCCGCCGGAAATATTCCGGGTCGATCCGGGCCTTGGCGGCCGCCCATTCCAGGTTGTTGCGGAGCAGGTCGTTGATCATACGCTGCCGCCCGACGGTTCCAGGCCGTCCGCAGGGCGTTCGTCCTCTGTCCTGTCCAGAACAACGCCCCGGCGCGCGGCCATCCGGGTGCTGAGCGCGCGCAGGTCCCCGGGCGTCAGGCGCAGGCGGGCGATCGGCAGGATGATCGCATTTTCCAGTGCGATATGGCGGCGTTCGTGCAGGGCGAAATCCGTGAACAGCCGGCGCGTCTCCAGGTCATGCCCCGGGGGGCGTCCCTCGGCCAGCGCCTGCTCCAGCAGGGTGGTCAGGACGCGGGTCTGTTCCATGTCGTCGCGATGCTCCGCGGACAGGGAGCCCAGCAACGGGCCCAGTTCATCTTCCGGCAGGCAGCGACGGCGGAGCAGGGGGAACAGATCCTCTTCCTCGTCGATGATGTGCAGGGCCATGTCCTGGCGCAGGAAGGTCAAGATTTCTTCCGTCTCCTCGCGCAGAAGGACGGTCGCGGTGCCGACGCGTTCGATCAGGCGACACAGTTGCCGGTGGCGATAATGTTCAGCGAACAGCCAGTTCAGCGGTTCATGAACCAGCTCCGCGGGCAGGGGCTCGATCTGCGGCTTCTGGCTCATCCGAGATGACCTCCCTGCTCCGCCATCGCGTCTAGAATCGATAGTCCAGGGCGACCCAGATCTTGGTGCGATCGGGGAAGGCGGCCTGGGCTCCGTCAAAATGGGCCGCCTTGATCTCGATGGCTTTTCGCGGGTCCAGAACCAGCCGTCCCGTCAGGTCCAGTTCGCGGCCGTAACGGCTGTTTCCGTCGGCGTCGCGGATGTCACGCCAGGAGGCGGCGAGCGTGGCGCTGCGACCGACGGGCGGATGGGCAATCGCATAGCTGGCCGTGGCGGAGACGTCGCGCAGCCCGTCCCGGGGCGTGTTCAGGAAGACGTCGGCCCAGCCCTGGAAGGCATGCAGGGTCGCCAGGGGGGTCTGGAAGGCCTGGGCCCCGTTGCCGTCGAGCCGCTCAACAGCCAGGGTTCCGGTCAGGGGGCCGTGTTTCAATCCGGCGGAGACCAGGCCGTAGTCCAGATCGAAATTGGCCGGGTTGGCTCCGTAGTCGGACTGACGCGCATAGTCGACGGCGTACAGGGCCGACCAGTCGGGCGACAGGGCGTGGCTGCCCTCAAGCCGCGCGCCCCACGTCGATGAGGACTGGGCCGGGGCATTGGCGAAATCCAGCAGATAGCCATAGGTCGTCAGTCGGCCCACCGGCGTCACGGCCTCGACATTGACCAGGTGGCTGTCGGAGCGCCATTCCCCGACCGGACTGTCGTTGCCGAAGATCCGGTGGACCCGGTCGATCCAGACATAGGTCACGGTCAACGGCTTCAGGGCCCGGGTCGTCACCTTGACGGCGTCGAAGGTCTGTTCGTTTTGACGGAAGCCGACATTGCCGACAAACCGGGCGTTGCCGAGAATGATGCGCTGGCGGCCCAGAACGACCTCGGTGTCCGGCAGGCCGGTCCAGGTCAGTTGCAGGCGGTTCAGCTCGATCGCTTCCGGGTCGGCCACCACCGGATAGCGGGCGGGACCGTGGATGGTGTCATTGTAGTCGTCGACCAGGGCCACGACGCCCTCGCCCTCGACCAGCAGGCGAAAGCCTGACCACGCCGGACTCTGCCAGCCGAGGCGGGCGCGCAGGGTCACCGCCGTCGCATCGTCCAGGCCGTCCTGGCTGACGCCTTCATAGCGCAGGCGACTGTCGAACAGGATATCGCCCGTCTGCGTCGATGCAGCGGCCGGGCCGGCGGCCGGGGCCTGGGCGAGGGCCATGCCGGGGGCCGCGGTCAGGGCAAGGGCCAGCAAAGTGGCAGGCGTGAAAGGCTTCATGTCAATTTCTGCGAATGAGGGTGAAGGTGTTCTTCCGGACGGCCAGTTTCGATTTCAGAATCGCCTGGACGCAGGCCAGGGCCGGGTCGCTGGAGCCCTGGGCGGCCGAGATCAACCGGGTCCAGCGCTCGTCGTCGGCCCCCTGGGCGAAGTGGGCGATCTCCCGCTGAACGAAGGCGGCGAATCCGATCCCTGCGGCGTCCGCAACCTCCCGGGCCCGGGCGGCGAGGGCCGGGTCGGCCTCGTCCAGCCAGGCTTCCAGCCGGGCTGCGACCGCGGCCTGATTGTTCAAAAGGTCACCCAGCGACAGGGCCCCGTTCGACACGGTACCGTCGATGGTGACGGTGAGCGCCACGCCACGTTCCCGGGCCTCGGCGGCAAGTCCGGACACATAGCGGGTCGCGGCCGCAGTCCAGGCGCGGCTCTCCAGATGCAGGGAGATCTGTGGCTGGACGTGTTCGAACGGCAGCCGCTGGCCGTCGATGCGCCGGTCGAGGCGCAGAATGTGCCAGCCGAAGCGCGATCGAACTGGCTCGGATGCGGTCTCACCGGCCTGGAGCCGGTCCAGTCCGGCCTCGACCTCGGGGGCGAGATCCCCGGGAGAGAGCTGGCCGAGGGAGCCGCCGACGCCCTTGGACGGACAGTCCGAGAGGGCCGTCGCCAGGGCGGCGAACCGGGACGGATGCTGGGCCAGCTCGGCGATAGCCGTCCTGGCGATGACCTCGGCCGCGGCCCAGGCCGCCGCGTCGTCGCCCTTGGGCGCGCACAGGATATGCGAGGCCTGGGTCAGGCGGGGTGTGCGGAACCGGTCGGGCGCGCTGTCGTAGACCCGGCGACATTCGCTTTCGTCGGGCCGCCCGACCGTGATCTCGGCATCGAGAACCGCGCGCACGAGGGCCTCTTCCGGCGTCTCCTCACGGCCGTCCTCGTCCAGCTCCGCCTCGGCGGTCAGACCCAGCTGGTGGGCGCGATCCAGAAGCAGGGCCTTGATGGCCAGGGCGTGCCCCGCGGCCGTGCGGGCCGCCTCGATCGTGGGGCCCGGGTGATTCTGGGCCTCCTCGGCGATGAGACGCTCGGGAAGCTCAACCCCGTCGACGACGATGACGGCGCTCATTTGGTCCGCTCCGCGGTGCGGCGCGTCGGCGGCATCGGCTGCTTGCTGCGCACCAGCTGCCAGCCACGACGGTTCAGATACCAGATCGGGGCCGACAACATGTGCACCAGCCGGGTGAACGGGAAGATCAGCAGAAGGGTCAGGCCGAGGGTGATGTGAGCCTTGAAGACCCAGCTGACGTCGGTGATGTAGCTGGCGCTGTAGGGGTTGAGGGTGAAAATTCCCTGGGCCCAGTTCATGAATTTGATCATCTCGCTGCCGTCACGGTGTCCCAGGGACAGCGGGATGGTCGCCAGGCCGAGGCACAGCTGGACCAGCAGGATCACCAGGATGGCGATGTCGCCGAAGCTGGACGTGTTGCGGATCCGCGGATCAAACAGCCGCCGGTGCAGCAGCAGCAGGCCGCCGGCGAGGCAGAACACCCCGGCGATGCCGCCCGCGACGATGGCCAGCATCTGCTTGAAGCCGTGGGTGACCAGGAAGAAGTCCCACACGATGACGGGCGTCAGCAGGCCGACGAAATGGCCCGCGAAGATCGACAGGATCCCGACGTGGAACAGGATGGAGCCGAGCACCAGTTGCTTGCGCCGCAACAGCTGGGAGGAGCCGGTCCGCCAGGTGTATTGCTCACGATCGAACCGCAAGACGGATCCGATCGCCAGCACGGCCAGGGCGATATAGGGGTAAACCCCGAACGCGATGAAATTCAGGTCCATGGCGGAGTTCCTCAGGCGGCCGCGTCGGAGCGACGGCTTTTTTCGGGGGGCGGTGCGGCGTTCATCGCGGACAGGATGGAATCAGCCTTGGGACAGCCGACCTCTCCCGGTCCGAAGCTGACGGCCGTTTCTTCCCACGACTTGTCGAGGGCCTCGAGATCGTCGGGGTCCTCGTCCGGTTCCTGCATCAGGGCTGCCACAGCGTCGGTATCGGGGGCTGCATCGGCCAGGTTCGACAAGGCCCCGAAGACGGCCCGATACGGGCTTTCCCGCTTGTGCAGCCGCTCGGTCAGGGCGGCCAGGACGTGGGCCCCTTCACCCAGCAGGGAGGCGGCTTCGGCGTCCGGCAGGGTGGACAGGAAGTCGAGGAAGACCGGCAGGTGGTCCGGCAACTCCTTGGCTGACAGCTCCAGCCCGTACGAGGCGTAGAGCTCGACCAGGGCGGCCATGGCCTGACCCCGGTCGCGGCTTTCGCCGTGGATATGCTCGTACAGGTTCAGCGACAGGGACCGGGTCCGGTCGAACAGCTGCACAAAGCCCTCCTGCAGATCGTAGAGGTCGTCGTGTTCCAGCATGCCGGCCAGTTTTTCCAGCGATCGCACGATCGGCTCGGGGACGAGGCCTTCGGTGCGGATGGCGTCGATGGCCGCCGGTGCGGTGGCCTGGATTTCGGCCGTCGGATAGCTGAGCATCAGGGCCAGCGCGCGATAGGTCAGGGCCATGATCAAGCCACCTCTGCTGTCGGTTTGGCGCGTGAGCGCTTGTCGGGCCCGAACAGACCCAGTTCGGTGCGACCGCCGGAGCAGCCGTTGCCGAAGGTGAAGCCGCAGCCACCGCGGATGTCGAAGGCGTCCTCGGCGGTCTCGCGGTGGACCGACGGGATAACGAACCGGTCCTCGTAGTCGGCGATGGCCATGATCTTGTACATGTCGTCGATCTGGGCCGCGGACAGGCCGACCTTGGCCGCGAGGGCGTGGTCGATACGGCCGTCGATGGTCTTGGCCCGCATATAGGCGCGCATGGCCAGCATCCGCTGCAGCGCCAGGGTCACCGGGGCCTCGACGCCGGCCGTAAGCAGATTGGCGAGGTATTTGACCGGGATGCGCAGCTTGTGCACGTCCGGCATTTCGCCGTCCATTTCCAGCGCCCCGACAGCCGCCGCGTTCTGGATCGGTGACAGCGGCGGGACGTACCAGACCATCGGCAGGGTCCGGTATTCGGGGTGGAGCGGAAAGGCGATCTTCCAGTCCATGGCCATCTTGTAGACCGGGCTGCGCTTGGCCCCCTCGATCCAGGCGTGGGGGATGCCGTCGGCCCTGGCCTGGGCGATCACCGCCGGATCGTGCGGATCCAGGAAGACGTCGAGCTGGGCCTGGTAGAGGTCCTTTTCGTCGACACTCGCCGCCTCGCTGATGCGATCGGCGTCATAGAGCAGCACACCCAGGTAGCGGATGCGCCCGACGCAGGTCTCGGAACAGACGGTCGGCTGGCCGACCTCGATGCGCGGGAAGCAGAAGGTGCATTTCTCGGATTTGCCCGAGTCCCAGTTGTAGTAGATTTTCTTGTAGGGACAGGCCGAGACGCACATCCGCCAGCCGCGGCACTTGTCCTGATCGATCAGAACGATGCCGTCCTCTTCGCGCTTGTAGATCGCGCCCGACGGACAGGCGGCGACGCAGGTCGGGTTCAGGCAGTGCTCGCACAGCCTGGGCAGGTACATCATGAAGGTGTTTTCAAACTCGCCGTACATCTCCTTTTCGATGTCGGCGAAATTGTAGTCCTTCGACCGTTTGGCGAATTCGCCCCCGAGAATTTCTTCCCAGTTCGGGCCCCACTCGATCTTCTCCATCCGCTGACCGGTGATGGCCGAGCGCGGACGGGCCGTGGGGAAATGTTTCATTTCCGGCGCGGTCTGGAGGTGGGCGTAGTCGAAGTCGAACGGCTCGTAATAGTCGTCGATCTCGGGCAGGTCCGGATTGGCGAAAATCTTGGCCAGGATGCGCCATTTCGCGCCCATCCGCGGCTCGATGTCGCCGTTCTTCTTGCGCCGCCAGCCACCGTTCCAGCGCTTCTGGTTCTCCCAGTCCTTGGGATAGCCGATGCCGGGCTTGGTCTCGACGTTGTTGAACCAGGCGTATTCAACGCCCTTGCGGCTGGTCCAGACGTTCTTGCAGGTGACGGAGCAGGTGTGACAGCCGATACATTTGTCGAGGTTCAGCACCATGCCGATCTGGGCGCGGACCTTCATTGGGCTGGCTCCTTGGCTTGAGAAAAGTCGCCGAGTGGCTCGTCGAGCCAGTCGACCTTGGTCATCTTGCGGATGATTACGAACTCGTCGCGGTTCGACCCCACGGTGCCGTAGTAGTTGAAGCCGTAGGACAGCTGGGCGTAGCCGCCGATCATGTGCGTCGGCTTGGGCACAATCCGGGTGACCGAGTTGTGGATGCCGCCGCGGCGACCGGTGATCTGGGACCCCGGCGTGTTCACGATCTTTTCCTGGGCGTGATACATGAAGGTGGTGCCTTCACGGATCCGCTGGGACACCACCGCCCGGGCCGTGATGGCCCCGTTGGCGTTGAACAGTTCGACCCAGTCGTTGTCGACCACGCCGATACGGCGGGCGTCGGTTTCCGAGATCCAGATGACAGGACCGCCCCGGTTGAGGGTCAGCATCATCAGGTTGTCGGAATAGGTCGAGTGGATGCCCCATTTCTGGTGCGGGGTGATGAAGTTCAGCGCGATCTCGGGCTCGCCGTTCGGCTTCAGGCCCTTGACCGACAGGGTCTTCATGTCGAGCGGCGGACGATAGACGCACAGCGACTCACCGAAGGCCCGCATCCACAGGTGATCCTGATACAGCTGTTGCCGGCCGGTCAGGGTGCGCCACGGAATCCGCTCGTGCACATTGGTGTAGTTGGCCGTGTAGCAGACGTGTTCGGACTCCAGACCCGACCAGATCGGCGAGGAGATGATCTTGCGCGGCTGGGCCACGAGGTCGTTGAACCGGATCTTCTCCTCTTCCTTCGGCAGGGCCAGGTGGGTGTGGTCGCGGCCGGTCTGTTTGGACAGGGCGGCCCAGGCCTTGACGGCGACCTCACCGTTGGTTTCCGGAGCCATCATCAGCACGGCCTCGCAGGCGTCGACCACGTCGTGGATCGAGGCCCGGCCCTGGGAAACGCCCTCGTCGAGGACCTCACCGTTCAGGGCTTTCAGCAGCTCGACCTCGTGTTCGGTGTTCCAGGCCAGGCCCTTGCCGCCATTGCCGATCTTTTCCATCAGCGGGCCGATGGAGGTGAACTGCTTGTAGAGGTTCGGGTAGTCCCGCTCGACGATGGTGATCTGCGGCATGGTGCGGTTGGGGACCGGCTCGCATTCGCCCTTCCACCAGTCGTGGACCTCGGACGCCTGGGCCAGTTCGGCCGGGCTGTCGTGCTGGATCGGGGTGAGGACGACGTCCTTCTCGACGCCGAGCACCTCGGGGCAGACCTCCGAGAAGGTCTTGGCCAGGCCGCGGAAGATGTCCCAGTCACTGCGGGCTTCCCAGGCCGGATCCACCGCCGCCGTCAGCGGGTGGATGAACGGGTGCATGTCCGAGGTGTTGAGGTCGTTCTTCTCGTACCAGGTGGCCGTCGGCAGGACGATGTCGGAATAGACGGCCGTGGTGGACATGCGGAAGTCCAGCGTGACCAGCAGGTCCAGCTTGCCCTCCGGGGCCTCCTCGCGCCAGGTCACCTCGGTCGGCTTGACGCCGCCCGACTCGCCCAGGTCGGCCCCCTGGACGCCGTGGCTGGCCCCCAGCAGGTGCTTGAGGAAATACTCGTGTCCCTTGCCCGACGACCCGAGCAGGTTGGAGCGCCAGATGAACATGTTGCGCGGCCAGTTGGCCGGATCGTCCGGGTCCATGCAGGACATTTCGAGCGACCGGTCCTTGAGCGCCTTGACCGTATAGTCCTTCGGATCGACCCCGGCCTCGATGGCGTCCCGGGCGACCTGAAGGGGATTGGTCTTCAGGGCCGGCGAGGAGGGCAGCCAGCCCATGCGTTCGGCGCGGGCGTTGAAGTCGATCAACGAGCCACCCCAGTCCCCGGCGGGGGCCGTCGGCGACATGATTTCACGGGGGGTGACGGTCTCATAACGCCACTGGTTGGTGTGGGCGTAGAAGAAGGAGGTCGAGTTCTGCTGACGCGGCGGACGGTACCAGTCGAGGCTGAAGGCCACCGGGGCCCAGCCGGATTGCGGCCGCAGCTTTTCCTGGCCGACATAGTGGGCCCAGCCGCCACCGGACTGACCGACGCAGCCGCACATGACCAGCATGTTGATGACCGCACGGTAGTTCATGTCCATGTGGAACCAGTGGTTCATCGCCGCGCCGATGATGACCATCGACTTGCCGTTGGTCTTTTCGGCATTGCCGGCGAAGCCGCGGGCCACCGCGATGATCTGGTCCCGCGGCACGGAGGTCATGGCCTCGCCCCAGGCAGGCGAATATGGCTCCGGATCGTCGAAGTCCTTGGGCATATGATCGCCGCCGAAGCCCTGGTCGACACCGTAATTGGCGAGGAACAGGTCGTAGACGCAGGCCACCAGGGCCTCGCCGTCCTTCAGCTTCATGCGCTTGACCGGCACGTTGCGGACGAGGACGTCGGGGTGATCGCTGGAGGCAAAACCGTTGGTGGCGGTGTTGGCGAAATAGGGGAAGCGGACGCCGACAACCTCGTCGTGGTCATCCTTGAGGCCGAGGCGCAGGCGGGTTGCCTTGCCGCCGGTCTCCTTCTCCTCGAGGTTCCATTTGCCGTCCTCGCCCCAGCGGAAGCCGATGGAGCCGTTCGGCACCACCACTTTTCCGGTGGTTTCGTCGAGGGCGACGGTCTTCCATTCCGGATTGTTGGTCTCGCCCAGCGACTTGCTGAAGTCGGACGCGCGCAGCTGGCGTTCGGCGACAAGGCCGCCGTCCTGCGGGACCAGGCGAACCAGCATGGGCAGGTCGGAATACTGGCGCAGGTAGTCGCGGAAATACGGCACCTGGCGGTCGACGTGGAACTCCTTGAGGATCACATGACCGAAGGCCATGCCCAGGGCCGCGTCGGTTCCCTGTTTCACCGCCAGCCACAGGTCGGCGAATTTCGAGGCCTCGGAATAGTCGGGGCAGATGACCGCCGACTTGGCCCCGCGATAACGGGCCTCGGTATAGAAGTGGGCGTCGGGCGTGCGCGTCTGCGGCACGTTCGACCCCCACAGCAGCAGGAAGCCGGAGTTGAACCAGTCGGCCGATTCCGGCACGTCGGTCTGCTCGCCCCAGGTCTGGGGCGAGGCCGGGGGCAGGTCGCAGTACCAGTCATAGAACGAGCCGCTGACGCCGCCCATCAGCTGCAGGTATCGGGCACCGGCGGCATAGGACAGCATCGACATGGCCGGGATCGGCGAGAAGCCGAAGATCCGGTCGGGGCCCCAGCGCTTGACGGTGTAGGCATTGGCCGAGGCGATGATCTCGTTGACCTCGTCCCATTCGGCGCGGACGAAGCCGCCTGACCCGCGCATCTGGATGTAGTCATCGCGTGCGGCCGGGTCGTCCTGGATCGAGGCCCAGGCGGCGACCGGGGGCAGGGTGGCCCGTGCCGCCCGCCAGTGCTTCAGCAGGCGCGAGCGAATCAGCGGGTATTTCACCCGGTTGGCGGAATACAGATACCAGCTGTAGCTGGCCCCACGGGCGCAGCCGCGCGGCTCGTGGTTCGGCAGGTCCGGGCGGGTGCGCGGATAGTCGGTCTGTTGGGTCTCCCAGGTGACGATCCCGCCCTTGACGTAGATCTTCCAGGAGCACGAGCCCGTGCAGTTCACCCCATGGGTCGAGCGTACGATCTTGTCGTGACGCCAGCGGTTTCGATAGGCCTCCTCCCAGCTGCGGTCGTCGTCGTTCATGACGCCGTGCCTGTCGGAAAACAGCTCGGTCTTGCGCGTGAAGAAGGCAAGGCGGTCGAGGGTATGGCTCATGATCAGACTGCCGCTTTGAGGGAGAGATTCAGGGGCGAACGCGGTCGGGCGTAGTAGACCCAGTTGACGGCCGCGCAGGTCGCGTAGAAGGCGCAGAAGAGGTAGAGGGCCGTCATGGGGCCGCCGGTCGCCTTCATCGAGTTGGCAAAGGCCAGCGGGATGAAGAAGCCGCCGTAGGCGCCGAGGGCGGACGAGAAGCCGACGATGGCCGCCGATTCCAGTTCCGACTGTTTCCGGCGTTCATCCGGCGAGGCGTCGGGCATCAGCCGCGGCATGTCGGTTCGCACCAGGGCCGGGATCATCTGGAAGGTCGAGGCATTGCCCACGCCGGTCCAGAAGAACAGCCAGATGAAGCTCGCAAAGAACAGGCTGAAGACCGGTTCGCCGCCGAAGGCCCCGACGCTGTAGAGGACGGCCAGGACGCCGGCGATCAGGGCGTAGAAGACGATCTGGGTGACGTTCTGACCACCCCAGCGGTCGGAGACCCAGCCTGTCAGCGCCCGGGACGCCGCGCCGACCAGCGGGCCGAGGAAGGCGATCTGAAGGATGTTGACGTCGGGAAACAGGGTCTTGCCCAGCAGGGGAAACGCCGCCGAGAAACCGATGAACGAGCCGAAGGTGCCGATGTAGAGGTAGCACATCAGCCAGTTGTGCTTGCGCTTGAAGATCACCGCCTGGGTCTTGAAGGAGGCCTTGGCCGAGGTGATGTCGTTCATCCCGAACCAGGCCGCGGTCGCCGACGCCAGCAGGAAGGGGATCCAGACGAAGCCTGCGTTCTGAAGCCAGATCTCGCTCTCGACGCCCTTGTCGACGGCGATCTGGGGCGCACCGACAACGGGTGCGAACAGGCCGAGCGTGATCACCAGGGGCACGGCGAACTGCATCACACTGACGCCGAGATTGCCGAAGCCGGCGTTCAGCGCCAGGGCGTTGCCCTTTTCCGCCTTCGGATAAAAGAAGCCGATGTTGGACATGGACGAGGCGAAATTGCCGCCCCCCAGACCGCAGAGCAGCGCCAGGGTGACGAACACCCAGTAGGGCGTGTCGGGGTTCTGGACCGCCAGCCCGATCCCCAGCGCCGGGATGACCAGGGACAGGGTCGACAGGGCCGTCCAGCGCCGTCCACCGAAGATCGGCACCATGAAGCTGTAGAAGATGCGCAGCGTCGCGCCCGAGAGCGCCGGCAGGGCGGCCAGCCAGAACAGCTGGGACGTTTCGAACTTGAATCCGATCAGTGCCAGCTTGGCCACCACCATCGACCAGACCATCCAGACCGAGAAGGCCAGCAGCAGGTTGGGCACCGAGATCCAGAGGTTGCGGGCGGCGATCCGCTTGCCGGATGAAGCCCAGAAATCGGGGTCTTCCGGACGCCAGTCGTTCAGAACATGACGGGACATATGCGTCTTTCTCTAGCTCGAGCGCGGGGAGGCGGCGGCGGTGGCCCTGTCGGGACCGACGCCAGCCAGTTCGGGGAATTCCGGGAGGGTGGCCAGGTCGGGGGAGCGTCGGCGCTCCATCCGGCGCACGGCCAGGTGCATCCAGAGCAGGGCTCCGGAGACCAGCAGGAACAGCAGCATGAAACAGCTGGTCCAGACGCCGGTCAGATCGTTCAGGGCTCCGAAGGCGATCGGCAGGATGAAGCCGCCCAGGCCACCGATCATGCCGACCAGACCGCCGACCGCCCCGACGTGGTCCGGGTAGTAGACGGGGATGTGCTTGTAGACCGCGGCCTTGCCCAGGCTCATGGCGAAGCCCAGTATGAAGACCAGCACCACAAAGGCGGGCAGGCTCAGGGCCAGCCTGAACTGGATCGGTCCCTGGATGCCGTCCACCACATAGGTCGTGGCCGGATAGGCGAGGATGAAGGTGCAGACGGCGCTGAGGGCGAAGGTCAGGTACATGACCTTGCGTGCGCCGATCCGGTCCGACAGCCAGCCGCCGAATACCCGGAACAGCGAGCCGGGGATCGAATAGGCGGCGGCCAGCATGCCGGCGGCCCCGATGCCGAGGCCGTAGGCTCCGGTCAGGTAGTGCGGCAGCCACAGGGCGAGCGCGACGAAGCCGCCGAAGACGAAGAAATAGTAGAGCGAAAAGCGCCACACCCGGATGTCCTTCAGCGGCGTCAGCTGCATCCAGGCCGTGACCGGCTTCTGGCCCGTACGGCGGCGCTCGGCGATCTCGGGCTCGTCGCGGGTCAGCAGGAAGGCGAGGATGGCGATGACCAGCAGCGCGCCGGCCCAGACCTGGGCCACGGCTTCCCAGCCGAGGGCCAGCATCACGAACGGGGCTGCGAATTTGGTAACGGCAGCGCCGACATTGCCGGCACCGAAGATGCCGAGGGCTGTGCCCTGGCGACTGGCAGGGTAGAATTTCGAGACATAGGCGACGCCGACCGCAAATGCCCCGCCGGCCAGGCCGACGCCGAGCGCCGCGACCAGGAACTGGGTATAGGTTTCAGCGTAGGACAGCAGGAAGGTCGCCGCGGCGGCCAGGACCATGACGACCAGGTTGACGATGCGTCCGCCGAACTGACCGGTCCAGACGCCCAGGAAGATCCGCGACAGCGACCCGGTCAGGATCGGTGTGCCGACCAGAAGGCCGAACTGGGCCTCGGTGAGGTTGAGGTCGGCTTTGATCTGGACGCCGATGATCGAGAAGATCGTCCAGACGGCAAAACAGGCGGTGAAAGCGAAGGTGCTGACCCAGAGTGCGGACCTGGCCCCTGGGGCCGGCGCTTCGGAAACGGAGACCATTCCGGTCTTCTCCATCGATCAGGGCCGCCCTCCGGCCCGTCTGCGATGTTCATTATCTCCGGCGCGGCACGTGAAGATTGATCCTTGTCAATTTGCGCTGTTTCCAGGCGCTTTATATTGAGTATTTGATTGATAAATGAAAGCAAATCGACCCTGTTTGGGCGCGTGATTGCTTTAGGTTTCTATTGTGTTTGATAAAGGTCAAATGGTAGGTCACTGTGAACCGAGGGGCAGAATTCCGGGCCCCGATTCCTGTAGGCGAGACCCAGCCATCCTGATCCAGATTCGGAGCCCTTCATGACCATGCGCGAGTCCGACCTCGATCGGGTCAAGGCCCTGCCGCTGTTCTCCAGGGCCTCGCCCGAGGTTTTCCGCGACGTGACCGGGGGCGCGTTCCTGCAGCGCTTTCCGGCCGGCACCACCCTGCTGATGGAAGGCGATACGGTCGACTTCCTCTACGTCCTGCTGGACGGCATGGTCGAACTGCAGGGCTCGTGGAAGGAGAAGGAGACCACGCTGGCGCTGCTGCGTCCGGTGTCGACCTTCATTCTCGCGGCCGTGGTTCTGGATGCCGATGCCCTGATGTCGGCGCGCACGCTGGAGCGATCCGAGATCCTGATGCTGTCGGGCGAGGCGTTGCGTCGCGTGATGCGACAGGACGCCGATTTCAGCTTTGCCGTGGCCCAGGAGCTGTCCGGCTGTTACCGCGGTCTGGTCCGGGCCGTGAAGAACCAGAAACTGCGGGGCGGTGCCGAGCGGCTGGCCAACTATCTGGTCACCCAGCGCATTCGTCAGAACTCGGTCGAGACGATCGTGCTGCCGCATGAAAAGCGGGTGCTGGCGTCTCTGCTGGGCATGACGCCGGAAAACCTGTCCCGGGCCTTCGCCAGCCTGGCCAAATACGGCGTGGTCGTGCGCGGCGGCGAAGTGACCCTGAGCCGGCCCGAGGCCCTTGAACGCCTGGCCCGCCCGTCGCCGTTGATCGACAACCACATGCCGCCGCGCGACGGCGTCATCGGCAAGGCCGAGAGCGAGCGCTGGAGTTCGGCGACCGGGCGCAGTTGTGGTTACGTCTCGAGCTGATCAGCCGCCCAGCTGGGCCAGGTTCTTCAGGTCGCCGGACAGGCCCTGGGCCAGTTGATGACTCCAGGTCTTGCCGGTCAGGCCGGAAACGATGCGGGCGTTCAGAAGGTCGCGATCATCGTCATCCTGGAGCAGGTCGCGCAGATCGACCCCGCCGTCCCCGAACAGGCACAGGCGCAGCTTGCCCCGTGACGTCACCCGCAGCCGGTTGCAGCTGTCGCAGAAGCCGGGCGCATAGGGCGCGATCAGACCGATCGACCCGGCGTGATCGGGGTGGCGATATTCGAGGGCCGGGCCGGCATCGATGGCCCGAGGCCCCGCCGTCCAGCCGTTGCGATCCAGCCAGTCGCGCAGGCCCTGGGCCTTCACATGGTGGGCGGCGAAATAGTCGTGATTGTCGGTGGTCTTCATCAGTTCGATGAAGCGGACGGTGACCGGCCGGTCGCGCACGAAACGGGCCCAGGCGTCGAAGCCGGCCTCGGCCGTCTGACGCAGCAGGACAGCATTGACCTTTACGGCGGAGAAGCCTTCGACCAGGGCCATGTCCAGTCCGGTCAGGACCTGGTTCAGCCTGTCGTGGCCGGTGATCTGCCGGAACACCTCCGGATCGATCGAGTCGATGCTGATGTTGATGTGGCTCAGGCCCGAGGCGCGCCAGTCGGAGATGTGCCGGGCCAGGTTCCAGCCATTGGTGGTCACGGCGACCTTGGCGACGCCGGGCGAGGCCGCGACGGTGCTGATGATGTCGTTGAAGTCCTTGCGCACCGTCGGCTCGCCGCCGGTCAGGCGCACCTTGCTGAGGCCGAGGTCGGAGAAGCCGGCGACCAGGCGGCGAATCTCGTCGACGGTCAGGAAGGACAGCGGCCCGCTCTTCTTCCAGCCGTTCGGCAGGCAGTAGGTGCAGCTGAAATTGCAGACCTCCGTCACGGAGAGACGGAGATAGTGAAACCGACGCCCGAAGGTGTCGGCCGCGGGGGCGGCATCGAGTGCCATGGAAGCTCCTTTCCAAATGCGGGAGGCGAGGGGATTTCTCCCGGCGCCCTCGATCCTTGCGGATCCGGCGACCGGACCGTGGCGTCGAAGCGCTGTAGGCCGGGCCGCTCGGAGCGAACTCACCATGAGCCATAGGCGCTCCTCCCGCCATTCACTTTGACGCGGGACTCCCACAGGCTTGATGAACATCAAGATCGGCCCCAATGCCGTTGCGCCGCCGGCCGACCCGGCCATGCTAGACAGCGGGACGACGGGCCGAGTGACCCGACCAATGGGGGAGGCCCGGACCGATGCAGCAGACGGGAACCGGCATGGGGCGACGCGAGGGGCTGATGCTGATCGCCGCCACCGTCCTGACGGCCTGTACGCCGCGACAGGTGTCGGGGCCGCCACCGATTGACCTGTTCGCCGCCGCCAGCCTGCGCGAGGTTCTGGACGCCCTCGCCGCCGATCATCTGAACAAGACCGGCCGGACCGTCCGGGTCACCTATGCCGGCAGCGCCCAGCTGGCGCGCCAGATCGACCAGGGCGCGCCGGCCGATCTGTTCGTCTCGGCCGATGAGGCATGGATGGACTGGCTGGACGCGCGTGGCCACGTCGAGACCGCGACCCGGCGTCGGGTCGCGGGCAACCGTCTGGTGCTGATCGCTCCGGCCGGTGCCCCGGATGCGCCGGTGGACCTGACCCCGGCATTCGCCCTGAATCAACGTCTCGGGGACGGCCGGCTGGCCATGGCCGACGTCGGCGTTCCCGCCGGTCGCTATGGCCAGCAGGCGCTGACTCACCTTGGTCTGTGGGCGAGTGTCGAGAGCCGTCTGGCCCCGGGAGACAGTGTCCGCGCGGCCCTGGCGCTGGTCGCGCGGGGAGAGGCCCCGCTGGGCGTGGTCTACGCGACCGATGCCCGTGCCGAACCCCGGGTCCGGGTGGTGGCGACCTTTCCGGCCGGCAGTCATGCGCCGATCGTCTATCCGGCGGCGCGGCTGCGGCGGTCGCAGGGCGGCGGTGACGCGGCGGCGGCCCAGGCCGTTCTTGACCGGATGTCCGGTGCCGACGGTCAGGCGGTATTCCAACGGTTCGGTTTTACCCGGTCGCCGGTTCGATGAGCCGATGATGACGCCTCTCAGCCCCGAGGAACTGCAGATCATCGGCCTGTCGCTGAAGGTGGCACTGACGGCGACGCTGTTCAGCCTGCCGCCGGGCATCGCCCTGGCCTATCTGCTGTCGCGCTACAACTTCCCCGGCAAGGCCCTGCTGTCGGGCCTGACCCATCTGCCGCTGGTCCTGCCGCCGGTGGTGACCGGCTATGCCCTGCTGCTGCTGTTCGGGCGCAACGGGCCGCTGGGCAGCTGGCTCGAGCCGATGGGCATCGTGTTTGCCTTCGACTGGACCGGGGCGGCCCTGGCGGCTGCGGTGATGGGCTTTCCGCTGCTGGTGCGGGCCGTGAGCCTGTCGTTCGACATGATCGATCCCCGGATCGAGCGGGCGGCCGAGACCCTCGGGGCGACGCCCGCTGTCCGCTTTGTGACGATCACCCTGCCGCTGGCCTTGCCGGGGATCGCGGCGGGCACCGTACTGGCCTTCGCCAAGGCGCTGGGCGAGTTCGGGGCCACCATCACCTTCGTGTCGAGCATCCCCGGCGAGACCCGCACCCTGCCGCTGGCGATCTACAGTCTGACCCAGGTGCCGGGCGGCGAGGCGGCGGCGCTGCGACTGGTCCTGATCTCGGTCGGGGTATCGATCGCGGCCCTGCTGGTCTCGGAATGGGTCGCCCGGACGGCGGCGCGTCGGGTCGGGAGGGTCGCATGATGCTGGAGGTCTCGGCCCGGATCGTCCGCGGCGACTTCGCCCTCGAGGTCGGGTTCGCCAGCGATGCCCGGATCACCTGTCTGTTCGGACGCTCCGGCTCGGGCAAGACCAGCGTGGCCGAACTGGTCGCCGGCCTGATCCGGCCGGACCGGGGGCGGGTGACCCTGGCCGGAGATGTTCTGTTCGACAGTGACGCCGGTGTGTCGGTCCCGTCGTGGAAACGCCGCATCGGCTACGTGTTTCAGGATGTCCGCCTGTTTCCGCATCTGAGCGTACGCGACAATCTGCTCTATGGCGCGCGCCGGTCCGGAGACATCAGTCCGGCGCTGGACCAGACGGCAGCCCTGCTGGGCCTTGAGGGGTTGCTGGATCGCCGGCCGGGGTCGTTGTCGGGTGGCGAGGCCCGGCGTGTGGCGATCGGACGGGCCCTGCTGACCCGGCCGCGCCTGTTGATCCTCGACGAACCCCTGGCCGGGCTGGACGGCGCGCGACGCGGTGACCTGCTGCCGTATCTTGACCGGCTGGCGCAGGACGGGCCGCCCATCCTCTACGTCAGCCATGCCGTCGACGAGGTCGCGCGGCTGGCCGACCGGGTGGTGCTGGTCGGCGAGGGGCGGGCGCTTGAGGCAGGACCGCCGGACCTGGCCTTTGATCGCCCCGAAGCCGAGGCGGCGGCCGGGCTGAGCGCCCCCCTGTCGATTCTGAACGGGCAGGTGATCGCGCATGATCCGGCAAGCAACGCCACACGCATCGACCTGGCCGGAACCGCGTTTCTGTCGCCGCTTCTCGACGTGGCACCGGGTGAACGGGTCCGGGTCATCGTCGACGCCCGCGACGTCGCCCTGGCCCTGATCGACCCGGTCGAGGCCAGTTTCCAGAACCGGCTGCCGATGCGAATCGCGACGATCGAGGCGCGCCCGGACGGCCTGCTGGTCCGGCTTGAGGCGGGGGCTCTGCGGCTCAAGGCCCTGATCACCCGGCAGGCGGGTGAACAACTGGCGCTGGTTCCGGGACGTTCGGTGATCGCCCTGGTCAAGGCCACGGCCTCGGCGCGCTACGCCTGAGGTCGGTCAGCCCCGGCCGAGACGGGGCGTCAGCAGAATCGGGCCGTAGCTGATGACAAAGGCGAGGAAGGCCGCGGACCAGAGCCCGACCGAGACGATCAGCAGCGGATGGTAGGCGGCGGGCATCAGGCCGCCGATCACGCGGGTCAGGGCCGCGGCATTGATCAGCCCGTAGATCAGGATATCGGCCTTGCCGGCGGTCAGGGGGCGGCCGGTATGACCCCGGCTGGAGCGGGTCATGATGGCCAGGGTCATCACCCCGATGGCCCCGGCGGTCAGGGCATGCACGCCGACCGAAGGCAGGACATGGGCGGGGACCATGACCGACAGCCCCAGCAGGACCAGACCCGACGCCAGCCACAGATAGCCGAGGTGCAGAATCAGGACGAGCGGCTCGGCCAGCGTCGCCCCGCCGCGCCAGCGGGCCAGCCGGATCAGGTTCAGGACCCCCGCCAGCAGCAGGGCCACCCCGGTCGCGGGATGGACCGGCGCGAAGCTCCAGGCCGCCAGACCTGCGGCGGTGGCGATCAGGGTCATCGTGTCAAAGCGGCCGGCGACTGCCGGAAGCGGCCCCCCGCGTTTGAGCTGCCAGTTGCGGGTAAAACTGGGTGTGACGCGACCGCCGATCAGGGCGATCAGCAGCGACACGACCGACAGACCCAGACGGGTCGACAGATTGTCGACGCCGCCCGCCCCGGTCTCGAGATGAAAGCCGATGTTGGCCAGGGCCAGCACGGTGACGATCATGGCGACCGGGAGGTTGCGCCAGTTCCGCCCCGCGAGAACCTCGCGCCAGACCACGCCGGCGACGGCCACGAGGAACAGGCAGTCGACGATGACGGGCCAGGCCATCGCGGCGACATCCGCATTCAGCGCGACGGTCAGCATGGCCGCCCGTCCCGCCACCCACAGGCCGAACAGCAGGACCAGCGGCCACCCGACCACCGGCATGCGGCCGGTCCAGTTGGGCACGGCGGTCAGCAGGAAGCCGACGATGATCCCGCCCGCGTAGCCGAACAGCATCTCATGAACATGCCAGTCCAGCCCGATCGGTCCGCCGCCGAGGAAGGCGTGGATCCAGAGCGGCGCGATGATCGCCGACCACAGGGCAGAGAACAGATAGAAGGGGCGCAGACCGATGCTGAAGACGGCAGGCCCGCGATAGGCGCGGATGGCGGTGGCAGTGCTCATGACGGGTTCCGTTGGGCGGGCTCGCCCTGCATAGGCGATCTGCCGCCCGGTCGACTTGACGGACGTCCCGCCGCGCACTGCCCTTCATCAAGGCATGCGCGATGGTCGACGTTCCGGCGCAACAGGGACTGCTGGGCCTGGGCCGAGCGCTCCAGCAGTTCGCGCCAGACCGGCGTGGCGACGGCTTCGTCCAGCCCGTAGCGTCGGGCGGCTATGCGGATGTGGTCGAGTATGAAGGCGATCCGTTCCGGATCGCGAACGCCATCCGGATCCCGTTTGAGGCGGGCGATCTGCATGACTTCGCGTTGCCGCGCGGCCATGAACCGCACCAGAGCGGTGTCGATCCGGTCGATCCGGGCGCGCCGCGCGGCCAGTTCGTCGGTGCTCACAGTGCCGTCCGCGCGCCGGCGGCGCGCGCGCCCGCAGCCCCATGCAGATAACCGCTGACCAGAGGCCCCGGCGGTCCAAGCGCCGCGATCCGATCGGCCAGTTCGTCCGGGGCGATGTGTCCGTCGGCATAGGCGCCGAACGCCCAGGCCACAGCGATCATGTCCAGCGAATGCGGCGACAGGCGCAGGGCGGAAATGCCGGCGGCCGTCAGGGTTTCGACCGCAACATCCACCAGCTGGCAGCCGTGGGACAGGGTCTGCAGACCGTTCACCGCGAGGAAGGCCTGCCCCTCGACCGTGGCCACATCCATGCCGTCGGGGTGCCGGTCGCAGACGTAGCGGCAGGCGTCGCGGTGCAGGCCTTCCATCCGGGCCTGGACGCAGCGACTCGACAGGGCCAGCGGCAACCGGCCGAAGGCGAACAGCTCGAGGGTCAGGTCGGGACAGGCGCGGGCGATCTCGGTGATCGAGCTCACGGGCAGCTCAATATTGGCGCACAGCCGCACGCAGCCCAGGCGCGCCAGTTCCGCCGCCGCGGGGGCGCTGTAGACGTTCAGCAACGGCCCGGCGACGAAGGGGGCGGGGGCCCGGCTCCAGACCGCCGACATGTCGCCGGCCTCAACCAGATGGTCGGGATCCGCCGCCAGATCCGCGGCCAGCCGGCGCTCCCGCGGCGTGGTCGGCAGGGCCAGGGTGGACCAGATCACGGTCTTGCCGGCGGCCTGCAGGCGCTCGGCCGACCGGGCCAGGGCGTGCTGGAGCAGGGGCTGACGCTTTCCGCAGACCACCTCGCCGAGATAGACAGTCTTAACCGGGGCCTCGTCGGCGATCCGGGCGTAGAAGGTCTCGACCCGGTCCGGGGCCCAGTTGAACAGCAGGGGCCCGATCGCCAGTTCCATCGGGCCG
Source organism: uncultured Brevundimonas sp. (assembly GCF_963975535.1). Classification (GTDB taxonomy): domain Bacteria; phylum Pseudomonadota; class Alphaproteobacteria; order Caulobacterales; family Caulobacteraceae; genus Brevundimonas. The sequence goes on along the minus strand of NZ_CAXBHE010000010.1, from coordinate 83,492 downwards.
CTCATCGCCAGCGCTTTCGATAGGCACCGGTCGTCTCGCGCGCGCCTTCGGCGAGGTCGTTCAACAGGGACTCATAGGGGGCCGGGGATTCGCCACGCCCGATCGCGTCGATGGCGGCGCGGAAGGCGGCGGTGACGCGCGCGACATAGGCTCTGCCTCTCTGGCGGCCCTCGATCTTGACGGCGGTGACGCCGGCCTCGGCCAGACCGGCCAGCAGGCTCATGGCGTTCAGACTGACCGGATCCTCGAACAGATAGCCGGCCTCGTCCGACTCGCCGCCATGGAACCGGCCCTTGCACAGGGTCGGATAGCCGCCGGCCTCACCCGCCGGCAGGCGGTCGACGGCAAATCCGGACAACCGGGTGGTGCGTGCGCCGTCGGTGTCGCGGAAGCTGACGGCCTCCGGCGGGGAACAGACCCCCGACAGGTTGGGTGACCGGCCCGACGCATAGGAGGACAGGGCGCAGCGGCCCTCGGCCATCACGCACAGGCCGCCGTAGACGAAGGCCTCGGTCTCGACCGTGATTTCCCGCGACAGGGCCTTGATCTCCTCGACGCTGAGGACGCGCGGCAGGACGACGCGTTTGACCCCGTATTCACGCGCATAGAAGGCGATGGCTTCCGGCGTGCCCGCCGCGGCCTGGACCGACAGGTGCAGGCGGGTATCGGGATGGTCGCTGTGCATGTGCGACAGCACGGCCAGGTCCGCGGCGATGACGGCGTCGACGCCCGCCCGGGCCGCCGCGTCGGCCGAGGCCCGCCACAGATCGGTGGCGTCGGCCCGGGCGAAGGTGTTGAGCGCCAGCAGGACCCGGGCTCCGCGTTCATGGGCCCAGTCGGTCGCGACCCGGAGTTCCTCGGGCGAGAAGTTCAGACCCGGGAAGTTGCGCGCATTGGTCTCGTCACGGAAGCCGCAATAGACACTGTCGGCCCCGGCCTCGACCGCGGCCTTCAGCATGGCCGGCGATCCGGCGGGGCAGACCAGTTCAAGCGCCGGAGCCGTCGCGGCGGTCATGCCCGGGCCCCGGTTTCGCGCCAGCGGCGGGCGATGGACAGCACGGTCTGCAGGGACGGATCGAACCGCCGCGGCAGGCCGAGGATGTCGGCGATCGTCAACTCCGATGCCTCCAGCGCATTGTGCAGGGCCAGGATGGCGGCGGTATCGCCGTCGACATCGATGCAGCGCTGGAAGAAGGCCCCGTCGGCGTCGCCGCGCCCGTCGAACAGGGCCAGTAGCGTCAGCAACGGCCCGCTGATGCGCGCCGAGGCATCGCCGGCGTCGTCATTGGGACGCACCACGCGGATGGACCCGGTTTCACCGTCCGGACGCATCTCGAAGGCGACCGGCAGGTCCACCGGGTTGATGCGGATGGTGGCATGGCGAACCTGGCCCAGACGGTCGAAGGCGTCGGGCTGGCGGCGGGCGATGCTGCGCAGCGAGGCCGTCAGCAGGATCTCGACCGGTCGTCGGGCCCGGTAGAGGACGTCCGTCCAGGACCGGGGGGCCTGTGGACGGCGCAGAGGCGCTATCCGCATCGGGAATAGCCGCAGTCGAGGCAACTGTCGCAGCCCTCCTTGCGCACGAGTCCGGGCGTGCCGCAGCGTGGGCAGGCTGACGGCGAAGGCCTGACCGGGGTCGCTGTAGCCTCGGTCGCCGCGGGCGCGATCTCGGCATCCGCTGCGGCATCGCCGGCCGCCAGACCCAGATGGCGCTCGATCACCCCGCCGATGGCGGCCGGCAGAGAGGGCGTGTAGCGGCCCTCGATCCAGGCTCCACCGCCCGGGTCGAACACAGCCTTCAGCTCTTCCGCCACGAACGAGACATCGCCGCCGCGCCGGAACACCGCCGAGATCATCCGGGTCAGGGCCAGGGTCCAGGCGTAGTGGGCCATGTTTTTGGAGTTGACGAAGATCTCCAGCGGCCGCCGCTTGCCGTCGCCCTCATCATCGGAATCATTGATGGTGACGTAGACGGCATGCTCATCCAGCGGCCATCGGACCTTGTAGGTTGCCCCCTCGAGTCTGACGGGACGTGGCGTCAGGACGGGCGCAGTCGGCGCGGTCGAAACGGCAGGCGTCGGTTCAACGCTGAGCACCGACCCGGTGATGGCGTTGGGGCGATAGGTCGTCAGCCCCTTGCAGCCCATCCGGTAGCCCTGGCGATAGACGTGGGAGAAGGCGTCGAACGGGATGTCTTCCGGGCAATTGATGGTCTTGGAGATCGAGCTGTCGATCTGGGTCTGGGCCGCCGCCTGCATGCGCAGATGGTGCTCCGGGGTCAGGGTCTGGGCGCTGACGAAGGCATTGCCCGGCGCGCTGTCCAGCGGCGCATCCGGCCCCCTGAGCCGGTGCCACAGGGACAGGGCATAGTCCTCGACCGCCTCTTCGCGTTTGCTGCCGTCGGGCTGCAGCACCTTGCGCTTGTAGGCGAAGGCGAACACCGGCTCGATGCCCGAAGAGACGTTGCCGGCCAGCAGGGAGGTCGTGCCGGTCGGGGCGATAGAGGTCAGGCAGCCGTTGCGCAGACCGTGGCGGGCGATCAACTCACGGGTCTCGGGGTCGAGGCCCGCCAGATTGGGTTGCTCCAGCATGATCGGATCGTAGAGCGGGAAGGGGCCCTTTTCGGCGGCCAGCTCGGCCGAGGCACGATAGGCTTCGCGCCGGATCACACCCAGCCAGCGTTCGGTCAGGGCCACGGCCTGATCCTCGCCATAGCGGGCCCCGCAGAAGATCAGGGCGTCGGCGAGTCCGGTCACCCCCAGGCCGAGGCGGCGCTTGGCCCGGGCCTCGGCTTGCTGGGCGGGCAGGGGAAAGCGCGAGATGTCGATGACATTGTCCAGCATCCGGACCGCCGTGCGCGTCAGGGCCCCCAGTTCCGCCTCGTCCATGGCCGCGCCGGCTTCGAACGGCGCGCTGACCAGCCTGGCCAGGTTGATCGAGCCCAGCAAACAGGCCCCGTAGGGCGGCAGCATCTGTTCGCCACAGGGGTTGGACGCCGAGATGACCTCGCAGTGGGCCAGGTTGTTGGTGGCGTTGACGCGATCGATGAAGATCACCCCCGGCTCGGCCGCGTCATAGGTGGCGCGCATCAGGCGGTCCCACAGGTCGGCCGCCGGAACGGTGCGCCGGACCTCGCCGTTGAACACCAGCGGCCAGTCCGCGCCGGCGTCGAGGGCGGTCATGAAGGCGTCGGGGACCAGCACCGACAGGTTGAAATTGCGGAACCGGGTCGCCTCGCGCTTGGCATTGATGAAGGCCTCGATATCCGGGTGATCGATCCGCAGGCAGCCCATCATCGCGCCGCGCCTCTGGCCGGCCGACATGATGGTGCGGCACATGGAGTCCCAGACGTCCATGAAGCTGAGCGGTCCCGAGGCCTCGGCCCCGACGCCGCGCACCGGGGCCCCCGAGGGGCGCACGGTCGAGAAGTCCATGCCGACCCCGCCGCCCTGCTGCATGGTCACGGCCGCTTCGCGCAGGTGCTGGAAGATGCCGTCCAGATCGTCGGGCACGGTGCCCATGACGAAGCAGTTGAACAGGGTTACAGACCGGCCGGTGCCCGCCCCGGCGAGGATGCGGCCCGCCGGCAGGAAGCGATAGCCTTCCAGGGCCTCGCGGAACCGGGTGCGCCAGCGTGCGCGCGTCTTGGCAGGTTCGGCCTCGGCCAGGGCCGTGGCGACCCGGTCCCAGGTGGCTTCGACGGTCTGGTCGCCCTCGCCGTCGACCGGCCGAAAGCGATATTTGCTGCTCCAGATTTCTCCGGCCAGCGGACTGTCGAACGCCATGTCTGATCCCCTTGAAAACGGAGGCCAGACTCGGTGATTCCCTGCGGCGTGCGGAAGCGGTGCGGCCCTGTCGCAGATCGAGACCCCCGTCAAGGCAAGGCTTGACGGGCATCAAGGGGCGGGTGGGGTGAACGGTCTAGGAAGACAAGATCACCTGCGCTCGACGCCGGTGGGCGCAGCACCGGACTGGAGACTCGACCGATGGCCCTTCAATATCTGTCCGTCGGCGATATTGCAGTCATCCTGCCCGGCGCGACCAGCGTGTTTCGTCGGCACAAGATCGACTTCTGCTGCAATGGCGGCGCGCTACTGTCCTCAGAGGCCGAGCGCCGGGGTCTGGATCTGACAGCTCTGGAAATGGAGCTGCGTAATCTGGGTACACCCGGTATCGCCGCTCCGGCCGAGACGGCCGATCTGGTCGCCCACATCATCGAGCGCTATCACAAGGTCCACCGCGTCGAGTTTCCGGAGGCCATCCGTCTGGCGCGCCGGGTCGAGACCGTGCATCAGGCGAACGCCGATTGCCCGCGCGGTCTCGCCGAGCTTCTGACCCTGATGTTCGACGATCTGGAGGACCATCAGCACAAGGAGGAGGCCGTCCTGTTTCCGGCGATGGTTCATGGCGGAACGCCGACCCTGCGCTATCCGATCGCCCAGATGATGCAGGAACATCTGGATCTGGGCGGGCAGCTGGCCTTCATGGCGGACCTGACCGCCGACTTCGTCCCGCCGCAGGGGGCCTGCGCCACCTGGCGGGCGCTCTATGCCGCCTGCAGCAAGCTGGATTCGGACCTGCGCGAACACATCCATCTGGAAAACAACATCCTGTTCCAGCGCTTCATCTGACGGCGTCAGAAAGCCAGAATGTCGACCGTGTCTCCGGCCGCCAGACCGCGGGTACCGGGACGCCGCCGGATCAGGACATCGGCGATCGCCAGCGCCTTCTGCGATCCGGAGTCCTGGATGTTCAGAACGGCGACGCCGCCCTCGACGCGACGACCCCGCTCGAACGTTTCACGGTCGCCGCAGGGTTTCAACGGCGTGGTCAGGACTTCCTCCCGCCAGGTCAGAATGGCCGCCGCATCCCGGCCCGCCAGACCCGCGATCAGGGGGGCGAGGAACAGCCGGGCGGTGACGATGGCCGATGTGGGGTTGCCGGGCAGGCCGACGATCCACTTGCCGTTGGCTCGCCCGAACCAGACCGGTTTGCCGGGCTTTATGGCGACCTTGGAAAAGATCAGCTCCAGACCGAAGGAGGTGAACATCGCGCGGGCGAAATCCTTCTCGCCGACCGAGGCCCCGCCCGTGACCACAATCAGGTCGGCCTCGTCGAGCGCCCGACGGGCCGCGGCTTCCAGGATCTCCGGCGTGTCGGCCAGGCGACGCCGGGCGATGACCCCGGCCCCGAAGTGCCGGGCCAGCTGGGCCACCCCGAACGAGACGCTTTCCGGAATACTGCCGGGCGTCTCCAGCGCCTGTCCGGGTTCGGCCAGTTCATCACCGGTGCCGAGGATGGTGACGCGGGGACGGCGTACGACAGGGAGGGTGGCGACATCGGCGGCAGCGGCGGCGACCATGGCGCGGAAGCCCAGAGTCGTTCCGGCGGGCAGCAGGACCTCACCGGCCGCGAAGTCCGATCCGGCGGCGCGGATGTGGCGGCCCTCGCCCGGCGCGGTGCCGAACCGGGCGACATCTCCGTCACGGTCGACGATCTCCTGAACCACGATCCGGTCCGCCCCGTGGGGCACCGGCCCTCCGGTGAAGACGCGGGCGCAACAGTTGGGCGGCAGGGTCGGGACATCGGCCCGTCCGGCAAAGGCGATCTCGGCGATCGGCAGTCGTGCCGGCAGGGTCGCCAGATCGGCGTCGCGCACGGCATAGCCGTCCATGGCCGAGACCGCGGTGCGCGGGGCGTCGCCGCGCGCCGTCAGGTCGGCCGCCAGAACCCGCCCTCCGGCGGCCTCCAGCGCGACCGTCTCGGCTTCGAGGGGGCGGGCCGCGTCGAGGATCAGGGCGACGGCCGTGTCGAAATCGATCATGATCCGGTGCCGTCCCCGGCCGTCCAGTCGCCCGAACGTCCACCCGATTTGGACAGCAGCCGGACCTGGCTGACGACCATGCCGCGGTCGGCGGCCTTGAGCATGTCGTACAGGGTGAGACAGGCGACCGATACGGCCGTCAGGGCCTCCATCTCGACCCCGGTCGGTCCGCTGACGCGGGCCTCGGCGGTGACGACGAAACCGGGCAGGGTCTCGTCCATGACCACCGTCACCGAGACCTTGTCCAGACCCAGCGGATGACACAGGGGGATCAAATCGGCGGTGCGCTTGGCCCCCATGATCCCGGCCAGTTCGGCGGTGGTGATAACGGCCCCCTTGGGAGCCCGGTCGTCGCGCACCAGGGCCAGGGTCTCGGGCGCGCAGACCAGACGCCCTTCGGCGACGGCCCGGCGCGTGGTGGCGGCCTTGTCGCCGACGTCGACCATATGCACCCGGCCACCGCTATCCAGATGGGTCAGGGCGGTCACGGGCAGATGCCCCGGTAGCGCGGGATCTGGCCGACCAGCGAACAGGGCCGGAACCGGCTGTCCAGCTCCTCGGCCAGGACCAGGTCCCAGGCGTCGCGACAGGCCCCGGTCGAGCCCGGGACGCAGAAGACGAAGGTATCATCCGCCTGTCCGGCCAGGGCGCGGGACTGCAGCGTCGCCACGCCGACCGTGCCGAGGCTCTTGAGATGGAACACGACCGAGAAGCCGTCCAGCTCGCGCCGGAACAGCGGCTTGACCGCCTCGGGCGTCACATCGCGTGGCGCGAAGCCGGTGCCGCCGGTGGTCAGGACCACGTCGATATCGGGGTCGTCGATCCAGATCCTGAGCTGGGCGCGGATGGCCTCGACCTCGTCGTGAACGATGGCCTTGCCCTTCAGGACGTGGCCGGCGGTGGTCAGGCGTTCGACCAGCAGGCCGCCCGAGGTGTCGGTGGTCTCGTCGCGGGTGTCCGAGATGGTCAGGACCGCGATATTCAGCGGGTGGAACGGCAGATCTTCATTGATTCCGGCCATCAGGGCGTCTCGTCCTTCCAGCGCGCCAGGGCGGCGCGGTCCTCGTCTACGGGTTCGATCCAGCGGGTGCCGGCCGGACCGGCCTCGCGTTTCCAGAACGCGGCCTCGGTCTTGAGCCGGTCCATCAGATAGTCGGCGGTCTCGAAGGCCACGCGCCGGTGCGGCGCGGCGGCGGCGACGAAGACGATGGTCTCGCCCGGGACGATGTCGCCGCAGCGATGGACCACGACCAGATCGCTGACCGGGAACCGGGCCGCCGCCGCCTCGGCGATGTCCAGCATCGACCGCTCGGTCATGCCCGGATACCAGTCCAGGGTCAGGGACTCGACGGTCGAACCGTCCTTGCCGACCCCCCGGGCCAGGCCGGTGAAGGCCACGACCGCGCCGTCGCCCGCGCGGTCGGCGAGAAACCTTTCCAGCTCTGCCGGGGCGGAGAGGGGTCCCGTTGCCAGCCTGACGTCGAGGGCCAACTCAGCCTCCCGAGAAGATTGAGAAGAACGCGATCTCCTGGTCCGGCCGGACCTGCACATCGTCGCCGACCACGACCTGATCCAGCGAGGCACGCACGTCCGGGCGCAGCAGGGCGGCGGCGGCGGCCTCGTCCCGGGCCGCCAGACGGTGACGGATTTCGCCCATCGTGGCCCCGCCCTCGGGCAGGTCCAGGGATTGCTCGGCCCCCAGTCGCTCCGCGACGCGGCCGAAGAACAGAATCCGGGTCATCATCGCCTCCATCTTATGCGACCTGCGCCCGATCGGCATCGGCCAGTGCCTGACGCAGCTCCTTGATAAAGCGCGGGAGCAGGTCCTGTCGAACCGAAGGTTCGGACCAGTAGGGGTTCATGAAGACACAGCGGATCACCAGCATGCCCCCGTGGCCGTCCGCCGCATCGTCACGGCCATCGTGTCCGGCCAGGACGGACGCCATCAGGGCGGCGTTGTCCCGGCCCAGGGTGGTCTTCGATACGGCGAAGTCGGGCGAGGTCTGGAAATGGTCGAAGACGGCACCGGTCCGGGCATTCGACCGGCTCAGCGCCTCGCCGGTACGCGCCAGGGAGAAGCAGGCGATATTGCTGTCGGCGGGCAGGAAGCGGGCTTCGGGAACGGCGTCCCGGACCGCCGTCTGGAAGGCCTGGCGGGCGTCCAGCGTGGCGGCCATCAGCGCTCCGAAGCCGTCCGCAGCCAAGCCGATGGTTTCCGCCGTCAGCCAGGTCGCCGCCGCGCCGGCCGCCGAGCGTGACCCCTCCAGGGTCGAGGTCCATTTGCCGTCGCCCAGTTCCGGCCGGTCCAGATAGGGCGCGTCAAAGGCCGAGACCGCATAGCGTTCGGCATCGGGAGCCAGGAAGGCCCCGCAGGCATAGGGCACATAGCCCAGCTTGTGCGGGTCGATGGTGATCGAGTCCGACCGCCGCATGGCGCGCAGGGCCGCGGCGGTTTCCGAAGTCAGGGCCGCCTCGGACGGTCCGTCCAGCATCGCACCGAGAAAGCCGCCATAGGCCGCGTCGACATGCCGCCAGATGCGCCAGCCGCGCTCCGTCTGCCAGTCGTCCATACGGTCATAGAGGCGATCCAGCGGGTCCACGGCCCCGGTCTCGGTCGCCCCGGCCACGGCCACGACCATCAGAATGGGCCGGCCTTCAGCTTCGGCCCGGGCGACCAGCCGCTGGAAATCGGTCAGGTCGAGGCGGCCGGACGCATCCAGGGCAATGCTCCAGATCGCTTCTCCCCCAAGGCCGAAGATGTTGGCCGACTTGCTCCAGGAATAGTGACGGTTGCCGGGGACCAGCATCACCGGTCCCATATAGTCCTGGCCTGAGGCCCGACTGATGCGACGCCAGATGTCGCCCGGGTTGGAGGCTGCGGCGCTGCAGGCCTTCAGGACATCGTCCGAGACCGCGTGGGTGGCGCACAGGTCGCGGAACCGGGCCCAGCCCATATGGGCGGCAGCGAAGGGGTCGAGGCGGGCACCGGTAGTCTCGGCGACATGCAGGGCCAGGGCCAGCCAGTGGTCCAGCCGGTAGCGGGCGCGCCAGACGGCCTCGAAATTGGCGACGGTTCCACCCGAGGTGAAATGCCCCTGGGCCCGGGCCGGGTCATAGCCCAGCATGTCGGCCAGGGCGGCGATGGCCTGCGTTTCGATCACCGTGCCGGCGCGGCTGGCATCGCGCGAGCTGTTGTTGGGATTGTGCAGCATGGCGGCGAACCAGCCCAGCAGGCCCGGCAGCGACAGGTCCGACTTCATATGGGCGATGTAGCGGGGCGAGAAGGTCGGCGTTTCCGCCGTCATGGCGTCGCACAGGGCCAGCAGCCGCTGTCCGAGCCGATCGTCGGCGCGGGGAGCACCCGCGGTGGCCCCGACGGGCTGCGGGTCGACCGGGGCGCTGTCCTCGAACCGGGCCGAGCGCCAGCGGAACCAGTGGTCGAGCGTGGCGTCCATCTCGCCACGCAGGCGGCCTTCATTCTCGGAGCGCGCGCCGGGAAAATATGTCCGGGCGATCTCCCGGGCCAGGTCAGTGCTCATTGCGACGTCGTATGCCTCGCGGGCCGAAAGCGGGTTTGCCCGCCCGGCCATACAGGCTGAGCCCGGAATCCGGATTGCCAACTGTCAATCGACGTCGCGACTCCCGTCAATGCGGCGGCGCGGCCCGCCGCAGACAGGCGGTCCAGCCGGCGGGGCGGCGCGGGTCACGATCCCGCTAGCGTCCGTCCCGGCCCACATCGTCGAGGAGGCGTTCGTAGACCTCGAGGTCGATTTTCGAGAGCAGGGCACCGGGATTCTCATAGATGGCGCTGTTGGCCCCATGCTCGAGACATTCGACACTCTGAACCCAGCAACGACCGTCCGTGGCGCTCCGGATCAGGGTGTCGGCGTGCTCCAGAACATACCGGGACAGGTGTTCGCAACTGGTCCCCGGAACCCGTCGAACCTGGGCCAGGCCCAGGGTCTCCAGGTGCTGGAATGCGCTCTGGTCGGGGTCGTCGGTGCTGATCAGAAGGGTGTGATCGAACATCGTGTGCAACCAGTCCCGGATGGCACCGAAACCGCCCTTGCCGAAGTCCACGACCCAGCCGCGGTGATCGAGTTGCTCGGCAGCAAAGGTGAAACGGAAGCCCAGAGAATAGCCGTGGAGCTGTTGGCAGTGACTGTCGGCGGCCCACTGCCGGTAGGCGCAGGAAAGACCACGATCGGTGCCGTAGGTCTTGGTGGACAGGTAGGCCATGGCGGTTTCCGGGGCAGGGGCACCCTATATCGGGCGGCGCGCGACCGCGCGCAAATCGGCGGCTTCATACCGGCGATGACGACGGTTCGGCCGTCCGGACGGTGCGGCCCGTTCCGCCTGCTCCCGGCCAACCCGCCAGGCGCGAAACCGGCAAGACCGGAGAGGATAAACCCACGCATTCTAACCCTTTGGGTGTTGCGAAAACAGGGTGAGGCCTAGATAGTCAGCGGATTGAACGAGGGCTCGGAAACTTGATTCCAGGCGACGCGACCTGTTCAACCGGTGTTGAATTCGAGATACGTGAGGGTGCGGTTGCCGCGCTCGCCCCGGGCGATAGTCGTGGATCGCCACCCCGCTAACGGATGATGAAAATGCGAATACCCGTTCTCGTGACCGGTGGTGCCGGTATGCTCGGCCTGGCCTTCGCCGAGCATGGGTCCCTTAATGGTGCCCTGGAAGTACGGGCCATGCCGCGGGCCGCGCTGGATGTGCGTGACCCGGATCAGGTGATGGCCCTGGCTGACTGGGTCGAGGGCGGCTGGATCGTGCATTGCGCCGCCACGGTCGATGTCCAGGCCTGTGCGCGAGACCCGGAAGCCGCCCGCCAGACCCTGGTCGAGGGCGCACGTAATGTGTCTCGCCTGGCCAAGGCCGCCAATGCGCGACTGTTCTACCCGCAGTCCTTTCTGGTGTACGAAGGCGGCCCCGACCCGATCGCTGAACAGACCGAGCCTGCGCCCCTGTCGCTCTACGGCGCGCTCAAATGGGAAGCCGAACAGGTCATCCGTGAGGCGCAGCCGGACGCATTGGTGGTTCGCATGGCCGGATTTTTTGGCGGCGACGGTGCCGACAAGAATTTCGTCGGCCGCATTATCCCGGCGATGCACCGGGCCATGATGGGCGGCGCGGCGGTGTTTGAGGTGGGCGACCGCGTGTGGCAGCCGACCTGGACGCGTGATCTCGCGGAAAATTCCCTGTACCTGATGCAGGCGCAGCGTACCGGCGTGTATCAGATGGCGTCGCATGGGCACGCCGCCTTCCATGAAGTCGCAAGCCAGATCGTCGAGGGACTGGGATGGGGGGAGCGGTTCCGCATCCAACCGGTTCCGGCGGCCGCGGTCGCCGTGGCGGAGGCGGGTCCCGAGCGGCGCCCGGACCGCGCGGTCCTCGCCTGCGAACGCTTGCGGCTGGAGAATGCGGATATGCAGCGCGACTGGCGATCGACACTGAACGCCTACCTTGCCGCGCCCTTTTTTGATCAATATCGCCTGGAGGCATGATGTCATCTTTGCTTACCCCCCTCGACTCGCCGATCATGTCGGTGCGCAACCGGACCGTGATGTCCGCCATGACCCGCGGGTTCGCTGACGCGGATCACCGCGCGACACCGGAGATCGTTGCCTATTACCGACGCCGGGCGGAGGGCGGTGTGGGCCTGATCCTGACGGAAGGCGTCGTGATCCATCCCGAGGGCGACGGCTACAAGGACGTGCCGCGGATCGCGACCGCGGCCCAGGCCGAAAGCTGGCGGCCTGTGGTCGACGCGGTCCACGAGGCCGGGGCCAAGATCGCTTGCCAGCTCTGGCATTGCGGCCGCATCTCCCATTCCGACTTTACCGACGGCCTGAAGCCCGTCAGCTCCACGGAGCGCGCGGCCGAGGGCATCAACCGTCAAAACGACAAACCCTACGAAGCGCCGCGCGCCCTGCCGGTCGGAGAGATGCCGGCGGTGCACCAGATGTTTGTCGATGCCGCGCACCGGGCCCTCGGGGTCGGTTTCGACGCCGTGGAACTGCATCTGGGCCACGGCTATCTCGCCGACCAGTTCCTGGACGCCCGCGTCAATGACCGGACGGATGCCTATGGCGGCTCCGTCGAGAACCGCTGCCGGTTCACGCTGGAGCTGGTGGAGGCGGTCCTGAAGGCCGTGCCGGCCGACAAGGTCATCGCGCGCATCTCGCCGTCGCGCTTCATGGGCGGGCTCTATGACTGGCCGGACATGGAGGCGATGCTGGATCATCTCATCCCGCGTCTCTGGAGCCTGGGTCTGCGCACGCTGGATATCAGCTGTGCCAACGCCGACTATTTCGCCACTTCGGGACGCGTCATCCGCACCGTGCGGCCGGTGTGGCCGGGTCTGATCATCGGCGGTGCCTCCCTGTCACAGGCGGACGCCGAGGCCGAGGTCGATGCCGGCCTGCTGGACATGGTCACCTGGGGACGGGCGTTCCTGGCCAATCCTGACCTCGTCCGGAAAATGGAGTCGGGGGTTCCGTGGGTTGAATTTGAAAACGACATGAGAATGTCGTTGGTGTAGGGCACGTATGGCCACGTCCGACGGACGTGACGTCGGAAACTTCATGCGTAAACTCAACTCCGTCTGATCGCTTGACGAGAACAGGGAAGCCTCGGGCTTTTATGACAATCTCACCCTTCCTTACCCCGTCCAGCGCCCTCACTTCGGGGCGTCGCGCGCTCGCCTCCCTTGCCGTGCTGGTCATGCTGGTTGCCGTCTTCGGCGCTGCCGCGCCCGGCACGGCGCTGGCGCAGGCCTCGTTCGACGATCCGTTCAATACCCGGACGCCGACCACAGGTCAGTCGCGCTCCAGCAGCCAGACGAGCCCGAGCAGCGATGGCGGCAGCGCCAGCAGCGGGTCCAGCTCCGGCAATACCAGTTCGCAAGACGAAGACGGCTATCAGCCCGTGACCGTCACCACGCGAAACCGTCAGTCGGAAGACAACCTCGATCCGGCTTCGCCGAGCCGGGGCGACGGCGCGGTCATTCCCGCACCGCCTCCGGGTGAGTTCGAGATCTATGTGGAGCAGGTCCTCGGCAAGGCGCTGCCGCGCTTCGGGTCCTCGCTGCTGGTGCAGGGCCAGCGCAGCTTCAATCCGGCGGCCAACGCCACCATTCCGCCCGACTACCGGCTGAACCCCGGCGACACCATTTATGTGGGGCTGGCCGGTTCGATCGAAGGCAATCTGGATCTGACCATCGACAGCAACGGGCGCGTGTTCGTGCCCCGGGTCGGGGCGGTGATGCTGGCCGGCGTGCGCTACGGCGATCTGGACCGGGTCATGTCCAGAGCCCTTGGCCAGGAGTTCCGTGACTTCACGGTATCGGCGTCCGTGAGCCAGCTGCGCGGTGTTCGGGTCTATGTCACCGGTTACGCGGCGTCGCCCGGTGCCTATAGCGTCACCAGTCTCTCGACCATGATCAACGCCGTGCTCGCCGCGGGCGGGCCGGCCGGCGGCGGCAGCTTCCGCAACATCACGCTGACGCGCAACGGCCGCGTGGTCTCGACACTGGACTTTTACGACCTGCTTCTCAGCGGCGACAAGAGTCGTGACGCGGTCCTGCAGAACGAGGACGTCATCCATATCGGGCCGGTCGGCGCTCAGGTGGCTGTCACCGGCAGCGTCAACAACGAAGCCATCTACGAGGCTGCGCCCGGCGAAACCCTGAGCCATGTGTTGCGCTATGCGGGTGGCTTCAACTCGGTGGCGGATACCAGCCGCGCGGTTGTGGCGGAGGTGTCGAATCTCGATGGGACGGGCTGGCTTCAGCTGGACCTGCGCGAGGCCCAGGCGCGCCCGGTCGAGCGGGGCGCGATCGTCCGCATCCTGTCGGCGGTGGGCATCGCCCAGCCGCGCGAACGCCAGGCTGTCCTGGTGACCATCGAGGGTGAGGTCGAGCGGCCCGGGACCTACTATCTGCAGCCGGGCTCCACCCTTGCCGACGCCATGGCCCAGGCCGGGGCGCTGTCCAGCCGCGCCTACCTCTACGGCACCCGCTTTCTGCGGGAATCGACCCGCCTGCAGCAGGAGGTCAGTTTCGAGCAGGCGATCGAGGATCTGCAGTTGCAGATGGCGGCGCTGCCCCTGGTCGATCGCCAAAGCCGCGGGGCAGAGAGCGCGGTTCGGATGTCGGCCGTGCAGACGGTCATCGAGCGTCTGAGCGAACGCCGCCCCGATGGCCGTATCGTCCTCGGACTCTCGCCCGCGGACGCCATGCTCCCGCTCCACCTGCCGCTCGAGAACAACGACCGGATCAATATTCCGCCCCGGCCGGCGACGGTTGGCGTGTTCGGCGCGGTCTATCAGCCGGGCTCCTTTGTCGAGCGTCCCAATGCCACGATCGGTGACTACCTGGCACTCGCCGGTGGAACGCGTTCGATCGCCGACCCTCGCGAGCTGGCTGTGATCCGTGCCAACGGGTCCGTGATGGCTGCCCGCCAGGGCGGGTGGTTCCGCAGCGTCCTCAGTCAGCCGGCGCTTCCGGGTGATGTGATCTTCGTGCCGGTCAAAACCCAGGGAAGCGACCTGTTCGAACGCCTGCTTCAGCTGTCGACCCTGGTCTATCAGGGCTCGATCGGCATCCTGGCAATCCAGGCGATCACACAATGACGCCTGTCGATCTCTACCGGCGGGGACTGGAGATCAGTCGCAATACGGTGCTTCGGCGCGCTGCCTACGCGGTCGCCATCATCGTGGCGGCCGTGCTCGCGGTCTTCCCTCGCCCCTATGTGGCCTACGCCAAATTCATTCCGCAGGAGTCCACATCCGGCGGAGCCCAGGTGCTGGCCCAGGTCTCGAGCGGTGTCACCAACTTCGCCTCCGCCCTGTCCTCGCAGAGAGGCAGCTATGTCATCATCGGGCGGTCGAACGACGTGCAGGTCGAGGCCCTGAAGCGGCTCAAGGCCATGGGTCATGCCGACTTCGCCGATCAGCGCGACGCCCGCGTCCGCCTCGAAAAGAAGGTGGAGATCCACGTCCTGACCGGCGGCGTCATCGAGGTCCGGTCACGCGACCATGATCCGGAGTTCGCGCGGGATCTCGTCGTCGCCTACACGGCCGCGGTCGAGAAACACCTGGCCGAGCTCGGCGTGGAGCAGGTTGAATACAAGCGCCGGCTGGTCACGGACCGGTGGAGCAAGGCGCGCGAGGATCTCGAGACGGCCGAACAGGTGCTTCTGGATTACCGGCTCCGGTACAATCTGGCGTCGCCCGAAAGCACCCTTGGCCAGAACCTGGCGCGTCGACTGGGTTACGAGGCCACCCTGCAGGCCAAGCAGGTGCAGCTGGAAACCCTGCGCTCTGTCGCAGCCGAAGGCAGTTTCCAGATTCGGCAGATCCAGAACGAAATGAACGTTCTGCGCCGCCAGATCGCGGAGCTGGACAATCCCGGCGAGACCGAAAGTCCCTACCGGCTGTCGACCATCGTGGCAGACTACCAGTCCCTGTTCCGGACCCAGCAGTACGCATTGAGCCTGGTCGAGGGCTATCGGCTCTTCTTTGAAGCCATCGCCATTCAGGAGGTGACCAGCCAGACCAACCTGCAGATCATCGAGCATCCGTTCGTGGATCCGGCCCGGCACTTCAACCTGGCCTTTGTCGGCCTGTTCCTGGCCCTGGTTCTGATGGCGATCTTTACTGAATGGTACGTTCCCTTCACGGGCCTGGGTGGCCGTGCCCGGCTGGGCCGCGCCGGCCGGAACGAACTGGTATGAGGGGCAAGGCCGCCGCCGTGCCGCGGGAAGCCCCGGAAGTCTCCGTCGTCATCCCCTGCTACAACGAGCAGGAGAACGTCGAGACCATCGTGGCCGCGGTTGGCGACGAGCTGCAGCGGGCCGGTGTCACCTACGAGATCGTGCTGATCGACAATGCGTCGACCGATGAGACCGTCGACCTGGCATTGGCGCTGTGCGCGGCGGACAGCCGGGTCAAGCTGATCGCCAACAACCGGAACTACGGTCAGCTCCGTTCCCCGACCTACGGCATCTTCCAGGCGACCGGGCAGGCCGTTATCGCCATGTGCGCGGACTTCCAGGACCCCCCGAGCCTGCTGGGCGTCTTCATCGACAAATGGAAGGCCGGCGCACCGATCGTCCTGGGCATCGGCTCGGGTGAGGGTCAGCAGACCTCCGCCCTGCATGGATTGCTCCGGAACACCGCCTACGGTTTCCTGAACCGGTTCGCTGACTATGAGGTCATCCCGGGCGCGACCGGTTTCGGCATCTATGATCGCAAGGTCGTTGACGAGCTCGCCCGCTGGAACGAGCCGGAGCCCTTCTTCCGGGGCATGCTAGTGGAAAGCGGCTATGCCATTACCCTCGTCCCCTATGAGCGGCCGCGCCGCGCCGCCGGGAAGTCCAAGAACAATTGGGCCACCCTGATCCGGTTTGGCCTGTCCGGACTGGCAGCCTCGTCCAAGGACCTGCTTCGGCTGCCCTTCTATGTGGCAATCGCCGTGGGCGGCCTGTTTGGCCTGACAGTGCTGGGGGCAATCATCGCCCTGGTGTTGGGCCACGGCACCGGCCTCTGGCTGATCGCCATGCTGATCGAGATCGGCTTCGGTCTCCTGTTCGTGTTCCTCGGCCTTATGGGCGAACAGGTGCGGCTGATCTCCGAACGGACGCGCTCGACTCCGCTGGTGATCGAAAAGTTGCGGGTGAATTTCTAGCATGTCGACCCCCGACACCGCCCTGACCCTGTTGCGCGGCCAGCTTGCCCGGTTCGCGCAGCTGTGGGCCTACGCCAAGGTCGGCGTCGTCAACGCCGGGTTCGGCTACGCCGTCTTTTCGCTTCTGGTCTTTCTCGCGCTCAATATGTTCGCGGCCCAGATCATCGCGCACCTGGCGGGGATGGTGTTCAACTACTTCATGTTCCGGCGCTTCGTGTTCAAGAACTCCCGCGCCGCCGTGGTCGAGTACATCGCGACCTATGCCGTGAACTATGTCCTCGGCCTGGCGATCCTGGCCGGGCTTTCCCGGCTCATCCCCTCGCCCTACATCTCTGGATTCCTGGCCATTGCCATCGTGGCGGCGATCAATTTCGTGGTGCTGAAGTTTCTGGTCTTCACGCCGCCGAAGCCGACCTAATGCTGGCCGACAGGGTCAGGTTCCGACCGACGACGGGCCTCATCGTCGAGTCCGTCCTGTGGGCGCTGATCATGGCCAGCGTCGTTCACGTCGTCTGGTGGCTGCTGACGAAGGGCTACCTGCCCCAGCCCTTCATCTTCTTCTCTTTCGACACCTTCATGGACTGGCACAACACGGCGTTCTGGGCTCACAATCCCGGCACGTATGATGTGTGGCAATCGGTCTACCCGCCGATCTCCTTCGTCTTCCTCAGGATCTTCTCGGACGGCAGCTGCTACACGTCCGGCGCGACCCTGGCGCGCGATTGCGATCTCGTCGGGCGGGTCTCGATTATCGGCTTCTGGCTGCTGAGCGGGGTGGTCACCTATCTGGCGCTTCGCCGGATTGACCGCTCGACCGCCTTGTTGAGGGCGACGGCCCTGATGCTGGGACTGCCGATGCTCTATGGGCTCGAGCGCGGGAACCTGCTGATCCCCTGCTATGTGGCCTTCGTGCTGGCCCACAGCCGGATTCTGAAATCGGCGCGCCTGAAATGGCTGGCCCATGCCGTCGCCATCAATTTCAAACCCTATCTGGTCCTGACGCTGCTGCCGCTGATCGTGCAGAGGCGCTGGCGCTGGTTTGAAGGTGCCGGGATCGCCACCCTCGTGCTGTATCTGGTCACCTACGCCATGCAGGGCGGCGGCAGTCCGCTGGACATCGCCACGAACACACAGACCCTTGCGGCGCTGCAGAGTAGCGGCAGCTGGTCCGACATCTATTACGCGACCTCGTTCAGCTCGATGGTGCGCTTCATCAATTCGGATTTCCCGATCGCCTACTATACGGGCACGAGGATCCTCGACTGGCTGAACATCTTCCTGCCCCTGTTGATGCGCGCCTCGCAGGCGGCGGTGGTCGGTTGCTTCGTCCTGTCCTTTCTGCACCCGGGGTCGATCCGCGCCCGATACATGACGGGGGCGATCTGCGCGATGATCCTGACGTCGTCGTCGCCCAGCGGCTATGCCCAGATCTTCCTGCTGTTCTTCGTCTTCATGGAGCCGTGGCGCGGACCGACCCGCATAACCATGCTGGTCACGGCCTATCTGATCTCGATCAGCTACGACTACCGGATCTTTGACGTGGTCCAGCCCTACTTTGACTCCTGGCTCACGGGCCGCTCGGTTCAGATGGAGGTCGGGGTCGCCATTGGACAGTTCGTGCGCCCTGTATTGCTCCTGGTTATCCAGTTCGGGTACGTGACCTTGATGGTGTCGTCGCTCCTCCGCAGCATTCGGCGCAAGCGCGCACGCGAGGCCCGGTCCGTCACGCTGCCGCCCGCGTCTACGGGCCTGGTCCCGTCCGGCGGATAAGGCCAGAGCCCCAGGTCGCCCATGTCCCTGTCCCGCCGCGACGCCCTGACCCTGTCGGCCTCCGGTTTGGTGATGCCGCGACCCGGCGCTGTTCAAGGGCCCGCGACGCCGACGTCCGGCCGGTCGGAAAACCTGTTCCCGAACAGCCAGTGGCAGATCCTGACCGCGCTGGGGCCGGGCTGGAATGGCGATCCGGCGATGCTGCAGGCCCACCTGGACAGTTTCGACACCGAGTGGAACTGGCTGTGCACCGGGAATCTGCCGGCCATCGTCGTCGACCGGATCGCTCTGGAGGCGGAACGCCCCGGCGGCCAGGTCGAGATCCGCCTCTTCGGCGACGACGCGGTCCAGTTCCTCTACCCCGGGGCCGTCCTGACCTTCGATGCCGCGGGTCCCGCCGAGCTGCGGGTCAGTCCGGTCCGGGTTCGATCGGTGGACTACACCCGACGCAGCTTCACCCTGATGCCGCCGCGCAATGCGGCACCGCGGATCGGCCCTGTCCGCTGTAGTTGCCGTCAGGTGATGCGGGCCGACCTCAAGGGCGTCACCGGCCACGGACCCGACGGATGGTCCAAGACGGTCTCGGCCCATCTGTGGGTCGATCGCTGGCCCCGCCTCGCCGATGCCACCCGGCTCGGGATGACAGTCGCCCGGGACGCGACAAGCCCGCTGCGTCCGGCCTGGCGGTCCAACCTGCGACCCTCGATGAAACGCTGCGTCGTCTTTGTCCCCCAGGGGCCGGGGGATGCGCATTTCTATCATGCCCCCGCCGATTTCGAGACCTATCGAGGCCGGCAGGTGGTCTTCGGCATGTGGGTCCAGCGCGTCGCGGGCGGACAGGGACGTCTCTTCGTCAACGACGGTGCTATCGCGACGTCGCGGGCCGTGGCCACCGGGGGCGACTGGACCTGGCTGGAGATGACCCATGAGGTGGCCGCGGACGCGCAGGGAATCGCCTTCGGCTTTGTGGCCGAGGACAGCGATCAGTCTCCCTGGCGCATCGCGGAACCGATGTTGTCCTTCGGCACCGATCTGGGGGAGGGGGCCTATGTCCGCCCCAAGGGGCGGATCGAGAAATTCGTCGTCAAGATGACGCCGGACTCCTATTTCGGGGCGGACTTCGCCTTCCGGACCGGTGGCGCAATCGTCGATTTCGCCGGCGAGACGGGCCTGGCCATCGCCGAGGACGTGCCCATGTTGTTCGGGGCGCTGGAGGGATCGCCCGGACGCGCCGGGTTGCCGCTGTTCACGCGCAGTCAGTTCGAACCGCCCCATCGGTATGGTGCGGCCATCCACGCGCCGGTGGCGAATCGGGCGGCAGCAGGCTGGGCCATGTTCGACATGAACGCCGACGGCACGCTGTGGCTGTTCAGCGAGCCGGGGGCGCGTTGGCGCGACGTCTCGTTCGACCTGAACCAGGCCGTGCTGTGGTGATCAGTCCCGGCGAACGGTGATGGTGTTGGCCTGCGCCTGGACGATGCGCACCGGCGGCCGATCGGTATGAAAGGTCAGGCGACTCCCGCCACGATCATCACGTCGGCTCCGGCTTTCCGGTGCCGGTCTCTGCTCCCTGACAAACACAACCTTCGGCGGAGCCGGCGCGATGCGTTGTTCGTTCTGACCTGAGCGCAGGAGCACCGCGCGGCGATAATCCGTATCGGCGGCGCGAAGACCGCCCGGGGCCAGGCCTCCGCCCAGGAAGGCACCGGGGTCCAGAGAGACCCCGTCGCGTCCGCGCAGTTCCAGATGCAGGTGCGGCCCGGTCGAGGATCCGGTGGAGCCGATCTCCCCGATCTGGGTGCCGCCCGCAAGCCGGGTCCCCCGGCCGACGCCGGCACCGATCCCGGACAGGTGGGCATAGGTCGAGACCAGCCCGTCGGCGTGCCGGATATCCACCGCCAGGCCGTAGCCGCCGCGCCAGCCGGCCCGGGTGACGACGCCATCGGCAATGGCCCTGACGGGGTCTCCGAGCGGTGCCGCCAGATCGATCCCGCGATGCAGGCGCGCGTTGGCCTCCCAGGACATCCGGCGCAGACCGTAGGTCGACGAGACGACGAAGCGGTCGACGGGAGCGGCGAAGCCGGGTCGGCCCAACGGCTGGAGCGGTACGGTGTGCTGCGAGGCAACGGGGGCCGCGACGCCGTCCGCGGCATCATGGAAGGGGGAGGCGTCGACGGACGCCGGGACAGGTCGGGCAACGGGCCCGTTGAGACGGTCAGGACCGGGCACGGCCGCCGTCAGCATGAGCAGACTGACGCCCGCCAGGGCGACCGCCAGGGTCCGGCCGATCCGGACCGGCGACCGTGGCGGCAACAGGCTGACAGGGTCCTCGAAGGCGACGGTCATCTGACGGCTATAGCGCCCGGGGGTCGCGCCGCAAAATTGCCGATCCTGAAGACGGGGCCAGGCTCGCGAGCGTATCGGCGACGATGGCGCTGAGGGGGATGGGCGTCAGGCCCGCGGCCTGCACGGCGGCCTGGTAGGTTCTGGCGTCTCCGACATACCAGCTCGCGGGGCGGTCAGGGTCGTAGTCCCGTTGCACGTCAGCCGGGCAAAGGCCGGCCGCATCACAGACCCGGGCGGCCAGATCACCGATCTCCACGACCTCGCGTCCGGCCGTGTCAAAGGGTGTGGCGATCCCGGTCGAGTCCCGGCGGACCCGGTGGGCCAGAACCGCGATCAGTTCCTCGATATGCACGTAGGAGCGGAACACCGGTCCGCGGGCAGCCACGGTCGGAGCCTCGCCCGCCAGGGCTGCCTGGGCCAGGGAGGACAGGGCATAGAGGTTCAGCTTGTTGCCGTGGGGACCACCCACATTGAAAACACGCGGCAGGACCAAAGGGATGTCGCGGGCGGCGCACCAGTCGAGGACCGCACGTTCCTGAAGTCCCTTCACATGGCCATAGGGGTCCTGGTCGAGCCGGGGCGGGTGCCCGTCCGCACCGTAAACGGCCCCCGAGGACGAATACACCATCCGGGGCCGGTCGGCGGCCGCCATCACGCGAAATGCAGCCTCGAGGATGGCGGTGTTGGCCGCGACGAATTCCTCGGGCGGGAGACCGGCCGTGCGTTCTTTTCCGAGGGCGGCGAAATGCCAGACGATCCAGTTCGGGCCTTCCAGCGGCCGGGCCTGGTCGAGGGCTTCCAGCGGGACCGAACCCGCTTCCGTGTCCAGCTCGCCGGCACGCGACGCGTAGGCCCGCAGGCGGTCGTCCCCGGGACCGATGCCCGCGCGCAGGGCCATGGCGACGACAGCGGAACCGAGCCAGCCCGTGGCACCGGTCACCGCCAGTCGGGCCTTGCCGCCCAGGGCGCTTTCAAAGGCGGCCTGGGCGGCGAGGCGATGCTCCGGAAAACGCGTCTCCATGCGCGCGATCAGCGGTTCTTGAAGAACAGCCGGATCATGTCACAGGCATAGTCCAGGTGCGCTTCGGTCAGGCCCGGATAGAGGCCGATCCAGAACGTCGAGGTCATGACCTTGTCGGAGTTGGTCAGGTCACCGTGCACGCGATAGGTCTGGTTCTTCATGTACGGCTGGCGGATCAGGTTTCCGCCGAACAGAAGCCGGGTGGCGACACCCTTCTCGTTCAGTTCCTGGACCAGATCGTCGCGGATGCCCTCTTCGTCGCTGAGAACCGTCAGCGGGAAGCCGAACCACGACGGCTCCGAACGCGCCGTCGCCTCGGGCAGCATCAGATGCTCCTGCATGTCGTGCAGGTTGGCTTTCAGATAGGCGAAATTGCGATTGCGGGCGGTGATGAACCCGTCCAGCCGATCAAACTGTGCAAGCCCAACGGCCGCCTGCATGTCGGTGATCTTCAGATTATATCCGAGGTTGGAATAGGTGTATTTGTGGTCATACCCGCGCGGCAGGTCGCCCAGCTTCCACTTGAAACGCTTGTTGCAGGTGTTGTCCTGGCCCGGCGCACAGTAGCAGTCCCGACCCCAGTCGCGGACGGATTCCAGCAGGCGCTTGAGGTCGCCCCGGTCGGTCCAGACTGCGCCGCCTTCGCCCATGGTGATGTGGTGCGCCGGATAGAAGCTGACCGTGCCGATGTCGCCGAACGTCCCCACCAGCTTGCCGTCGTAGCGCGCGCCGAGAGCGTCGCAGCTGTCTTCGATGACGTACAGATTGTGCTTTTCCGCCACCCGCATGACTTCGCCGAGGTCAAACGGGTTGCCCAGCGTATGCGCGACGATGATGGCGCGGGTCTTGTCGGTGACGGCCGCTTCGATGCGGTCCGGCATGATGTTGTACGTCGGCAGATCGACATCGACGAAAACGGGAACCAGACCGTTCTGGATCGACGGATTGACCGTGGTCGGGAAGCCGGTGGCGCAGGTGATGACCTCATCGCCGGGCTTCAGGGCCTTGTCCCCCAGCATCGGCGAGCACAGGGCCGTGGTGGCGGTCAGGTTGGCGGACGAGCCCGAGTTGACCGTCAGCGCATACCGGACGCCGATATAGTCGGCGAGACGCTTCTCGAACTGGTCGTTGAACCGCCCGGTCGTGAGCCACAGGTCCAGCGAGGAATCGATCAGGTTCCGCAGTTCCGGCGCGCCCACGACCTTTCCGGATACGGGGACGGGCGTGGTTCCCGCAACGAACGGCTGGGGCGAATAGGCCAGGTCGGCGTATTCTCCGGCCAGTTCCATCATCTGAGCCCGCAGCACTGCGAGGCGATCAGTCTTCATATCCATGTCCGAGAATCCTTGGCGTTCAGGCGTCAATATAGGTGTCGAGTTGTCGCAACGAGACTGCGCGCATGTCATCGCCCGCCCCGAAGGCGCGGTACCAGTCAGCGGTCATTTCAAGCATGGTCCGGGGCGACCATCGCGGTGCCCAGGCCAGTTCCTGGCGAGCCTTAGCATGGTCGAGCGTCAATAGCGTCGCCTCGTGCACGGCATTGGCTTCGCGACGCACCTCATAGCGGGCATCGCCGCCCCAGCTTTCGATCAACATGTCGGCGACGTCGCCGACGGAGATGTTTCCGTCGGGATTGGGACCGAAATTCCAGGCCGGCGGCGTTTCTGTCGGCGTGGAAACCAGCCGTTCGACGGCGAGGAGGTAGCCGCACACCGGTTCCAGAACGTGTTGCCACGGCCGGACGCCCTCGGGCCGGCGCAGGATGGCGGGGCGATGGTCGGCGAAGGCGGCCACCAGATCGGGGACGAGACGGTCCTGGGACCAGTCGCCGCCACCCACGACATTTCCGGCGCGCCCGGAACCGAGCGCCTGTCCCGGTTGCTTCGAAAAGAACGACCACCAGTAGGACTGGGTCACCAGCTCCGCGCACGCCTTGGAGTTGCTGTACGGATCCCGGCCGCCCAGGCGGTCGGTTTCGCGATAGGACCAGATCTGCTCGAGGTTCTCGTAGCATTTGTCCGTGGTGACGATCAGGGTCGCGGCCACGCCGCTGCCGGTCCGGACCTGCTCCAGAAGATTGGCCGTCCCCATGACATTCGTCGAATAGGTGTCCAGGGGATCCGCATAGGAAGCCCGCACCAGCGGCTGGGCCGCCATATGGATCACGATGTCGGGGCGGAAGGCGTCGAACGCACGGCCGAGCGCCGCCGTGTCGCGAATATCGCCGATCACCGAGTCGGTGCAGGCCTCCGCCACACGCGCGGCCTCAAACAGGCTGGGGGTGGTGGAGGGGGCCAGGCTGTAGCCGCCGACCTCGGCCCCAAGACGGTGAAGCCAGAGCGCCATCCAGCCGCCCTTGAAGCCGGTATGGCCGGTCAGGAAAACGCGCCGGCCACGCCAGAAATCCGGTGAGGGGAGGGCCGACGTCACCACGACTTCCACGGGGCACCTTCGGCCCACAACTCCTCGAGATGCTGCTTGTCGCGAAGGGTGTCCATGGGCTGCCAGAAGCCGTCGTGGCGGAACGCCATCAGCTCGCCCTGGCTGGCCAGCGCCTCGAGAGGGCCCTTCTCGAAAACCGTGTCATCGCCTTCGATCAGGTCGAGCACATCGGCGTTCAGGATAAAGTAGCCGCCGTTGATATAGCCGCCTTCGTTATGGGGCTTCTCGACGAAATGGGTCACGGCGTCGCCCTGCATCTCCAGCGCGCCGAAACGCGCAAGCGGCGTGGTCGCGGTGACCGTCGCCCGCTTGCCGTGCTGCCGGTGGAAGGCGATGGTGTCGGCGATATTCACGTCGCAGACGCCGTCGCCATAGGTCATGCAGAAGAAGGGCTCATCCCGGACGTAGTCGGCTACGCGCCGGATACGGCCTCCGGTCAGGGTCTCCTGGCCGGTGTCCACCAGGGTGATGCGCCACGGCTCGACGTTACTCTGCTGAACAATGACTTCGCCCCCCGCCAGATGGACGGTGATGTCGGCGTTCTGGTGGGAGTAGTTAAGGAAGTATTCCTTGATCTTGTGTCCCAGGTAACCGCAGCAGATCACGAAGTCGTTCACGCCGTGATGGCTGTAGCTCTTCATGATGTGCCAGAGAATCGGCCGTCCGCCGATCTCGACCATCGGCTTGGGTCGCACCACAGTCTCTTCGGCGATACGCGTGCCTTTGCCGCCGGCCAGGATGACGGCCTTGATGGGTCTGTCGGTCATGTCGTGCTCTCTTTGGTCGGCAGATAGACGCCAACCCGCGCAGACAGGGTCTCGTCAAGCGGCGGGGTCATGCGATGCAGGGGATTGGAGACCATACCGCCACCGTCCACCATCCTGCTGGTGATGCGCGGGAAGTAGGTCTGCTTCTCGTCGATTGGCACGATAAAGGCCTGCGGGCCGCGGCCATTGAAACGGGCGAGGAACTCGGGATCACGCTCGAACCCTGCCGCCAGCCTCATGCTGGGTACCCCCCAGGTGTCAAACAACCGCCCCCAGTCGGGCAGCCCCAGACCCGTGGACCGGTCGCAACCGACATAGCGGCCGTTGAAATAGTTGATCTGCACCGACCGGATCGAGGCGTAGCCGTTGTCGTCGAAGATGAAGATCTTGAGGTCGAGATCGTTGACGGCGGCGGTGCCGATCTCCTGCAGATTCTGCGAAAACCCGCCATCGCCCTCAACGAGGATGGTCCGTCGGCCCGAGGCGATGGCCGCCCCGATCGCGCCGCTGAGCCCATACCCCATGGCGGCGAGGCCCTTGTTCGTGACCATGACCTGTCCGGGCTTGGTCTCGAAGGTCTGCATCATCACGGTGAACGCCCCGCCGCTGCTGCAGGGAATGATGACGTCCGCAGGCGTGCAAAGGTCGCCCAGCGTGGCCGCCACGACATAGGGAGAGATGAAGCCCTCGCCGGTGTGGTTGTCCTCGATCTGGGTGATCGAGGCCCGAACCTCGCGGCAATAGGCCAGCCAGTCGCCATGCTGACCGAGGTCCAGCGCCAGAAGGTCGGACAGCAGGTTGTTGGCGTCGACCTGGAGCGCCAGGGCCGTGCGAGGGTGGCCCTTGCTCAGTTCCCGCGGATCCAGATCGACGTGTACGACGTCGCCGACCGGCGCGAACTCCTGCCAGTTGAAGCCCGTCTGCTGGAAGCCGAGCCGCGTCCCCAGCGCCACCACCAGATCAGCCTGCTGAACGATCAGGTTCGCCGATCGCTGGCCCCACGTATTGGTCCTGCCGACGTAGGCCGGGTGGTCGGGGCCCATCCTGTCGGCCCCGTTCCAGGTCGTGGCAACCGGTACGCCCGCCGCTGCCAGCTGATCCGCCAGGCCCTGGGCCACGTCGCGCCGCACGCCCCCGCCGATCAGCAGCACCGGACGCTGCGCGTTCGAAATACGCGATGCGAGGTCGGTGACCTGTTCGGGCGTTGCCCGCGGCGGGCTTGGTGGCGATGGGACCGGCGTGTCCAGCGTGGCCGGATCGACGTCACGTCCCTGGATGTCCAGCGGGAGTTCGATGAAGACCGGACCCTTGCGACCATGGCTTCCCGCCTCGGTGCGCGCCAGGAAGTCTGCCCGGTCCAGAACGTCTTCGACCGTCGAGGCGTGAACCGTGATCGAGCGCGCGATCGCGACGCCGTCGATCTCCTGGATACCGCGTTGACGGACCTCGCCTCGTGCCAGATCGGCCGTCTTTACCTGACCGCCCAGCACCAGCAGTTCGCGACTCTCCAGCCAGGCCCCCGACAGGGCCGTGACCAGGTTGGTCATGCCGGGGCCGGCCGTGACCAGGGCGAGGGCGCGGGGCCCGCCTGCGGTCGCGTTGAAATACTCGACCGCAATGCCGGCCGCCACCTCATGGACCACCGCCACGCACGTCATCTTGCGGCTGCAGCTGTCCAGCAGATGCATGATGTTGCCGCCGCCGACATAGAAGCAATGGGTGTAGCCCTGCTCCACCAGCCAATCGACCATCAGGTCACTGTATTTCATGCGGCGTACCGTTCTGTCATGTCGTTGAAGGCCGCACGGAGGTTGGTCTCCGCGTCGGTGTCGCGCGGAATCATAATGCGCTCGACGCCCCCACCCTCGAGGGCGACCACCACGGCGAACCGATCAAGCGTATGTTTCTTGTCCGCATGGAAGGCGGTGATCAGGTCGTCGGGCTTCATCTCGGCCACGGCGTCGCGGAGGTCGGGGACCTGACGCAGCAGGTCATCGATGTGGCCTTCCATCGCCACGGGCAGGCTGCCGGCGGCATAGGAGCGGCCCAGCCGACGCCCCATCGTCCCGGCCGCGATGATTCCGAGGCCGACCGCGACACCGTGCGAGATACGGAATTTCGACGCCGACTCGATGGCGTGACCGAAGGTATGTCCATAGTTCAGCAACAGCCGTTCGTTGGCGTCGAATTCGTCGACCTCCACGAACCATTTCTTGGCCGCGAGGCTGAGGCCGATCAACTGGGTCAGGTCGTCAGGTCCTGAGTGGATCGTCGGACTCAAGGCCATATACGCCCCGAAGGTTTCATTGGATCGGGCGAAGCAGATCTTGGCGGCCTCCACCAGGCCGGCCACCATCTGGTCCGGGGCGAGCGTCGCGCACAGCGCGGGATCAATCTCGATGGCGCGCGGGGGATGGATCGTGCCGACGATATTCTTGTTGGCACCGACGTTGATCGAGGACTTGCCGCCGATGCAGCTGTCGACCATGGCCAGCAGGGTGGTGGGGACATAGTCCCATTTGACGCCCCGCATATAGACCGATGCGATGAAGCAGGCGACATCCTGGACAATCCCGCCACCCGCCGCCACGACCGTGGTCGACCGTGACACGCCGGATTCGCGAAGGGCCGTGATCAGCGCCGACATCTGGTCGAGACTCTTGGTCGACTCGAGGGCCGGCAGATTGATCGTGCGAACGCCCGCCGCCTTCAGATGATCGGTGAAATATTCGTCGCACAGCACCACGATATCGCCGCCTCGCGCGATGATCGCGTCCAGCGCGCCGGGCCGGATGGTGACCGGGTAGCTGCCGCTGGCGGAGTTGATCTCAAACGATGCGGACATGACTGAACCCTAGGTCGACCGCGATTGACTGACCGGTTGTGCTGGTGTTTCGCGACGAGCAGAGAAAGACAATCGTCGACGCCACGGCCTGTGGCGTGGGCAACGCATCAAACAGAGTGGCCCCCTGGGTGGCGGCGATCTGCTCTTCCGACAGGGCCGCCCGTGTCATCGGCGTATCGAGGACACCGGGCAACACCGCATTGATCAGGTGGCCGTCCGCGCCCAGGTCGGCGCTGGCCGATCGTACCAGCCCCCCGACGGCCGCCTTCGTCATGGTGTAGGACAGCTTGTTCTGACGCGCCCGCTCCTGCCAGATCGAGCTGACCACGCACAGGCGTGCACCCCGGGGTCTCAACATCGATGCGGCGAGCAACTGCTGCAGCGTGGTCACGACGAACAGGCAGTTGGTGCGATACAGATCCATCGCCGCGTCTTCGTCGACGCTGTAGATGCTGTCGGAAATATTCGCGCCCTGGGCCCAGCATACGGCGTCGAACGGACCGTGTTCGGCGAGGGTTGAATCCGCCAGCGGCTGCAGGCCCGCGTCGAGCGTCACCCAGTTGCCCGGCGCGTCGCCGGGGGCACGGGGTGCGCGAGTCACCGCCGTTACCGCCCAGCCCTCGCCCGACGCCGCATCGACGACAGCCTGACCTATGGCTCCTGACGCGCCGAAAACCAGGATGCGCCAGGGGTCCTGTCCGGACTGACTAGAATTCACGTCTCATTCCTCGCGGAGCAGCCCCGATGCCGGACCCGGCATCGACGATCAGACCAGTTCGGCGGTCTTTGCGACAGCTGCCAGGCGGGCCTCGATCATGCCAATCCGTTTGGCGTCTTCCTGACCGATGCTGCTGTAGTAGTCGCGCTTGTTCTGCAGCCAGGTCAGTTCGAAATTCACGGCGTTTTCGATGCCCGCCTCGATGTTGGCGGCATGCAGGGCGTCACCCCCGAAGATCACCTTGCGCGTCTCGAAGCGATCCAGACGAACGGCGTGCAGCTCTTTCAGGGCGGGGATGCTGGCGGTGGACACCGATCCACCGACCACCAGTTCCATATCATTGGCGCGCGCGGCACGGGCGATGGTGAGGCCGGCGTCGGTAATCGCGCGGGTATCGATGTCACCGCGCGGCAGGCCACGGGACAGGGTGAAGTCGACGCGACCGAAGACGATGCCGTCGACCTTGCCGCGACCGGCCTCGATCATACCGTCCAGGTTCTGCAAGGTCGTTTCGGTTTCGAGATTGAACAGGAAGTCGGTCTGCGTCTGTTCGTCGGCGTTATGGGTCTTGTCCTTGGCTTCGATGAACTTCGTCAGGGCGTAGGGCGTCTCGACCATCGGTGCGATGATGTAATCCACGCCGAAAAGCTTGCTGGACAGCAGGTCGGATACGGCTTCGCAACCGCCGATCTTCAGTGCAACCTTGAGGTCCGCCCGGTGGGCCAGCTCAAGCAAGCGCAGAAATTCGTCGGGCCGGGTGCCTTCCGCTTCGAATTCAGCCTTGACCGAGACGACCCCATATTCGCCCCGCCCACGCTTTAGTTGTTCGAGCATTTTGCGTTCTGCGAGGTTCATCTAAAAAGTTCCGTGCATTTTTATGGGTTGCCGCCGATTATACACGCTTAACGTGCCGTCTGCAGGTGGCTTTCTATTGCCTTAATCTCTTAAGGGGCGGTCAAGGTCAAGACATAAAGTCCAGAATTTGGTGTGGTCGCTTGAGGGATTTCGTGCGTTTCGGGCCCTGTCCGGCATCGGCGGGTATGGTCGTAAGCCACTGGGGAAGACAGCTTTTTGATGCAACCCGGCCACGATCACTGTCGTGGACCGGTGTTTTCTGACCCGCGCTCGCGTCTCCGGAACCATGGGTCAGACCCAAGTCTTGTTCGGTCCCGACCAGTAGATGTCCGATCCGGCGATGAGGACTATGGCCACGACGGTGACGGCGCGGGCGGGCTTTTGCCATGGCGTCCCGGCCTTCATTCCGGTCCACCCCAGGGGGCGAGGCCGTCCTTCCGGCTCCGAACAGCCGTACGTGGTGCCAGGCCGCGATCCGCCCTGCGGACCGGTCACAGGACCGCCGCTGGCGGGGGGCGACGGACAGGAGCAGGTATCGGTCAGGGGCGATCGGGTTGGCGGCCCGACTGGCGGGAGCCCTGCGCAAACGCCTGGGCAACCTGGAGCAGGACGACACGCTGGGCCGGATCCATGGCGAGAAAATACTCCGCCAGCGGTGTCCCCCCCCGGATCGCGCCCAATTCGATTCTCTCGTTTGACTTCAGGTCGAGGTCTTCCGGCGGAAAGAAGTCGGCCACGGGCGTGCCGAGGGCCTTGCCGGCCCGGTACAGCATCGAGGCGGAGATACGGTTGGTGCCGCGCTCGTATTTCTGAATCTGCTGGAAACTGAGGTTCATCGCCTGACCCAGATCGACCTGGGTCAGGCCGGCCTGCAATCGGGCGGCCTTCAGACGTTCGCCGACGAACAGGTCAACCGGGTCTGTGGTGACGATGGCGCGCGGCATTCGGATCTCCTGGAGAGATCATGGCCGACTTCCAGTCCGCGGAGCAAGCCGGGCGCGTCAACACTTCGCCACCGCGTGACGCGGATCGCGGGCTGGCGGACTTCCGACAAATGCAAGCGAGGGTGAATACGGTTCAGGCGGCGATCAGGGTATGGTGAAGTTGGCGCACATAGTGGTGCAGGGACTGCAGGGCCTTCAGGTCTCGACCGTCACCCCGGCCATCGAGGCCTTGTTCGAGCAGGACCTCGAAGATGATCTCCGCCTCGTCCGTCGTCCGGGGTGTCCGGTCGAGGATGAATTTTTCAGCGGAGATGAAACGGTCCCATACCGCCTCGGGGTCCGCCCGATAGTGCCGGTGCCAGAAGTCGGCGGCTCTTGCGAAGGTCCATCTTTCAGACATTGACTACTCTCCCTCGGGACGATGGTTGCGGTTCTGGCCGCGAAAGGATTGACGTTGGACGCCGGGCATCAGAGCGCGACCGGCGTCGGCTGGGCATAGGGCGCGGCCCGACACTCCCACACGCCGAACAGGCCGATCATCATGAGTTCGGTCCACACCACGATGCGGAACGAGACGCTGGCCCAGACCTGGATGTCGGGGTTCAGCAAGACGATCAGGTAGGTGGCGATCGACAGGAGCTGGACCCCGGCCGCCGCGACCAGCCACCATCGATCAGCGACCAGGCTCAGCCAGACCAGGGTGGCGAACAGGCCGACGGCCAGAAGACCCACCCCCCATCGCAAGCCGCCGATCTGAAAACCGTCCACCAGCGGCGTGATCAACAGGGCGGCGAGAAAGGCGACAGCGGCGATCCGCTCCGCGCTCCGCCCCTTCCACAACTGCAGTCCGATGCAGATGAGGCTCAGGCCGAGGACGGAGAACTGGGCGGCGCTCATGTCCGCTCCAGAACCGGCATCAGGCGGCCCTGACCATTGCCCCGATCACAAACGGGCGGGTCTTCTCTTCGAGGGGGCCCTCGAGGCTCCAGCGGACACCCTGGGCCGATGCGACATCGGCGAGCGCCTGGTGTCCGTCAATCACCGCGCTGCGGGCTTCGGCGAGCCGGTTGAGGCCCCGCACCATGTCCAGCAGGGCGAGGTGTCCGACCTCAGCGGCAAGGCCCGCATCCCTTCGCCCCTCGATCATGGTCTGGATCAACGCGCTGGTCTCCACCATCGCCTTGTCGACTGCGTGTTCGGTGGACTGGAGGCGACGGGCAATCCGCACCCCCACATGTCTGTTGTTCATCGCCTGGACTCCTAACGCTTGAGGACTAGTCAGGCGTCAGGATAGCGTTCGGTGGAGCATGGGCGGCCAGGGTTCCAACGGCCCCGAACACCACATTGACTATACCGACCGTGATCAGGGCGGCGACGGCGGCGAAGAGGAGGATCAGCCCGAGCCGGACGCTGCGCCGCGGTGGCGGCGGCAGAGGCCAGGTCCGGGCGGAGGCCCCGATCATCGCTTCCATGTCGTCGACCGGATCGCCCGGCGCAAACTGAACAGGCACCGGACCGGCGCGGGGCGCTATAGCGTCCGGCCCGTATAGCGGATCAGATGCTATCAGGCGGAGCGCCGCCTTTCGCGAGGGGACCTGGAGTCGCCGCATGGCTTCGCGCACGTGCAGGCTGACCGTGTGGTGCGAGATGCCAAGGTGCCGACCGATGTCCTTGTCGGTCATCGTGGCGGACAGCCGCAAACACTCCAGCTGCCGATCGGTAAGTCGCTGCGCCATCACTCCTCCGGATCGGAGCGTATGTCGGTTGAAGTCCGGATGCTAGGCGGGAACGGGTGAAACGGCGGGATGCCGGCCCGCCCGGGGCGAGTCGGGATGGTGTTTCCCGAGCGACGGTATCTGCGATCGGGGCCTTGCCGGTTCACCGGGTGATCAGGTCCCCGACCGCCAGAACCGTGGTGCGGCTGATCCGCCCCCGGACGCAAAACGCAATTGCCCTAGGCCCCTGGGCGCGCGCCGGTCCGCCCGGCGGCTGCCAAAGCCGCGCCGAAGGGAGAATGGCCAGGCCGAGCATCCCTTGCGGGTCTGGAAATTCGGCTGTTTCGACGGGCTGTAAGGCCGGTGGCGGAGAGGGTGGGATTCGAACCCACGGTACCCTCTCGGGCACGCCGCATTTCGAGTGCGGTACATTCGACCACTCTGCCACCTCTCCGCGAGGTCGTAAGTCGCTTGGTCGAGCGAGGGGCTTCTCTAATGGGCGCGGAGCCGGGCCGCAAGCGGGCAGGGCAAGAAAAGCGCCGTCGTCAGCGTTGGGCGGGAAGCGGCAGGCCCATGGCCTCGCCGCCCTGGCCCTCGACGCTGGAAACACGGAACAATTCAGCCGGGCGGCCGCCGGTACCGGTCGACAGCCGGCCGGTGGCCTCGACCAGGCCCGTGCGTTCGACACCCCGGCGGAAATTCTGCTTGTGCAGGGTCAGGCCGGCGACGGCCTCCGCGGCGGCCTGCAACTCGGACAGGGTGAACAGCGGCGGCATCAGGTCGAACAGCACCGGACGGTATTTCAGCTTGCTGCGCAGGCGGCCCAGGCCGGTCGCCAGGATGCGGCGGTGGTCGGACACCATGGCGCGTCCCGGGACGGTCGCGGGGAGCGGTCGCTCCTGGTCTCGGGCCGCCTCGGCCACCAGTCCGGCCTCGTACAGCAGCTCGTAGCGTTCCAGCACCCGCCCCTCGTTCCAGCGATGCGCCGGGGTCAGGGCGAACAGGCTGTCGCAGCGCGACAGGCGGCGGGCATCGTCCCCCGCCCAGCCCCGCAGGCCGGCGGTCAGGGCCCCGGTGGCCCCGGCGTCGCCCTGACGGCGGTCCTCCCAGGGAAAGAAGTCCAGGACCGGCGTCCAGCGGGCGTCGGCGGTTGGGGCGGCGGCGGAGTCGGCGGTCAGGGCGAGGTAGCCGATCGAGACCTCGCGGCGGTGATCGGGTCCCGGCGTGGCCCGCGGCGAATCCCGTCCGGCATCCCCGAAGGTGTACAGCTGTTCGACAAAGCCCAGATGGAAACCGGTCTGGGCCGTGACGAAGGCCCGGAGCGCCAGTTCGAAGGTGCGGTCGCGGGTCGGGACGAAGGGGCCGAACGGCAGGGCCGCAGCCCCGTCCTCCCCTTCGGTGGTCAGCACGCAGGCCCGACGGTCGCGCAGGGCGATGACGACGGCGGAAAGGCTGATTCGCACGCCCTGTTCGCCGCCCGGCATGCGCCTACTCCGTGTGCCAGGCGTCGGGGGCCGGCAGGATGCCGACCGCCTCGGCGAGGACGCGGTAGCGCTCGAGGTAGCGGGCCTGGGCCACGGCGGCGGGCAGGGGGTCGATGGTCAGTTCGTAACCCGCGGGCGGGGTGCCGAACAGCCGCAGGGACTCCGCCCGTTCGAAGCCGGCCAACTGGGTCGCCTCGAAGAAGGCGCAGGCGCGGTCGGCCTTCTTGATCAGGGTCTTGATGGCCACGGGGCTTTTCGGCGGCAGGCCGAAGCGAACGTGGATGGCGCTCTCCAGCCGGGCCTCGAACGCCTTGTAGTTGACGCCAAGGGCGGATTTGAACGGGGAAATCATGTCGCCGATCACATATTCCGAGGCGTCATGGAGCAGGGCGGCCAGCCGCCATTTCGGCTCGAGGCCCGGCTTGATGTGGGCCGCGATCTCCTCGACGACGCAGGAGTGCTGGGCCACGGAAAAGGCGTTCTCGCCGGTGGTCTGGCCGTTCCAGCGGGCAACCCGCGCCAGGCCGTGGGCGATGTCCTCGATTTCGATGTCGAACGGCGACGGATCCAGCAGGTCGAGGCGCCGCCCGGACAGCATCCGCTGCCAGGCACGGGGGGCCTTGCTGGAGGGGGTGGCTCTGGGGCGCTCGGCCAAGGTCGGGAATCCTGCTCGGTTGGGCAGGGTCAGGTGACCCATCCGCGCCGTGCGATCAAGGGCGCGCGGTGAAAACTCGTCCGGGGGCGACCTCGGGTGGGCTGGATGAAATCCGACCCGCGCAGAATTCGCGCCGGATTGAATCCGGACCCGTTTTGGCATCCCCGTCGATTCGACCGCCAACAGGGATGGTCTAACGTCCGACGTTAAGGGCCACCAGTTCGCGGGCATCGGCGAAGGCGCGGCCGCGCTCGCTGTCCCTGGAGCGGACCGTGGCGACCACGATCGGACCGCCCTTCGGACCGCGCGCTTCATAGCCGACCAGACGCCAGCCGTTCTCTGACGCCTCGGGGTCATTCAGCACCCAGGTGACCCGGGTCGACTCGCCGCCGGTGCTGGTACGGACCTCGGTACTGTCGGCATGGGACTGGATGCTGACGTTGTCCTCGCCCGCACGGATATTGACCCGTCCCGAGCCGTCGCTGGACTGGATGTTGATCCCGCCGATGCGCACACTGGACCGGTCTCCCCGGGATTCGATGTCGATGCCCGGCAGTTTGACGTTGGCGTCGTCGCCGCGGGTCTCGATGTGAACGCCGGGCATCTGAACCGTGGTGTGCTCGCCCGCCGCCGCTGCCTCGGCGCGGGCGGCATCGGCGTCGGCCCGGGCCGCGTCCGCATCGGCCCGGGCGGCTTCCGCGGCGGCGGTTTCCTCGGCGGCGCGCAGGCGGGCGATGGTCAGCGGCATTTCGTGAGAGAGCCGGGTCTGGAAGGCCTGCAGCACCGAGTCGACCGAGGCATTCTCCAGCCGGATCAGATGCAGGCTGACCTCGGCCCCCTTGGCCCCGACATAGGTGCAGACGGTGCCGCCGTCACGCGCCGAGCCCTTGCGGGTCAGGCTGCCCATGGTCTGGGGACATTGCAGGGCCTCAACGACCTTGAGCACGCCATGCGGCCCGTCCTGCCCGGTATGGGTGCTCGAAATCCGGATCGTGCGTTCGCCGTCACAGGCCGCGGTGAGGGCGGCCAGGGCGCAGATCATGACGAAGAGGGGACGTGTCATTGCCGCCGGTTCCTGTTCATGCGGCTATCGTGGCCCCTTTCTGCCGGCAATCCAGTGAAATCGCGGTAATTTCTCTGGCGGCGCCGGGTCGATTCAGGTTCCGGGGCGCGCCCCTTCGCGGCGACTGAGAAAGGCCAGCCGCTCGAACAGATGGACGTCCTGCTCGTTCTTCAGCAGGGCACCGTGCAGCGGCGGGATCAGCCTGTTGGGGGTCTTCTCGCGCAGGGTCTCGGGATCGATGTCATCGACCAGCAGAAGCTTCAGCCAGTCGAGCAGCTCCGAGGTGGACGGCTTTTTCTTCAGGCCCGGCGTGTCACGGATCTCGTAGAAGGTCTTCAGGGCCTCCGAGACCAGCCGTGGCTTGATGCCCGGGAAATGGACATCGACGATGGCCTTCATCGTTTGATCGTCCGGGAAGCGGATGAAGTGGAAGAAGCACCGGCGCAGGAAGGCGTCGGGCAGTTCCTTTTCATTGTTCGAGGTGATGACCACGACCGGACGCACGGCAGCGCGAATGGTTTCGCCGGTCTCGTGGACGAAGAATTCCATCCGGTCGAGTTCCTGCAGCAGGTCGTTCGGGAATTCGATGTCGGCCTTGTCGATCTCGTCGATCAGCAGCACCGGACGCACCGGGCTGGTGAAGGCCTCCCACAGCTTGCCCGGCTTCAGATAGTTGCGGACGTCATGGACCCGCGCCTCGCCCAGCTGGCTGTCGCGCAGGCGGGAAACGGCGTCGTACTCGTACAGGCCGTTGTGCGCCTTGGTCGTCGACTTGATGTGCCAGGTGATCAGGGGCGCGTTCAGGGCGGCGGCCATCTCATAGGCGAGAACGGTCTTGCCGGTGCCCGGCTCGCCCTTGATCAGTAGCGGTCGCTCCAGGGCAACGGCGGCGTTGACCGCGATTTTCAGGTCGTCGGTGGCGATATAGTTCGACGTGCCTTCGAACCGCTCGGTGGGCCGCTTCATCGGATGCTCCGCTCAATCTGGAGAGAGGCCTAGCCGATCCGCCCCCGGGTTAACAACGATCAGTTTGAATCTCCGGCTCAGGTAATGTGCTTGGGGGCCGGCGGATCGCTGGCGGGAAAGGTCTCTTCCACCGCTTCATCGATCAGGGCCTCCTGCCGGTTTTCAGCCTTGCGCTCATCTTCGCGCAGCTGATCGGGTTTGCCGTGCTGGCGCGGTGCCGGGCGGCTGGCGGGGGCGTTGACATCGGAATCACGAGGGTCGTTTGCGCTGGTCATGGACGGTCTCCTTCAAGGGGCCGGGTCGGCATCGATGGGGGCGGCGGCGGTGTCCGGGCCGTAGCCGAGATCGGCGATGTCATCGTCGGACAGGCGTTTGGCTTCCCAGTGGGCGGCGCTGGCCTGGGCTCCGCGCACCTCACGCATGAGTCCGGTGTAGACCAGTTCGATTTCGCCGGGGGCGGACGGGTCACCGTCATCATCGTCGTCGTCGCGGCTTCGCCCCGGCTGGCCCAGCAGAACATCGGCTTCCGCCTCGATGCGGTCCGACGCCTGGCGACGCTCGGGATCGCCGGCCTCCGTGCCGGATGGCTCGTCGTCATCGTCGTCGCCGTCACCGTCCGCACGGGTCACATCCAGCACCGGCCCGGCCTCGTCGAGAAGGAGATCGCCTTCGCCCTCGTCGTCGATATGGGTTTCGTCGAAGATCTCGGACTGATCCTGCTCATCGGGTTCGGTCGCCGGGCCTGTCATCGCCGCCTCCTGTTCAGGCAACCAACGCGCGGCGAGCCTGCGACGTTCCGGAACTGATTGGCGGTTTCACAAGGGATGGTTAACCACGGCTGTTTAACGTCTGTTGTCACCCGTGCCCCTAGCTTCATCCTGCGGGCCAGTTGGAGATTTCCCGGAAATGCCGCTCAAACTGTCGCTCAAGCCCGGCGAAAAGTTCGTGCTCAACGGGGCCGTCGTCCAGAACGGTGATCGCCGGGGCGTTCTGATCCTGCAGAACAAGGCCAGCGTTCTTCGCGAGAAGGACATCATGCAGTCCAGCGAGGTCACCACACCGGCAAGGCGCATCTATTTCCCGGTCATGATGATGTACCTGGACGAGATATCGGCCCCCAAATTCTTCGATGAGTTCGCCCAGCGACTGTCGGAGTTTATGAGCGCCACCCAAAACCCGGACGTAATGTCGGACTGTATTGCGGCGTCACGGCACGTTCTGGCCCGGGAGTACTACAAGGCCCTTATGGCGACCCGAAAACTGGTTGATTACGAAGAGCAGAGGTTGGGCAATGTCCCTTCAGGCGTACAAGACAGCCTCGACGAGGGCTGAATCCCCCCGGGCGATGGAGTACCGGCTGTTCGGCCAGGTGACGCGTGCCCTGATGCACGCGGCGACGGTTGACACCTCGGACATCAAGACGCGGATCGATGCGCTCGACTGGAACCGGCGGCTCTGGTCGACACTGGCGACGGACTGCAGCGATCCCGGCAACGCGATGGCCAAGCCGTTGCGGGCCCAGATCATCTCGATCAGCCTGTTCGTCGGGCGGCATTCGTCGCTGATCATGCGTGGGGACGATGATTTCCAGACGCTGATCGACATCAATCGCATGGTCATGCAGGGGCTGGCGGGACCCGAACAGGCCGCGGCCTGATTACGCTGCACGACTAGGCAAACAGGGGCGCCGGAGCCGGGTCGGACTTGCCGGGCTGGCCGAGACCACACCGCAAGATATTGAAAACAAACAGGGTCGGCGCCATTGGTGTCGGCCCTTTTCTTGCGTTGGACCTTCCCGAGCCAGAACCGGTTCGCCGGCCAGAAGGCCGTTTCCCACCTCCAGAATGGAAGGAGCCGCCGATGACATCGGTGAACACCAACGTGGGCGCAATGATTGCGCTCCAGAACCTGAACGCGACCAACGCCCAGCTGGAAATGACCCAGAGCCGGATCAACACCGGCAAAAAGGTCTCCAGTGCCAAGGACAACGGGGCCATCTGGGCGATTGCCCAGGGTCAACGGGCCGACATCGGCGCGTTGGGCGCGGTGAAACAGTCGCTCGATCGTGGCGTTGCCGCGGTCGATGTGGCGCTGGCGGCGGGCGAGACGGTCTCCGACCTCTTGCTCCAGATGAAGGAGAAGGCTCTGGCAGCGACGGATTCGTCGCTGAAGACTGCGGCACGGTCCGCGTTGAACGAGGATTTCAAAGCCCTTCGCGACCAGATCGCCAGTGTAACCTCAAACGCGGAATTCAACGGGGTCAACCTGCTGGAGACCGGCGCGAGCGGTTTCGCGGCCCTGGCCAATGTGAGCGGTACATCCACCCTGACCGTGGCCGCCGAGGTCATGGCTCTGGGATCGACCAACGTCTCCGTTTCGACCAGCCAGGCGATCGACACCCTGTCGGCCGCCACGGCCTCCCTCACTGCCGTGAACGATTCCATCGATGCTGTTTCGGGCGCACTCGCGCGCCTCGGAACCTCCTCGAAAGCGCTCACGACCCACAATACGTTCGTTGGCAAGCTGACGGACGCACTGGAAGCGGGGGTAGGCAACCTGGTCGACGCCGATCTGGCGAAGGAAAGTGCCAAACTCCAGGCGTTGCAGACAAAGCAGCAACTCGGAGTGCAGGCCCTGGGCATCGCCAATCAGTCGCCGCAGCTCGTTCTGTCGCTGTTCCGCAACTAACGCGTTCAGGTCCAAACAAGCGTCGGAGGGGGAAACCCCTCCGGCGCTTCCGTTTGGGGTCAGAGCAGGCGGTTGACCCAGTTCAGCAGGCCCGTCACCACCGCGACTACCGTGGTCCAGACCAGCATCACATAGACGCCGCACACCACCGTGCCGATGCCGCCGACCAACGCGGCGAGGCCGTCACGCTGGGTGATGGCCAGGCCGAAGATGGCGATCGTCAGGGCCGGCAGCATGTCGCCCAGGGGAACCGGCAGGGCCAGCATCACCGCCAGGACGAAGCAGATGATCCCGGTGATCACATCGGCCAGCTCTCCGGTCAGAATGGGCAGGCGCGGGCGGGTCAGTCGCTCGATGGCGCGTATCGCCCGCAGCACCCGACCGCCGCTGGCCTTGCGATAGGCCGCCCGGCTGACCGAGACGCGCAGCAGCCAGCGCGGAAGCCATACGGTCTGACGCTGGATGGCCAGTTCAAGGGACAGGAGCATGATCGGCACGCTGAACACCGCCTTGCCCCCGGGCGGCCAGGGCAGAAGCGACATCAGGGCCAGCATCAGCATCAGCGCCCCGAAAGCCCGTTCGCCGAACGCCTCGACAACCTCGGCGAGAGTCAGCTTCGGATTGTCACCATAGCCCAGACTCTCGATCACCTCGGAAAGCGTTCGCTTGGCGTCAGGCGACAGGATCGGGGGGGGCGTCATGGTCAAGTGGAGAGTCCTGGCCAGGAGGGCCGATGCAACAGGTAGGGGGGGCGAGCCTCCGGCGCTACAGGCCGACCCGACGAATCGAACGGAACCGGGGGATCAATCGTGATCCGTGTGGTCCGACAAACCCGGCCACGGGGTACCGGCCCGATCCGCAACCGCCTCCCGGATCATCAGCCGGACTGTTTCCGGAGGCGCGCCGCACAATTTCGGCCGCGGCGTGTCGCCGGGCCGGCTGAAACGTGCCGCCGGCGGCCGTGCGCCGGACGCGGCACGTGCGGGCATCACGCGACGGCTTCGGGGGAGAAAACCGACGCGACGCCGGCCGGTTCCTCAGCTGCCCAGAAGTTCCCGCCCGATCAGGAAGCGGCGGATCTCGTTGGTTCCCGCGCCGATGTCGTACAGCTTGGCGTCGCGCACCAGCCGCTCGACCGGCCACTCCTTGGTGTAGCCGGCCCCGCCGAGGGCCTGGACCGCCTCGAGCGACACCTTCACCGCATTCTCCGACGCCAGCAGGATCGCCCCGGCGGCGTCGTAGCGGGTGGTCTTGCCCTGGTCGCAGGCGCGGGCCACGGCATAGACATAGGCCCGGGCCGAATTCAGGGCGACATACATGTCGGCAACCTTGGCCTGCATCAGCTGGAACGAACCGATCGGCTTGCCGAACTGTTTGCGTTCGCGGACATAGGGCAGCACCACGTCCAGCGCCGCCTGCATGATGCCCAGCGGGCCGGCTGACAGCACCGCGCGCTCATAGTCGAGGCCGCTCATCAGGACGCCGGCACCGCCGCCGACCGGACCCATGACGTTCTCTTCCGGGACCTCGCAGTCCGTGAACACCAGTTCGGCGGTATCCGAGCCGCGCATGCCCATCTTGTCCAGCTTCTTCGAGACGCTGAACCCCTTCATGCCCCGTTCGATCAGGAAGGCGGTGACTCCGCCATTGCCGTCGCCGGTACGGGCATAGACCACCAGGGTGTCGGCCGAGGGGGCGTTGGTGATCCAGAATTTGGTACCGTTCAGCACGTAACGGTCACCGGTCTTCACCGCCTGGGTGCGCATCGACATCACGTCGGAGCCGGACCCCGCTTCGGACATGGCCAGCGAGCCGACGTGCTCTCCCGAGATCAGCTTCGGCAGATATCTCCGCTTCTGGTCCTCGCTGCCCCAGCGCCGGATCTGGTTGACGCACAGGTTGGAGTGGGCCCCGTAGCTGAGGCCGACCGAGGCCGAGGCGCGCGACACCTCCTCCATGGCGACGACATGTTCGAGATAGCCGAGGCCGAGCCCGCCGAACTGTTCCTCGACCGTGATGCCGTGCAGGCCTAGCTCACCCATTTCGGGCCAGAGGTGGCGGGGGAAGGTATTGGTTTCATCGATCTCGGCAGCCATCGGGGCCAGCCGGTCGCTTGCCCAGCGGGCCGTGGTGTCGCGAATGGCGTCGGCGGTCTCGCCAAGGCCGAATTCCATCGATTGGGGGGCGTTCGGGATGCTCATGGGCCGGGCGTAGCACCAGCCGGGAGCGGGTGCAAAACCCTAACTGGGCCCGGTGTCGTCCCGTTGGGCGCGACCCCAGCGCATGTAGAGGTTCAGCGACGACACGACCACACAGACACCACCGATTACAGCCAGGGTCCAGGCGACGACGGTCGTCTCGCCCATCGGCGACGGTTCTTCCAGCGCCAGCCGGAAAGCTGCGGCCGAGAAGGCGCTGGCCAGCAGGCCCACACCCCCCATGATCAGAAAGGCACCGGTCTGGCTCTTCTCGAACCGGGCCGGTCCGTCGGTCTCCATCTCGTGGCGCAGGACGGATACGGCCGGCTCCTCCACAAACAGGGGCTCCTGGTTCGCCGGGGGCTCCTGGCGCTCGGTCTCGGGCCAGGCGGGCCGGTTGTCGACCGGAGCCGGGTCGGTGGACGCGGGCGTCAGAACCAGGGTCGGGGCCGCGACCGGTGCGACGGCCGGGGCGGCAAACGGTGTCACGACCGTCTCATCGGCCGGCGGAACCGTGACCACGTCTTCGGCCGGCGGAACCGGGGACGGGACCGGCGCGGCGGGGGCCGGTTCCTGGACGGGTTCGGAGACGATCGGCGCGTCGGTCGTGGAGACGCCCTGTTCGACCACCATCGCCATCCTGATGCTCATGGCGACCGAAGCGACCGGTGCCGCCGGAGCGTCGGGCGCGGCCGGCTCGGCAGGCGAGGGCGGCGTGGCCGGTGTCGCAGCGGCAACCGTCAGGTCGGGCAGCGGACCCACATTCCCCGCCGCGTACGGCGAGTAGCGCTGCAGGTGCATGCTGGCCGGGACCGAGGTGAAGGCCGGAGCCAGGGGTTGATCCGGGATCGGGGTCGGTGGGGGCGTATGGGGTACCGTCGACGCGTCCGGCCGGGTCGGCGTCGGTTCCGGAGTGGCCGCCGGCGCAGGCGCGTCCGGCACGGATTCCATCGCCTCGGCGGGGGCCGCGGCCTCATCGGACCCGGCGGGCTCGCCCAGCAGGGTGGCGACGGCGGCCGCGCGGGCAGCAACGGCGGCCACGGGTGCCCCGGTCGCCGCCGGTTCCGCGGCCGGCGGTGCCAGCGGTGCGATCAACAGGTCAGCGAGATGAACGGGCTGATTCGGGTCGGCGTTGAACAGCGCGCGTTCGGCGACGCGACGGCGGGTCGCAGCATCCAGCGGCACCGGGGCCGGCCAGCCGATCAGGGCATCGGCGGCCTGGGTCGGCAGGCCGTCGTTCAGGCGCTGCAGCACGTCCGAACCGAGAAAGCGATCAACCCCAATGGACAGGGCAAAGCTGGCGAGGGCGTCGAACTGATGCTGGTTGACCGGGCGCGAGATACCGCGATTGAGCCCGTTCACGACAGGCAGAAGGTCGTACTGCAGCAGCAGTTCAGCATCGGGCTCGGCCACGGTCAGGCCCTCGCGGGCCGACGCGGTATGGCCGTAGCCGATCACCCAGCGTCCATCCTCGCCGCGGACGGCCCTGGAACGGAAGCCGACAAAACTCTTGATGAGGACAACGCCCTCACGGGAGACTTTCATGTGTTTCGTGGTCACTTCGGACAACAGACTGACCCAAATCGAGACGGGCGCGTTCGCCCAACCGGGGAACCAGCAAGCAGCGGGCCGCGCGCCGCCCGTCCTAGATCAGCACCAGGGCGGCCAGGCCCAGGAAGACGAAAAAGCCTACAGTATCGGTGATCCAGCTGACGAACACGGGAGACGAAACGGCCGGGTCGCGGTCGAGCTTGTCCAGCGCCAGCGGGATCAGGGTTCCGGCCAGCGAGGCGGCGAACAGGTTCACGATCACCGACAGGCCGATAACCAGCGACAGCATGGGCTTGCCGAACCAGATGGCGGCGATCCCGGCCAGCAGCACCGCGAGGGTGACGCCGTTGGTCAGGCCGACCACGACCTCGCGGCGGACGATGCGCAGGGCGTTGGCCGCGGTCAGTTCGCGCGCCGCCAGCGACCGGACGGCGACGGTCAGGGCCTGGGTCCCGGCGTTGCCGCCGATGGAGGCGACGATCGGCATCAGCACCGCCAGTGCCACCAGGGTCTCGATCTGGCGCTGGAACAGGCCGATCACCGAGGAGGCGACCACCGCCGTACCCAGGTTGATGATCAGCCACGGGATACGCGACCGGACGATGTCCATCACGCTGCCGTCCCGGCCCTCGTCGCTGACACCGGCCAGGCGCAGGATGTCCTCGCGGTTCTCCTCCTGGATGATGTTGACGATGTCATCGACCGTGATCTGGCCGACCAGCCGCCCGGCGTCGTCGATTACCGGGGCCGAGATCAGGTGATATTTCTCGAAGATGTAGGCGACTTCTTCCTGGTCGGTGCCGACGGAGATCTCGTTGATCGGCTCCATCAATTCCGACAATTTTACATTGCGCTTGGCCCGCAGCAGCCAGCTGATCGGCACGCCGCCGACCGGACGGTTCAGCGGATCGACGACATAGATGTCGAAGAACAGCTCGGGCAGGTCGTCGGTCTGGCCGCGAACGTGATCGATGGTGTCGCCGACGGTCCAGAACTGGGGTGCGGCCATGACCTCGCGCTGCATCAGGCGGCCGGCGGAATCCTCGGCATAGCCCAGCGAGGATTCGATCGCGGCGCGATCCGTCTCGGGCATGGCCGCCAGGACGCGTTCGCGCTGATCGTCCTCGAGGTCTTCGACCACCGCCGCGGCGTCGTCGGAATCGAGTTCCTGCAGCGCCTCGGCGAGGATCAGGTGGGGGACCCGTTCCAGCACCTCCTCGCGGATGCCGTCATCCAGCTCCGGCAGGGTCTCGGCCAGCAGTTCGGCTGGTAGCCACAACACCACGACGCCGCGATGTTCGGACGTCAGGAACCCCATCAGGTCGGCCACGTCGGCCGGGTGGAGGTCTTCCAGCAGGGAGCGGAGTC
This sequence comes from uncultured Brevundimonas sp., assembly GCF_963975535.1. Lineage (GTDB taxonomy): Bacteria > Pseudomonadota > Alphaproteobacteria > Caulobacterales > Caulobacteraceae > Brevundimonas. Next base: position 39,570 of record NZ_CAXBHE010000010.1, on the reverse strand, counting down.
GCTGGCCGTCGCCGTCATCCGCGGCGTCGACGACCTTTTCGACGAAGGTGGCCGTCAGGACGTAGTCCTCGTCGAGGGCCGCATGGTCCTCGACGAGGGGGTCACTGCCCTTGATCCGGCTCAGGGTGGCGGAGTCCGTGTTTTTCACGTGTCTGCCTCCCTGATTGGTACAGCCTGATCCAGCCGGTAACTCGTCCTGTCTAGCCAGATGGTGCGGTCGAGAAGACTCGAACTTCCACGGGTTGCCCCACAGCGACCTCAACGCTGCGCGTCTACCAATTCCGCCACGACCGCTCGCATCGGAGCGGGGGCAATAGCGGAGAGATCAGCGAAAGGGAAGAGGACAATCCACCTGGCGGCTACGGTCCCGGTTTTCCCGGACACGGGCGACGCCAGACGGAAAGTGACGGGCTTTTGAACGCCGACCGGCGATCAGGCGGCGCCGGCCATGAAATCATAGACGTCGGCAGTGCGGGTCACGGTGATGGCGATGCGATCTTCCCGGATCTCGATCTCGCCCCGGGCGACCGGATGGTTGTTGGCCAGGATCCAGACCTCGTCATGTTCCGAGGCGTCGAGCGGGATCACGGCCCCGCGGCCCATGCGCAGCAGCTGGCTCATCGGCAGGACCGATCGGCCCAGGACGACGGAAATCTCGACATCGACAGCTTCGATCTGGCTCACAACGCACTCTGATACTGGGGTCTGCGCGGACGGTTCATCTTGCATGGGGCCCTCAGGACCCACATTGAAGCGTCATGCTTTCGCACACGTTAAATCCCGAGCCTTCGCGCCTGATTCGTTCCGACGGCCGGCCCGTGGGCTGGGCGGTCTCGACCGCGGCGGTCGACTATCCCGCCGCCGTGCAGGCGATGGAGGCCCGGGCGGCCGCGATCGCGGCAGGGGACGCTCCGGAGCTGATCTGGCTGCTGGAGCATCCGCCCCTCTATACGGCAGGGGTATCGAGCAGGGACGCCGATCTGCTGGATGCGGGCCGGTTCCCGGTGCACCGGACCGGTCGGGGCGGGCAGTTCACCTATCACGGGCCCGGACAGCGGGTGGCCTATGTGATGCTGGACCTGAACCAGCGCGGCCGCGACGTGCGCGCCTTCGTGCGGGGGCTGGAACAGTGGCTGGTGGGGTCCCTGGCCGCCTTCGGGGTCGAGGCCGGGGTCCGTGACGGCCGGGTCGGGGTCTGGGTCGAGCGCCGGGGCGCGGGCTGGAGCCGCGAGGACAAGATCGCCGCTATCGGGGTCAAGGTCCGCAAATGGGTCAGCTTTCACGGGATCAGCCTGAATGTGGAGCCCGATCTGGGTCATTTCAGCGGCATTGTGCCCTGCGGGATTGCCGAACACGGGGTCACCAGCCTGGTCGATCTGGGGGTTCCGGCGACGATGGACGAGGCAGACGCGGCGCTGAAGGTATCGGCCGGGCGAATATTCGGACCGCTGGTTCCGGAACCGCCCCCGATCTGAAGCCGATAGGCACTACTACGCAAAATTCCCTGGCCGGAAGGGTGGGGTTAACCGTCACGCTCCTAGGGTGACCCGTCTGCAGCCCGATCTCGCCGGAGTCGTTCCCTCGATGCCCAGAAGACCGTCGAACGATTCCGTGGCCGAAGGGCCGGCGGGCGACGAGAGTCCGGTCGGGCCGGGTGTCCGGGACGGGCTGTCGCAGGATATGGCCAGCTTCTTCGATGTGTCGCTGGATTTGCTGTGTATTCGCGATCTGGCGGGTCGGTTCGTCAAACTGAACCGGGCCTGGGAGGCCATGCTCGGCTACCCCCTGGATCAGCTGGAGGGCCGACCGCTGCTGCCGCTGGTTCATCCGGACGACGTCGAGGCGACGTTGGCCCATATGGAGCGGCTCAACCAGCAGGAGCCGGAGGGCGAGGTCATCGGTTTCGTCAATCGCTATCGCCACGCCGACGGCAGCTATCGTCAGCTGGAATGGCGGGCGCGGCGCGCGAACGCACGGGTCTTCGCCGTGGCGCGGGACGTCACGGAACGCCAGGCGGTCGAACGCGAAATGGCCGCGGCCCGGGAGGCGGCCGAGGCAGCCAGCCTGGCCAAGAGTGAATTCCTGGCCAATATGAGTCACGAGATCCGCACGCCGCTGAACGGGATTATCGGCATCGCCGCAGCCCTGGAGCGGACCGGCCTGACGGAGGGGCAGCGCGAGATGGTCGGGCTGATCGAACAGTCCGGTGTCACGCTGGAACGGCTGGTGTCCGATATCCTCGACGTCTCCAAGGTTGAGGCCGGCCAGCTGGACATCGAGATTCACGAGATGGACCTGGCTGCCGAGGTCGATTCCGTCATCGATCTGATGCGGGGACGCGCGGAGGCCAAGGGCCTCGATTTCGTGGTCGAGCGCGGCGCGACGGCGCGCGGCGATTTTCTCGGCGACAGCACCCGGATCAAACAGGTGCTGGGCAATCTGCTGTCCAATGCCGTCAAATTCACCGAGACCGGCCGGATCCGTGTCGAGATGGACATTCAGGACAATCATCCCTGGGAGGGCACGGCGCTGCTGACGCTGGAAGTCGAGGATTCGGGCGTCGGCTTCGGCCCCGAATTTGCGGCCAGCATGTTCCAGCGCTTCAGTCAGGCCGATGGCACCATCACCCGGCGCTTCGGCGGGACCGGCCTGGGGCTGTCGATCTGCCGCTCGCTGGTCGAGTTGATGGGCGGCGACATTGAGGCCCGCTCGGAGCCTGGCCGGGGCAGTCTGTTCCGCGTGACCCTGCCGATGTCCCGCATCCGCTCGCTGGAGGAGCACGACGCCCGTCAGGGTCTGATCCGGGAAAATCCGGCGTCGTCGGAGGCCATGCCGGTCTGTGCCGACGGGCCGCGGGTCCTGCTGGCCGAGGACCATCCGGTCAACCAGCGGGTGGTGCAGTTGATCCTGGCGGGTCGGGTCGCCACCCTGGTCACGGTCGAGAACGGGGCCGAGGCGGTCGCGGCCTTCGAGCGCGAGACGTTCGACGTGGTGTTGATGGACATGCAGATGCCGGTGATGGACGGGCTGGCGGCGACGCGCGCCATCCGGGCGCTGGAACAGGGTCGGCCGGACGCGCCACGCGCTGCGCTGATCATGTTGAGTGCCAACGCCATGGTCCGGCACCGCCAGGACTCGCTGGCGGCCGGGGCCGATCTTCATCTTCCGAAGCCGATCACGGCCCTGACGCTGCTGGAAGGGATCGACGCTGCCCTGGATGCCGCGGCGGAGCCAGCGCGCGAGGTCGGCTGACCTGCCGGATTTCGCTTCGACCGGACGCGCCCGGTCAGCCTAGCGGTCCCCGTCTTCGTCACCCTCTCCGCCAAACGGCCAGGTCAACAGATCGGCCAGGCTCAGGGGGGCGGGCGTGGCGGGAACCCAGACATCCGGATCCGCGGCGCTCGCCACGGCGGCGTCAAAGGTCTCGCGCATGGTCGCGGTTTCAAAGCTGAGACCATTGCCGATCGTCGAACGGGCCGGAACCGAGGCCACGTCCAGCGGCAGACCGGCTCCGGCACAGAAGGCGGCGGCCGCGCTGATGGCCTGCCGGTAGGAGAAGCGCAGCATGGTGTCGAAGCTGCGAATGGCGACGGCCGCGGCCTTGTCCGGCGTCGACTGGGGTGCGGGGGCCAGCACCATGTTGACGATGATATAGACCCGACCGCCTCGCAGTCGCCGTCCGACCTGCTTCCAGCGCAGCAGGGCGTCGGGCAGCACGAACAGCGGCGTGGCCACGCCACCGTCGACATGCATCTCGTGATAGATTTCGCCGTTGCTCTCGCAGGCGATCAGCCGCGGCGGGAACAGGCCCGGCAGGCTGGACGAGGCCGCGAGCACGGTGCGGAACAGGGCGAGGGCGGCCTCGCCCTTGCCTTCGGCCTGCCCCTGGCTGGCGATGGCCCCCATGTCCCAGATACTGGCCTGCTGACGGTCCAGGTCGGTGGTGCCGACGAACAACCGCCGGCCGGCGGCATGGGCCTCGGCGACCGCCTTCAACACGTCCGCGTCGATGAAGGGTTCGATCAGGCCGTCCAGGGCGGCGACCGGATAGAGCCCGGCGCGTCGACCCGGGATCAACCCCAGCAGACCCAGCCGCCGTTGGGCCAGGCCGCCGGTGAAGGCGTTGGCCAGGCGGTCGTCCCAGGCCGGTCCGAGGAAGGCGAAGGGCGCGATCAGCGCCCCGGTGCTGATGCCGGTGACCACGGCGAAGGCCGGTCGCCGCCCGACCCGGGTCAGGCCGACGAGCAACCCGGCCCCGAAGGCTCCGCCCGCCGCCCCGCCGGACACGGCGAGGATGTTGATCGGATCGCGGGCCCACGGTCTGCGCCGCGGCGCGATGCGATCCGCGGCCTCGGTCAGGGCCTTGTGCGCCTGGGACGTGCTCAGCCTGACCCCGGTGAACCCGACCGGCTCGCCCCGCACCGCGGGCGGGGGCGTGCGAGGCGAGCGGGGCCGGGTCGGCAGGTGGGAAGACATGGGGGACTCATGCCCCGGCAGGGACAGGACGGGAAGGGGGGGGCGCACGTCCGGCGGGCAGATCAGCGCAGGGGGGCGGGTTCATCCGCGATCGGCGGCTCGCCGGGCCGGTCCACGAGCGGTGCCCGGTAGTTCCGGTGGCGGCTGTGGGGTGAGGGCCCGAAGCGGTTGTGTCCGGGCGTTCCCGGCAGGACTCCGAGCACCAGCAGGAACACGAGGCCGACGGCCCAGGACCCCAGGGTCAGGGCACCCGCGACATTCACATTGGTCCCGGCGACAGCGATGGCCGATGTCGGCGACGACAGACGCCACAGGTCCAGACCGATCCCGACGATGACGTAGGTCCCGTACCACCAGCCCGACAGGTTTCGGTCGTGTGAGCGGCGAACGGCGACGGCAGTGATCGGCCAGAGAAAGGCCAGGTTGATGACCAGCCCCGCGATGGCGGCGACGGGCACCGCGTGGCCGGAGAGAGCGAGGGTGGAGGAGGCCAGTGATGGCAGGATCAGAAAAGCGAACAGGATAAGGACAAGGGACTGCACGAAGGTCAGGCCGACGCTGACCAGCCAGAAATCCATGCGGGGGGACCGCCCTGAAAAGCTGAATATATCCACGGCCCCTCACAATCCAGGCGTGAGCGTGGCACGGTTTTCGCAGTGCGACAATGCGGGGGTGGTGCCGTGCCGGACCCCGCCCGGAGGGCCGCCGATCGCCTGCTCGGCTTTCGGTCAGTCCACCGGGGTGGGTCGGATCAGCAGGGCGTCGATCGGCTGGACGACACCGTTCCTGACCAGCGCCTCGCTGCCCGTCAGATGCGCCCGGGCCCCGTCCGGAGCGGTGACCACCAGGGCGTCGCCGTCGCGCGTGAAGCTCAGCAGGGTGTCGGCCATGGTGCGCATCTGGATCGTGCCGGTGCCACCGCTGTCGATGGCCGCGCCAATGTCGGCCCGGGTCAGGGCCCCCGGCACGATGTGGGCCCGCAGCAGGGCCGCGGCCGGGGCGCGCATGGCCTCGGCGGTGAAGTCGGTGTCGCTGCCGGCCGTGGTGAAGGCGGCGTCGGCGGGGGCGAACACCGTATAGGGTCCGGTACCCTCGAGCACCTCGATCAGGCCGGCATTGGTCAGCACCTGTTTGAGGGTGCCGAAGGCCTCGTCATCCTGGAGCGTGGCGGCCAGGGTCAGGGACGAGGGTTCGGTCGTGCTGTCGGACTTGCCGCCGTCACCTCCGCAGGCCGCCAGGCTCAGAACCGCAAGAGGGGCCAGGGCCCAGCGCAGATAGCGTGTCATTGTCGATGGCTCCGGTCGCGGGATCAGGTGAGAAGCTGGATGACGGCCTGGACCAGGCGCGTCTTGGGATCGACCTGATAGACGTAGCCGTCATTGTAGCGGAACTGGCGGGACGCCGTGTCGACGTACTGGTCCCGGTAGGCACTGGGGACGTTGTAGATGTCATAGCCGGCCGGCATCGGCTGGCCGACGGTCGGATTCTGACCGGTCAGGAGCGCGACGACCTGGGTGATGGCCTGGGTCTTCGGGTCCATGCCGTAGACCGTGCCGTCCGCGTAGCGATAGGCGCTGCGGTCGTTCAGGCCGTAATAGTTGGTCAGATAGGTCGGCACCGGCTGGTAGTCATACTGGGCTGGCCAAGGATTCCCGCGTGACAGGGCCCCGCCCAGCACCGGGATATAGCCCAGCAGCGACCCCCGGGTGTCGCGGCGATACAGATAGCCGTCCTCATAGCGGTAGCTGAACTCGTCGTTGCGGGCGTTCCACAGCGAATCGAGGCGGGTCGGCGTCGCCAGTCGCCGGGCTTGACCCGGCGGCAGGCAGCCGTTGTCCTTGCGGGCCAGTCCCGGCGGACAGCCATTGATCAGGCCGCGGTCGCGATTCCGGCGCAGCAGGATAACGGGCCGGCCATCCTCACCGGCGATGACGACCCGACGATCATCCGCCCGCTCCGTACGGCGCTCGTGGCGGTCGCGATCGCCCTTGCGTTCCTGGCGGTCCTCGCGGCGCGCCTCGACACGGACATTTCGGTTGTCGTCCCGGCGCTCGGCCCGTCGCTCGCTACGGTCATTGCCGCGATCGTCGCGGTCCTGAGGGTCCCGTTCGGAGCCCCGGTCGCGCTTGTCGTGACCACTATTGCCGTGGCCGTTATTCTGGGCGGCGGCGACCTGGGGCAGGCCCAAACTCAGAACGAGCGCGGTGGTGAGGGGAAGAAGCCGGTTCATCGGTAGCTCACTGGTGGACCATCGAATACGCAATCGATCAGAGCCCCAACGATCTCGTGGTCCTGCCGGTTCCGGAATCGCGGGGTTTCAAGCCGTTAATCGGACTGCACCGGCCCACGGTTCAGACTGCACACGGCCTCGCCCACCCGGACACCGCGCGTAAAGGCACGCATCTCGCGCACGGCGCAGTCGGGAGCGGTCAGCAGGATGAAATGAGGGGCGTCCTCGACGGTGACCAAACGCACCGGCCCGGCGGAGCGGAAGCGATCCGCATGGGCGCGGGCTCCGGCAAGGGGCGTCTTGGGATCGAGATCGCCCTGCAGGATCAGCACCGGCGGCAGACGCGACGGGGAGGTGCCGTAGGCGGCGTCGCGGGGATAGGCGTAGCCGGCACCACCGACCAGCTGACCCGGCAGACTGCTGGTGAACAGCAGATCGCTGGCCTCGGCGGCGACCGTGGCACGGGTCAGGTCGGGGCGGGCGTTGTTTTCGGACGCTGAAATCACCGCGACCAGCGGGATGGAGGATGTGGCCCCGACGGCGGCGAACGCGGCGGCCTGGGCCTCAATTCGTCCCTGCGCGGCCTCCAGCGGGCCCGTATCGCCGGCCCGAACGCCGACGATGACCGTCGGGATCAGGGCGCGGGCGTCGGGGCTGTCCAGAAGGCTGCCGAAGAAGAGCTTCGGCTGTTCGCCGGGGAACAGGGCGGCGAGGGCGGGATCATCGACGACCGCGCGCATCGCCGCCTCGGCCGAACCGCCAAGGCGGGCGCGGCAGGTGGCGTCGGCATCGCACCGGGCCAGCATCTGCAGACCGACGGCATCGACCACCTGCGACCGGCGGCTGAGATCCCATTGATCGTCGCCCTCGGGCGGGACGAGGGAGTCGAGCACGATGCCGTCCAGCCGCGCGGGCGGGGCGACGACCATGGTCCGTAGCACCAGCTGGGTGCCGTAGGAGACGCCGTACAGGAAGGTCTTTCCACCGCCGTCATGCTGGGCCATCAGGCCGCTGAGATCATGGGCGGCGTTGGTGATGGTGAAGGCCTGGGGCCAGGCGGCGCGCGACTCCAGCAGGCCGAAACAGGTTCCCCATTCAGCACCGGCCAGGTCGCGCCCGCCGGGCGAGGCCTCGGCCTCGTCCTCGGGGCAGATGCGGCTGGAACGGCCGGTGCCGCGATGGTCGGGCACCATCAGGTCATGGCCGGGGAAGCTGCTGTGGAAGCGGTCGATCAGGGCATAGAAGCCGGCCCCGGATTCGCCCGGGCCACCCGCGATCAGCCAGACCTGCCCGAGGCGGCGACCCTCGGCTGGGAACTGGCGGACAAACAGCTCGACCTCACCGGCATCAGCGGCGGTGTAAGACAGCGGGGCCCGGGTCAGGGCGCAGAGCGAACCGGCCAGGGCCGGGTGGCTGTCGGCGTCGGCGCAGGGGACGAAGTCGGTGTCGGCGCTCATCGACCGGGGAAGGGTCGCGCAGCCTGCAAGAGACGTCGCAACCGCTGCCAGAATGACGAAACGCATGAAAATTCCTCCGCTTGACGTCGTACCCTCACAGATTTTGTCCGGTCGGTCAGCTTACGGTTTGCCCATGAAGACGGTGGCACCGGCCTGCACGCCGTGAGCCGCCGCGGCGGACGCCCCGTCCGACGGCGACCGCAAGGCCGTTGATCTGGAACAGCAGAGCGTGGGCCGGCTGTCGCGCGGTGAGGCCATGCAACGTCAGGCGATGAGCACTGCCGCTCCGGGACGAATTGCCACCGACGAGCCCGGCTATTGCGGCGGCTGCGGGGAGCCGATCCCGCTACCGAGGCTGACGCTGGACGCCACTGGCGCGCCCCGCATGGAGAGCGCGCGCTGGGCGGAGCCTATGCGAACTCAACCAGCACATCATCCGCGGCCACCGGGTCGCCAGCCTTGGCGCTGACGGTCTTCACGACGCCGTCGTGCTCGGCCTTGAGGATGTTCTGCATCTTCATCGCCTCGATGATGGCCACGGTCTCGCCAGTCTTGACCTCCTGGCCGGGGACGACGGCAATGGAGACGACCAGGCCGGGCATCGGCGACAGCACCAGTTTCGAGGTGTCGGCGGCGACCTTCTCCGGCAGACGGGCATACAGGTCGGCGATCCGTGGGGTCATGACCCGGACGCGGGCCTTCGTGGCGCGGGTGCGGATGTCCCAGCCGTCGGCGACACGCCTGATCTCGGCGGTGAAGGGCTGGTCGTCGAGCACGGCGCGGAACTGGGCCAGGCCGGGTCGCCAGTCGATCTCGCTGAGGCGCAACAGACGGTCGCCGTTGTCGACGTCGAGCACCAGGGCCTCGTCGTCGTCATAGCCGAGGCTGACGGGAACCGGTTCGCGGTCCAGCTGGACGATCCAGTCGATGCGGTCGGACGGGTCGCCGGACTGGTCCGAGACGATTTCATGCATCGCCATGCCGGTGGCGACGAGGATGTCGCGTTGCAGCGGCCCGGCCGGCGCACCGTGGAAGCCGTCCGGGAACTCATCCTTGATATAGGCGGTCGACAGCTGGCCCGAGCGGAAGCGGTCCTGGTCCATCACCGCGGCGAGGAAGGGCACGTTGTGGCCGACGCCCTCCAGGTGGGTGTCCTCCAACGCCCGCGACATGCCGGCCACGGCCCCGGCCCGGGTTGGAGCCCAGGCGCACAATTTGGCGATCATCGGATCGTAGAACATCGAAATCTCGTCGCCCTCGCGGACGCCGGAGTCGTTGCGCACCACATAGGGCCCGCCGGGGCCGTCCTGCGGGCCTTCCTCGGGCTGTTCGTAGCGGATCAGGCGGCCGATCGACGGCAGGAAGCCGCGATAGGGGTCCTCGGCGTAGATGCGGCTCTCGATCGCCCAGCCGTTGATCTTCAGGTCGTCCTGGCCGAACGCCATGCGCTCGCCCGCAGCGGACCGGATCATCTGCTCGACCAGATCGATGCCGGTAATAAGCTCGGTGACCGGATGCTCCACCTGAAGCCGGGTGTTCATCTCGAGGAAATAGAAGGATTTGTCCTGCCCGGCGACGAATTCTACGGTGCCGGCGCTGTCGTAGTTGACGGCCCGGGCCAGGGCGATGGCCTGTTCGCCCATGGCGCGACGGGTCTTGTCGTCGAGCAGCGGGGAGGGAGCCTCCTCGATGACCTTCTGGTTGCGACGCTGGATCGAGCATTCGCGTTCGAACAGATGGACCAGGCCGCCATGCTTGTCGCCCAGCACCTGGATCTCGATGTGGCGCGGATTGACGATGAATTTCTCGATGAAGACACGGTCGTCGCCGAACGCGTTCAGGGCCTCAGCCTTCACCGCGGCAAAGCCTTCGGCCATGTCATCGTCGGAATGGGCGACGCGGATGCCCTTGCCGCCACCGCCGGCGGACGCCTTGATCATCACCGGATAGCCGATCTCGTTGGCGATCTGGACGGCATAGTCGGTGGTGTCGATCAGCCCCATGTGACCCGGCACGGTCGAGACCCCGGCCTCGGCGGCGAATTTCTTCGAGGTGATCTTGTCGCCCATCGCCTCGATGGCGTGCGGATTGGGGCCGATGAAGGTGATGTTTTCGGATTCAAGGCGGCGGGCGAAGCCGGAATTCTCGGACAGGAAGCCGAATCCGGGGTGAACCGCCTCGGCCCCCGACTGACGCACGGCGTCGACGATCCTGTCTTCCAGCAGATAGGACTGGGCTGCCGGTGCCGGGCCGATCAGGATGGTCTCGTCGGCCATCTGGACCGCCAGAGAGCCCGCGTCCGCCTCGGAATAGACCTGCACGGTGCGGATGCCCATGCGTTTGGCGGTCTTGATGATGCGGACGGCGATCTCGCCGCGATTGGCGATCAATATCTTTGAAAACATGCGTAAGCCCGAAGCGCGTTCTGAACTGAACGTGATCTTTGCGTGAAGCGACCGCCCCGATTAGGCCGCGTTCGCTTGGGAGTAAACATGGGCGGGTGTTCGCCCCGTCGGGGTTCGGGCTTGGCAAGCCTGCCCCGGATCGGCTTTAACTCGCTTACCTTCCCGTGACGGTTCCTGGAGTCCAGATTGATGCAACGCCTACTCACTGCCTCGGCCGCCGGTCTTGCGCTTGCCGTTTGCGCCGGAGCCGCCTCGGCTCAGGACTTCCGCGCCCTGGCTCGCCAGGACCTGACCGCCGCCCACGACGCCCTGCGCGACAACCACCCCGCAGCGGTGCTCCCGGGGCCGGCCAGCCAGACCTTCCGCGCCTGGCTCGACGCCGGTCTCGCCGATTCCCTGGCCAAGGCCGCGCAGGTCAACAGCGGCGACGCCCATGCCTATCTGATGCGCTACTACGGGGCGGGCTTCCGGGATTCGAACATCGACATCACCCCGACCTTTGAAGGCCTGGGTCCCTATTTCGTAACCGGCTGGCCCGGATTCACCACCGGCTGGCGCAACGGGGCCTATGAGGTAACCTATGTGAAGCCGGGTGTGCGCGGCGCGCCGCCGGTCGGTGCCGTGCTGGTTGAATGCCAGGGTCGGACTGCCGAGGAAATGGCCATGGCGCGTCTGGATCGCTGGGAAGGCGACCTGACCACCGAGGCCGGACGCGTGCGCAGCGCCCCCTACCTGCTGTGGAACCGAAACAACCAGTGGACCGGCGGCGTCCCGGGCTCCTGCAAGTTCAAGAATGGCCGTCGTTCGCGAGACTATGACCTGCGTCCCCAGCCGATCGAGCCGGGTGCGATCGAGGAAGCCTACCGCGCCACGGTCTATATGCCGCCCGCGACGCCGCTGGCGGTCGAACAGGTCAACGGCCGGCCGTGGGTCCATGTCCATTCCTTCGCCGACAGCGCCGGTTGGGATGCGTTCAACGCCCAGATCGAGGGCGATATCGCGTCGCTGCACGGCCCGCAGGGTTTCGTGCTGGATCTGCGCGGGGCCTCGGGCCAGTCGTACCGTTCGACCACGCGGGGCTATGGCCTGGCCAACCGCATCTGGACCCCCGAGTTCACGGTGAGCCGTCAGCCGGCGGCGGGCGAGATCACCTATCGGGCCACGGCGGGCAATCGCCAGTGGTTCGTCGAGACCCTGGCCCGGATGGAAGCCGATCCGCGCTTCGTCCAGGAAAGTGGTCCGGTGATCGAGGAGACGCGGGCCATCATCGCGGCGTTCGACGCCGCACTTGAGGCCAACCAGCCGCTGTTCACCCTGGCCGGCCGTCCGGCCGTGCAGGATACGGGCGCACCGAACCCGGTCCAGGGCCCGGTCGTGGTTCTGGTCGACAGTGGTTGCTCGGGCGGTTGCCTGGACACGCTGGACCTGCTGACCCGTCTGCCGAACGTGCGACTGGTCGGGGCCACCACGGCCACCGATTCGATCTTCATCGAGCGGACCAATGTGCGGCTGCCGTCGAACTATTCGGACCTGAGCTACGGCCACAAGGCCTGGACCTCGCGCCAGCGCCCGAGCCATCAGCCCTTCACCCCGGCCGAGGGCCTGACCTTCACCGGTAATCCGGCGGATGAGGTTGCCGTGCGGACGTGGGTCGGAACGCTGTTCTAGGGCGCTATCGCGCTGCCTGAGCGCGGGACGTTGACGAAAGTCGGGCCGGATGGGGTGGAACCCCCGTCCGGCCCTTCCCATGTCTGGGGCATGACCCAGACCCCGACTCCCACCGCTTCGTCCCGTCGTTCTGCCGCCGGTTTCGACCTGACGCCCCCCGACACCGCCGAGCGCGCCAGGCTGGAAGCCGACCTGTCGCCGGAGGAGACGCGGGTGTTGCTGGCCCATGGCACGGAAGCGCCGTTCTGTGGCACCCTGCTGGGCGAGACACGGACGGGGGTGTTCTGTTGCCGCGAGTGCGGCCTGCCGCTGTTTCGCACCGGCACCAAGTTCGAAAGTGGTACCGGCTGGCCCAGTTTCACCGAACCCGTCGATCCCGAGCATGTGAGTGCCGTGCACGACGCCGCGTTCGGCATGGTGCGGACCGAGACCCGCTGCGCCCGCTGCGACAGCCATCAGGGCCATGTCTTTCCGGACGGGCCGCCGCCAACCGGCGCGCGCTACTGCATCAATTCGGTGGCCCTGACCTTCGTGGTCGCGGGCGAGCCCCTGCCGGATCCGCTGGGCCGCGGCGACGGTATCGCCTGACCTTGGCCGCAATCAGGGCTAGGATGGCGTTCGCATCCGGGAGTATCGCCTATGTTGACGGTCAGCCTATTCGCCGCCGTCGCCGTGTTGGCGGGCAATGATCCCGACGGCGTGGTGGCCACCGCCCCGGCCACAACCGTCCAACTGGACGCCACTGACATGCCCGAGGCGGCATCGCCGGCTGCTGCGGCCCAGGCGGCCGCGCCGCACGGCCTGACCACCGATCAGCAAATCGCCCGCTGGATCGACGACCGCTCGCCGGGGACCCTGCCGTTTGCCGAGTCGGCCGGCTCCGGATCGGTCGACGACCGCCAGATGCACAGCCAGTTCAGCGTCGGCGTCGGCACCGGCGGCTATCGCGACTATGGCGTCGCCGTTTCCCTGCCTGTGGGCGAGACCGGGCGGCTGAGTCTCAGCTACCGGCAGATCGAGAACGGCTATCCCGTTTACGGGTACGGCAATGGTTATTCGCCCGGTTTCGGTTACGGCTACGGCTACGGGGCGGGCTACGGCAATGGCGATCCCTATTTCAGCGACATCGGCCATGCCGCGCCGGGCAAACGGATCGATGGACCGACTGCCATCGAAACCCGGGACCGGCGCTCGACCCCGCCGTGGCGACACCCCGATTTTTCAGCCCGGCCGGGCCGCGACTGAGTCATCCGGCACGAAAAACGGCCACGCCCTGACGAGCGCGACCCTGATTTCTGACGATGGACCCGCCCAGAAGGGCAGGCCGACGGGTCAGCCGGCGGAGTAGCGGTACTCGCTGACGCGGCAGACGTTGATGCGATAGCGCTCCAGCACGTCACCGTCGGCGAAGCGGGCCCGGAAGTCATAGACGCAGGCCCCCGAGCCGTCGTCGATGTTGATACGGACGGCGGAACCGTTGGGGAGGACGTCGGAGCCGAGGATATCTTCCTGCCAGTTTTCCTCGCCGGCGCTGGAAGCCCAGAAATGGGTCATGGTCACACCGGTCGCATTGGTGATGCGGACGTGGCGGTCCTGACCATCATTGGACTGGAAGGCCATGCTGCCCAGGGCGACTGCCGAGACGGCGGCGGCCATGAAGGCGCGACGAGCCAAGACTTTAAACATTGGATATTCCTTGAATAAGGGTGCGCCCCTGCGCGGTGTCGGCAACCTAACACCGTTGTCCGAAGCCTGTCGAACCGGTGGCGGGTGACCTCCAGGCGGAGGGGGCCGCGCAATTCGGGTCGGCTGTTGAGAGAGGGCCCTGAACGCCGAACGGGGCCTGACACGAATGTCAGGCCCCGCCGGGATCTCAGATGGTGCCGCCGGGGGGAATCGAACCCACGACCTCAGCCTTACCAAGGATGCGCTCTACCACTGAGCTACGGCGGCGAAATCTGAGGAAGCGGCCGTATAGCCAAACCACTCCCGGGGGGGAAGCCTTCTTTTCCAAGGCTTGAACAAAAGTTTCGCCCGGTCTCTGATGGTGGTCATGTCGAAGCCGCCGGTCATTCCCGCTGAAACCCCCGCAGCGCCGCCTTCCGCGGCCCTGACCGCGCGCAATGCGCGGCTGGCGGCGGCGCTGCGTGACAATCTGCGTCGACGCAAGGCGGCCGCGCCGCTGCGGCCCGTCAAGGATCGGAACTGAAAGTCATCGCCACGCGTGCGCGAGGACTTTCGCTCTGACCGGCCTCCGGGCTAGATAGCCACCCCCCGGCGCCCCCGCGGCGGGCGCTTCAAGGATCCAATGGACAGTATCGCCATCCAGGGCGGCAACCAGCTGAACGGGACCATCCCTATCAGCGGTGCCAAGAATTCCGCCATCAAGCTGATGGCCGCGTCGATTCTGACCGACCAGCCCCTGCTGCTGACCAACATGCCGCGCCTGGCGGACACCAAATTCCTGGGTCAGCTGCTGCGCCAGTTCGGCGTCGAGGTCACCGAGCGGGACGGGGCCGACGGGCAGGAAACCCTGTTCCATGCCCGCGAGATCACCTCGACCTTCGCCCCCTATGATCTGGTGCGCCAGATGCGGGCCTCGTTCAATGTGCTGGGCCCGCTGCTGGCGCGCACCGGCCAGGCCAAGGTCTCGCTGCCGGGCGGCTGTACCATCGGTGCCCGGCCGGTCGACCTGCACCTGCAGGCCCTGACGGCGCTGGGCGCGGAGATCGAGCTGGACGAGGGCTATGTCACGGCCACCGCTCCGAATGGTCTGACCGGAGCCGAGATCGAGTTCCCGTTCGTTTCGGTCGGGGCGACCGAACATGCGTTGCTGGCTGCCGTGCTAGCCAGGGGCACGACGGTGCTGCGCCGCGCGGCCCGGGAGCCGGAGATCGGTGACCTGGCGCGCTGCCTGGTGGCCATGGGCGCGAAGATCGAGGGCATCGACTCCGATGTGCTGACGATTACCGGCGTGACTTCGCTGGACGGCACGACCTGGTCGGTGATTCCCGACCGGATCGAGATGGGCAGCTATGCCGTCGCCGCGGCGATGGCCGGGGGCGAGGTACGGCTGACGCGCGCCCGGCCCGGTCTGATCGACGCCCTGACCGCCCGTCTGGTCGAGGCCGGGGTCGAGGTGATCCCGAGCGGGGACGGGGTCATCGTCCGCCGCGACCCGGCCGTGCGGCTGAAGGCGGTCAATGTCACCACCGAGGTCTATCCCGGCTTCGCGACGGACCTGCAGGCGCAATTCATGGCCCTGATGACCCTGGCCGAGGGCGAGAGCGTCATTCACGAGAACATCTTCGAGAACCGGTTCATGCACGCGCCCGAGCTGATGCGTCTGGGGGCCGAGATCTCGGTCCATGCCGGCGAAGCGCGGGTGACCGGCGTCGAGGTCCTGCACGGGGCGCCGGTCATGGCCACCGACCTGCGGGCCTCGGTCTGCCTGGTCATTGCCGGTCTGGCGGCGCAGGGCGAGACGACGGTCGGCCGGGTCTACCATCTGGACCGCGGCTTCGAACGGCTGGAAGAGAAGTTGAGCGCCTGCGGGGCGGATATCCGCCGGCTCCGGGGAGACGGCCATGAACACTGACACCGTCCCCCCGGTGCCCGCGACACCGCCACCGCCGCTGCGCTTGCTGGCCGAGGATGCGATCGACCTTCAGATCATGTCGGCGGCCCTGCAGGACGCGATCCTGCGTCCGGCCGATGTGACCTGGGCACCCGGCGCACGCACGGTGACCATCGCGCTCAGCCGGTTCTGCTGGGAGTGCGGCGGCACGCGGGTGATGGCGGCCATGCAGTTCGGCGATGTGCTGGCGGTCAAGAGCCGCCGTCTGCCACGGAGCCCCGAGACGCCACTGGAACTGCTGGCCATCGATTTCGAACCGGGTGAGGCTCCCGGCGGGCGGGTCATCCTGATGTTCGCCGGGGGCGGGGATCTGCGCATCGACGTGGAATGCCTCGACGCCGTGGTCGCCGACCTGTCCGAACGCTGGCCCGCCCGGGTCTCGCCGGTGCATGCCGATGACGGGGATGACGCCGGGCCCGGGGCGGTCGGCGCGTGAGCGATCTGCAAAGACTGGCGTCGGTCGAGCTGGACGCGGCGACCCTGCCTGCGGCCAATGCCGAGATCGAACACGAGCGGCGCGTGGCCATTTTCGACCTGGTCGAGAAGAACAGCTTCGAGCCGGCCGGCGGGCAGGGCGGCCCCTATGCCCTGACCCTGTCGCTACAGGACAGCCGGCTGGTGTTCGACATCACCGGCCCCGATTTCGCCCGCGCCCATGTGCTGTCGCTGACACCGATGAAGAAGGTGCTGAAGGACTATCTGTTGATCTGCGACAGCTATTTCGAGGCCCTGCGCGGATCGTCGCCCAGCCAGATCGAATCGGTCGACATGGGCCGTCGTGGCCTGCACAACGAGGGGGCCGAGCTGCTGAAGGCGCGGCTGGACGGCAAGATCACCATCGACCACGAGACGTCGCGGCGGCTGTTCACCTTGGTGACGGCCTTGTACCGGCGCGGCTGAACTCGACTAACCCGACATTTTGGTGCATGAGGCGCCCTCTTTTTGGCTCACACTCCGCCCGGTGTGGGTCGCGAACCGTATTTTCTGGGCGCGAGAGGCCGCATGGCTAAGGAAGAACTGCTCGAGTTTCCCGGTGTCGTCAGCGAACTGCTGCCGAACGCCACGTTTCGCGTGACGCTCGAGAATGACCACGAGATCATCGCCCACACCGCCGGCAAGATGCGCAAGAACCGCATCCGCGTGCTGGCCGGTGACAAGGTGCTGGTCGAGATGACGCCCTATGACCTGACCAAGGGCCGCATCACCTATCGCTTCAAATAGGGGCGGGGCGACATGCCCGCCTCCGGGGTACGCCCCGACCTGATCCTGGCGTCGGCCAGTCCGCGCCGGATTGAGTTGCTGGCGCAGATCGGGATTGTGCCCGATCGCATCGACCCCGCCGACATCGATGAAACCCCGATGAAGGACGAGACGCCGACGCGTCTGGCCGTGCGGCTGGCGCGGACCAAGGCGGCTGTCGTGGCGGCCCGGTCGCCGGACGCTGTGGTCATCGCCGCCGATACGGTGGTGGCCCTGGGCCGTCGGCTGCTGGAAAAGCCCGCCGATGAGGCCGAGGCCGCCCGTTTCCTGCGCCAGCTGTCCGGTCGCAATCACCGGGTGTTCACGGCTGTGGCTGTGGCGGTCGACGACAGGATCATCAGCCGGGTCGTCGATACCCGGGTCAGCGTCAAATGCCTGTCCGAGCCGGAGATCGCCGCCTATGTCGCCACCGGTGACTGGCGCGGCAAGGCCGGGGGCTACGGCATCCAGGGCCCGGCCGGGGCCTTCATCCTGCGCATCGTCGGCAGCCATCCGGCGGTGATGGGCCTGCCCTTGCCCGAGACGGTCAATCTGCTGGCCGGTATGGGCTGGCGGCGGTCGTGAGCGCGACAGTCGAGGTCTTCCTCGACGCCATGCCCGGCGAGACCCGGGGCATGGTCTTCCGGGACGGTCTGCCCGAACATCTTCTGATCCAGCGCGACAGCGATGTGGCCCAGCACCGGCTGGGCGCGCTTTGCGTCGGCCGCGTCATCGAGGTGGCGGCGGGCCTGCGCGGGGCCTTTGTCGACCTGGGCGCGGGCGATCCGGCGGGCTTTCTGCCGCTGGCCCGCGAGGTCACGATCCGCAACGGCGACCGGATTGCAGTCGAGGTCACGACCGAGCCGCGTGACGGCAAGGGGCCGGTGCTGCGCCATCTCGGGCCAGGGGAGGGCCCTCCGCGTCTGCTTGAGGCGGGACCTGATGTGGTTGCCCGGCTCGCCAGGCTTGCGCCTGACGTGGATGTGGAGACGGGTCTGGCGGCGATCGCGGCCGGACGCGAGGCCGTCGAGGTCGCCCTGGGCGAGACGATGGTGGTGCCTGCGATCGGGCTGGACCTGGCGGTGCAGCGTACCCGGGCGCTCGTCGCCGTGGATATTGACCATGCCCCCGTTGCCGGACGCGATGTCCGCAAGGGCCGCGAGCGGGCCAATCGCGAGGGCCTGGTGCAGGCGGCCCGGTTGATCCGGCTCAAGGGCTGGGGCGGGCTGGTGGCCATCGATCTGATCGGCACCGGTCAGGACGGCGAGATGATCCAGCGCACGGCCAAATCGGTCTTCGGCGGCGATCCGGCCGTCGCGATCGGTCCGGTCAATCGATTCGGCGTGCTGTCGCTGTCGCTGCCATGGCGGCTGCGGCCGATCGAGGCGGTGCTGGGCCGGACGGTCGAGGACCGGGCGCTGGACACGGTGCGCGCCTTGCGTCATCGCCTGCTGGACGATACGGCGACGCCGCGGTTCACCGCCGCCTGCGCGCCGGACGAGGCCGCCATCGCCGCGCCGCTGGTGGCCCGGCTGGGCCCGCGCGCCGCGCTGCGGGTCGTGCCGGGTCTCGACCCCGGGGCCGCACGCATCGAAGAGGACTGATGATGGCCAACTGCCCGATCTGCCGCCAACGCCCGGCGGTGCCCGAATACAAGCCGTTCTGCTCCAAGCGTTGCGCCGACCTGGATCTGCAGCGCTGGTTCACCGGCGGTTACGCCATTCCGGCCGGTCCCGAGGGGTCGGCGGAGGACGAGGCCGAACGCGAGTGATCCGCAGGAGGACGACGGACGTCGACGTCGCTGTCAGGTTCGTCCCGAAGGCCTATGGACACCCCCGGCAGCCTCGCCTATAGACGCCGCTCTCGCGAGCCGGTGCGCGCGCCTGGGTAGCTCAGTTGGTAGAGCAGCGGATTGAAAATCCGCGTGTCGGTGGTTCGAATCCGCCCCCAGGCACCACTTCCCCCGAAGCTGAACAGTCCCCCCTCGGTGGGGCCGCGCCGGCGCGGCGCGGGCGGCTTGATTGCTGCGGCATAAGTCGGCCACACGACGATATCTTAATCATTGACCGTGCAGCTAGTGACCCATCGAGTCATTCGCTTGCGGGTTTCCAGTCTTGTCCTTCTTTTTCCGACTCTGCGTCCTGTGCCTGGGACTGTCTCTGTTTCCCACCGGCGCAGATGCGGCGGCGGCGGACGGGCGTGCCAAGGCGACCGGCCGAACATTGGCCCTCGCCAGCGTCGTCGAGGCGCGGGCCTCGCAGACCGACTTTGCCGCGCTGGAACGCTTCGGGGACGCGGCGCTGCTGCGGAATGACCGGGAAGGGCTGAACCGGCTCTACCATGTCGCCTGGCTGTTCCAGTCCCAGGCGGATTATGAGAAGGCGCAGCTATGGAACGCGCGGCTGGCCGCCGCGGCGACGCGCCAAAGCGATGCCCGCTATCAGGTGGTTGCCCGCCTGAACACACTTGCGGCCCGTTTCACCCAGGGCGACCTGACGGCCGTTCCCGAGATCGCCCGGATCCACTCGACCGAACTGGACTGGTTCACCCGGGCCCATGCCGCCCGTCTCCAGGCGCTCGTCCTGATTGATGACAGTCAGACCGGCCAGGCGCTCCGAATTCTGACCGACGCCGAGTCCGCCATTCCGATGTCCGGCCCCCAGGTCGACACGGCCCGGGCCGGCATCTGGGAAGTCGTCGGCATGGGGCTGATGCAGATTCATGACTACGAGGGCAGCGCTGCCGCCTTTAACCGCTTCGAGGTGGAGTTCACCAACCCTCTCTATCCGCGGCCAGATTTCGACAGCCTCTACAACCTCGCCAAGATGGCCTCGCTGAGTGGTGAATATCAGGTCGCCGACCGGCTGGCCGCCGCCCACCATCGTCTGACCGAGCGCACGGGGATGCACAGCCTGCGGCTCTGGGACGTCAATCTCTGTGCCCGGATGGCCAGTGACCGCGCACAGCCGCGCGCGGTCCTGCAGTGTATTGCACCGGTGAGCGCCGACCTGGCGAGCCCGACGGCCATGACGACAAGCCTGCTTCGCCTGCGGGCCGTGGCCCGCGCCCAGACGGGCGACCCCCGTGGCGCGCGGCGCGATTTTGAAGTGGTCCGGCAGCTGGACGCCGAAGCCGGCGAAAACGCTGCCCGCAGGGCCGCCCTGCTGAACGCGGAGGCCGAGGTCCTGTTCGCCGAGGGGCGGGTCGCCGAGGCCTTCGTCAAGCTGCGGCAGTATAATCAGACCGAAAATGTCCTGCAGCTGCAGACCTTCAGCAGCGGCATCCATCAGGTCACCGGTAGCCTCGAAGTTCAGCTGGCCGAACGACGCAAGGCCCTCGCCTCGGCGAACGCCCTGGCCGAGGCCGACGCCCGCATGCTCGTGTTCGGGCGCTATTTCATCGCCCTGGCGGTCGTTCTGGTCGCGTTCCTGGCCGCGATCCTGTTCTGGCAGATCAAACAGGCCCGCCGCCTGAAGGCCGCGACCCGCCTGGCGGACGAGGCCAACCGCTCCAAGAGTGAGTTCCTCGCCAATATGAGTCACGAGATCCGTACGCCGCTGAACGGCGTGATCGGCATCAATGCGGCCCTGGCCCGGACCGAGCTGACATCCGAACAGGCCAAGATGGTCGATCTGATCGCGACGTCCGGCGAGACCCTGGAGACGCTGCTGACCGATGTGCTCGACCTGGCACGCATCGAGTCCGGCCACCTGGAACTGAAGGCCGAGGCCTTTGATCTGGAAGCCTGCCTTGAGAGCGTCGTCGCCCTGTTCGAGACGAACGCGCGGCAGAAGGCCCTGGACTTCAACCTGACGGTCGCGCCGGCCCTGGCCGGGGCCTTTGTCGGTGACGTGGTGCGTATTCGCCAGGTGGTCAGCAATCTGCTGTCCAATGCGGTCAAGTTCACCTCTGAGGGCAGTATTTCACTGAATGCGATCCAGGCTGACGACGGCAGGGTGATCATCTCTGTCACCGACACCGGAATTGGGTTCGATGCGGAAGTTAAGGCCCGGCTGTTCCAGCGCTTCGAACAGGCGGACGGTTCGATCACCCGCCGATTCGGTGGAACGGGCCTGGGCCTGGCGATCTCCCGGGCACTGGCCGAGGCGATGGAGGGCGAGCTTGAGGCGGAGTCCCGGCCCGGTCTCGGCTCGACGTTCACCCTGACATTGAATCTGGCCCGGGCACCCGCGGGTGTCGTGGCCAAGGTCAGCCGCCCGTCCCAGGCGCGCCCACAGGAGGCGGGAGCCCCGCGGGTGCTGCTGGCCGAAGACCATCCGATCAACCGCAAGGTGGTGGAGCTTCTGTTTGACGGCACCGGCGTCGAACTGACCTGCGTCGAGAACGGGGCCGAGGCCGTGTCCCTGTTCGAGAAGGAGGCGTTCGACATGATCCTGATGGACATGCAGATGCCGGTGATGGACGGGCTGACCGCCATCCGGCTGATCCGTGCACGTGAGGTGGCCGACGGCGAAAAAGCGACTCCGATTTACACGCTGAGCGCCAATGCCATGCCCGAGCACGCCGAGGCTGCCGTGCAGGCGGGGGCGAATGGTCACCTGACCAAGCCGATCGCTGCGGCAAGCCTGTTCGCGGCTCTGGAGGCGGCCCTTCAGGCGTCCGGCCGGGACCGGTCGGAAGACGACGCCGAGCGCGAATTCGCGGCGGCGGACGGCCTCAGGGCTGCCGCCGGGTGAGTGGCAAAATATTGCGCACGGAAGCCGCCGGCATTGGGCGGGATCGCTACAAACTCCGGTTTTTCCCGCAATTGTGCGGTCAACTGCCAAGCTACTCCCCCCAGAGGGGAAAAGAGACCTTCAGCACTTGACGCTCCGGTATGGGTTGTTCAAAGGAGCCTTACCGCTCCTTAATTCCAGCGGCCTCTCGTCCGAGAGTATGCTAATCAAGGGCGCTTGACATCGCTGCCGGAAGTCGCGAGGCAACCGGATGCGCAAGCAGGCGTTCCGTAGTCGATGGTCTCAGGACCGAGCCTGCGGGCGACATTTTCAATTGGGGTCGACCGCGCTCGTGGCGACGATCCTTTTAGGCTTTCACGAGTCAGACCAAAGCAGGAACTGGCGAACTATGCTCGATAGCAAAATGAAGAATACGCTTCTCGCTCTGGCCGGCGCTGCCGTGCTCATGGCGGGTTCGCCGGTCCTCGCGCAGGATGCGGTCCCAGCAACACCCGCAGCCGCGACCGCCCCGGCGGCTGACGCCGCTGCGGCAGCCCCGGCTCCTGAAGCCGCTCCGGTCGCTGATGCACCGGTAACGGTCGCAGAGACTGTCGGACACGGCGGCGGCGGCATTACCCCGATCTCCATGTTCATGGACGCGGGCATGGTCGTTAAGGTCGTGATGATCGGCCTGATCCTGGCTTCGGTCTTCTCCTGGACCCTGCTGCTGATCAAAATGTTTGAGTTCGGCGCACTCGGCCGCACCACGGACCGCTTCCTTGAAGCTTTCCGCGGGGCCCGCACCATCGCTGACATGCGTCGCGTCGCCACCTCGGACGATTTCGATGGTAACCCGCTGGCCGATATGGCCGCCGCGGCGACCGAAGAAATCGAACTGTCGCGTCAAGCTGGACTGAGCGTCACCGGTGATCACCGTGACTCGGCCCTGCTCCGCGCCCAGACCGCCGTCGCGGCAGTCCAGGCCGGTATGGCAGGGCGCCTCTCGGGCGGTCAGCAGTTCCTGGCCTCGACCGGGTCGACCGCACCGTTCGTGGGTCTGTTCGGTACCGTTTACGGGATCATGAACTCGTTCATCGGCATCGCCGAGTCCAACACCACCAACCTGGCGGTCGTGGCTCCCGGTATCGCTGAGGCCCTGCTCGCCACCGGTATCGGCCTCTTCGCCGCTATCCCGGCGGTTATCTTCTACAACTACTTCAACACCCGGATTGCGAGCTACGGCACGCGGTCGGACGGCTTCAACGCTGAACTGATCAACGGCATCTCGCGTCAACTCGACAAGGGAGCGTAAGACGGATGGCCGCCAAGCTTTCAGGTTCCGGCGGCGGGAAGTATCACGTCGAGGCGAACTCCGACATCAACGTCACCCCTTTCGTTGATATCATGCTCGTTCTCCTGATCATCTTCATGGTGGCGGCCCCGCTCGCCACCGTGTCGGTGCCGGTGACCCTTCCGCGAGCCGTCGCGCCGCCCGCCCAGAATCCGCCGAAGCCGGTGTTTATCTCGATCCAGAACGACGGCGATGTCTTCATCGGCGACTTCAGGACCGATGTCGGCAGCCTCGGTGCGGACCTGACGACCCAGATTGGTCGCCGGAACCCGGCCGAAGAGCGGATCTTCATCCGCGCGGACCAGCAGACGCGGTACGGTGACTTCATGCAGGTCATGAATGCTCTCCAGGACAACGGCTTCTACAGCGTTGCTCTGGTCGGCGAAGACCAATCATCCTAGGGGTCGGTCGAGAGTATGACAGCTGAAACCCACGCCCATCGCGATCCGATTCTGGATCCGCCGCGTAAGAAGAAAAAGGGCCTCTCCACAGGCGCGATCATCGGCATCACCATGTCGGTCATCATCCACCTGATGGCGGGTCTCTGGCTCTACAACGAGAAGTTCGTGTTGAAGGAGTTCAACTACGTCGACGACGCCGTCGATGTGGAGCTGATCGAACCCGCGCCGCCTCCGCCGCCGCCGCCGCCGCCGCCGCCGCCGCCTGACACACCGCCCCCGCCGAAGCTTCAGGTGAGGGAACCGGTGCTCAATACCCAGGCACCGCCGCCGCCGGTCACGCTGCCGATCGAGCCGACGAAGAAGGAAGACCGCGTCGAGTATACGGGCCCGCCCGTGATCGTCCCCGGTCCGCCGCCTCCGCCGGCACCGCCCGCGCCGCCGCGTCCGGCCGTCGTGACCAACCCCGCCTGGGCGCGTCGTCCGGCTGGTGACTTCCCTGACCGCGCCATGCAGCGCAACGTCGAGGAAGGCTCCGTGACCCTGGATTGCCAGGTTCAGGCCAACGGCAGCGTCAGTGACTGCAACGTGGTTTCCGAGGATCCCAGTGGTATGGGCTTTGCCCAGGCCGCGATCCGCGGCACCCGCAGCGCCCGTCTGACCCCGCGTCAGGTGGACGGTGTGGCCACCGGTGGCCGGGTTCGCTTTACGACCCGCTTCCGCCTCGAGTAGTCGGTTACGCAAATCCATCGGAAACGCCCCGGAGCTTGCTCCGGGGCGTTTTTGTTTGGATCTCCGGTCGCGGGCCGGGAGCCTCTGGCGCGGTAAAGCGTTACGGTGGACCTTTCCGGAGACACGTCCATGACCCTGACCCGCCTTGTCCTGCCCGCCGCCCTGGCCGCCCTGACCCTGGGCGGCTGCGCCTACAACGAGACCCTGGGCCGCAACCAGCTCCTGATCGTCGATGATTCCTCGCTTGCCCGACAGGCCGACGCCGCCTGGTCCGAGGCGTTGCGGACCCAGCCGGTGTCGCGCGACGCGGCCCTGAACCAGCGCCTGCGTCGCGTCGGTGACCGGGTCGTCAGCGGGGCCCGCCTCGGCGACCGCAGCTGGGAATATGCGGTCTTCGTCAGCGACAGTCCCAACGCCTTTGTTCTGCCCTCCTACAAGATCGGTGTGACCACCGGCCTGCTGGCCCTGGTGAAGAACGACGACCAGCTGGCCACCGTCATCGGCCATGAGGTCGGCCACGTTGTCGCGCGCCACGGGGCCGAGCGCGCCTCGAGCAACGCCCTCGGCGGCCTGATCCAGAGTGGCGTCGGCAGCTATGGCGAGACCGCCGGCGGCGTCGCCGGGGTTATCACCCAGTATGGCTTCCTGCTGCGTTACTCGCGCCGCGACGAGCTGGAAGCCGACCGGCTGGGGGTCGATTACATGCAGGCCGCCGGATACCGGCCTTCGGAGGCCATCGCCCTGTGGCGGTTGATGGGGGAACAGCGTCAGACGGCGACGCCCGAGTTCGCCTCGACCCATCCGTCCGACGCCTCGCGGATCGACGCCTTGCAGCAGTATATCGCCAGCCGCGGCTGGAACTGACCGCCACGTGACATAAAACCGGCCCGGTCGCTTGATCGGGTCGGGAAGTCCCGATAGAGAACGCCCCTCGCGTCGATAGCGCCGCCTTAGCTCAGTTGGTTAGAGCGCCGGTTTGTGGAACCGGAGGTCCTCAGTTCAAGCCTGAGAGGCGGTACCATCGCTGTCACGGACGGAGGAACCCCGCCATGACCGACGCGAGCCCGGTATGGGATCCCCGACAGTATGCCCGGTTCGACGGTGAGCGCGACCGCGCCGCCCTCGATCTGCTGCTGCGTCTGCCGGAAGATCTTGCACCCCGTGAAATCTGGGACCTGGGCTGCGGAGCCGGACACCAAGCGGCCCTGCTGAAGGGCCGTTATCCGGCGGCGGCGGTCCACGGTCTGGACAGCAGTGCGGCGATGCTGGCCGAAGCGGCACGGCACGATGCCGTCATCGACTGGGTCCAGGGCGATATCGCGGACTGGATCCCGGCGCGGTCTGCGGATCTGATCTTCTCCAACGCCGCCCTGCACTGGATCCCGGACCATCGGGACCTGCTGACGCGGCTGGTCGGAACCCTGGCACCGGGCGGCGCGCTGGCGGTGCAGATGCCGATGGCCCACGGCACACGACATCATGCCGTGTTGCGTTCGGTTGCGGCCGAGGGCCCCTGGGCCGAGGCGCTCGCGCCGGTTCCCCGAATGGCGGCGCTCTTGCCGGTCGAGGGCTATTACGAGGTATTGGCCACCGGTGCGGGGTCGGTCGACCTATGGTCTACCACCTATCTGCACGTCCTGACCGGCCCCGATGCAGTGCTGGAGTGGATGAAGGGCGCCGCCCTGCGGCCCTATCTCGCTGCCCTCGAGCGGGATGCGCCTATGCAGGCGGCTTTCGTTTCGACGCTCGGCGCGGCGCTTTCGGCGGCTTTCCCGCCGCAGCCCGACGGCGCGACCCTGCTGCCGTTTCCCCGACTGTTTCTGGTGGCGCGGCGATGATGACCGACTGACGGCGGCGCAGGTCGGTGATCGGCTTGTCCAGGGTCGCGAGGACGTCGCGTGTGGCCTGGTAGCCGACGGCGACACCCGGCTTGAATGCCTTCCAGTCGCGGATGTCGATACCTTCGGGAGTGGGCTGGATCAGGACGTCGGTGGCGGCGCGCGACTGTTCGAGTTCGGAATCCGAGGTCAGGGTCGCCGCCCGCATCAGGATGGAGACGATCGGCGGGCCCCGTTTCCATGAGCCGGTGACGATCATGCTCCAGATCGACTGCGGCTGCTGGATCAGGGCCGGGTCGACGCCACGGGTGCGGGAGACGTCGCAGCCGACGACGGGGCCGCTGTTCATCTGGCGCATCACGTCGGCGGGGAAATTCTTGAGCACAGCCCCGTCGACCAGCACCTGCCCGTCGATGACCACCGGCGGCATGACGCCGGGAATGGCGATGGTCGCCCGCATCGCCTGGCGCATCAGGCCGCGGCGATGCACCAGGATCTGACCCGAGGTCAGATTGGTCGAAACCGCGAAGAAGGGCCGCACGAGGTCGGCCAGGTCGACTTCGCCATAGGCCTCCTTCAGCAGTTCGGCGACCTTGTGGGCCCGGGTCATGGCGACCAGCGGGAAGGTAATGTCGGACAGGGGGTCGCTGTCGACGAAAGCCTTGCAGATGCGGGCCTCGAGCTCCTCATGGGACCAGCCCATGGCCGGTCCGGCGGCGACCACCGCCCCCATCGAGGAACCACCGACGAAATCGATCGGGACCTTGGCCTCGGCGAGGGCCTTGAGCGCGCCGACATGGGCATAGGCCCGGGCACCGCCGCCGGAGAAGACCACGCCGACGGCAGTGCCGGTGACGACCCTGGCGATGCGGGCGGCGTCCCCGGTGTCGCCCTCGACCGCGTGAAACCAGCGACCGGGCTGGACGGTATCGAGCCAGATGGCCGTATTGGCCGGCCGGATCATTCGCGGGTCACGCATCAGGATCAGGTCGGTGCGCTGCTGGGAGTCCAGGACCCCCTTGTGCGGCAGTGGATACAGGGGCGGGGCCAGCAGGGTGTTGCCGACGATGAACAGCCGGTCGACCTGCCGGGCGCAGAGCGCGCCCCAGGTGCGTTCATCGGATTCGGCGACATAGAGGACGAATTCGTGGGCGTCCTCGACGCGCGAGAACCAGTCCGAGGCCGAGCTGAGGGCCGAGCTGTCGATGACCTGGCAGGTGAAGCCCTGGCGGATGATCGCCGCCGCGACCTGTTCGACGAAGCCGCGGATCGGGCGGGGCCGGGCGGCGATGAAGCCGAAGACGCTGGGCTCGCCGCCACCGGCGGCACGGTCGCGGGCCCGCTGGATCATCAGCCGTGACAATTCGACCATCAGGTCGGGCTCGGTGCGGGCGGCCTCGAAGAAGGCCTCGCGCGGCAGGGCCACCATTTCGGAATCGCGCAGGGCGACGACGCCGGCGGTGTGGGGCGTGCCGGCCAGCATGGCCATTTCGCCCGCGGGTTCGCCGGGCCGGATGACGCCGACGAACTGGGCCGGATGCCCCTCCTCGTGGCGGAAGACCCCGAGACGGCCCGAGCGCAGCAGATACAGGACGTCGGACGGGTCGCCGGCATTGAACAGGGGTTCGCCGCCGGTCAGGGCGAACCAGCTGGCGTGGGTATTGCCGCTGCCACCGAAGATGCGGTGAAGGGCGTGTTCCAGCCGGTCGGATCGCATGGGAGCCATGCCGACAGTTAGCGCCGATTCGCGGAACCTGCGGGTGCTTTTGCGGCAACGGCTTCCCCGGGGCGTTGAACCGACCTAAACCAGCCTCATGCCCAAGCTGACGTCGACAATCGATCCGCACAGTGCGGCCTTCAAGGCCCTTCACACCCACAACAGCGCCCTGGTCGCAGACCTGCGCGCCAAGGTGGCCAAGGCCGCCCTGGGGGGCTCCGATGCCAGCCGCGACCGCCATGTGAAGCGTGGCAAGCTGTTGCCCCGCGATCGGGTCGAGCGGCTGCTGGATCCGGGCTCGCCCTTTCTCGAGGTCGGCCAGCTGGCCGCCAACGGCATGTACGGCAATGACAAGGACCCCGACGGTGCCCCCGGTGCCGGCATGATCTGCGGCGTCGGCCGGGTTTCGGGCCGCGAGGTGATGATCGTCGCCAATGATCCGACCGTGAAGGGCGGGGCCTATTTCCCGATGACGGTGAAGAAGCACCTGCGGGCCCAGGAGATCGCCGAACAGAACAACCTGCCCTGCGTCTATCTGGTCGACTCGGGCGGGGCCAACCTGCCGCACCAGGCCGAGGTGTTTCCGGACCGCGACCATTTTGGTCGCATCTTCTTCAACCAGGCGCGGATGAGCGCGAAATCGATTCCGCAGATCGCCTGCGTCATGGGCAGCTGCACCGCGGGCGGGGCCTATGTCCCGGCGATGTCGGACGAGAGCGTCATCGTCCGCAACCAAGGCACCATCTTCCTGGCCGGCCCGCCGCTGGTCAAGGCGGCCACCGGCGAGGTGATCTCGGCCGAGGAGCTGGGCGGGGCCGAGACCCACGGGCGCCGCTCGGGCGTCGTCGACTATGTCGCCGAGAACGACGAGCACGCGCTGGAGATCGTGCGCACCATCGTCGACAGCCTGAACACCGTGAAACGGGTCGAGATCGATGTGCGCGCGCCCACAGACCCGGCCTTCGACGCCGACGAATTGTACGGCCTGATCCCTGACGACGTGCGCGCCCCCTATGACGTACGCGAGGTCATCGCCCGTCTGGTCGACGGCTCCGAGTTCGACGAGTTCAAGGCCCTGTACGGCACCACCCTGGTGTGCGGCTTCGCCCGCATCTGGGGCTATCCGGTCGCCATCCTCGCCAACAACGGCGTGCTGTTTTCCGAGAGCGCGCTGAAGGGGGCCCACTTCATCGAACTGGCCTGCAAGCGGAAGATCCCGCTGGTCTTCCTGCAGAACATCTCCGGCTTCATGGTCGGCGGCAAATACGAGGCCGAGGGCATCGCCAAGAACGGAGCCAAGCTGGTCACCGCCGTGGCCTCGGCCGAGGTGCCGAAATTCACCGTCCTGATCGGCGGCAGCTTCGGGGCCGGCAACTACGGCATGTGCGGCCGCGCCTTCGGACCCCGCTTCCTGTTCACCTGGCCCAACAGCCGGATCAGCGTCATGGGGGGAGAACAGGCCGCGGCTGTGCTGGCCACGGTCCACCGCGACGCCGACAGCTGGACCCCGGACCAGGCCGAGGCCTTCAAGGCCCCGGTGCGCCAGAAATACGAGGACGAGGGCAATCCCTATTATGCGACGGCGCGGCTGTGGGACGATGGGGTGATCGACCCGGCCCAGACCCGCGACGTGCTGGGGCTGGCGATTTCGGCCTCATTGAATGCGCCGATCCCGGAGACGACGTTCGGCGTGTTCCGGATGTAGCGCCTTGTCATCCCGGACGTCGCGAAGCGACGATCCGGGACGGTCCGACGATGAAGGCTTTCGGCCCGGAAGCTGCGCCCGCAGCTATCCGGGAGCGGGTTTGAGGGTTTTGCCGTCCGTCCCGGATAAGCGCTGCGCGCTTTCCGGGATGACAAGCGCCGTTAGTTCCCCCGCAGCACCTTCTCCATCGCCTTCCCCCTGGCCAGTTCGTCGACCAGTTTGTCGAGGTGGCGGACCTCGCGCATGAACGGGTCCTCGATCTCTTCAACCCGGTGGCCGCAGATCACGCCGGTGATCAGGAAACGGTCCGGGCTCATGGCCGGGGCCTCGGCGAAGAAGGTCTCGAAATCGGTCCCTGCCGCCAGCAAAGCCTCCAGCTGATCCTGCGAGTAGCCTGTCAGCCAGCGGGTGACCTCGTCGACCTCGGCCCGCGTCCGGCCCTTCTTTTCGGCCTTGGCGACATAGTGGACATAGACGCTCGCCACGCTCATCCGGCGAACACGGTCGGTCGTGCTGGTCGCCATATCGTCTCACCCGTGTTCCGTTTGCCTCGCCGCGCGTTATACCGGTGCAGCAGCAGGAGACTACCATGACCAAACCGACCGAAGCCGACCTCAACGCGCTCGACGTCACCGATGCCGAGGCGGCCAAGATCAACGCCATCGTCCATCCGCTGCTGGCCGACCCGGCCCCGGACGCCGATGACCGGCTGGTGCAGATCCGCTCGACCCCGGCGGGTCTCGTCTTCATCACCATCAACCGTCCGGCCAAAAAGAATGCGTTCGACGCCCGCACGGTCGGCGCGCTGCACGAGGCCTTCGAGACCCTGCACGGGGCCGATCATATCCGCGCGGTCTTCATCCGCGGAGCGGGCGGGACCTTCTGCGCCGGGGCTGACCTGCAATGGATGGCCGATGCGGCGGGCTGGTCCGAGAGCGACAATCGCGACGACGCCATGGGCCTGGCGAAGATGCTGAAGGCGCTGCACGACATCCCGGCCCTGACCGTGGCCCTGGTCGAGGGCGCGGCCATGGGCGGCGGGGCCGGCATCGTCGCCGCCTGCGACATGGCCGTGGCGGTCCGGGGCACGAAATTCGCCTTCTCCGAGGTCAAGCTGGGCCTGATTCCCGCGACCATCGCCCCCTATGTGGTCGAGGCCGTCGGTCCGCGCTGGGCCCGGGCCCTGTTCCTGACCGGCAATCTGTTCGACGCCGATCACGCCGCCCGCATCGGCCTGATCGATTCGGTGCTGGCCGACGCCGAGGCCATCGACGGCTATGTCGCCTGGGTCAGTGAAGGGCTGGGCACCAGTGCCCCGGGGGCCATGGGTGACGCCAAGCGTCTGGTGCACCACGTCGCCCATCACAAGATCGATCATTCGTTGATGGAGGATACGGCTCACCGCATCGCCAAGGCGCGCGTCTCGGTCGAGGGCCAGGAAGGCGTTCGCGCCTTCCTCGACAAGCGCAAGCCGCGCTGGGCCGAGTGACAGTGGCGCGGGCGGTATCCGCACGCTAGGAACGGCCCATGTTCACATCTGTCCTGGTCGCCAATCGCGGCGAAATCGCCTGTCGTGTGTTCCGCACCGCCCGCCGCATGGGTATCCGGACCATCGCCGTCTATTCCGAAGCCGATGCCAAGGCCCTGCACGTACGCGAGGCTGACGAGGCGGTGCTGATCGGCCCGGCGGCGGCCCGGGAGTCCTATCTCGACGCGGCCAAGGTGCTGGCGGCGGCCAAGGCCACCGGGGCCGAGGCCATCCACCCCGGCTATGGCTTCCTCAGCGAGAATGCCGACTTCGCCGAGGCCGTCATGGCCGCCGGCCTGGTCTGGGTCGGCCCGCCGCCCGCGGCCATCCGGGCCATGGGGCTGAAGGACGCGGCCAAGACGTTGATGATCGAGGCCGGCGTGCCGGTCACCCCCGGCTATCTCGGCGCGGACCAGTCGCTGGAGCGCCTGCAAGAGGCGGCCGACACCATCGGCTATCCCGTGCTGATCAAGGCCGTCGCCGGGGGCGGCGGCAAGGGCATGAAGAAGGTCGAGCGCCCCGAAGACTTCGCCGACGGCCTCGCCTCGGCCCAGCGCGAGGGCCAGTCCTCCTTCGGCGATCCCCGCGTCCTGATCGAGAAATACATCACCCGCCCGCGTCACATCGAGGTTCAGGTGTTCGGCGACAGCCACGGCACCGTCGTGCATCTGTATGAGCGCGACTGCTCCCTGCAGCGCCGCCACCAGAAGGTGATCGAGGAAGCTCCGGCCCCCGGCATGGACGCCGCCACCCGCAAGGCCGTGACCGACGCCGCCGTGCGCGCCGCCCAGGCCGTGCACTACGAGGGCGCGGGGACCATCGAATTCATCGCCGACGCCTCGGACGGACTGAAGGCTGACCGTATCTGGTTCATGGAGATGAACACCCGGCTGCAGGTCGAGCATCCGGTGACCGAGGCCGTGACCGGCGTCGATCTGGTCGAATGGCAGTTCCGCGTCGCCGCCGGCGAGCCGATGCCGCTGAAACAGGCCGACATTCCCCTGAACGGCTGGGCCATGGAGGCCCGCCTCTATGCCGAGGACCCGGCCAACGGCTTCATGCCCAGTATCGGCCGGCTGGAGCATTTCCGCCTGCCCGACGATATCCGCATCGACACCGGCGTGGAGGAGGGGGGCGAGGTCAGCCAGTTCTACGACCCGATGATCGCCAAGCTGATCGTGCACGCCGAGACGCGGGAGGAGGCGGCCGGGGCGCTCGCGGAGGCGTGCAGCGAGGTCGAGGTCTGGCCGATCCGGACCAACGCGGCCTTTGCCATGAAATGCCTGGAACATCCGCGCTTCGTCAGCGGGGATATCGACACCGGCTTTATTGCCGCGGAAGAGGCCGAGCTGGCGGCAGACCCCCTGTCGGCCATGGGACTGGAAGACGCGGCGCACTATCTGCGGACCGATGCCGAACCGGAGGTGTCCGAAGACCCCGGCAGTCCGTGGGACGGCTGGAACGGCTCGCTCGGTTTCCGGGCCAACGCGGCCGCGCAGACGCTTCAGCACCTGGTCGTCAACGGCGAAAGCCGGGCGGTGCCGATGCGCGACGAGGCCCATGCGGTGATCAGCTATCTGCCCCTGACCGATGGGGCCGGCGTCGCCTTCGAGAACGGCTCGGCCTTCGAGGTTCGCGCCTTTGCCCGGGCCGGTGCCGGCGGCGGGTCCGCCTCCGACGGTGCGCTGCGCGCGCCCATGCCCGGCAAGATCGTCGCCACCCCCGTCAAGGCCGGGGACGCCGTGACGAAGGGCCAGCCGGTCGTGGTGCTGGAAGCCATGAAGATGGAACACGCCCTGGTCGCGCCGTTCGACGGCGTGGTCGGCGCGGTCGGCTTCGCGGTCGGCGAACAGGTCGGGGCCGATGCGGTGCTGGCGACGGTCGAGGCCGGCGCCTGATCAGGATAGTTATAAAATACAGAAGCTTACAGGATATATCTGCCGGCCCCTGTGGTCGCGGAGGCGGGGTTGACCGGACTCGGCAAATACCGAGTCCAGTGAGTGCAAGTCTTTGATTTCTCTGGCTTTGATTTGCACTTTTTCGGACCCCCTGAGTCCGACGGATTTGTCCCTCGCCCGCCGGGAGAGGGACGTATGTTGTTCTTCCTTGCGACTCCGAAATGGATGCTAAAGCCGGGCCCATGCCTCTTCACATCATCAAGCTCTGCGTCGGCGTGGCCAAGGTCGAGACGCTGGAACGGCGGGCGGCCAAGAATCAATGGTTGATCGTGCCGACGCGGATGACGCCGAAACGCGCGGCCGAGATCGAGGACGGTGGATCGCTCTACTGGGTGATGAAGGGGTCGGTCGTCTGTCGCCAGCGGGTGCTGGACATCACGCCGGCAGGGGAGGGCAAGACGGGGGCGAAATGCCAGATCCGCCTGTCCAACGCGGTGGTGCGCACCGCCCCCCAGGCGCGTCGGCCGTTCCAGGGCTGGCGCTATCTGGAACCGAAGGACGCCCCGCCGGATCTCTCGACCCTGGACCCTGGTGACCTGCCCGAGGATCTGGCCAAACACCTGCGCGAGATGGGGGCCTGGTAGGACGTGGTCTGACGTCCGCCGCGGGGTGTTGACCCGGGCCGCCGGGCGTGGCCTTTGCCGCCTCCGATGATCGCCCTCAGTGCCAAGACCCGTACCGCCGTTCGCGACCTGCTGACCCTGGCATGGCCGGTCGTGCTGGCGCGCATCGGCATCATGACCATGGGGCTCACCGACGTCATCGTCGTCGGCAACTGGTCAGCGCGCGAGCTGGCCTACAGTTCGCTGGCCCTCGCCCCGGTCACCATCCTGGTGACCACGGCGGTCGGGCTGATGATGGGCGTCCAGGTGATGACCGCCCGCTACCTCGGCGAGGGGCGTCAGAACGAGGTCGGCGGCGTGTTCCGGCGCGGCGTGGCCTACGGCCTGCAGCTGGGCGTGGCCTCGATGCTGGCGATGGTCGTGTTCGGGCCCTGGATCATGCGCAACATCGGCCTGGCCGACGGTCTGGGCGAGGGCGCGTCACCGGCGCTGATCGTCTTTGCCCTGTCGATGCCCGGCTATCTGGTCAGTGTGGCGGCGCAATTCTTCCTCGAGGCCCTGCACCGGCCCAAGGCCGGGATGTGGGCCATGTGGATCGCCAACGCCGTCAACCTGGTGCTGAACCTCGTGCTGGTGCCGGACCTGCTGGGTCTCGGGATCAACGGGGCCCTGGCCTCGGCCTGGGCCACCTTCGGGGCGCGCACCGCCCTGGCCGTCTTCCTCATCCTCTACATCGTGCGCCTGCCGGAGGCGCGGGCCCTGGGCGTGTTCGACCGCCCGGCCCGCAACCGCACCGCCGAACGCGAGCAGCGCAAGGTCGGCTACGGGGCCGGGTCCAGCTATTTCATCGAGGTCGGGGCCTTCGCCGCCATGACCTTCATCGCCGGCCAGCTGGGCGCGATCGAGACCTCGGCCTGGGCCGTGGTGCTGAACGTCACCGCCATCATCTTCATGGTGCCGATGGGTCTGTCGGCGGCGGCCGGGGTGATGGTCGGCCGGGCCTATGGCGAGCGGGACGGGCGCGGCGTGCTGCGGGCCGGCATGGTCGGGATCGGGGTGGTGTCGGTGCTCGGCTTCGTGATGGCCCTGATCGTCTGGCCGGGCGCGGGTCTGATCGCCAGCGCCTACAACCGTGACCCGGCCCTGCTGGCCGTGGTGGTGCCGGCCCTGATGCTGACCTGCCTGTTCTTCGTCGCCGACGGCATCCAGGTCGTGGCGGCCCAGGTCAACCGCGCGGCCGGCGACGTCTGGTGGCCGACGATCATGCATTTCGTCGCCTATGGGGCGGTGATGATCCCGCTCGGCTGGTGGCTGGCGCACCGGATCGGCGTCGACGGCCTGGTCTGGGCGATCATCATCGCCAGCCTGTTCTCCTCGGTCCTGCTGACGGCGCGGTTCCTCCGCGTGGCGCGCCGGCTGCCGCTCCGCCCGGACGAAGCGTCAGCATTGCGCTGAACGCTGTCCGGTGAGATAGTTGCGTTTCAAAACGCATTGGTGAGGCACCATGACCCTGCTGTTCCCGTTCCTGATCCAGATCGCCCTGTCGCTGGGTCTGGTCCTGCTGCTCGGCAACACCCGCGTCGGGGCGCTGAAGCGTCGCGAGGTGCGGCTGGCCGATATTGCCGTCGCCAATGACGGTTGGCCGCCCCGGGCACGTCTCATCGCCAACCAGTACCAGAACCAGTTCGAGGCTCCGGTGCTGTTCTACGCCCTGGTGCTGATGGCCATGGTGATCGGGGCCGACGGTCCGGTCATGGTCGGCCTGGCCTGGGCCTTTGTCGGCAGCCGGCTGGTGCACAGCCTGATCCATTTGAACGGCAATAATGTGCGCCGCCGGTTCCTGGCCTTCGTCACCGGAATCCTGGTCCTGATCGGCATGACGATCACGCTGGCTGTTTTTGCCGCGACCCACGCCATCTAGGTCACGGGGCTTGGCCGCGGGGGGCGGTGCTCTCTATATGGACGTTCCCCGAACGTCTGGACTTCCATGGCCCGCATTCTCATCACCTCGGCGCTGCCGTATATCAACGGCATCAAGCATCTGGGAAACCTGGCCGGATCGATGCTGCCCGCCGATGTCTGGGCCCGGTTCAAGCGGGCCCAGGGGCATGAGGTCCTCTATATCTGCGCCACCGACGAGCACGGGACCCCGGCCGAACTGGCCGCCGCCGCCGCCGGTCAGGACGTGCGCACCTATTGCGACGAACAGCATCAGATCCAGAAGGCCGCCGGCGAGGCCTTCGACCTGAGCTATGACTGGTTCGGCCGCTCGTCCAGCGCCGCCAACCAGCGCCTGACCCAGCATTTCGCCGCCGCGCTCGAGGCCAACGGCCTGATCGAGGAACGGGTCGACCGGATGATCTATTCGATCGACGACGCCCGCTTCCTGCCGGACCGCTACGTCGAGGGCATCTGCCCGCATTGCGCCTATCCCAGCGCCCGCGGTGACCAGTGCGACAACTGCGGGCGACTGCTGGACCCGACCGACCTGATCGCGCCCTATTCGGCGGTGTCCGGCTCGCGCAATCTCGAGGTGCGGGATACGCGCCACCTGTATCTGCTGCAGACGAAACTGGCCGACCGGATCCGCGACTGGATCGACTCGCGCATCGACTGGCAGACCCTGGCCCGCTCGATCGCGCTGAAACATCTGGACGAGGGGCTGATCGACCGCGGCATCACTCGCGACCTGAAATGGGGCGTGCCGGTCGTGGGGCCCGACGGCGGGCCGCGCCCGGGCATGGAGGGCAAGGTCTTCTACGTCTGGTTCGACGCCCCGATCGAATATATCGCCGCCACCGAGGAATGGGCCGAGGCCAACGGCCTGAGCTGGCGCGACTGGTGGCGCACCGACGAGGGGGCCGAGGACGTCCGCTATGTCCAGTTCATGGGCAAGGACAATGTCGCCTTCCACACGGTCAGCTTCCCGGCCACCATTCTCGGCAGCGGCGAGCCGTGGAAGACGGTCGACACCCTGAAGGCCTTCAACTGGCTGAACTGGTACGGCGGCAAATTCTCGACCAGCCAGAAGCGCGGCGTCTTCATGGACCAGGCGCTGGAGCTGCTGCCGGCCGACTACTGGCGCTGGCGGCTGACCGCCTATGGGCCCGAGCACGCGGACTCGGCCTTCACCTGGGAGGATTTCCAGGCCAGCACCAACAAGGACCTGGCCGATGTGCTGGGCAATTTCGTCAACCGCATCGTCAAATTCACCGAGAGCCGCTTTGACGGCGTGGTGCCCGACGGCGGCGAGCCCGGTCTGGTCGAGGCCCAGCTGGAGACCGACCTCGCCGCCGGTATCGCCGAGGCGACGGCCCAGCTGGAGGCCATGGAGTTCCGCAAGGCGGCCCAGGCGATCCGCGCGGTGTGGGTTCTGGGCAATGAATATCTGCAGGTCGCCGCCCCGTGGACCGCGTTCAAGACCGATCCGGTGCGGGCGGCCGTGGGCGTTCGCACCGGCCTGAATCTGGTGGCCCTGTTCGCCCGCCTGGCGGCTCCGATCATGCCGTCCAGCGCGGCGAAGATCGCCGCCACGGTGGGCGAGACCGACCTGAGCTGGCCGCTGGCCAGTGATGACCTGCTGGACCGGCTGCCACGAGGCCAGGCGGTGGCGGCGGCCGAGGTGCTGTTCCGCAAGATCGAGGACGCCCAGGTGGCCGAATGGGCCGAACGTTTCGGTGGCCGTGAGGCCGAGGTCTAGCCTGCCGGTGCCCGTTCCGGCGCAACCGCCGGAGCGACCCTGGCCGGGGCGGGGACCCGCACATCGACCGAGGGCGTTGCCGGTCTGGGCTCATCCCTGGTGCCGCGGCGGAATTTCTCGACCTCCTTGGGCGTGATGTCGAGGAAGGCCGGAGCCGCGGCATTGAAAGCGTCCATGCGATCGGTGCGGACGATCACCGACCGGGTGCCGTCCCAGATCATGTGCAGGGCGACGTACAGGACGACGACCAGACCGACGTAGCCGATCCAGCGGTGGCGGCTCAGCATCCGGGCGATATAGCTGGCGGCCAGACCCATCAGGGCGATCGACAGGACCAGGCCGAAGACCATGATCCAGGGGTGGGCATGGGCCGCCCCGGCCACGGCCAGCACATTGTCCAGCGACATGGTGACATCGGCGATCATGATCTGGACCAGGGCCGCGCCGAAGGTCTTGCGCTTCAGGCCCAGGGCCTCGGGCGTCGGTCCGCCGCCGTGATGGACCGACAGGGCGGCCTCCATCTCGACCGAGGCCTCGGCCTGGTCGTGGGTGGCCTGTTCGCGCATCTCGCGCCACATCTTCCAGCACACCCACAGCAGCAGGATCCCGCCCGCCAGCAGCAGGCCGATGATGGCCAGCAACTGGACGGTGATCAGGGCGAAGCCGATGCGCAGCACCACCGCGGCGGCCAGGCCGATCAGAATCGCCTTGCGGCGCTGCTCGACCGGCAGGGCGGCGGCGGCCAGGCCGACGGCGATGGCGTTGTCGCCGGCCAGGATGAGGTCGATCATCATCACCTGGCCGAGGGCGGCGAGCTGACTGGCGAGTTCAGGAGAGCTGAGAAAGTCGAACATGATGCGCTGTTAGGTCACTGGGGGCGGGCGGGCAAGACGGGGATCAGGACGGCCGCTGGGCCCGCGTCGCTTCATACAGGGCCACGGCGGCGGCGTTGGAGACGTTCAGGCTCTCGAATCCACCGGGCATGGGGATCCGGGCCAGGGTGTCGCAATGCTCGGCCACCAGGCGACGGATGCCGTCCCCCTCGGACCCGAGCACCAGCACCGTCGGACGCGAATCAAGCGCGCTCTCCAGCGTCTCATCGGAGCTGCCGTCGAGTCCGACGGCGCGCCAGCCAAGCTCGCCCAGGGTTTCCAGGGCCCGCGACAGATTGGTCACCCGGGCGCAGGGCAGGCGTTCGGTGGCGCCGGCGGCGGCCTTGGCCAGGGCCCCGGCCAGGGCGGGGGAATGGCGGTCCTGGACGATGATGCCGCGTGCGCCGAAGGCCAGGGCCGAGCGGAAGATGGCTCCGACGTTCTGGGGGTCGGTCAGCTGGTCCAGCATGACGAGGACGCCTTCGGCCGGTTCGGCGATGTCGGCCAGGGCCACACCTTCCAGCGGCTGGACCTTGAACACCAGGCCCTGGTGCACGGCCCCGGCGGGCAGCATGCGGTCAAGCAGTTGCGGCTCCATCACCTCGACGGCGTGGCCGTGGGTCAGGTTGTCGCGCTCCAGTTCGACGGCGCGGTCGGGGCTGGCCAGCAGCCGGCCCATGCCCTTGCGGGCGGGATTGGCGAGGGCGGCCAGTACCGGGTGGCGGCCCCAGACGAAATTGTCGGCGTCGACCTTGCCGCGCGACGGGCGCGGGGCGGACGGGTTGAAGGCCTTGGTCGGCGGATTGGGGTTCCAGCCGCCCTTGCGCGGCGCGTCCGAGGCCTCCGGTGCCTTGCCCCGGAAGGGGGGCTTTTTACCGGTTTTCCGGTCGTTGCGTTCTCGATTTTGCGACACTATAAGACGCCCTCCGATTTGGAGCCCTGAGGCTTTCGGGTCCGGTGCCTCCTGTATCGCAGGCGACGCCGGAGACCGAACGCTTTTGTTGCCCTGGTCACCGAAAGGTTGCCGGGGCGTTGGTCCGACGGTTCGAAACGCGCTTGGGGGAATGTCCCGAGTGGCAAAGGGGGGGGACTGTAAATCCCCTGCGTAAGCTTCGCAGGTTCGAGTCCTGCTTCCCCCACCACGCGCTGTTCGAAACGAGGGACCCGGCGACGATGAGGGTCGGCGGTGAAGGTCAACCGGGGTTCCGGGCGGCCGACGCCGTCTCCGTGCGGGTATAGTACAATGGTAGTACAGCAGCCTTCCAAGCTGAATATGTCGGTTCGATTCCGTCTACCCGCTCCAGATTTTTGAACTGAGCAGAAGCGCCCCTTCCGTCACGGACCCGGGCCACCAGGAGTTTGGCGATGGCCAAGGAAAAGTTCGAACGTAACAAGCCGCATTGCAACATCGGCACGATTG
>NZ_CAXBHE010000009.1:0-124611 GCF_963975535.1 uncultured Brevundimonas sp. | reverse complement strand
CCGGCGTCAATCGCACCGTACCAACCGTTCGGCTCAGCCGCCGCAGCACCGGCGGACAGGGCGAGTGCCGCCGCTGCGCTGGATGCGAGGATAAATGTCTTTATGCGCATAGGTGAAGCCCTCCGCAGGCAGGAAATGTTGAGTCCAAGCGGACACGCCGCCCGACCGAACCGCTACCACCTAAAGTCTACAACGTCGAGGAACCACACGGTGGACCCCGCCTTTCCCGGCGAGTCGTGGTGCTGAAGATACAGGGGAATTCACCCCTGTTCAGGCCCCGCCCGGGGGACACCGGCCCGTCCGGGCACGCCGGATGATATCGACCGGCAACCGCCGGCCGGACGTCGCGGATTGCGCCGGGATCATGATAGACTGGCGAAATGAGCGTCGGTTTCTTTCCGCAGCACGGCCGGATCGTCGGCGCATTGATGATGCGCGAACTGATCACGCGCTACGGCCGGGAAGGGCTGGGTTTCCTCTGGCTCATCGGCGAGCCCCTGATGTTCTGCCTCGGCGTGCTGCTGATGTGGCACATCATCAAGCCCGATTATGAGCATGGCGTGCGCCTCGGCCCCTTTGTGATGACCGGCTATATGGCGCTGCTGTTGATGCGGCACCAGATTTCCTACAGCCTGTCCGCGATCCAGGCGAACATCGGGCTGCTGCACCACCGACGGGTCACCGTCCTGCACCTCTATCTCGCGCGCAACCTCCTGGAATTCGGCGGGGCCACCGGGGCCTTCGTGATCGTTTACGCCTTTCTGGCGGGCCTGGGCCAGGTCTCGGCCCCGCATGACTGGCTGCTGCTGTATGGCGGCTGGCTGCTGCTGGGGTGGATGTCGATGGGACTGGCCATCATGCTCAGCGCCCTGGCCCTGCGCTCCGATGTCATGGAGCGGGTCATCCCCCTGCTAACCTATGCGCTGATCCCGGTTTCCGGCGTGTTCTTCATGGTTTCATGGATTCCGCCCCCCTATCAGGATGTCTATCTTCTGCTGCCCTTCCCTCATCCGATCGAAATGATCCGGGCTGGCGTATTCGGGGAATTCGTGGCTACCCGTTATGATGCGCTCTATGCCCTGGGATGGAGTGCCGTGTTCAATTTCGCCGGGCTGATCCTGCTGGCCGGGGCCAAGGACCGTATCGATGCCGAATAGACCGAGCTGCGGGATGCGCGCCTGACATGACCGAACCGCGCCTCGACTATCTCGGCCCCCTGCCCGGCCCGGAACCGCGCGCGCCCGTTTCGCTGGTCCAACGGCTGGGCGGGTTGCCATGGCCGTTTGTGCTGGTGGTCATCCTTCCGACCCTGCTGGCCGCGATCTATTATCTGCTGATCGCCTCGCCCCGCTATGTATCGGAGGCCCGCTTCATCGTGCGCGCCCCGGCCCAGACCCAGCCCTCGGCCCTCGGCGTGGCCCTGCAGGGCGTGGGCCTGCCCGGGGCCCAGACCGACGCCTTTGCCGTGCATGAATATATCCGCTCGCGCGACGGGCTCAGCGATCTGGGCAGGCGCTACGATGTCGCCGCCGTGCTCGGCCGGCCGGGGGCCGACATCCTGTCCCGCTATCCGCGTCCCTGGGACAGCCGGACCTTCGAGGGTCTGCATCGCGGCTATCAGCGCTTCGTCACCGTTGGATACGACTCCACCACCGGCATCAGCACCCTGCGCGTCGAGGCCTTTGCGCCCGAGGAGGCCGCGGGCATGGCCGAGGCGCTGCTGCAGGGCGGCGAGAGGCTGGTCAACCGGCTCAACGTCCGCGCGGCCACCGACGCCGTCGCCGCCGCCGAACAGGCCCAGGCCGAGGCCCGCACCCGACTGGACACGGCCCAGCAGCGGCTGATCGCCTTTCGCAACCGGGAACGGTTTATCGATCCCGCCCGGACCGCGGCCGAAGGCGGCAAGCTGATCGGCGATCTGATGGCGACGGTCGCCGGCCTGAAGGCTGACCGCTCCCAACTGGCCGCCGAGGCCCCCCAGAGCCCCCGCCTGCCCGGACTCGACAGCCGGATCGCCGCCTTCGAGCGGCAGATCGCGCTCGAGCGCGCCAAGATCGCCGGCGACGCGGGCTCGCTGGCTCCGCAGGTCAGCGCCTATGAAGACCTGGTCCAGGAACGCGAATTCGCCGGCGAGCAGCTGACGGAAGCCGCCGCCGCCCTGGTGCTGGCCCGGCAGGAGTCCCGGCGGCAGAGCCTCTATCTGGAGCGGGTCGTCAATCCGAGTCGCCCGGACGAAGCCCTCGAGCCACGGCGCTGGCTGTCCCTGCTGACCGTCCTGGCCAGCGCCCTGCTGGTCTATGGCATCGGCTGGATGATCTGGGCCGGGGTGCGCGAACACGGTCAGGGCTGATGCTGCCGGCGACACCGAAGGGCCTGGTGGTCGAGGGACTCGGCAAGACCTGGCGGCAGGCCCGTCGCCCGGTCTTTGCGGACCTGGCCTTCGAGCTCGGTCGCTCGGGGCGGCTGGCGATCCTCGGGCGCAACGGCCAGGGCAAGTCCACCCTGATCAAGATCCTCGGCGGCGTCCTGCCGGCCAGCACCGGCCGGGTCGACTGGGGCATGACGGCCTCCTGGCCCATCGGCTTCGGGGGCGGCTTCCAGGGCAGCCTGTCGGGACTGGACAACATCCGCTTTCTGGCCCGGCTCTACGACCGGAATTTCGCCGAACTGCGGGACCGGGTCGACGCCTTCGCCGAGCTGGGCCACCAGCTGACCGGGCCGGTCAAACACTATTCCTCCGGCATGCGGGCGCGCCTGGCCTTTGGCCTGTCCCTGGCCATCGAGTTCGACTGCTACCTGATCGATGAACTGGTCGCCGTCGGCGACGCCCGATTCCAGCAGAAATGCCAGGAGGAATTGTTCGCGCAGCGTGCAGATCGCGCCTTCATCATGGCCTCGCACGACGTCCACCTCGTCGCGGCCCACTGCCGCAAGGCCCTGGTGATCGAGGGCGGCAAGGCCAAGCTGTTTGACGACGTTCACGAGGCGGTCGAGATCTACACCTGGCTGCGGGCCGCGTGACGGACGGGCCTCGCCTCGGAGTCTTCTTCACCCCGACTCCGTTCGAGGCGGCCTGGCGGGCGGCCCTGATCGCCGCCGCGACGGCGGCAGGCTGGCAGGTCATCGAGGGTGCCTCGCCGGTGGCGGTGGCACCCGGGAAGGGCCAGGGGGCCCTCAGGCTCGCGACCTGCGAGACGGCGATGGCCGTCTGGTCCGCCGCCGACTGGCTGATCATCGCCGACAGGCCGTCTGCCGCCCTGGCCGCCAGTGTTGCCGCCGCCGGCATGGACATCGCCGGTGGAGCCCCGTTGGCCGCGATCTGGCATACGGCGCAGCGGTTCGCCGCGGCGTCATCCTTGGCTTCGGGCGGGGCCAGGGTCGTGGATGCGCCGTCGCGCACCCTGGACCTGCCCCACCTTGGCCGGGTTGATCGCGAGGACGCCGTCGCGGTCACCCCGATCCCGACGACGGCCCTGGATGTCTATCGGGCAGTGCCCCCCGTTTCGGGGGCCACCGCCCTCTGGCCGGCGGATCTGTTCACCTATCCGGCCGGTCGCGCGACCGCCGCGCCGCTTCAGGTTGACCTGACCGGCCGCCCCAGGGCGCTCGTCTATGGTCCCCACATTGTCCTGCCGGCCGGCGATTGGCGCGCCACGGTGCGGATCGGGGCGGATCCGGAAGGGGGACACATCCGGCTTCGCCTCGAATGGGGACCGGCTGCCGACATGACCACGGCCAGCGTCACGATCGGGGAGCCCGGCCACTACGCCATCGCGCTGGAGCAGCGCTGGCGGGCCCAGGGGGCTGCGGAAGTGAGACTCTGGCTCGAGCAGGCGGCCTTCGGCGGTCGGCTGGGCCTGCTTGAAGTCCAGGTGGAGCGGCTCTGACGCGTGGAAAGCCGCTGGCTTCAGCGCCCCTCGAACCACAGCAGCCAGTCGTCCTGCCGCCCCCCGTCGAGCAGGGCCGCGCGGGAGACCGGTTCCGCCTCACTGTCAAACGACACGGCGCGGAGCCGCCCGTAGAGCAGGACCAGCCGGTCCAGAAGCCCGCCCGGGTCCCGACAGCGGCCGGCATTGAACTCCAGCAACAGGGCCGGACGATCACGCCTCAGCAAGGGCCAGGCTCCGGCCAGCATGGCCTCCTCCGCCCCCTCGACGTCGACCTTGATGAAATCGACCTTCGGCCAGTCGTGCAGCAGGGTGTCCAGGCGCGCGCCGATGATCGCCACCGTGTCCGGCATCCCGGCCTGGTCATCGCCGACGATGCGGGCGTTCTTGGGCTCATGGGACGGACTGGCCAGGACGAGACCTGCACCATCCGACTCCGTCGCCGCCACCTCGAACACGGTCACGCGACCGTCAAACCCGTTCACCGCCACGGTCCGTCGTAGCAGGGAAGCGGTTCGCGGGCCCGGTTCGATCGCCGCCACCCGGCCCGTCGGCCCGACGAGATCTGCGAACAGGACGGTATAGTATCCGTGGTTGGCCCCGACATCGACGACCCGCATGCCCGGCCGCAGGCGACGGGCCATGAAAACGGTGAGCCAGGTCTCCCAGGCACCGTCGAGCATCAGATGGGCACCGAAGCCGACATCATCGGAGGCGACGTAAACCTTGTAGCGACCGAGCGCGCGGCACAGCGCCACGCCTTCGCCGAGATAGATGGCCTGGGCCAGGGCCCGGCTGCGTCGCTCCAGCGCCCACCGGTCGAGAGACACCAGCTCATTCTCGCCGATCAGATTCAGTTCAGCTAGCGGCAGGGTGGGCATCAACGCGACTTTCCGGCGGCAGGTCTGCGCATCTGCCCCGACAATAACCGGACACGCAACCGACGGCACGGATCGGCTGGCGGTTGTCGCGATGGCTCCGGTGCGCAGCGGGGCCGGCCTGCGGTCAAGGCCGTTGATTTAGGCGCGACCCGGCCTTAGCCATTAGCCCCATGGAAATCTTCGGTTTCGCCCTCTACCGGATCAAATCGGCGCGCCATTTCGCGAAATCCGGCGATGCTGCGCGTGACCGGGGTGACTGGCCGACAGCGATTCGACGCTACCGGTCGTCATTGGCCCTCGACGATTCACGGGCGGATCTGTGGGTGCAACTGGGCCATGCCCTGAAGGAAACCGGCGATTGGGTCGGGGCAGAGGCCGCCTATGTCGCGGCAAGTGAGCAGACTCCCGATATCGCGGATCCGCATCTGCAGCTGGGCCACCTGTTGAAACAGACCGAAAGGTGGACCGAGGCCGCCAACGCCTTCGGCCGGGCCGTTCGCGTGGCCCCCACCCTGACGGATGCCGTCGCCGAGCTGCG
The DNA here is from genome assembly GCF_963975535.1 of uncultured Brevundimonas sp. GTDB lineage: Bacteria > Pseudomonadota > Alphaproteobacteria > Caulobacterales > Caulobacteraceae > Brevundimonas. The sequence continues at coordinate 119,305 of NZ_CAXBHE010000009.1, read as the reverse complement.
AACCCTGGCCCAACGCGGTATCCGCCCCGACTCCGGGATCGCCGGGATCACTCCGCCGGCGCAGCGTTCCAGATTGCCGAACCCGCCGCCGACCGCGGAGGCGACCCGTTTGCAGCTGGGCCGACGCCGTCCCTCGAGAATCGCGCGGCGACGGCGTCTGCGGCTTCCGGCAGCGGTTCGGAAGGATGCCATCGCCGTTCGCACGCGTGCGACGGCCGGAGGCTCTGGCGTGCCGGACGCGACCGCCGGGTCGCAGCGTTATTTCACGCTGGGGCAGGACCTGGGAATCGCCCAGATCCAGGACGGACACTATCTCTACGTCGACCCCATGGACGAGGCGGTCGGTGCCCATCTGATTGCCCGCGGCTATTGGGAGAACTGGATACACAAGGTCGTATGCGCCCTGGTCCGCCCCGGGGACCGGATCATCGAGGTCGGTGCCAATTTCGGCTACTATACGGTGGCCATGGCCCGACTGGCCGGGCCGGAAGGGTTGATCCTCGCCTTCGAGGCCAATCCCGGACTGGCCGAACTGGTCCGGCGTTCCGTCAATTTCAACGGGTATCGCGCGACGGTGGAAGTGGTCGCCATGGCGGCGTCTGACCGGGCCGGCACCCTGAGTTTCGCCACCTCACGCCGCAATGCCGGCGGCGGAACCATCTCCACGACACCGGGAGCCCTGGGACCGGACAGCGTCCTGGTGACTGTCGAGACCGTCACGCTCGATTCCGTCGCCCCTGACGACGTGCGGGTCATCCGCATGGACGCCGAAGGGTCGGAACCCCTGATCCTGCGCGGTGCGGCGCGGTTGCTGCAAAGTCCGGACATTGTTGTCTGCATGGAGTGGGACGTGGTGCAGATGTCGGCTCGCGCCGATGTCCCGGAGCTGGTCGAATGGCTGTCCAGCCTCGGTTTCCGCTACTGGAGGATCCAGCACGACTCCACCTTGCTCAGTATAGCGGCCGGTGACATGCCGGCCCTCCCGGCCTGTGACGTCGTCATGGCCCGGGCGGCACCGGCCGGCCTTGTCGTGGCCCAGGCCTGACTCCGGTCGGCCCGGCATTCACCGGGCGGGCGATCGGCACGCGCCCTCCCCGCTAGAACGCCCAGCTGCCCATATAGCCATCCTCGATCCAGGGGGGGACCGTTTCATGGCCACCGGGCACCGCCAGAAGCGGATCGCCCTGGGGGATCGCCGCAGTCTGCCAATGCTCAAGCCCCGGCACGGCTTCCGTGATCATGTGACCTGCATTCGCCTCGGCCGTCAGTATCGCCTGAACGGCACCCCAGTCCTGATCGACGATTCCGGACAGGAAGGGGTCGTCCGTCAGGGCCGGCAGCACCAGCGGTTGCAGGTCCGCGCTCTTGTCGGATTCTGGCCCGGCGAGGCCGCCCAGCGAGACCCCGTCAACGAAGGCGTCATTGCCGTCCCCGTTCAGACCCGGAAGGACGAACGGCAGGTCTCCGGACGATTTCGAACCGGCGGTTCCGGACAGCATCGGAGCCGACTGGGGCGAGGCGAGCGGAGACGCGCCCGCGCCACCCGGGAAGATGAAGTCTGCGGCGGTCAGGCTGGCCATCGTAACGCTGTGCAGGACGATGAAGTCGCCGCCACCCAGGTTGATGGCGCCGTCGGCACCGACCTGGCTGAAATTGACCGCCAGCTGACTGAAGTTGGCAAAGCCGAAGCCGGTCAGGTCGATCCGGTCAACGCCGATCTCGAAATCGGCGATGACATCGCCCCCCGTGCCGATCTCGAACACGAAGATGTCGGCACCGCCCTGACCGAACAGGACATCGGATCCACCCTTGCCGTTGAGACGGTCATTTCCGGCACCGCCCAGCAGGTAGTTGTTGCTCGCATTGCCGATCAGGCTGTTGTCGAGCTCATTGCCGACGCCGAACGCCGTGGTGCCCTCCAGAACCAGGTTCTCGACATTGGCGTAGAGATAGACACCGCCGTTGGGGACGCGAACATCGGCGTGAACCGTATCGATGCCCCCGTTCGCCGCTTCGAAGGTCAGGTCATCCCCGGTGTCCACCCAATAGATGTCGTCACCGGAACCGCCGTCCATCAAATCGTAATCACCGAGCCCGGAGTCGCCGCGGAGAGTGTCGTTCCCGGCCCCCCCGACGAGAATGTCCGTCACGAAATCGGGGCCGCCGATCAGCAGGTCGTCACCGTCCTCGCCGTACAGGGCGTCGGCGCCGGTTCCGCCGTTCAGCGTGTCGTTTCCGGCACCCCCAACCAGGTAGTCGATCCCGGCGTCACCATTCAGGATGTCGTCGCCGCTCTCGCCGAACAGGGCATCATTGCCCGCACCGCCCGAGATCGTGTCGTTGCCGGCACCGCCGATCAGCAGGTTCTGGCCCTCGTTGCCGACGATCACATTGGCGAGGGCATTCCCCACGCCGTAGATGTTGCCCGCGCCGGCCGCCAGGGTGAGATCCTCCACATTGTCGTAGAGGTAGAAGCTGGCCGACGCCGTTACCGAATCATACCCGCCGCCGGGGCTCTCGACGATGATCGCCGCCTGGGAGCTGACGACATAATGGTCGTTGCCCGCCCCGCCGCTGAGGGTGTCCGGGCCGGCTCCCCCGTGCAGGGTGTCGTTCCCGTCCTCGCCGTACAGGGTCGAACCCACCTGGGTGAGCGGCACCACGGTCGCGCTCGGAATGGAGACGTGCAGCGTGTAGCGTTCGCCCGGGCCGGGCGCACCACTGGTGAAGGTGCCACCGCCGTTGGCGATCCATTGGGCGACCTGGATGTAATAGGTTCCGGCGGACGCAAAGGTGTGGGTCAGGGCTGAATCGGTGCCGGTGTTGTCGGACCCGCCGTCATCGTTATTGGCGAGTTCAGACCCGGCGGACGTGAACAGGCGCAGGGTGGTGTCAAAGCTGGCGGCATCGATATCGAAGGTGACCGTGTCACCCGCCTGTACGGTGAAGGCGTAGTATTCGACGCCGCCGTGGGTGGTCGCCACCACGGTCGCATGCGGGATGGTCGTCGAATTGGCCACATCGGGCCGGGCCAGCAGGTCGAAGCCGCCGGTGAGCGAGACGGCCGCAGCGATGCTGGCGTTGGCCACGCCCGGCCCCTTGATGATGTCGGGCGCGCCACCGGTCAGTCCGGGAGCGCCGGCATAGAGGATATCGTCGCCGGCGCCGCCGAACAGGGTGTCGATGCCGCCGCCGCCGCGCAGGGTGTTGGCGTTGCCGTCGCCGGTCAGAACGTCGTTGTAGGTTGATCCCCGGATCTCCTCGATCCACGCCAGGGTATCGTTGCCGGCACCGCCCGAGGCGGTCCCCGAGACGAGGCTGACGGTGACCGCGGCCGCGGCTCCGGAATAGTCGGCAATGTCCCAGCCGTTGCCGCCGTTAAGGCTGTCATCGCCCAGACCGCCGATCAGGGTGTCGTCGCCGTCACCGCCGTTCAGGGTGTCGTTGCCGGATCCACCGTCGAGATAGTCATTGCCGGCGAGCCCGTGGATGACATCGTCGCCGCCGAGGCCACCGATGGTGTCGGCGAAGGCGCTGCCGGTGATGGTCTCGCTCGTGACATCGCCGGCGACCGTGATCCCGCCGGTCGGGGCGGCGGCAATGGTGATGTCGGAGAAGGCGAGGAATTCCACGTTGGTCAGGGTGACGGTGGCCCCCCCGCCGGCGACCGTGCCGACCTGACCGGACCAGGTAACCGTATAGGCGGATCGCGGGCCGCTGAAGACGACTGTGTCGATGCCGAGGCCGCCATCAATGACGTCATTGCCGCCGTTGCCGTTGATCCGGTTGGCCGCCGAGTTACCGCGGATCGTGTCCGCTCCCGTGCCGCCGACGACATTTTCGATTACCGCCCCGAGGGCGATGGCGACGTTGCCAACCAGCCCGCCGACACTGGAGAAGGCTCCCTGGCGCAGGTCGATCGTCTGGGCCATCGCATAGCCGGAGAAGTCGAGCGTATCGGTACCGCCGGCGTCCCAGACCGCAAAGATCAGGGCCGATGTCGTGCTGGCATTGAACCACGGCTGAACCGCCGTCGAGTTGAAGCCGTAGACCGTGTCGCCGGCCCGGGTGCTCATATTGGCCCCGTAAAGACGCTGGGCCCCGGCGATGTCATCGAGCATCGGCGCGGCGGCATATTGCCGGGTGCCGCCGCCGGTCCGGTAATCCGCCCCGGTATTGGTTTCGCTGAAATAGCTCATCACCGAATACTGGCGGGAATCCTCGAAATAGATCGCGTCATTGGTGTAGGTGACGGTGCCGCCGGCGCTGGCGTTATAGGCGGCCGGATGGCTGAGCCCGATGGCATGGCCGATCTCGTGCAGCAGCACCTGCTGGCCGTAGCCCAGGATCACCGGTGTCGCATTGTAGCTCAGCGTATTGTTGATCCAGACGTCGCCGGAGTTGGACGAGGTGGCCGCGTTTCCCGGCGTATAGGCGAAGGCCGCCGCGCCATCCGAGCCCGTCGAATAGTTGCTGAACAGAATGGTGGCGTTGTTTGAATAGCCGGCACCGTCGTCGACGCGCAGGAAGGTGACGTTGGCGACATCCGACCAGGCCGTCAGGGCCAGCAGGGTCGCGGTGATCTGCAGGCTGGTGAACTGGGAAAATCCGCCTGTATCGCTGGGCATGGTGCCCGGAGCCGTGCTGCGGAAGGCATAGGTGACGGTGGCGGACCCACCGACCACGCCGGACCAGCCGCTGCTGTTGCGCGTCAGCTGGGCCCCCGCATCGGTGACCGAGAACGACGGCTTGCCGTTGGATCCGAAGCCACCCCGGTCGTCGCCGTTCAGCAGAACGCCCTGACCGTCACCCGTGCCATCCGAAACGGCATGAAAGCGGCCGCAGCAGCCGCAGGGCGCATAGCTGGAAATTTCCCCGAAATAGGAGACGGCCGTGTCGTCGGAACCGGAGACGGCCGTGTCGTCATCGACAAATCCTGCACCACCGCCCGCAAAGGGCTCGCCGACTCTGTCCAGCATTGTGATGTTCCCGGTCGATACAATACAGCCTTCACCCTAGCGCGCCGCAGCGAAACGACAAGGGTTTCTGCCGTTCGGGCCCGCTCACGATGCCGTGGCAATCGTGGCGCAAACCCTCGACACCCGGCGATACAGGGTTTGATCGTGACAGCGCCCGCCCCGACCGCTATCGAGCCGCCATCATGGACGAGACCGAACGCCAATCCGAAGACCGCGGCTGGGACACGGCGAAGACCCTCGCCGAGGCCCTGCCCTATATTCAGGTCTATGACCGCGAGACCGTGGTCATCAAATACGGCGGCCACGCCATGGGCGAGAGCGCGGTGGCGCGCCAGTTCGCGGCTGATGTGGTGCTGCTGAAGCTGATGGGCGTGAACCCGGTCGTGGTGCACGGCGGTGGACCGCAGATCAGCGCCATGCTCGAAAAGGCCGGGGTCAAGTCCAGCTTCGTCGACGGCCTGCGGGTGACCGACAAGGACACGATGCAGGTTGCCGAGATGGTCCTGTCCGGCGCGGTCAACAAGGAGATCGCCCACTGGATCACGGTCGCCGGCAAGGAGGCCGACGTGCGCGGTATCGGCCTGTCCGGCAAGGACGCCGGCCTGCTGACCGTCGAGCGGACCAAACGGACCCGCCGCGACCCGGACAGCATGATCGAGCATGAGGTCGACCTCGGCTTTGTTGGCGAACCGACCAAGGTCGATGCCAAGCTGATCGTGCGATTGATCGACAGCGATGCCGACTGGGTGCCGGTCATCGCCCCGATCGGCGTGGCCGAGGACGGCCAGACCTACAACGTCAACGCCGACACGGTGGCGGGCGCGATCGCCGGATCGCTGAACGCCAAGCGCATGCTGCTGCTGACGGATGTGCCCGGCGTGAAGGGCAAGGACGGCCAGATCATCCGGCAGATGAATATCGCCGAAGCCGAGGGCCTGATCCGGGACGGCACAGCAACCGGCGGCATGATCCCCAAGCTGGAGACCGCCGTCGCGGCGGTTCGGGCCGGGGTCGAGGCCGTGGTCATTCTGGACGGCCGACGCCCCCACGCCATGCTGGTCGAGCTGTTTACCGAGCACGGGGCCGGGACCCTGGTGAGCGCGTGACGACAGGCGTGGCCCGGCAGGCCGGGTCATCGCCCGGGATCGGCGTGGACCTGAGCCATATCCGCAGCTGGATCTTCGATCTCGACAACACCCTCTATCCCCCTGAGACCCAGTTCATGAAACTGGTCGAAAAGCGCATCAACCAGTATGTGGTGCGCACGTCCGGCATGGCGTCGGACGCCGCGATGGTCGTTCAGAAGGGCTATCTGCGCGACTACGGAACCTCGCTGGCCGGGCTGATGGCCAACTACCGGGTCGACCCGCACGACTTTCTCGCCGAGGTCCATGACGTGCCACTGGACGCTCTGAAACCCGACCCCGGACTGCGCGCCGGACTGGAGCGGCTTGAAGGTCCCCGCCTGATCTTCACCAACGGCTCGCTGGCCCATGCCGAGCGGGTGCTGGCGCGGCTGGAGCTGACCGACCTGTTCCACGGCCTGTTCGCCCTCGAGGACGCCGACCTGATTCCGAAGCCGGACCCCCGCACCTTTGCGCGGATGACCGAACGGTTCGGGGTCGATCCGACCGGGGCCGCCTTCTTCGAGGACACGGTCAGAAACCTGGCCCCGGCCAAGGCGGTCGGCATGACCACGGTGCTGGTCGGCGCCCACGCCTTCGACGTCGAGGCCGACTATGTCGACCATCGCACAGCGACCCTCGACACCTTTCTCGCCACAGCCGTCCTGACGCCGGGAGACATCACACCATGACCGACCTGACCGATCGCGCCCATCTGGAAGCCGTCATCGAAGCCGCCTGGGAGGCCCGGGCCCAGGCCTCGCCGGCCACCCAGGGCGAGGTGCGCCAGGCCGTCGACACCGCCCTGGCCCTGCTGGATTCCGGCCAGGCCCGCGTGGCTTCGCGCGGCGCGGACGGGATCTGGACCACGCGCCAGTGGCTGAAAAAGGCGGTGCTGCTGTCCTTCCGGCTCAATGACAACCGGATCATGCGGGCCGGCGACCGCGGCCCGGCCAGTCCGCTGTCGTCCGATCATGCCCCGGGCATCGGCCCGTTCTGGGACAAGGTGCCGAGCAAGTTCGGCGAGTGGGGCGCGGCCGATTTCCGGAGCGCCGGCTTCCGCGCCGTGCCCGGGGCGATCGTGCGCCAGGGGGCCTTCATCGGCCGCAACGTCGTGCTGATGCCCAGTTTCGTGAATATCGGGGCCTATGTCGGCGAGGGCTCGATGGTTGACGCCTGGGCCACGGTCGGATCCTGCGCCCAGATCGGCAAGAATGTGCACCTGTCCGGCGGGGCCGGGATCGGCGGGGTGCTGGAGCCGCTGCAGGCCAATCCGACGATCATCGAGGACGGCTGTTTCATCGGGGCCCGGGCCGAGGTGGCCGAGGGCGTCATCGTCCGCGAGGGAGCCGTGCTGGCCATGGGCGTCTATCTGTCGGGCTCGACGAAGATCATCGACCGGGCGACCGGCGAAGTGTTCCGCGGCGAGGTGCCGGCCTATTCCGTGGTGGTGCCCGGAGCGATGCCGGATCCCAAGGGCGGGCCGTCGCTCTACTGCGCCGTGATCGTCAAGCGGGTGGACGCCCAGACCCGGGCCAAGACCGGGGTCAATGAGTTGCTGCGGGATTGACGGCACACACCACCTATGATGGTCTCCGCCATGGAGATCACCATGGGCGGTTATGTCACCAGATCACTCGATTTCACCGGACGCACCGGGGTGATCACCTATTGGCGGGCACAACGGCCCCTGGCGCTGATCCTGCTCCTGGGCCCCGTCATCTCGATGACGCTTCTATTGAGCCCCCTGCCCAATTGGACCGCCCTGATCGGGCTGATCCCGATCCTGTTCGTCTATATCGCGACCATCGCCCTCGGCGTTCGCCGCCTGCATGATCGCAACCGGAGCGGCTGGTGGTTGGTGATCTACGCATCGCCGCTGGCCTTCTCCGGTGTCCTGTTCGTCCGGACGGGAGGCCTTGACGCGGACCCGTCGTCACCCGGTTTCATCGCCACGGCGATCGCGGTGCTGGCGGGTTTTGCCTTGTATGTGTGGGGTTTCATCGAGATCGGCTTGCGCAAGGGCCGCCCCGCGCCGAACCGCTACGGCCCTGCACCGATCTAGGGGAAGCCGGTCAGAAGGCGTGTGACAGCCCGGAACAGATCGGGCACAACCCGGCCATGCTCGCCGACTCGCCCGTGACCACCCCTGCCTCGGACTCCGCCCTGCTCGAGACCGCCCGCGCGACGCTGGAGAAGGTGTGGGGCCATGCCGGTTTCCGCGGCCTGCAGGCCGAGGTCGTGGCCGAGATCATGGCCGGACGCGACGTGCTTGCGGTGCTGCCGACCGGCGGCGGCAAGAGCGTCTGCTACCAGATTCCGGCCATGCTGCGTCCCGGCCTGGGTCTGGTGGTGTCGCCGCTGATCGCGCTGATGACCGACCAGGTCGAGGCGCTGAAACAGCAGGGCGTGGCCGCGGCGCGGCTGGATTCCGGTGTCTCCATGGACGACCGGTCCGAGATCTGGCGTCAGGCCCGCGCCGGGGAACTGGACCTGCTCTATGTGTCGCCCGAGGGGCTGGCCCAGCCGCATCTGATCGACCGGCTGCACGAACTGCCGCTGAGCCTGATCGCCATCGACGAGGCCCACTGCGTCAGCCAGTGGGGTCATGACTTCCGCCCCGACTACCGGACCCTGGGTCGTCTGGCCGAGCTGTTCCCCGGGGTGCCGCGCATCGCCGTCACCGCCACCGCCGACGCCCGGACCCGCGAGGATATCGTCAAGTCGCTGCGGCTCGACGACGCCCGGGTCTTCGTCGACAGTTTCGCCCGCCCCAATCTGCAGCTGTCGGCCGAACGCAAGGAGTCGGCCTCGCGGGCCCGGACCGACGCCCATGTCATCGCCCTGGTGCGCGAGCGGCGCGGCAAGTCGGGGGTGGTCTATTGCGGTTCGCGCGACGGCTGCGAACGGGTGGCCGGGGCGCTGCGCGACGCCGGCACCAATGCCATCGCCTATCACGCCGGGATGGACGCCCGGGAGCGCGACCGGCTGCTGGCCCGGTTCCTGGCCGAGGACGGGGCGGTGATGGTGGCGACCATCGCCTTCGGCATGGGGGTCGACAAGGCCGACGTCCGCTTCGTCATCCATGCCGATCCGCCCGGGTCGCTGGAGGCTTACTGGCAGGAGATCGGCCGGGCCGGGCGTGACGGCGAACCGGCCGAGGGCATCACCCTGTACGGCCCGTCGGACATCGCCTGGACGCTGAAGCGGCTGGACAGCCGGCCGATGGACGAGGCGGTCAAGGCGGTGCAGGTACGCAAGGCACGCCAGCTGTTCGCCATGCTGGACGGGGCCGTGTGCCGGCCCCAGGCCGTGCGCCGCTATTTCGGCGAGAGCGACGCCGGGCCGTGCGGGGTCTGTGACATCTGCGGCGATCCGCCGGCCCTGGTCGACGCCACCGTCCCGGCCCAGAAGGCGCTGGCAGCGGTGCAGCGGCTCGGCGAACGGTTCGGGCGCAACCGGGTCATCGACCATCTGCTGGGCGGGACGAAAGACCCGCAGCCGTGGGAGACGGCCCTGTCGACCTGGGCCATCGGGGCCGACCTGTCGCGACCCGGCTGGCGCGATGTGATCGACCACCTGCTGTTCGAGGGGCTGCTGGTCGAGGATCCCAACGAGGGCAAGCCGCTGATCCGGCTGGGCGAGGCAGAGGCGGTGCGCGGCGTCTATCGCGGCGAGCGGGTCATCGAGGTGCGGCAGGGACCGGCGCGGGCCAGCGCCCCCCGGGAGCGGACCCGCACCGGTCGCAATGCCGCGGTCGAGGCCATGGACGCCGACGTCCGGGCCCGGTTCGAACGGCTGCGGGTCTGGCGGCGCGAGCGGGCAGCGGAGCAGAAGGTGCCGCCCTACGTCATCTTCCAGGACAAGACCCTGCTGGAGATCGCCCTGGCCGAGCCGGGCAGTCTCGACGCCCTGGGCCATATCTCGGGGGTCGGCCAGACCAAGCTGGATCGCTACGGCACGGCCGTGTTGCAGGCTCTCGGCGGCTAGCGTCCGGGTCGGGCCGTAACCCCTTGCCAATTTCCCGCCGAAGGCGATCATGGGCGGAACATCGTTTGGGGAGACTGTGATGAAAACGCTGCTATCGCTGGCGCTCGCTGCCGTGACGCTGGCCGCCGGTCCGGCGGCCGCCGAAAACTGGCACAAATTCTCGTACAGCAGCCGGATCGCCTACCTGGCCGACGTCGACAGCATCAGCGTGGAGGGCGAGGTGACCGCCATCCACGCCGCCAAGGTGCCGCAGTCCGGTGCCGCCGGCGACTATACCCATTCGGTCGACACCTTCACCTTCCGCTGCGGGGCCCGCCAGGTGCGGTCGATCCTGTCGGTCGACTATGGCCCTGACGGCACCGAGACCGGCCGGTTCGATGATGCCGAGGCTCCGTGGGACCCGCTGGTCCGCGACAGCTATCTCGACTTCCTCAAGGCCATCGCCTGCGACGGTGAACGCTCGAGCGAGGGCTCATGGCCGTCGATCGCCGCCTATGTGGACAGCCGCCGCCGCTAGGACAGCGGTTCCGGTTTCGCCCTAGACGTCGACGGCGGCGTCGAGGGCGTTTTCCTGGATGAACTCTCGGCGCGGCTCGACCACATCGCCCATCAGCTTGGCGAACAGGTCGTTGGCGTCTTCCTCGTGCTCGACCTCGACCTTGAGCAGGGTGCGGGCGTTGGCGTCGAGCGTGGTCTCCCACAGCTGTTCCGGGTTCATCTCGCCCAGACCCTTGTACCGCTGGATGGCCAGGCCCTTCTTGCCGGCCTCGAGCACGGCGGTCAGCAGGTCGAGCGGTCCGCGGATCGTGGTCGACTTGTCCTTGCGGCGGTAGACGGCCGGGGCGTCGAACAGGCCCTCGAAGGCCGTGGCCCGTTCGGCCAGACGGCGGGCGTCCAGCGAACGGATCAGGGCTTCTTCCAGCACCACCCGTTCGGACACGGCGCGACGGACGCGTTCGAACACCACGGCCCCCTGTTCGCCGGGCACGCCCGACCAGCTGCCGTCGCCTTCTTCGGCATAGAGATCGAGACGCGCGGCGGCGGCGGCGGCCTTGGTGGCCATGTCCGTGCCGTCGTCGGTGAACAGGCCGGCCAGGGCCGACTGTTCGATCGCGAACACCGGGGCGCGCTGGCTGAGACGGTCGACACCGGCCTTGAAGGCCTTGGCCTCGCGCACCAGCGACTGCAGGTCGAGGCCGGTGCGACGCTCGCCGGTCGGCAGGTCCAGCTCGGCCTCGGATGAGCCTTCCTCGATGAGGTAGGAGTCCATCTCGGCCTGGTCCTTCAGGTAGCGGCTCTGCTTGCCCTTGGAGACCTTATAAAGCGGCGGCTGGGCGATGTAGACGTGACCGCGGGTGATCAGTTCCGGCATCTGACGATAGAAGAAGGTCAGCAGCAGGGTGCGGATGTGGGCCCCGTCGACGTCGGCGTCGGCCATCAGGATGATCTTGTGATAGCGCAGCTTGTCGGCGTTGAAATCGTCACGGCCGATACCGGTGCCGAGCGCCAGGATCAGGGTGCCGATCAGCTCTGACGACAGCATCCGGTCGAAGCGGGCGCGCTCGACATTGAGGATCTTGCCGCGCAGCGGCAGCACGGCCTGGTTCTCGCGGTTGCGGGCCTGTTTGGCCGAGCCGCCGGCGGAATCGCCCTCGACGATGAACAGTTCGGACTTGGCCGGATCGCGCTCCTGGCAGTCCGCCAGCTTGCCCGGCAGGGAGCTGATTTCCAGCGCCGACTTGCGCCGGGTCAGGTCGCGGGCCTTGCGCGCGGCCTCGCGGGCCGAGGCGGCCTCGATGATCTTGCCGACGATCTGCTTGGCCTCGAGCGGGTGTTCCTCGAACCACTGCGACAGGCCCTCGGTGCACAGGCCCTCGACCGCCGGACGGACCTCGGACGAGACCAGCTTGTCCTTGGTCTGGGACGAGAATTTGGGATCCGGCACCTTGACCGAGAGCACACAGGTCAGGCCCTCGCGGGCGTCCTCGCCGGTGACGGAAACCTTCTCGCGCTTGCCCGCGCCGGAGCTCTCGATATAGGCCCCCATGACCCGGGTCAGGGAGGCGCGGAAGGCCGACAAATGGGTGCCGCCGTCGCGCTGGGGGATGTTGTTGGTGAAGCACAGCATCGTCTCGTGGTAGGAATCGTTCCACCACAGGGCGAGGTCGATCTCGATGTTTTCCTTCTTGCCCCGGATGACGATGACGTCCTTGAGGATCGGCGTCTTGGACTTGTCCAGGTGGCGCACGAAGGCCTCGACCCCGCCCTCGTAATGCAGGGTCTGTTCGACCGGTTCGACACCGCGATGGTCGGCGAGGCGGATGACCACGCCCGAGTTGAGGAAGGCCAGTTCGCGCAGCCGGTGTTCCAGCGTCTTCAGGTCGAAATCGATGTGCGAGAAGGTGGTGACCGACGGATAGAAGCTGACCTCGGTGCCGGACAGCACCTTGCCGTTGTCGCGCATCGGGGCGTCGCCGACGACGCGCAGGGGCGTGACGGTGTCACCGCGCTCGAAGCGCATCTGGTGGGCCTTGCCGTTGCGGTAGATCTTCAGTTCCAGCCAGTCGGACAGGGCGTTGACCACCGAGACGCCGACGCCGTGCAGGCCGCCGGACACCTTGTAGGAATTCTGGTCGAACTTCCCGCCGGCGTGCAGCTGGGTCATGATGACCTCGGCCGCCGAGACGCCTTCGCCCTCGTGAATGTCGGTCGGGATGCCGCGACCGTTGTCGGTCACGGTGACCGAGCCGTCGGCATTGAGGATGACCTGGACCAGGTCGGCGTGACCGGCCAGGGCCTCGTCGATGGCGTTGTCGACCACCTCATAGACCATGTGGTGCAGACCCGACCCGTCGTCAGTGTCGCCGATATACATGCCCGGCCGTTTGCGGACGGCATCCAGGCCCTTGAGAACCTTGATGGATTCAGCGCCGTAGGCGGCTTCTTCGGCGGTGTCTTCGTTGCGCGCCGTATCGTTCTGGTCGGTCATTCAATCGTCCGGAGACGCGGGCGGCTGGGGGTCTGGTAGGGCGGACCCGGCCCGCTGTTTCATGCATTCGGAAGGCGACCGATTCCGGCCGTTCCCGTCCTGTGTTTATATAGGAATTCGCGCAGCAAAAGCGAGCGGATACGGGGATTTCGGGACCGGGGCCTACGGGCCGCCGCGTACCGCGCACACCGGAGCCCCGCGCGCCGGTCCGGCCGCGGCTATGGGGGCATGGACGGAGCGCCGGGCGTCCGCCCGGAGACCGTGTGGGTATATGTTTCGGCGAACGTCTGACGCTCCGCGCGGACAGGCTTCCACATGCGCGGACCGTGGGCCTCGCTGTTGACGAGGGGTCCTTCTGCACACGGCGGGCAGGGATGGCAGCGACCATCTCCTGGACCGGTGCGGGTCTCCGCCCCGCCCCCTCGGCCGTCCGGCTTTTCACCCGGCTCGACCTCGCATCCCCGCGGCCAGCGACCCCGACAGGGGATCCGGCTCCGGGTTGCGCCCGCTCCATCCGCTCCCGCCGCCGCTGCGGATCGCCGGCCGAGCGAGCCCCCGTGCGACGGGACGGGGGAGAGTCTGGCACGCGCGGGGACCAGGGCGGGAAGATTAGGGGGTGGATTTGGTTAGGGGGTTGATGGGGCTAGGGTTTGAGTAGCGCCGATAGGGGGATTGTTGGCAAACACCTCGCATCGCCTCCCTCTCCCGGCGGGAGAGGGCTTGAGCCTCCGAGAGCGCAGCGATCGGTCAGGCGAAAGGGTGAGGGGTTATGGTGCGCCCGGGGGCGATACCGTACGCCCTCTCCCCAACCCCTCTCCCCCGGGAGAGGGGTTCTTTCCTACCCGAACCCGCCGCTCTCAACCTTTACGAACGTCGCGTGGCCGGTGAGGTCGGTGAACAGGTCGGCCTCGGTGCCGGTCAGGAAGGCCTGGAGGCCGAGGGCGATGATCTCCTCGAACAGGGCGGCGCGGCGACGGGCGTCGAGGTGGGCCGGGGCCTCGTCCAGCAGCAGGACCGGCGGCACGGCCGAGACGGAGCGCAGCCGGGTCACCTGGGCCAGGATCAGGTTCAGGACCAGGGCCTTCTGTTCGCCGGACGAGCCCTCGGCGGCGGGGCGGTTCTTCTCGCGGTGCAGGGCGGTCAGGTCCGAGCGGTGCGGACCGAACAGGGAGCGGCCGGCGGCGGCGTCGCGGGGGCGGGATCGCAGCAGGCCCTCGCGGATCGCGGCGGCGATGGCGTCCAGGTCGGCCCCGGCGGCGGCCATGGATTCGGCCTCGCCGGTCAGGCCCAGATCGGCCTGGGGAAAGGGGCGGTCGCCGCGGGCGTCGATCCCGGCCTGGAGCACGGCCAGGGCGGCGGTGCGGGCCGTGGCGGCGCGGGCCCCGGCCTCGCCCAGTCGCAACTCCAGCGCGTCCAGCCACAGGGGGTCGGCCTCGCGCCCCCCCTTTTCAGAATTGGCGGCCCCGTCGGTCAGCAGACGCAGCCGCTCACGCAGGGCCTTCTCATAGCCGGCCACCACCGCCGCATGGTCGGGCACGGCGGCGAACACCAGACGGTCGAAGAATTTGAGCCGGGCGGCGCGGGCGTCGGAGAACAGCCGGTCCTGTTCGGGCGTGGCCCAGACCGGGCGCAGCCAGTCGAGCAGCCGCCCCGGCTGGGCCGTCTCGCCGTCGATGCGGACGATGCGCCGCGCGGCCCCGGGGGACTGGACGCCGGTGCCGAGGCGAACTTCGTCGCCGCCGCCGGCATCAAGGGTCAGGGCCACGGCCCAGGCCCGGCCGGTCGCCTCGCCCGGTTCGCGCCGGCCCATCTCGACCGCCGTGGCCGCGCGCAGGCCGCGGCCGGGGGTGAACAGGCTGAGCGCCTCGAGCAGATTGGTCTTGCCCGCGCCATTGGGCCCGTACAGCACCACCGGCCCCGCCGGGACCGGCAGGGTGGCGCTCGCATAGGACCGGAAATCGGTGAGGGTGAGGGACTGGATACTCAAAATTCCGCTCATCCCGGCGAAAGCCGGGACCCAGTCCTTTGGCTCAGACACTGTACTCGACAAGTACCTGATCCCACAGATCCACCCAGCCGGGATTGGCGCGCTCGATCAACTCCAGCTTCCAGAGACGTTTCCATTCCTTGATCTGGCGCTCCCGGACAAAGGCTGCATGCCGCGTTTCGTGGACCTCATACCAGACGAGCATGGCCACCCCGTATTTGGCGGTGAAGCCCGGCCGGACCTTGTCCCGGTGTTCACTGACCCGGCGGATCAGGTCGTCGGTCGAACCGGTATAGAGCGTGCCATTGCGCCCGCTGGCGACGATGTAGGTGAAAAACGCCAACCGGAACCTCCGTACCTCACGAAAGCACTGGGTCCCGGCTTTCGCCGGGATGAGCGGATTTGTGTGAGCCCCTACACCCGCAGCGGCATCAGCACATACTGGACGCCGGGGTCGCCCGGATCGAGGACCAGGGTCGGGCTGGCCGGGTCGGCGAACATGAAGGTGGCGTTCTCGCCGGTGATCTGGCCGGCGACGTCCAGCAGGTAGCGGGCGTTGAAGCCGATCTCGAACGGTTCCTCGGAATAGCCGATCTCGACCTCCTCGACGCCCTGGCCGGCCTCCATGTTGCGCACGGTCAGGGTGACGCGATCCAGCTCGAAGGCCAGTTTCACCGAACGGCTCTTCTCGGCCGAGATGGTGGCGACGCGGTCGACCGCGTTCTTGAAGGTGGCGTTGTCGATGTCGGCGCGCTTGTCGTTCCCCTTGGGGATCACGCGCATATAGTCGGGGAAGGCCCCGTCGATGACCTTGGAGGTCAGGGAGGCCTGGCCGAATTCGAAACGGATCTTCTGCGGGCTGACCTGGACCTCGACCGGGCCGGAGCCGTCGTCGAGCAGGCGACGCACCTGGTCGACGGTCTTGCGCGGCACGATGACGCCGGGGCCGCCGGCCGCGCCGTCGGGGGCCGGGGTCTCGGCCAGGGCCAGGCGGTGACCGTCGGTGGCCACGGCGCGCAGCAGCGGCACCCCGGCCTCGGCCACGGTGTGCAGATACAGGCCGTTCAGATAGTAGCGCGTCTCCTCGGTCGAGACGGCGAAGCGGGTCTTGTCGATCAGCCGGGCCAGGTCGTCCTTGGCCACGGCATAGCGGGTGCCGCCGGTGTCGGCCGACATGACCGGGAAGTCACCGGCCGGCAGCACCGGCAGGTTGAATTTCGAACGCCCGGCCGAGACGGTCAGCCGCGGATCGTCGCTGTTGTAGGTCAGCGAGACCTCGGCCCCCTCGGGCAGTTTGCGGATGATCTCGTACAGGGTGTGGGCCGGGGCGGTGATCTGCCCCTCGACCTGGACCACGGCCTCGGCCTCGTCGACCATCTCCATGTCGAGATCGGTGGCGGCGAAGGCCAGCTTGTCGCGACCGGCGCTGAGCAGGACGTTCGACAGGATCGGAATGGTGTTGCGGCGTTCGACCACGCTCTGCACATGGCCGAGGGCCTTCAGGAGCGCGGATCGTTCGATGGTCAGCTGCATGTCGTCTCGCCCGGGATGCGACGACTCAGGATCGTCGCTGCGACTGGAGGGCCTTGGACACTAGCGGATTGGTGGCGCGGGGCAAGGAACCCTGTAGGGCTTGGGGCTTAGGGCTTAGGGAGCACCCACCGGCAGATGGGGATAATCGGCGGAAAGACGCCGGATACGCCCGTCTCAAGACCCAAGACCTAAGCCCTAAGCCCTGCTCACTACCCCCGGAGCTTGCGGGTCAGGGCCTCGACGTCGCGGGCGATCTGGTCGTCCTGCGGCATCAGTTCCTCGATCTTGCGGACCCCGTGCAGGACGGTGGTGTGATCGCGCCCGCCGAAGCGACGACCGATGTCCGGATAGGAGCGGGTCGTGTGCTGCTTGCACAGCCACATGGCGATCTGGCGCGGGCGGGCCACCGACCGGGTGCGGCGCTCGCTGAGCAGGTCGGCCTGTTTCATGTTGAAATGCTCGGCCACCGTCTTCTGGATCTCGTCGACGGTGATGCGCCGCTCGGGCCCGCCGCGCAGGGCGGCCCCCAGAAGCCCCTGGGCCTCCTCGACGGTCAGGGCCGACAGGCGGGTGCCGGCCACGGCGGCCAGGGTGTTCACGGCCCCCTCGAGCTCGCGCATCGAACCGGGGGTGCGGTCGACCAGATGTTCGAGCACCTCGGGCCGGACGTCGCCGGAGACGACGCCGAGGCGGCCAAGGGCGGCCAGACGGTTGCGGGCCACGGCCAGCTTCAGCACACGGTCGGCCGGTTCAACCGGGCAGGTCAGACCCGAGGCCAGGTGGCTGCGCAGGCGCGGCTCGACCTCGGTCAGGGCCATCGGCGGCCGGTCGGCCGACAGGACGATACGTTTGCCGTCCTCGATCAGGGCGGTCAGGGTCGACAGCAGCTCTTCCTGGGTCGAGGCCTTGCCGCCGACGAACTGGACGTCGTCGATCAGCAGCATGTCGGCACTGCGCAGGCTGTCCTTGAAGGCGGCGGTCGAGCGGTCCTGCATGGCGCGCACGAAGGTCGACAGGAAGCGTTCGGCGGTCAGATAGACGACCTTGGCGTCAGGGCGGAGACGCTGGGCCTCCCAGGCGATGGCGTTGAGCAGGTGGGTCTTGCCGTAGCCGTAGGGGCCGCAGAAGAAGATCGGATTGAAATGGCCGTCGGCCCAGGCGGCGGCCTGGCGGGCGATGGCCAGGGCGAAGGCGTTGCCCTGGCCCTCGACGAAGCTGTCGAAGGTCAGGCGGTCCTGCAGGCCGGCGGCGCGCACGGCGCGGGCCCCGTCGGCGACCGGTCCCACGGTGGGGCGCGGCATCGGCATCACGGCGGCCAGTTCACCGCGGGCGGCGCTGACGGCCGAGGCCGGCGGGGTCGAACTCATTTCGGCGCGGCAGCGCACGTCGAGATGCCGCGACAGGCCGTCGAGGCCGAGCCACAGCTCGTTCATGCGACGCAGGGCGTTCTTGCGCACCCAGTCCCGGGCATAGGCGGTCGGGGTGACCAGGATCAGCTGGCCGGCACCGTCAACCCGCACGGCCGACGGAGCGATGTAGGAGCTGAACGGACCTTCACCGATTTCGGTACGCAGACGACCCGCTGCCTCGGTCCAGATGCGATCCGGATCCGTCATGCTCGCCATTGCCACGCCCCCCGCCATATCAATCACCCACCCTACTAAAACCAACAAACAGACCGCACTTCAAAGCCGCCAGAACCGAGGACGACTTCTCCTGCCCCGCAAAGCGTGGTGCTTTGCAGGCGGGGTCATACTCTCGAACAGACGTCTCACGCCGACGCGATACACAGGTTCCGCGCTGCCTTCGTCCCTTGCGGGATGGAGGTGCGTAAGAGCCCAAAACTTACCCTCAGCGCGGGTTGGGTCAACGCTGATTCGCGACTCGAATTGCAGTTAAATTGTTTGACTCCGCTAAAGCCAAAGCAGCGTTGAGGAAAACTTCAATTCCCCGTTCAGGCGAGCGCGGAATCCCCTCGCGGGACTTACCTGCGGACGTGGAAACGGCGAGGGAGCGGTTGCGCCCTCGCCGTTGGAATCCATAATTTTTCGCATGACGGTCCGACGAAGGGCCGTCCGCAGGCGTCCTAAGTCAGGCGGCAGACAGCTTCTTCAGCTGGGCGGCCAGACGGGACACTTTCCGCGAACCGGTGTTCTTGTGAACCACGCCCTTGGAGACCGCGCGCATCAGCTCGGACTGGGCCTCGATGAAGGCCCCCTTGGCGGCGGAGGCGTCACCCGAGGTGACGGCTTCCTGGAATTTGCGGAGGAAGGTGCGAACTCGCGTGCGTCGCGCCTTGTTGACCTCGGTACGGGCCGCGATCTTGCGGACCGCCTTCCGGGCGCCGGGGTTGTTAGCCATCTGAAAAAACCTTCAACGGAAAACGCCGCAGACCAAGCGTCCACGGCGTGAAATCTCAAGAGCGCGCGGATATAGCTGAAAGGGTTGAGGGGGTCAACGCGAGTCAGCGCCCCGTGAAATTCGGCTTCCGCTTTTCGACGAAGGCCGACATCCCTTCCTTCTGGTCCTCGAAGGCGAACAGGGAATGGAACAGGCGGCGCTCGAACTGGACGCCCTGGGTCAGGGTGGTCTCGAAGGCGGCCCCGACCATCTCCTTGTTGGCCATCACGGCGAGGAGCGACTGGGCGGCGATCTTCGCGGCCACGGCGCGGGCCTCGTCCAGCAGGGTGTCGGCGGGGACGACACGCGACACCAGGCCGGCACGCTCGGCCTCGTCCGCATCCATCATCCGGCCGGTCAGAACCATCTCCATCGCCTTGGCCTTGCCCACGGCCCGGGTCAGGCGCTGCGAACCGCCGATGCCGGGGGCGACGCCGAGGTTGATCTCGGGCTGGCCGAACCGGGCCTTGTCCGAGGCGAGGATGAAGTCGCACAGCATGGCCAGCTCGCAGCCGCCGCCGAGGGCGAAGCCGTTGACCGCAGCGATGATCGGCTTGCGGAAACGGGTGATGCGATCGTGGCCGAGGGCGAAGAAATTGCCCGTATACATCTGGGCATAGGTCTGGTCGGCCATCTCCTTGATGTCGGCCCCGGCCGCGAACGCCTTGGGACCCGAACCGGTCAGGATCAGGCAGCGGACGCTGTCGTCCTGTTCGACGGTGTCGAGGAAGGCGGCCAGCTCGGCGAACAGGGTCGAGTTCAGCGCGTTCAGCGCCTCGGGCCGGTTCAGGGTCACCAGCGCATAGCCGTCGGCATGGCGTTCGATCAGCAGGGTGGAATAGCTGTCAGACATGATGGTGCTCCTCTGGGTCGGAGGCGACGTCTAGCGCGTCATCCGGTCCACTGGAACACCTCACCGATCTCGACACCGAACACGGCGGCGATGCGAAAGGCGGCTTCCAGCGACGGCGAGTATTTGCCCTGCTCCATCGCGACGATGGTCTGGCGGGTCATGCCGATCCGGGCCGCCAGATCCGCCTGGGTCATTTCTCCGGCGTGAAAGCGCAGCTCACGGATGCGGTTGCGGATCGGTGGCGGCGTCCTGACCATCAGCCGACCCGTCGGGACAGGACGACCGAAACCAGGTGCCGGATCGCCTCCGCCAGGGCCAGGGCCAGCACCACGCCATTGACGGCGATAAGCGCCGCGGTCGACAGCGGTTCGGTGCCCAGCAGGTCGGGCTGTTTGACGGCATAGACATAGGCGAAGGCCGACAGGCCGCCGAGCAGGGTGCCGAGAACGAGAAAGGCCGCATTGCTGGCCTTCAGGGCGATGGCCTGCTCGCGCTCATCCTGGATCGCCACTTCGGCGCGCGGGCCACTGCGGGCGGCGACCACCGCGCTGACGGCATGGCTGACCACCAGGACGATGACGCAGGCAAACAACAGCCAGCGCGACCGGTCCGCGGTCAGGGTGCCATCACCCGCCATCTGGGCCAGGCGGACGAAATAGAAGCCCCAGACCAGGACAATGGTCACCAGGGCAGACCAGGACAGCTTTTCCTTGAACGACATTGTCTTCCTCATTTCCAGATGGGGAAGTCGTGTCCCATAAAGCGGACACGATGTCTATTATTTTTTACATCGAGTCCGGTATGTCAGACACCAACCATCGTCGCCAGCTTGAGGACGGTGTTCCAGTTGCGCCCGGTGCCGGTGCCGGTCAGGCGTGGCACCGCCCGCGCGGCCATCCGCGAATGACCGATGCCGTCGGCGCACCAGAGATAGAGAGTCCCGCCGACGGCGGCGACCCGCTCATCCCCGGTCGCCAGCCCCTGCAGGGTCGCGACGGTACCGTCCGCGACGCCGGCCTTCATGATCATGACCAGCAGCCGGCTGCCGTCGACCGCAGCCTGGGCCGGGAAGGGGTTGGCGGCGATCAGGGCCGTCCATTGATCCGGCGTGCGCACCATCACCTCTATCGGGCGGCCGAAGCGGGCGGCGATGCCCGCTTCCAGCCGGGCTTCCAGACCGGCCGGATCGGCGGCGCTGTCGACGACCAGATTGCCGCTGGCCAGCAGGGTGCGGGGGTTGGCCAGACCGAGGGCGTCGGCCACGGCCTTCAGCTCGGTCATCAGAACCTTGACCCCGCCGACATTGACGCCGCGCAGCAGGCAGACGCGCTGGTTCATGGGCTCAGTCCTTCGGGCAGACCGGGCAGAAGAAGGTCGAGCGGCCGCCCTGGACGATGCGGGTGACGGTACCGGTGCAGCCGTCGGACAGGCAGGGCTGACCCTCGCGGCCATAGACGTCGAAGCGATGCTGGAAATAGCCCTGGCCGCCCTCGGCATTGGCGAAGTCCTTGAGCGTCGAGCCGCCGGCGGCGATGGCCTCGGTCAACACGTCGCGGATCACGGCGGCCAGATGTTCCAGCCGCGGGCGGCTGATCCTGCCCGCGGCAGTCAGGGGCGAGATACGGGCGCGGTACAGGGCCTCGCACACATAGATATTGCCGAGGCCGGCGACGTGGCGCTGGTCCAGCAGGCTGACCTTGATGGACGGTTTGCGGCCGGCGAAGGCCTCGGCCAGGTGCGCGCCGGAAAAGCCGTTGCCCAGAGGCTCGGGACCGAGGCCGGCGAACCAGGGATGGGTGTCGAGCGCCCCGGCGGCGATCAGTCCCATGAAGCCGAAGCGGCGGGCGTCGGTATAGCCGACGCGGGTGACGAGCGACCCCGAGACGGCGTCCAGACTCATATGTTCATGCTTGCCGGTGACCGGGGCGGCCTGGACGAAGTCGCCGGGCGCGACCCCGCCCAGGGTGAAGCGCCCGGTCATGCCCAGATGGGTGACCCAGGTCTCGCCGGTCGACAGGGTCGCCAGCAGATATTTGGCGCGCCGGTCGATGCGCTGGACGGTGACCCCCTCCAGCCGGTCGATGAACCGCTCGGGAAAGGGAAAGCGCAGGTCGGGCCGGTTCTGGCGCACCGCCGTCAGACGCGCGCCGACAAGGACGGGCTCGAGGCCACGGCGGACAGTTTCGACTTCGGGCAGTTCGGGCATGAGGCGGGGGTCTGGAACGGGGGCGTGGGAGGTCGTGAGTCGTGAGTAGGGCTTAGGGCTTAGGGCTTAGGGCTTAGGGCTTGGGACGGGGACAGGCCGGTGCGTCTTCCTACTCCCCAAGCCCTACTCACTACTCACTACTCACTACTCACTACTCACTAGCCTCTCCTGCTGTTTCCGGCCTAGCCTCATCCGAAGACGGAGAGACCCCACGATGACCGACGCCCCTGCAAAGCCGGCCAAGCGGCTGGAACTGACCCTGCGCGCCCTGGTGCTGGGGTCGCTGCTGGCGCTCGTGTTCACGGCGGCCAATGTCTATCTGGGCCTGCGGGTCGGCCTGACCTTCGCCTCGGCCATTCCCGCCGCGGTGATCTCGATGGCGGTGCTGCGGGCGTTCCGGTCCTCGACCATCTGGGAGAATATGACGGTCCAGACGGTGGCCTCGGTCGGCGGGGCCATGGGGGCGATCATCTTCGTGCTGCCGACCCTGGTCATGGTCGGCTGGTGGACCGCCTTCCCGTTCTGGACCTCCTTCATGATCTGCGCCTTCGGCGGGGTGCTGGGCGTGACCCTGTCGATCCCGCTGCGCCGCGCCCTGGTGGTCAACACCGACCTGCCCTACCCCGAGGGCGTCGCCGCCGCCGAGGTGCTGAAGGTCGGCTCGCGCGGCGCGGACCAGACCGAGGCGGCCGTGCGCGAGAACAAGGCCGGCCTGGTCACCGTCATCGTCGGGGCCGTGAGCTCGACCGCCTTCGCCTTTCTCGCCTCGGCCCGGGTGTTCACCGCCGAGGCGGTTACCTATTTCCGCCTGCCGACCGCCCTGGGGGGCGGCGCCACCGGCATGGGCGGCGGCGTGTCGATGGCCCTGCTCGGGGCGGGCCATCTGATCGGTCTGACCGTCGGCCTGTCGATGATGGCCGGGCTGGTCATCGCCTGGGGCGTGGCCGTGCCGTTGCTGACCGCGATGCAGAACACCCCCGGTGCGGCCGAGGCGGCGGCGATGGATGTGTGGCTGAACCAGGTGCGCTTCATCGGAGCCGGGGCCATCGGTGTGGCCGCCCTGTGGACCCTGACCAAGCTGGTCCGGCCGCTGGTGCTGGGCCTGACCGCAGCCCTGGCGGCCCAGGCCAGGCGCGCCACCTCGCAGACGCTGGACCGGGTCGAGCAGGACATTCCGATCGGCCTGGTCGGGCTGGCGTCGCTGGCCGCGGTCGCCGCCATCGGGGTGCTGCTGTGGAGCTTCACCGCCGGAACACCGCTGGCCCCGCATGCGCCGATGCTGGTCGTCGGCGGCCTGTTGTATGTGATCGTGATCGGCTTCGTCGTGGCCTCGGTCTGCGGCTATATGGCCGGGTTGATCGGGTCCTCGAACAGCCCGGTGTCCGGCGTCGGTATCCTGGCGGTGATCGTCGCCACCCTGATGATGGTCGCGGCCATGCGGCTGGCCGATATCCCGGCCGACCCCTCGGTCATCGCGTATGCCCTGCTGGTCACCGCCGTGGTCTTCGCCATCGCCGTGATCGCCAATGACAATCTGCAGGATCTGAAGACCGGTCAGCTGGTCGAGGCGACGCCGTGGCGGCAACAGACAGCCCTGATCGTCGGCGTCATCGCCGGATCGCTGGTCATTCCGCCGATCCTCGACCTGCTGAACGGGGCCTATGGCTTCGTCGGCGGCCCGGCGGCCACGGTCGTCGGGGCCCAGCCCCTGCCCGCGCCCCAGGCCACGCTGATCTCGTCGCTGGCGCGGGGGGTCATCGACGGCAATCTGCCGTGGAATTTCATCGGCATCGGCATCGCCCTGGGCGTGGCCATCATCGTCGTCGACGAGATTCTGGGGGCCCGCACCCGGGCGCGGCTGCATCCGCTGGCCGTGACCCTGGGCATCTATCTGCCGTTCTCGGTGGTCTCGACCGTCGTGGTCGGGGCCGTCGCCGGGCGGATCTATGACGGGGTGGTGTCGACGACACCGTTCGCGGCCGTGGCGCGTCGACTGGGCGTGCTGCTGGCCTCGGGCCTGATCGTCGGCGAGAGCCTGTTCGGGGTGTTTACCGCGGCGGTGATCGTCAGCAGCCGCAACAGCGCCCCGTTCGCCCTGTTGCCGGAGGGATCGGCCTGGCCGGCGATGGCCGTGGGCGCGATCGCCTTCGTGATCGTGGTCGTCGGCCTGTACGGCTGGACCCGCGGCCGGGCGGCGAAGGTCTAGCCCGGCGCGCTTCCACCGAGTCCCGTTCGGCCACCGCCCCGACCTCGCCGTTTTTGGTCGCTAGGACATCCGCCGATTGGTCGGGCGGCGTGTTTCGCACGCTCTGGCCTTTGCGTGCGCGTCCCTGTATGAGGCGCGCGCTCCCTGAACTGTCGCTCTTTCTCCGCGGCCCGCCCGGTTCATCCCGTTCGCCGGCCGCTTTTCACGTCTGATATCAAAATGAACATGCGCAACGTCGCCATCATCGCCCACGTCGACCATGGCAAGACCACCCTGGTGGACCAACTTCTGGCCCAGTCCGGCGTGTTCCGAGCCAATGAGGCGACGACCGAGCGCGCCATGGACTCCAACGACCAGGAAAAAGAGCGCGGGATCACCATCCTGGCCAAATGCACCTCGGTGCTGTGGAACGGCAAGGCGGGCGAGACCCGGATCAACATCATCGACACCCCCGGCCACGCCGACTTCGGCGGTGAGGTCGAGCGCATCCTGGGCATGGTGGACGGCTGCGTCATCCTGGTCGACGCCGAAGAGGGCGTGATGCCCCAGACCAAATTCGTGCTGACCAAGGCGCTGAAGATGGGCCTGCGCCCGATCCTGTGCATCAACAAGGTCGACCGCGCCCACGCCGATCCCGACCGGGTCCATAACGAGACCTTCGACCTGTTCGCCGCCATCGGCGCGACCGACGAGCAGCTGGACTTCCCGCACATCTACGCCTCGGGCCGCAACGGCTGGGCGACGCTGGACCTGAACCAGCCCAACGACAACCTGGCCCCGCTGTTCGACCTGATCGTCGATCACGTCCCGGCCCCCAAGGTGCAGGAGAACAAGGACAAGCCGTTCCAGATGCTGAACGTGCTGATCGAGTCCGACCCCTTCCTCGGCCGTCTGCTGACCGGCCGGATCGAGAGCGGCAAGGCCGTTCCCGGCATGGCCATCCACGCCCTCGATCGCGACGGCAAGGAAATCGAGCGCGGCCGCATCACCAAGGTCCTGGCCTTCCGCGGCCTGAAGCGCACGGCGCTGGACGAGGGCTCCGAGGCCGGCGACATCGTCGCCATCGCAGGCCTGTCCAAGGCCACCGTGGCCGACACCCTGTGCGCCATGGAGGTCACCGACGCCCTGCCGGCCCAGCCGATCGATCCGCCGACCATCTCGATGACCGTCTCGGTCAACGACAGCCCGCTGGCCGGTCGCGAAGGCGACAAGGTTCAGTCGCGCGTGATCCGCGACCGCCTGCTGAAGGAGGCCGAGGCCAACGTCGCCATCCGCGTCACCACCAGCGAGGGCGGCGACGCCTATGAGGTCGCCGGCCGCGGCGAACTGCAGCTGGGCGTGCTGATCGAGAACATGCGCCGCGAGGGCTTCGAGGTGTCGATCTCGCGTCCCCGCGTGGTCTACCAGACCGGCGAGAACGGCGAGAAGCTGGAGCCGATCGAGGACGTCATGATCGACGTCGACGATGAATATACCGGCATCGTGATCGAGAAGCTGTCGGCCCGTAAGGGCGAACTGAAGGACATGGGGCCGTCGGGTGCCGGCAAGACCCGCATCAGCCTGATGTGCCCGTCGCGGTCGCTGATCGGCTACCAGGGCGAGTTCCTGACCGACACGCGCGGGTCGGGCGTGCTGAACCGGGTGTTCAGCCACTATGAGGCGCACAAGGGCCCCATCGAGGGTCGCCTGAAGGGCGTGCTGGTCTCCAACTCGGACGG
This sequence comes from uncultured Brevundimonas sp., assembly GCF_963975535.1. Classification (GTDB taxonomy): domain Bacteria; phylum Pseudomonadota; class Alphaproteobacteria; order Caulobacterales; family Caulobacteraceae; genus Brevundimonas. The sequence goes on along the minus strand of NZ_CAXBHE010000009.1, from coordinate 93,320 downwards.
CGAGACCGCCGCCTTCGCCCTGTGGAACCTCGAGGACCGCGGCGTGATGTTCGTGGGCTCCGGCGAGAAGACCTACCAGGGCATGATCATCGGCGAGAACAGCCGCTGGGACGACCTCGACGTCAACCCGATCAAGGGCAAGGTGCTGAACAACATCCGCGCCTCGGGCAAGGACGAGGCCGTGCGCCTGACCCCGCCGCGCGCCATGTCGCTGGAACAGGCCATCGCCTATATCGGCGAGGACGAGCTGGTCGAGGTCACGCCGAAGTCGATCCGTCTGCGCAAGCAGATCCTGAACCCGAGCTTCCGCAAGAAGCGCGCCCGCCCCGAATAGGGTCGCGGCCCGAACCGGACCGGACACAAAAAAGGGCGGCCCCGGCGGGGCCGCCCTTTCTGGTTTATCCCCTCGCCGGCTCTAGCGGCGTTTGACCAGGCCCAGCAGGAACAGGAGGATGATCGCGCCGATGGTGGCGACGATGGTCGACCCGATCCAGCCGCCCCACGAGAAGCCGAGGGCATTGGCGAGAAAACCACCGATGACGGCACCGATGATGCCGACGATCAGGTTGGTGATCAGGCCGTGGCTGCGGCCCATGATCTTCTCGGCGAGAAAACCGGCGATGATACCAACGATGATCCAGAACAGAATGCTCATGAGTAAGTCCCTTCCCTAAAAAGCAAAGCTCCAGCCCATAATGCCCCGGCCACAATCCGGTTGCGTCGCACCTTGAAAGACGGCGTTCGGCGGTTTTCCCTCCGGACGCGAACGCGGCACGCCCCTTGCCGCATGAGAGGCGAGCCGTTCCGTTTCGGGACAGCGCACTACCAAGGGGATTTGGGGTCATGGCTACCGATATCGATCTTCACCTGGGGCGCCGCCTGCGTCGTCGTCGTCGCCTTCTGGGCCTGACGCAGCAGCAACTGGCCATGCAGGTCGGGATCCGCTTCCAGCAGATCCAGAAATACGAGTGCGGGGCCAACCGCATCTCGGCCGCCCGCCTGTGGCAGCTGGCCGAGGCGCTGGAGTCGCCGGTCAGCTATTTCTACGACGGGCTGGAAGAGGCGATCGAGCGACAGGAGGCTGCCGGCGCGAACGGTGGCGAGATGTTTTCCCGCAAGGAAACGCTCGACCTGATCCAGGCCTATTATCAGCTGGGCGAGCGGCCGCGCCGTCGCCTGCTGGACCTGGCCAAGTCGCTGCACGCCGAGGGCGACGCCGCCTGATCCCCCGGTCGGGGGTGGGCCGGGCTGTTTGATGGGTGACTTGCCGGCGGCCCTTGCTGTATGCCGCCGGCGATGACCGAGCTTGAAGCCTTTACCGTCGACCTGGCCCGCGAGGCGGCCCGGGTGTCCCTGCCCTTCTTCCGCAGCGTGTTCGCCCAGGAGGACAAGGGGGCCGGCGGGGCCTTTGATCCGGTGACCGAGGCCGATCGCGCGGCCGAGGCCGCCATCCGCCGCCGGATCGCCGCCCGCTATCCCGACCACGGGGTGATCGGCGAGGAATACGGCGAGGACCGCCCGGACGCCGAACATGTCTGGGTGCTGGATCCGATCGACGGCACCCGCGCCTTCATCGCCGGCCTGCCGGTCTGGACCTGTCTGATCGCCCTGCGCCACGCCGGCCGGCCGCGCATCGGGGCCATCGCCCAGCCCTATCTGGACGAGATCTTCCTGGGCGGCCCGTCGGGTGCCCGCCTGCTGAAGGGCGGCACCGAGACACCGCTGCGGACCCGGCCCTGTGCCGGACTGGACCAGGCGCTGATCGCCACCACCGACCCCGACCTGTTCACCCCGACCGAGCGCGCGGCCTGGACCCGGCTGCGCGCCGCCGCCCGCCTGGCCCGGCTGGGCTGCGACGCCTATGCCTATGCGATGGTGGCGGCCGGAACCATCGACCTGGTGGCCGAGAGCGACCTGAAGGTCTGGGACTGGTCAGCCCTGGTGCCGGTGATCGAGGCGGCCGGGGGGCGCGTCACCGACTGGCAGGGCGGGGCCCCGAACGCCGGCGGCCAGGTGCTGGCGGTCGGCGACGCGGGTCTGCTGGAACCGGCCCTGTCCGCCCTGGGCCGCGCCGCCGACGTCTAGCGCCGGCGATCAGGCGACTTCGGACGAATCCCTGGCCGCCTCGGGGGCGGGCTCCGGCGCGGATCCGGGCATCGACGGGGGGTCCTGGTCGCCGGACGCGCTGCCCCCGGCGTCCGCCCCGGGTGCGGGTCCGGCCGCGGGCTCGACCGGTGACAGGTCCTGGATCGGCGAGACATAGGCCGCCATCGCATCGAACTCTTCCAGGAAGACCCCGCGCAGGGCGTCGGTCTCCATGATGACCTCGTGTTTCGCCCCGGTCACCTCGACATAGCGCCCGCGGCTGAGCCGGCGGGCCGCCCATTTGTTGGTCTGCTTCCAGACCCGGTCGTCCTCGCCGGCCTGGACGATGGCCACCGGAATCTTGACGGATTTCAGAGCCTTGGGCTTCAGGGCCCGTTCACCCGCGTCGAGGGCGAAGGCCAGCCAGCCCCAGGTCGGGCCGCCCACCGCCAGGTGCGGGCAGGCGTACAGCTGCTGCCGCCACAGCTCATAGCGGGTCTCGTCCGAGGTCAGGGCGTCGTTCTCGAAGGTGTGGTCGAACGGATCATCGGCGTCGTCCAGCACATAGTCGCCGGCCTTGCCGTGGCGCAGGTTCCAGCGCGCCGCCAGCTTGACCGACCACATCGACCGCTTGCCGGTCTTGATGCGCAGCATCGGGCTGCACAGCACCGCGCCCGAGAAGCGGGTCTCGCCGGCTTCGAGCGTCATCAGGTTGAGCGTGGCCCCCATCGAATGGCCCAGCATGATCCACGGCTTGGGCGCGCGGGCCTCGAAGGTTTCCATCAGGCGGCCGTAGTCGTCGAGAAACTCCTCGACGGCCCGGGCGTGACCCTTGAGCCGGTCGGGCAGCAGCCGGGCGGACAGGCCCTGACCGCGCCAGTCATGCGCCAGCACACAGAAGCCGCGGGCGAGAAGATTGCCGATCAGTTCGAAATATTTCTCGATCGGTTCGGTGCGTCCGGTGCTGAGGACCACGGTGCCCCGCGGTTTGGCGGCCACCAGGGCCGACGGGGTCCACAGGGCCGCGCGCAGGCGCAGGCCGCCGGCTCCACGGAACCATTCGCCCTGCCCGCCGGGCGGAGGCGCTGCGCCCGGTACCCCCATCAGGGGGGCATTGGCGGCATAGGCTACGGCACGGTTCACTCGGGCTTCCTGAACTTCAAGGTCATGCGATCACTCTCGCCGATCGCGTCATATTTCTTCCGATCGAACGACGGATCGGGCGCCTCACCCCGCGCCGCCGTCAAACTCCGGGGCGGCAGGGTCTCCACGCCGAACGGATGATCCTTGGTATCCCTTTCATTCGCGTTGATTTCCGAGGACGCGACGAAAACAAACCCGGCCTCGGCCGCCAGCTGCCGGACGAAGGCCTCCTGGACATAGCCGTTGGCGGCGGCCGGATCCTGATCCTGGTCGGGGGCCAGACGGTGCTGCTCGATGCCGAGGATTCCGCCGGGCCGCAGGGCGGCATAGGCGTCGGAAAAGGCCTTTTCCGCCACGCCGGCGGCCATCCAAGCGTGGATGTTGCGCATGAACAGGACCAGATCCGCCGACCCCGCCGGGGCGACCGGGCCGCTGGTCGGCCCGAAGGCACTGAATTTGAGATCCCCGTAGAGTTTGCGATCCGCGGTGAAATGCGCCTGGAAGGCCGCCATCAGGGCCGACTGGGCAGGGTCGTCACCGCCCCCGGTCTGGAAGCCCGCCGCATAGTAGGTGCCGCCGCCGCGGGCCAGATAGGGGGCGATGATCTCGGTGTACCAGCCACTGCCCGGCCAGAAGTCGACCACCGTCATGTTCGGCTGCAGGCCGAAGAAACGCAGGGTCTCCATCGGGTGACGGGCCGGATCGCGCGCCTGGTCCTGGGCCCGCCACGCGCCGGCGACGGCCCATTCCAGCGAGCCGGCCGGCGGGCCGGTCGGCGCATCCTCGGCGACCGGCTCCTCGACCGCCTTGCCACGCCCGCAGGCGGCCAGCCCGGTCAGGACAACGGCAGAGGCACCGAAAAGCATGCCGCGACGCGACGCGACCAGTTGCCGGCCCTGCCAAGACTCACCCATACACATCCCCCGTGTCGTTGCGCCGCGTTCGCTGCGGCGGCCCCGACCGGGCTGGATTAACCACGTTCGCCCCTGTCGTCAAAATGACCATCGGCTCAGCCCGGCTTGCGGAACCGCAGGGTCATGCGATCGCTTTCGCCGACCGCATCATAACGGGCCCGCTCATCGGGGGTCAGGGTCTGACCCTGACCGGAGGAGCGCCGCACCGGCGGCAGGGTCCAGACCCCGAACGGGTGGTCATGATCGTCGCGCGGATTGGCGTTCAGCTCGCTGCGGCCGTCCAGCACGAAGCCGGCCTGTTCGGCGGCCGCGATGACGTAGGCCTCGGAGACATAGCCGGTCGGGGCGGTGACCGACACGTCCAGATCGCCGGGGCTGCGATGTTGCTCGACCGCCAGCACGCCACCCGGCTTCAGGGCCTGGAAGAAGGCGGCCATATAGGGGGCGGTGCGTCCGTCACGGGCCCAGTTGTGAAAGGCGCGGGCCACGACGACCATGTCGGCGCTGCCGTCGGCGACGCCCATGCCGTCAGCGGGGCGGTTGACGGCGACATAGGTGCCGCCGCTGTTGCGGGCATAGGGCTCCAGAATACCTCGCCACCAGCCGGCGGAGCCGGGCTCGATCTCGACCACCGTCAGGCCGGGCGTCAGGCCCCAGAAGGTCAGGGTTTCGAACGGGTGACGCGCGGCGTCACGGGCGGTGTCCGCCGCCGGGCGGGACGGATCGGCGATCACCGCACGAAGGGTTTCGTCCTCCTGCGGCACCGGGGGCACCATGGCCAGCCGCGCGTGGGCGGCGCGGTCCGCGGTCGGACCGCCGGCGATGGCCCCGCTTCGGGCGAGGGCCGTGGCGGGCAGGATCAGGGCGGTCGACAGGACCAGGGCGAGCAGACGCATCGGCGAACTCCACAGAAAACGGGAAGGTGATGGTTTTCATACGACGGATGGCGGCAGGGGCAAGTCACGATCCCGCACATCGCAATTGATCGGGGCGACACCCCCTTGACGTCCGCACGCCACTTCCCACATCGAATTCCGAGAGCGCCGGTTCCGGGCTCTCCAGACCAGGCGGGGCCCACAAGGGACCGTCACGGCCTGATCCCCACCGTCGTCCGGGGCCAAATCGCCGGACGACTCAACCTTGCTGACTCCCAGGAGGATGACCCATGCGTGCCTATGATTTTTCCCCTCTCTACCGTTCCGCCGTCGGTTTCGACCGGCTGGCGACCCTGCTGGAAACGGCCGCCCGAACCGGCGAGGCCGACGGCTGGCCGCCCTACAATATCGAAACCACCGGCGAAAACGCCTATCGTATCGAGATCGCCGTCGCCGGCTTCCGGCCCGACGAGCTGACCCTCGAGGTGAAGGAAAACCTGCTGACCGTCACCGGTCGCAAGACCGCCAATGACGACAGCAATGCCCGGTCCTTCCTTCACCGCGGCCTGGCCGAGCGGGATTTCGAACGCCGCTTCCAGCTGGCCGACTATGTGGTCGTGACCCAGGCCGACCTGGTCAACGGTCTTCTCAGCATCGAGTTGAACCGCGAGCTGCCTGAGGCGTTGAAGCCCCGTCGGATCGAGATCGGTACCAGTGCGCCGTTGCTCGAGGGCCGCAAGACCAAGGCCAAGGCCGCCTAGCGCGACCTTTCGAGACGACACTCCGACGGACATCGGACAGATAGGGGGGTGGCGTTCGCGCCGCCCCCCGTTTCGTGTCAGGCGGCCGCCCCGGGGGCGGCGGGCAATTCCATGCCGCGGGCTCCGGCAAGGACGGCATCGGTCAGCTCGGCCTGACGCATCTGGGCCCCGTGGAGAACGGACCGGGACAGATCCGCGCCGGTCAGCACCGCCCGGCGGAGATCGGCACCGGTCAGGTCCGCGCCGCGCAGACAGGCTCCGGTCAGGTCGGCCGGCAGCAGCCGGTCGATGGCCAGCATCAACGGCCCCAGCTGGGCCCCGCGCATGTCAGCCCCGTTGAGCCGCGCCCGGGCCAGTCGGGCCCCGCGCAAATCGGCCCCCTGCAGATTGGCCGAGCGCAGGTCGGCATCCTCGAGATGCGCGCCCTGCAACTGGACCCCGGCCATGTCGAGGCCATAGAAGACCGCGCCGCGCGCCGACAGGGCCGTCAGATTGAGTCCGGTGATCGATCGCAATTCCCGCAGGTCGACGCCGTCGAACACCGAGGGCTGGCCCTCGGCCCCACCGGTGTCACACCAGCGGGCGTGCTCGCCCAGCATGTCGGCGGCCGGCATGACCGACACCGGGGCCCCGGCGGAGCGGTGATCGGTCAGCGCCCCCTCCATATTGGCCCCGTCGGTACGCCACAGGTCCGCCTTGACGCCGACCAGGATGGCGTCGCGCAGATCGGCCCCGGTCAGGTCCGCACCGGACAGGTCGGCACCGGCCAGGTCCGCCCCGCGGAAACTGGCCTGTTTCAGATTGGCCCGGACCAGCTTGCAGTCCTTCATGATCGCATCGGTGAAGTCCGCGGCGACCGCGATGATGCCCGTCAGCTTTGACCGCTGCAGATTGGCCCCGGCCAGACAGGCCCCCTGGGCCTGGGTATCGGTCCGCGACTTCGACTCGACCACGCGGAAGCCGAGCCGGGAATCGGCGGCGGCGATGGTGCCTTCCCGCAGGTCGGCCTCGAACATGTCGGCACCGGACAGATCGGCCCCGCGCAGACAGGCACCCCGCAGGTCGGCGCGCCGCAGGCTGGCCTCGACCAGGAGGACGTCCTGCATGTCCGAGCCAAAGAAGGTGGCATTGTCCAGCCGCGCGCCACTCAGATCGCACCCGATCATGCAGGCGGCGGAAAAGTCGGCATCGGCGAGATTGCGCCCGACCATGCTCAGGCCGCTGAGATCCATCCAGGCAAACACCGCGCGCGCACCGCCGGGCCGGGCCTGCCACAGACGATCGTGCCGGGCGCAGATGGCGTCCAGCTCCGGCTGTGTGAGGCGTCGTCGGGCGACATCTGGCGAGGTCACAGGCATGGGTTCATGCTAAACCCGTTCGCTTAAGGAAGACTTGCGGAAACCCGGGTTTTTCCGTTCAGACTCAAGCCGTCAGCAGGCCCTGTTCGATCAGGGCGTCGGCCAGTTCGCCGGGTCCGGTCCACAGGCGCGTATAGCCCGCCTCGCCGAGGCGTTTCAGCTCCATGGCGAGGTCGGCCCGGGGGGCCGCGGCGAACCGGGCGTCGAAGCCGGCCCCGTCCTCGCTGATGCGCACCATCGGGCGCCCGCTTTCGAGCCGGTGCAGATAGCCTTCGTACAGGACGGCGGCATCCGCGCTGAGCAGGCCGGACTCGACCGTCAGTCCCGACTGGCGCAGCCGCTCGATGCCCCGGCCCGAGGCGAAGGGCGAGGGATCGACGGCCGCGATCACGACCCGGGCGATCCCGGCCTCGACCAGGAACTGGGCGCAGGAGGTGCGTCCCGACGAACGTGCGCCGCAGGGCTCCATCGTCACATAGGCGGTCGCCCCGCGAGCCTGGTCGCCGGCGGCCGGAATCGCCTGTTCCTCGGCATGGGGCCGGCCACCGGGGGCCGTGGCCGCCTCGGCCAGCACCGCCCCGTCGCGAACGATGACACAGCCGACCGCCGGATTGGGCCAGGTGTCCCCCATCCGGCCCAGGGCCAGGTCGATGGCCCGGCGCATGAAGCCGAGATCGGCGGCGGCGTCGCTCACGGCAGCACCGGAAGGGTCTGGGCCCGGGCCGTGTCGAGATAGCGGGCGGCGACCGGCTTCAGGTTCGCGTCCAGATCGATCTCCAGCGGATTGCCGGTCGGGATCTCGACGCCGACGATCCGGTCGTCCGGCACCTGGAACAGATGTTTGACGATGGCGCGCAGCGAATTGCCGTGGGCGACGATCAGCACGTCCTCGCCCGCCTTGAGGCGGGGGGCGATGGCGTCGGTCCAGTAGGGCAGAACCCGCTCGAGCGTGATCTTGAGGCTTTCGGTGTCGGGGATCGGCTGGCCCGCATAGCGGGGGTCGGCATGAAAATCGTACTCGCCGCCGGGGGCCAGCGGCGGCGGCGGCACGTCATAGCTGCGACGCCAGATGCGGACCTGGTCCTCGCCGTGCTTTTCCGCCGTCTCGGCCTTGTTGAGGCCGGTCAGGCCGCCGTAGTGGCGTTCGTTCAGCCGCCAGTCCTCGACGGTGGGGATGTCCCTGAGGTTCGCGGCCTGCAGGGCCAGGGCGCCGGTCCGTTTGGCCCGCGTCAGCACCGACACGAACATCACATCGGGCCTGAAGCCGGACGCGGCGATCAGCTCACCGCCCCGACGGGCTTCGGCCTCCCCCCGGGCGGTCAGGTCGACATCGACCCAGCCCGTGAAGCGGTTCTCGAGATTCCACTGGCTCTGGCCGTGACGCAACAGGATCAGACGGGGCATTCAGGGTCTCCGACGGTAATAGACGGGGCGTAGGACCGGGTGAGCGCCGGGTCAAGGCGACCGCCGCACCGCCTTCGGCAGGCCGTCGGAGCCGTTGCCGACGACCGGCGTTGTTGTTGGCCCCGCCCCGGGTGTCCTATAGCCAGCCCCAGTCCGGTCTCATTCAAGGCTCCGTCCATGCAAAAACCCCGTTCCGACCTTCGTCCCAACACCGCCGACTACGAGACCACACCGCTGGTGAAGGCGACGGGCTTTCGCGAATATGATGCGCGCTGGATCCTGGACAAGGAGATCAACCTGCTGGGCCTGCAGGCCCTGGGGCTGGGCCTGGCCACCTATGTCCACGAGGTCGGCACCCGGCCGCGCATCGTGGTTGGCCACGACTACCGGTCCTATTCCCTGACCGTCAAACAGGCCCTGATCCTCGGCCTGCTGGAAGGCGGGATGGAGGTGCTGGACATCGGCCTGGCCCTGTCGCCGACCGCCTATTTCGCCCAGTTCGCGCTCGACGCGCCCTGCGTGGCCATGGTCACGGCCAGCCACAACGAGAACGGCTGGACCGGTGTCAAGATGGGGGCCAATCCGCCGCTGACCTTCGGGCCCGACGAGATCGGGCGGCTGAAGACCATCGTGCTGGAGGGCCAGGGCGTGGCCCGGCCGGGCGGGCGGCTGGAGCGGGTCGAGGGCTTCCGCGACCGTTATCTGGACGAGGTCACCACCGGGGTGACGCTGACCCGGCCGCTGAAGGTGGTGGCCGCCTGCGGCAACGGCACGGCCGGGGCCTTCGCGCCCGAGGCCCTGCGGCGCATGGGGGTGGAGGTGATCGAGATGGACACCGAGCTCGACTACAATTTCCCGAAATACAATCCGAACCCCGAGGACCACGCCATGCTGAGCCAGATGGCGCAGCGGGTGCGCGAGACCGGGGCCGACCTGGCCCTGGGCTTCGACGGCGACGGCGACCGCTGCGGCGTGGTCGATGACACCGGCGAGGAGATCTTCGCCGACAAGATCGGCCTGATGCTGGCGCGCGACCTGTCGGCCCTGCACGCCGACGCCACCTTCGTCGTCGATGTGAAGTCGACCGGCCTGTACAAGACCGATGAGGTCCTCAAGTCCAACGGCGCGGACGTCGTCTACTGGAAGACCGGCCACAGCTATATCAAGCGCAAGACCGCCGAGCTGGGGGCCCTGGCCGGGTTCGAGAAGTCGGGCCATTTCTTCTTCAACGCCCCGATCGGGCGCGGCTATGACGACGGGATTGTCGCCGCCGGGGCCATTCTGGCCATGCTGGATCGCAACCCCGGGAAGAAACTCTCGGCGCTGAAGGCGGCCCTGCCGGATGCCTGGACCAGCCTGACCATGAGCCCGCATTGCGATGACGAGCTGAAATACGAGGTGCTGGAGCGGATCGTCGCCGACTACGAGGCCCTGGCGGCGTCCGGCGGCTCGATCCTGGGCCGGAAGATCGTCGAGGCCATCACCGTCAACGGAGTGCGGGTGCATCTCGAGGACGGCTCGTGGGTGCTGGTGCGCGCCTCGTCGAACAAGCCCGAGCTGGTGGTGGTGGTCGAGAGCATGCGCTCGGCCGACGACATGCGCGCCCTGTTCCACGACGAGGTGAAGCCGCGCCTGGCGAAATACCCCGAGATCGGGGCCTACAATCAGGAGATCTGATCCGTCAGGGCCGGTCGTCATCATCGGCGGGGGCTTTTCCGGCTCCATGCTGGCGGTGCGGCTGGCCGAACGCGGCATCGCCTCGAGCCTGATCAACCGCACCCCGGAGTTCGGCCCGGGGGTGGCCTATGCGACGCCGTTCGACGGCCATCTGCTGAACGTCAGGGCCGGACGGATGAGCGCGGTCGAGGATCGGCCGGACGATTTCATCGACTGGCTGTCCCGCCACCACCCCGGCCATGCCGACGCGGCGGGCTTCGTCCCGCGTCGGCTGTTCGGCCACTATGTGCAGGACCGGCTGGCGGCGGCCGAGGCGGCGCATCCGGGACGAATCGACCGGGTCGTCGGCGAGGCGGTGGCCATCGAGAGCGACGGGGTCCGGCTGGCGGACGGCCGGGTCGTTCCGGCCCGGGCCGTCGTGCTGGCCACCGGCAACCCCGCCCCGCGGATGGCGGCGGATGACAGCAGCGGCGATCGCGTGCTGGGCGACCCCTGGGTCGCCGGAGTCCTGGCGCGGATCGGGGCCGACGACGACGTGCTGATCGTCGGCAGCGGCCTGACCATGGTCGACCTGTTGCTGCAACTGACGGCGGGCGGCTGGCGCGGCCGCGCCACGGCCCTGTCGCGGCGCGGCCTGCTGCCCCGGGCCCACCGGATCCATCATGAGGTGCCGACGGACCCCACCCCCGGCATGGTCGCGGGACCGGCGTCGCGGCGACTGGGCGACGGACGACGGCTGGCCCGGTCGGACGGATGGCGGGCCATGATGGACGGTCTGCGGCCGGTCACCGCCGACCTGTGGCGCGCGGCCGATCCGGCGGTCCGGGCCCGGCTGCTGCGGCATCTGCGGCCGTGGTGGGATGTGCACCGTCATCGCCTCGCCCCGGTCGTGGCCACGGCCATCGACGGGCTGGTGGCGGACGGACGGCTGCGGGTCGTGGCGGGCCGGGCCCGACGGATCGCGGCCACGTCCGGGTCCGTGACCCTGCACTGGACGCCGCGTCACAGCGCGACCCCGGAGACCCTGACGACGGGCTGGCTGATCGACTGCAGCGGACCCGGCCATGATCCGGCCCGGAGTGCGCTGACCGGTCCGTTGCTCGAGGCCGGACGCGCACAACTGGACACCCTGGGGCTGGGGCTGGCGCTCGATGCCGACGGGCGGGTGCTGCAGGCCGACGGCACGCCGGACCCGGGGCTGTTCGTGCTGGGCCCGCCGGCCCGCGCCGCCTTCTGGGAGTCGATCGCCGTGCCTGACATCCGCCGCCACCTGGAAGCCGTGGTGACCGCCCTGGCCGGCTAGCGGTAGGCCCCGTCGCGCAGATTGATGCCGTGTTCGACCCAGGCCTTGAGCGCCGACAGCATATGGGACCATCCCATGCAGTTGCCGTAGGAGGCTTTCAGGCCCGCCGGCGTCTGGCGCCAGCCTTCCTCGGCGATGCGGACGAGCGTGCGGGCTCCGGCGTCCAGCGGCTGGAAGGTCAGGGTGACCGTCGTCATATAGCCTGCGTCCATGACCGGATCGGTATCCTCCGGCGCGCCCTCGCCGGCTGCCCAGCGCAGAACGATGCGCTCATCCTGAACCACCTCGACGACCTCTACAGGAAAGGTCTCCGGAAATTCCGCGAACGCCCACTGGACCGTGGCACCGGCCTGCAGCCGACCGACCGCGCCGCCGGTGGTGAAATATTCCGACAGTTTCGCCGGATCGACCACCGCCTCGAACACCTCGTGCACCGGCCGTCCGATCCGGGTGCTGACCTCGAATTTCAGCTCCATTGATCTGCTCCATGGTTGCTGCCGGCTATTTTATGTTATAAAAATAAAACATGTCAAACGACGACGATCTGGACGGTGTGTTCCGGGCCCTGGCCAATCCGCTTCGCCGTCGCCTGCTGGATGCGATAAAGGCGGGGCCGCGAACGACGGGCCAGTTGTGCGCCGCCGAGCCGTCACTGGATCGCTGCACCGTGATGCAGCACCTGAAGGTCCTGGAAACCGCCGGTCTGATCATCGTCCGGCGCGAGGGCCGCGAACGCTGGAATCACCTCAACGCCATGCCGATCAAGGCCGTCCACGATCGCTGGATCGCCCCCTACGCGCGCGGGGCGGTGGCGATGCTGGAAGACCTGAAGCGACGGGCTGAACGTTAGCCCGCCGCCTCGATCGCCGCGACGATGTCGAGGACCACGCCTTCGACCATGGCCGGGTCATCGCCCTCGGCCATCACGCGGATCAGTTTCTCGGTGCCGGACTTGCGCACCAGCAGGCGACCGACCCCGGTCAGCCGGGCCTCGCCGACGGCGATGGCCGTCTTGACCGCCGTGGCCTCCAGCGGCTTGCCGGCCTTGTAGCGGACGTTCTGCAGCAGCTGGGGCACCGGCTCGAACTGTTGGGCCAGGTCGCTCATGGTGCGGCCGCTCTCGACCATGACCGCCAGGACCTGCAGCGCCGACATCAGGCCGTCACCGGTGGTGGCATAGTCGTGCAGGATGATGTGGCCGGACTGTTCGCCGCCGAGGTTGAACCCGCCCGAGCGCATCCGTTCCATCACATAGCGATCGCCGACATTGGTGCGTTCGAGCGACAGGCCGTCGGCGAGGAGACCACGTTCGAGCCCCAGGTTGGACATGACGGTGGCGACCACGCCGCCGCCGGTCAGCAGGCCGCGCCGGGCCCAGTCGCGCGCAATCAGGGCCATGATCTGGTCACCGTCGATGACCTTGCCGTGCTCATCGCAGATGATCAGCCGGTCGGCGTCCCCGTCCAGGGCGATGCCGATGTCGGCCCGGTAGCGCTTGACCGCCTCGGCCAGGGCCGTCGGATAGGTCGAGCCGCATTCGGCATTGATGTTCAGACCGTCGGGGGTGACCCCGATCGGGAAGACCTCGGCCCCCAGTTCGTAGAGGGTGGTCGGGGCGACGCGGTAGCCGGCCCCGTTGGCGCAGTCGATGGCGATACGCAGGCCCTGCAGGCTGAGGGTCTTGGGAAAGCTGGCCTTGGCGATCTCGATATAGCGGGCCTGGGCGTCGTCGATCCGCTTGACCCGGCCCAGCTTGTCCGGGGCGGCCAGCCCCTCGCCGAGGGCGGTGTCCATCATCGATTCGATCTTCAGCTCGACCTCGTCAGACAATTTGTAACCGTCGGGTCCGAACAGCTTGATGCCGTTGTCGACGAAGCTGTTGTGCGAGGCCGAGATCATCACCCCGATGTCGGCGCGCATCGACCGGGTCATCATCGCCACGCCCGGGGTCGGCAGGGGACCGAAGGTCAGGACATCCATACCGGCGCTGGCGAAACCGGCGACCAGGGCCGGCTCGATCATATAGCCCGACAGCCGCGTGTCCTTGCCGATCACCGCCAGATGGCGACGCTCGTTGCCGGACATGAACAGACGGCCCGCCGCGAGGCCGACGCGCAGCGCCACCTCGGGCGTCATCGGATGGGTATTGGCCCGGCCGCGGATGCCGTCGGTGCCGAAATAGCGTCGCTCGCCCAATGGGATTCTCCCGTGGTGTCGCCGGTACGGAAACCTTGCGAAACCGCAATTCAGATGCCTCAAGGCTACAGATCGCCTAGATGCGCAACCGGACCTTCCGCGCCGGATTAGACCGTCAGGCACCGGCGCGCAAAGCGGCGTCCATCATTTTCCGGGGAAGATATCATGTGCGGCATCATCGGAGTCACCGGCATCGGCCCCGCCGTCCCGCGGATAATCGACAGCCTGAAGCGGCTGGAATACCGCGGCTATGACTCGGCCGGGATCGCCGCCCTGGTCGACGGGCGTATCGAACGCCGTCGCGCCAAGGGCAAGATTCGCGAGCTGGAGGCGGTGCTGGCGGCCGAGCCGCTGGAGGCGACCCTCGGCATCGGTCATACGCGCTGGGCCACCCACGGGGCCCCGACCACGACCAACGCCCACCCGCACAAGGCCGGGCGTGTGGTGCTGGTCCACAACGGCATCATCGAGAATTTCGCCGAGCTGAAGGCCGAACTGGCCGACGCCGGCTGTGTGTTCGAGAGCCAGACCGACACCGAGGTCATGGCCCACATGCTGGACGAGGCGCTGAAGCGGGATTCCGATCCGCTGACCGCCTTCAAGTCGGTGCTCGACCGGCTGATCGGGGCCTATGCCCTGGCGGTGCTGATCGAGGGCGAGGACGGCCTGATCCTGGGCGCGCGCCGCGGCAGTCCGCTGGTGGTCGGCTGGGGCGAGGGCGAGATGTATCTGGGCTCTGACGCCCTGGCGGTCGGCCCCTTCACCCAGAAGATCAGCTATCTGGAAGAAGGGGACTATGTCGCCCTCAACCGCGACGGCGCGCGGATGTTCGACGGCAGCGGGACCGGGGTCAAACGCGCGATCGTCCAGGTCTCGGCCTCGTCGGCCATGGTCGAGAAGGGCGAGTATCGCCACTTCATGGAGAAGGAAATCCATGAGCAACCCGACAGCGTGCAGCGCACCCTGTCGGAGTATCTGGACTTCGTGAACGGCCGGGCCAAGACGCCGGCCATCGACTTCGCCGGCATCGACCGTATCCAGATCGTCGCCTGCGGCACCGCCTTCTATGCCGGCCAGATCGGCCGCTATGCCTTCGAGCGGCTGGCGGGCCTGCCCTGCGACGTCGAGATCGCCTCGGAGTTCCGCTACCGCGAACCGGCCGTCACCCCGGGCACCCTGGCCGTGGCCGTGTCCCAGTCGGGCGAGACCGCCGACACCCTGGCCTGCCTGGCCTGGTGCAAGGCGCATGGCCTCAGGACCGCCGCCCTGGTCAATGTCCATTCCTCGTCCATGGCGCGCGAGGCCTCGCTGCTGTGGCCGACCCATGCCGGACCCGAGATCGGCGTCGCCTCGACCAAGGCCTTCACCGCCCAGGTCGCCGCCCTGCTGGCCCTGGCGGTCGCCGCCGGCGTGGCCCGGGGCCGGATCGATGCGACCACCGAGGCCGAGCTGGTCAAGGCGCTGTTCGAGGCCCCGCGCCTGATCGCCGAGGCCCTGCAGATGGACGGCGACCTGCGCGAGGTGGCCCAGGACATCGCCAAGGCCACCGACGTCATCTTCCTGGGGCGCGGGGCCATGTTCCCGCTGGCCATGGAAGGCGCGCTGAAGCTGAAGGAGATCAGCTATATCCACGCCGAGGGCTATGCCGCCGGCGAGCTCAAGCACGGCCCGATCGCCCTGGTCGACGAATTCACCCCGATCGTGGCCCTGGCCCCGCTGGACGACGTCTACGAGAAGACCGCCTCCAACCTGCAGGAGGTGGCCGCGCGCGGCGGTCCGGTGATCATGATCGCCCCGGCCCGCGCCCCCGATCCGCACGGGGCCGGTATCCGCCGCATCGCCGCGCCCGACTGTCACCCGCTGGTCGCGGCCCTGGTCTATGCGGTGCCGATGCAGTTGCTGGCCTATTACACGGCCGTGCAGAAGGGCACGGACGTCGACCAGCCGCGCAACCTGGCCAAGTCGGTGACGGTGGAATAGCCGCGACGATCCGTATTTTTGCTTTCGTCATCCCGGCGAAGGCCGGGACCCGGCGGCGCGCGTGAGCGCGAACCTGTCGCGAACACCTGCCCGGCCCCATCACCTTCGCTTCGCTCCGGTGCCGCTGGGTCCCGGGGTCGCTTCGCGCCCCGGGATGACGATCGCTTTGAAAATGGCACCCGTCCGTCCGATCATGCGTTAGGATCGCGCTTCGCTGAACCAGGATTCGCATGACCGCCACGCCCCGTCGCCTTCGCAAGGCCGTCCTGCCCGTCGCCGGGCTCGGCACCCGGGTCCTGCCCGGGACCAAGACCACGCCCAAGGAACTGCTGAACGTCGTCGACCGGCCGATCCTGAGCTATATCGTCGAGGAGGCCCGCGAGGCGGGGATCGAGCACATCGTCTTCGTCACCGGTCGCTCCAAGGGGGCGATCGAGGACTATTTCGATCACCAGATCGAGCTGGAGGCCCAGCTGCTGGCCAAGGGCAAGACCGAGATCCTGGCGGCGATGAACGCCGAACTGGCCACCGCCGGCGAGATGAGCTTCACCCGCCAGATGCAGCCGCTCGGCCTGGGCCACGCCATCTGGTGTGCCCGCGACATCATCGGCGATGAGCCGTTTGCCGTGCTGCTGCCGGACGTGATCGTCGACTCCCGGCCCGGCGCGCTGAAACAGCTGGCCGGGGTCTATGCGGCGGTCGGCGGCAACGTCATCGGCGTCGAGGCGGTGCCGGACAGCGAGACCCACAAATACGGCATCGTCGATCCGGTGAACCGCGACGGCCGCAACATCCGCATGAAGGGGATGGTGGAGAAACCGGCCCAGGGCACGGCCCCGTCCAACCTGTCGATTTCGGGCCGCTATATCCTGCAGCCGGAGATTTTCGACTTCCTCGAGACCCAGGAGCGCGGGGCCGGCGGTGAAATCCAGCTGACCGACGCGATGGCCCGGCTGATGCAGGACCAGAGCTTCACCGCCGTCGAATACGCGGGCGTGACCCACGACTGCGGCGACAAGATCGGCCTGTTGCGGGCCAACGTCGCCCTGGCGCTGAAGCGGCCCGACCTGGGCGCGGCGGCTCGGGCGGCGATCGAGGCCCTGCTCTAGACCGACCGCTGCGCTTTGCCCGCGTCGCGGCTTGGGCTAGTCAGAGACGGCCTGTTGCAACGAGGGTTTGAGTGAGATGCGCGTACTGGTTCTGGGTGGCGACGGATTCTGCGGCTGGCCCACGGCCCTGCACCTGTCGGCCCGTGGCTGGGACGTGACGATCGTCGACAACCTGTCCCGCCGCAACATCGACAATGAGCTGGAAATCCAGTCGTTGACCCCGATCCGCACCATGGGCGAGCGGATCGCCGCGTGGAAGGCGGTCTCGGGCCGCAGCATCGATTTCGTCAACATGACCGTCGGCAAGGCGTTCGACCGCCTGGTCACCCTGATCCGCGACGTCAAACCCGACAGTGTCGTGCATTTCGCCGAACAGCGAGCCGCGCCCTATTCGATGAAGTCGGCGCGGCACAAGCTGTACACGGTCGACAACAACATCAACGCCACCAATCATCTGCTGGCGGCGATCGTCGAGAGCGGGCTGGACGTGCATCTGGCCCATCTGGGGACCATGGGGGTCTATGGCTATGCCACCGCCGGCCTGCGCATCCCCGAGGGCTATCTGAAGGTCACGGTCGACACCGACCACGGACCGGCCGAGCAGGAGATCCTGTTCCCGCCCAATCCGGGCTCGATCTATCACATGACCAAGACCCAGGACGCCCTGCTGTTCCAGTTCTACGCCAAGAACGACGGCCTGCGGGTCACCGACCTGCACCAGGGCATCGTCTGGGGCACCCAGACCGAGGAGACGCGTCAGGACGAGCGCCTGGTCAACCGCTTCGACTATGACGGCGACTACGGCACGGTGCTGAACCGCTTCCTGATGCAGGCGGCGGTCGGCTATCCGCTGACAGTGCACGGCACCGGCGGCCAGACCCGGGCCTTCATCCATCTGCAGGACACGGTGCGCTGTGTCGAACTGGCCCTGGCCAATCCGCCGAAGCGCGGCGAGCGGGTCAAGATCCTGAACCAGATGACCGAGAGCCACCGGGTGCGGGGTCTGGCGGCCATGATCGCCGGCATGACCGGGGCCACGGTCAGCAATGTGCCCAATCCGCGCCTCGAGGCCGACGAGAACGAGCTGGTCGTGGCCAATGACCAGTTCCGCGATCTGGGGCTGAAGCCGATCACCCTGGCCCAGGGCCTGCTGGACGAGGTCACCGGCATCGCCCGCCGCTACGCCGATCGCGCCGACCTGTCGAAGGTGCCCTGTGTCTCGTCGTGGAACAGCGCCCGGGCCGAGGCCGTGCAGGCGGCTCCGGCGCTGCCGGTCTCCGCCGCCACCACCACAGCCCGCAGCGCCTGATCCGCATGGCCCGACCCGACTCCGCCGCTCCCCGGTCGCTGGTGATCTACGGCGGCGGCTGGCTGGGCCAGGCCGTGGCCCGGGCGGCGCTGGCGCAGGGCGACAGCGTCGCCGCAACCTCACGCGACGCCGGCCGGCGGGCGCAGCTGGCGCAGGACGGCCTTACCCCGCTCGATCCGGCCGACGCCGCCGCGTTGCAGGCCGCCGTGGCCGGAGCCTCGGCCATCCTGGTCACCGCCCCGCCCGAGGCGGGCGGCTGCCCCGGTGCCCGCGACCTGATCCCGGCGCTGGCGGCCTCGGGGTCGTGGCCGGACTGGATCGGCTATGTCTCCTCGACCGCCGTCTATGGCGACCGCGACGGCGGCTGGGTGTTCGAGGACGACGCCCTGAACGCCGCCAGTCTGGAAGGCGCGCGCCGGGTCCGGGCCGAGCAGGACTGGCTGGACGCGGCGCAGGGCATGGGGCTGACGGTGCAGCTGTTCCGCCTGCCCGGCCTGTACGGACCGGGTCGGTCGGTGATCGAGCGGCTGCGCGACGGCACGGCCCGGCTGGTGCGCAAGCCGGGTCAGGTGTTCAACCGCATCCATGTCGACGACGTGGTCGCGGGCCTGTTCGCCTCGATGGCCCGGCCCCGACCCGGGGCCGCCTATAATCTGAGCGACGACGAACCCTGCGCCGCCGAGACGGTGACCGCCTGGGCCGCGGAACGGCTGGGCCTGCCGCGCCCGCCCGAGGTCGACTGGACCGACGCCTCGGTCAGCGCGGGGATGCGGCGCTTCTATCTGGACTCGAAGCGGATCTCGAACGCCCGGGCCAAGGCCGAACTGGGCTGGCGACCGCGCTATCCGTCATACCGCGAGGGGCTGGAGGCGCTGATCCGCGAGGGCGGCTGAACATTGCGACCTGCCCCGGAAAGAGTGATGCTGGGTCCATGAAACAGAAACCCACCCTGGCCATGACCCTCGCCATCGCCATTCCGCCCATCATTGTTCTGCTGATCTTCGGACTCACCAAATGGGGTTGGTTCGGCTGAGCGCATTCCTGTTTGGCCGCGGTCACAGGGCTCTGCCCTGTCGACCCGACGCGGCCTGGCGCTGCGCGCGGGACCTGCGCTCAAGCAGCGCGTGACCGCGTCGCGAGCGGTAGCGCCCGAAGAAGCGCTCAAGAAGCGAGCCGCCGCGCGGCGAGCGGTAGCGCCCTGCGCTAGAATGGCAGCAGGTTGCGCTGGCGGCTGTAGGCCATGGTGCCGACATTGGCCCCCAGACGCAGGCCCACGCCCGTGCGGACCGGGGCCAGGACGATGCCGTCGGCCTGCTGGTAGTTCACACCGAGGCCGCCGATCAGATAGGCGCTGCCCTCGACGCCCGGATAGCGGCGATACAGGGCGTCGGGCTGGTACAGGCCATAGACCAGGGTGAAGACCCGGCTGACATTGCCCCCGACATCCCAGCCGATGGAGATACCCTGCCAGAACACCTCCTGCGAGGCCGACAGGTCCTTCATATGCAGGGCCCCGCGACCGTAGCGCAGGCCGATGCCGGCGGCCCCGGCCCCCTCCTCACCCGCGATATAGGCGGTCGGACGGTCGCCCTGTTCGGCGAAGATGCGTTCGATGGCCCCGCCCATGGCCTCGGCGGCGATGCCCAGTTCGCGCGACCCGGCGGCGATCAACTCCTCGGCCGTATAGGTCGGGGCGGCCGCGTCCGACGAGATCGGATAGCTGGGCTCGGTCGGCTGGCGCGGACCCGAGGCGCAGGCCCCGAGGGCGGACCCCGCGGCGGTGGCGGCGAGACCGGACAGGATCATTTGGCGGCGATGCATGGCGGGACTCTCTGGGCTGGCGACGGAAGCAGGCGGCCACGCGACTCGCGACCGGAGCCGCAGGGTCACCGCCTTTTACGGCAGACTTGCGGCCCCAGGGTTAACGGAACCTTGCCAGACCGCCGCCCATCCCTGTCCACGGGCCCTCAGGTCCGCAGGGTCGCGCCGGTTTTTTCCGCCGCCGCCACGATCTTCGCCGACAGGGCGTCGATCTCGGCCTCGGTCAAAGTCGCCTCGCGCGGCTGGATCACCACCTCAAGCGCCATCGAGGCCTTGCCTTCGGGCACGCCGGGGCCGCGATAGAGGTCGAACACCCGGACGCCGGCGATCAGGGCCTTGTCCGCGCCGCTGACCGCCCGGACCAGATCGCCGGACGCTGTGCCGTCCTCGACCAGGAAGGCGAAGTCGCGGGTCAGGGGCATCAGATTGGCCAGATTGGCGGGGCCGCGGGCCTTGCCGCCCTTGCCGCGGGGCTCGGGCACGGACTCGAGCACGATCTCGAAGGCCAGCATCGGTCCGTCGGCGTCCAGCGCCTTGAGCACGCGCGGATGCAGGGCCCCGAATTCGGCGATGACCGTCTTGGGTCCCAGCTGCAGCCGGGCCGACCGGCCGGGATGCCACCAGTCGCGGTTCTGGCCCTGGGTCAGCTGCAGCGAAGCCACCGGGGCCCCGATTTCTTCCAGCAGGGCCATCAGGTCGCCCTTGAGGCCGAACAGGGCATCCTCGCCCGCACCGCCCCAGTGGCGGGCCGGATGCGGGGCGATCAGGCCGGCGATGACCGTGCGCTGGTCGCCGGGACCGTCACCCAGATAGATGGGGCCGATCTCGAACAGGGCGGCGTCGGGATGGCCGCGCGCCGCGTTGCGGGCCGCCGCCTGGATCAGATTGGGCAGGATCGACGGCCGCATGCAGTCGAGGTCCGAGGCGATCGGGTTTTCGAGCACCAGACGGTCATCGCCGCCACCGAACAGGGTGGCGGTGGCGCGGCGGGTGAAGGACCAGGTCACGGCCTCGGCATAGCCGAGACCCGCCAGGGCGCGACGGGCCAGACGCACACGGGCCTGACGCGGATTGAGCACGCCCTTGGACGCGCGGGGCATGTCCGGCAGGGGGGTGTCGGGCAGGGCGTCGAAGCCCTCGATGCGCGCGACCTCCTCGACCAGATCGGCCGGGCCCTCGACGTCGCGCCGCCAGCTGGGCGGGGTCACGCGCCAGGGCGCGGCGCGCTCGACGGCGAAACCGAGCGCCAGCAGGATGTCGGCGATCCGGTCTTCGCCCAGCGACAGGCCGGACAGGCGCTGCACATAGGCAGGGTCGAAGGCGAAGGCGACGGGCGCGGCCGGGGCCTGGCCGCTGACCACGACGTCTGACGGCTCACCACCGCACAGGTCGAGGATCAGGCGGGTCGCCAGCTCCAGACCGGGCACCACCGAGGCCGGATCGACGCCGCGGGCGAACCGGTACTGGGCGTCGGAATTGATCGTCAGGCTGCGGCCGGTCTGGGCGGTGACGATCGGGTCGAACCAGGCGCTCTCGACGAAGACGTCGGTGGTCGCGTCGGAACAGCCGGTCGACTCGCCGCCCATCACGCCGCCGAGG
This sequence comes from uncultured Brevundimonas sp., assembly GCF_963975535.1. GTDB lineage: Bacteria > Pseudomonadota > Alphaproteobacteria > Caulobacterales > Caulobacteraceae > Brevundimonas. The sequence goes on along the minus strand of NZ_CAXBHE010000009.1, from coordinate 71,786 downwards.
CCGATGGGACGCTCGCCGGCGGCATCGGCGATGACGCACATGGCGGGATCGACGGCATAGGTTTTGCCGTCCAGCGCAATCAGATGTTCGGGCTCGCCGGAATCGGTCGCCACCTGACCGCCGCGCACGACGATCTCGCCGCCGACCAGTTTCGCCGCGTCGTAGACATGTAGCGGCCGGCAGCGATCGTAGGTGACCAGGTTGGTGATATCGACCAGCCGGTTGATCGGGCGCAGGCCGATGGCGGTCAGCCGGGCCTGCAGCCATTCGGGCGAGGGTCCGTTCTTCACGCCGCGGATCAGGCGGCCGGCGAAGATCGGGCACAGGTCAGGATCGTCGATCCGCACCGTGACCGGCGACGGGAAGGTGCCGGGCACCGGATCAATGGCCGGGGTCTTCAGCGGGCCGAGACCGGCGGCGGACAGGTCGCGGGCGATGCCGGCGACACCGAGCCAGTCGGGACGGTTTGGGGTGACCTCAAAATCGATGACCGGCTCAGCCCCGAACACCGCGGCGGCCGGGGTGCCGACCGTGAGGCCGGCGTCGAGGTCGAGGATGCCGTCGCTGTCCCCGGCCAGCTCCAGCTCGGACGCCGAGCAGAGCATGCCGTTGGAAACCACGCCGCGCACCGGCTTCTCGACCAGCGTCACATCCAGTCCGGGGACATAGGCCCCGATCGGGGCATAGATGGTGACCAGGCCCGCGCGGGCGTTGGGCGCGCCGCAGACGATCTCCTTCATGCCGTCGACCGTCTCGACCTGGCAGACGCGCAGGCGGTCGGCATTGGGATGCGGCACCGCCTCGACGATGCGGGCGACGGTGAAGGGGGCCATGGCGGCCGTCGGGTCGGTGACATGCTCGACCTCGAGCCCGGCCATGGTCATGGCGGCGGCGATGTCGGCGACGGAGGCTTCGGTCTCAAGGTGATCCTTGAGCCAGGACAGGGTGAATTTCATCGTTGTGTCCTCAGCTCAGGCCGCTGGCGGCGTTCGGGGCCGCGAAGGCGGAAAAGCCATAGTGGGCCAGCCAGCGGGTATCGGCCTCGAACATCGGGCGCAGGTCGGAGACGCCGTATTTCAGCATGGCCAGACGGTCGACGCCCATGCCGAAGGCGAAGCCCTGGAACTCGTCGGGATCGATGCCGCAGTTGCGCAGCACATTGGGGTGAACCATGCCGCAGCCGAGAATCTCGAGCCAGTCGCTGCCGGTGTTCAGCTTCAGCTGACCACCCGAACGGTCGCAGCGGATGTCCATCTCGGCCGAAGGCTCGGTGAAGGGAAAATGGTGCGGGCGGAAGCGGGCGTCGACGTCGTCGACCTCGAAGAAACGGGCGATGAAATTGATCAGGGTCGTCTTCAGGTGACCCATGTGGATGTCGCGGTCGATGACCAGACCCTCGATCTGGTGGAACATCGGCGTGTGGGTCGCATCCGAGTCCTTCCGGAAGGTGCGGCCGGGGGCGATGATGCGGATCGGCGGTGTCTGCGACATCATTGTGCGCACCTGGACCGGCGAGGTGTGGGTGCGCAGCACCTTGCGCTCGCCGGTCTCCGGATCGGGCTTCAGGAAGAAGGTGTCGTGCATTTCCCGCGCCGGGTGTTTGGGCGGGAAGTTCAGGGCGGTGAAATTGTGGAAGTCGTCCTCGATGTCGGGCCCCTCGGCCACGGCGAAACCCATGTCGGCGAAGACGGCGATCATCTCGTCCATCACCTGCATGGTCGGATGGACGCTGCCCCGGCGACGCGGCCGGGCCGGCAGGGTCAGGTCGACCCCCTCGGCCAGCAGGCGGGCGTCGAGCTCGGCGGCCTCCAGCTCGGCCTTGCGGGCGGCCAGGGCCGACTGAACCCGGTCGCGCAGGCCGTTCAGCTTCGGCCCCTGGTCGCGGCGCTCGTCGGGGCACATGGCCCCCATGCCCTTCAGCAGGCCGGAGATGGTGCCGGACTTGCCGAGGGCGGCGACGCGCAGCTCCTCGACGGCGGCGACGGTGGCGGCACCGCCGATGGCGTTGATGAGGTCGAGTTCGAGTTGGGCGAGATCAGTCATGGTGCGGACCGTCTAACCCGGCGACGCCGTCACGCAAAGCCTTTGCCCCGGGTCGAAGCGGTCCGCAGGCGGGCGGCTCAGTCGTTGAGGATGAAGGTGATCTTCATGTTGACCCGGTATTCGACGATCTTGCCGGCACGGACGACGACCTTCTGGTCCTGGATCCAGGCCCCCTCGACATTCTTCAGCGTCTTGTCGGCCCGGGCGATGCCCTGGCTGACCGCGTCCTCGAAGCTGACGGTCGAGGCGGACGTGATTTCGGTGACTCGGGCGATGGACATGGCGGTCTCCGTGAGTTGCGACCCGGTCACGACATATCGTCGGACGGTCGGAACCGCGCGCCGGGGACTCCAGACCAACGGAAGACGCCCGCCCCGGTTCCCCGGAGCGGGCGTCTGTGTCGTCACATCGTCCGGTAGATCAGGCGGCGAGCGCGCCGCGGACCTTGTCAGCGATATCCTTGAAGCCGGTGCCGTCCATGGCCAGGGCGGCGAGGACCTTGCGGTCCAGCTCGATGCCGGCCTTGTCCAGGCCGTGCATGAACTGGGAGTAGGTGAAGCCTTCGGCCCGGGCCGCGGCGTTGATGCGCTGGATCCAGAGCGAACGGAAATTCCGCTTGTTGGTCCGACGGTCACGATAGGCATATTGCCCGGCGCGATCGACCGCGGCCTTGGCGGCGCGGATGGTGTTCTTGCGGCGGCCGTAGAAGCCCTTGGCCTGGGCCAGAACCTTCTTGTGCTTGGCGTGGGAAACTACGCCCCTTTTGACGCGAGCCATTTGGCTTAATCCTTGTCTGGGCCCCTGACGCGGCGCTCATGGCGCTCGGCGATGCCGGGGGCAGTGTTCAAATTCAGTGTGAAGAGATCAGATCGAACCGCTGCGCCGATCAGGCGTAGGGCATGTAGGATTTGATCTTCTTGGCGTCGGCGGCGGCCATCAGCTGGGTGCCACGGTTCTGGCGGATATATTTGCTGTTGTGGCTGATCAGGCGGTGACGCTTGCCTGCCACGCCGGCCTTGACCTTGCCGGTCGCCGTGAATTTGAAGCGCTTCTTGGCGCCTGACTTCGTCTTCAATTTGGGCATTTCTACTCTCTTTTGAGTGGGCTATCGCCCCTGGGACCTTGTGAGCCCCCGGGGTGCAGACCCTTGATTAAGAACCGCCCAGGCATGCCTGTTCGCCCGGCGGTTCGGTACGCGAAGGCGCGGCTTGTAGGCCAGGCCTGACCGGAAGGCAAGATGAGTCTGGGCCGGTCCGACCGGGGGGCCGCCTCACGGCCGGGGCGCGTGAGGCGGCGGGTCCGGTCAGCGGGGCGGGTTGTGCCGCTCGAGGAACGGGATCAGGGCGTTGAACACCGCCAGACGCCCCGAGGCGCTGGAGAGCCAGTGATCCTCGCCCACCAGATCGACCATTTCGACATCCTTGCCGGCGCGGCGCAGGGCGGTCGCGAACACCTCGGACTGGGCATAGGGCACGACACTGTCGTCGCGGCCGTGGATCAGCAGGATCGGCACATCGGCATTCTGTGCCATGCGGGTCGGCGAGACCTCGGTCAGCGAGCCGTCATTGATGCGCGACGCCCCCATGAACCGCTTCCAGTAGCGCATCACCGGCGTGTCGCGACCGCCGGTCTGGTCCCGTTCCCAGTCCAGCATGCGCGGCAGGTCAGAGACCCCGGCCCCGGCGGCGGCGCAGCGATAGACGCCCGGGTCGATGGTCGGTCCGGCCATGGCCGCGTAGCCGCCGTAGCTCCAGCCCCAGATGCAGACGCGGTCCGGATCGGCGATGCCTTCGGCCGCCAGATAGCGGACGCCATCGGACAGATCGGTCTGCATCTTGCGGCCCCATTCGCCGAAGCCGGCCTCATAGTGGGCCTTGCCGAAGCCGACCGACCCGCGGAACTGCGGCCGCAGCACCGCATAGCCGCGGGATGCCAGCAGTTGCGACCAGTAGTCGAAGCCCGGCTCGTCGCGGGCCTGGGGTCCACCGTGCGGCATGACGATCAGCGGCAGGTCGGCCACGTCACGCCCCGGCGGCAGGGTCAGATAGGCCGGGATGTTGGTGCCGTCGGCGGCGGCATAGTTGATGAAGCGCACCTCGCCGATCGCCTCGACGGGAATGGCCGGATACTGCGCGCCGATGCGGACGGCGCGGCCGGCCTTCAGATCCACCAGATGGTAGGTGCCCGTGTCGGACGCCCCCTGGGTCAGGATGATGAATTTGGAATAGTCCGGCGTCGACGAGACCAGACGCACGTCCTGATCCGGATAGGCGGCGGCGATCGAGGCCCAGGCCTGACCGACGGTGTCATCGGTAAAGACATATTCCTGGTCGTTGTCGCCGAGGAAATAGAAGCCCAGCAGGGCCCCGGTGCGCGGGTGATAGATGGGCGACGCCTCACCGACATTGCCGAAGGCCAGCTTGCGGGGCTCGCCGCCGTCCAGCGGAATCTCATAAAGCGGATCGCCGCCGTCTTCCGGCACCCGGACCAGGACGGACTGGTCGGTCCGTCCGTAGCCGAGCAGGGACGGCGTATCGATCATATGGTCTTCGCTGGTCCAGATCTGCGTCAGGCCGACGGCGCGGCGGGCCGAAACCCACCAGCGCCCGCGTTCGGCATCCCAGCTGGCGCGCGCCACGGCACGGCCGTCCGGGCCCATCACGCCGTTGAAATCATCCCGCGGGGTGCCGACGCCGGTATCGAGATCGACCTCGAAGGTCTGCATCTGGAAGTCGCGATTGAAGCTGGTGACGAAGGTGCGCGGCACGCCGTTGACGACATGGACGAACGGCGCTCCCGACACGATGTTGAACATCCCGGCTCCGCCGGAAATGCGCGTGCTCGACATATTGGCCCCGCCCCCGACCGTACGGTTGAGCAGGGTCACGAAACTGCGGGTCCGGACGTTGTAGGACTGGGCCGTGTAATATTCGCTGTCGCCCGACATGCCGGAGAGATCGGAATAGGTGGACGTCAGGATCAGCACGTGATCGTCGTCGGCCCAGCGGACGTTACGAACCTTCTGGGTGCCGATGTCGACCACGCCGAGCGGCTCGCCGGTGACGGTCTGGATACCGAGGCGGCGGTTCACGCCCGCCTGGCCGATGAAGGCGATACGCTCGCCGTTCGGCGAGATCGCCAGGTTGGACAGGGCCGGCAGGGACGCATAGGCCTCGATCGGCGGCGGTGCCGGCTGGGCGACCGCGGGCAGGGCCGCAACACTCGTCAGGGCGAGCGCCCCGGCGGCCAGAATTGATCGGATCATGAATTCCCCTGTTCCGTGCCGGGCTGCGGATCCCGCAGCCCTCCCCACCCGTCTTTATCGCCCGGCGTGTCCGGTTTGAAAAGTGCTACCCGGTGGCGATTCCGGCGCAAGGACGCGGCGGGGCCTGACCGAACGCGGTTCGCAAACGAAAAACGCCCCGGCCGTCGGGGCCGGGGCGTCTGGGATTTTCGCGGACCGGGTGCCGTCAGCGCGGGGCCAGGATCATGATCATCTGGCGGCCTTCCATGCGCGGCGCATATTCGACCTTGGCGATCTCGTCGAAATCAGCCTGGACCTTGTTGAGCAGCTTCATGCCCAGTTCCGGGTGGGCCATTTCACGACCGCGGAACCGCAGGGTCACCTTGACCTTGTCACCCTCGTCGAAGAAGCGGTGCATCGCCTTGGTCTTCACCTCGTAGTCGTGCACGTCGATGTTCGGGCGGAGCTTGATCTCTTTCAGCTCGACGACCTTCTGACGCTTGCGCGCCTCGGCCTTCTTCTTCTGTTCCTGGAAACGGAATTTGCCGTAGTCGAGAATCTTGCAGACCGGCGGCTCGGAGGTGGAAACGATCTGAACCAGATCCATACCCGCCTCCTCGGCGGCCTCAAGCGCGGCCGAGGTGGGCATCACGCCCTGCTTTTCGCCGTTCTGATCAATCAGCAGAACGCGCGGTGCGCGGATGTCTTGGTTCATGGGCGGCCCGTCCTTGACGGGCGGCTGGTTCATCGGACGGCGAATGGGCGTCGTTTCCTTGTGTGGTCGAAAGGGCAGATGGACTTGCAGGAGGATACGCACGATCGACGATCGCGTTCTCCAAGGTCCGCTATATGCCCGTGAAAGGGCCTGACTTCAAGGCACAGCCGGTGCGGGCGATGCGATGAAGTCCGCATGCAGGGCCAGAACGGCCGCAAACACCTGGTCGACGGACAGGGCCTCGATCGGCGCGAAGGCGCCGCGCGTCTCGTTGGAGGCGACGGTGCGGGTCGTCGAACCCCAGGGGCCGTACAGCCACCATTCGGTCGGTCCGAACAGGCCCAGGGTCGGCCGCCGCGCCGCGGCCGCGACATGCATCAGTCCGGAATCATTGCCGACGAACAGGGTCGCCCGGTCGATCGCCGCCGCCGAGGCCAGGATGTCGCCGCGCCCGACGCAGTCGATCGCCCGCTCCGCGGCCGCCTTCAGGGCCGGGGCCGCCGGAGCATGGTCGCCCGGGCCGCCGACCAGCATGAAGCGCCAGCCGTCGAAGCGCGGCTCGGCGCGGAGTTTCTCGACCAGGCTGCCCCAGCGGTCCGCCGGCCAGCTCTTGCCGGGCTGATGGGCGATCGGAGCCAGGGCGATGATCGGTCCGGGACCGGGTCCGGCCGCGAGCTGCGGATCGATGACCGCGGCCGCCTCGCGCCGGGCCTGGTCGTCGAGAAAGAGTTCAGGGTCCAGGGCGGCGGGGGCCCCGATCAGGCGCGAGACCATCTCGACCTTGGGCAGGCCGGTCTCCCACGAGCGGTTGTAGATCACGCGCCGCCGCGCCGGGATCAGATAGCCGAGCGCCGAGCCGCGGATGTCGATGACGAGGTCCCAGCGGGTGCCGACGACCTGTTTCCAGAGGTCGAGCCAGTGGCCGGCCGCCCTCTTCTTGTCGAGGATGATGACGCGCTCGACGCCGGGGGCCGACCGGAACAGCGGCGCGGGCGGGCGGCCGCAGGCCACGGTGATGGCCGCGCCCGGCAGCTGGCGTTCGATCTCGCGAATGACGCCCGAGGAGATGACACAGTCGCCGATGCGGTTGGAGGTGACGAACAGGACCTTGGGGGTGATCTGGGAGTCGGGCACGCGCATTCGCCTTCGCATCATGGGTCAGGGTTCGCTATCAGGCCGGGAACGATAGGGCGAGAGGCACGGACATGACTGACGACACCATCCGCTATCTGACCCGACCCGACGGCGAGCGCCTGGCCTTCCGCGCCACGGCCGGCGACGGGCCCGTGGTCGTGTGGATCGGCGGCTTCCGGTCGGACATGGAGGGAACCAAGGCCCTGGTGCTGGGGACCGCCGCGCGTGAACGGGGCTGGGCCTTTGTGCGCTACGACCATTTCGCCCACGGGCAGTCGTCGGGCGACTGGCGGCAGGCGACGATCGGCCGCTGGCGCGAGGACGCCATGGCCCTGATCGACAGTCTGGACGGGCCCGTCATTCCGGTCGGCTCATCGATGGGCGGCTGGGTCGCCCTGCTGCTGGCCCTGGCGCGACCGGAGCGGATGGCGGGTCTGGTGCTGATCAATCCGGCCCAGGATTTCACCGAACGGCTGATGTGGCCGGGTCTGGCCGACCACGAACGGCAGGCGATCCTGCGCGACGGCGAGACGGTGATCGTCGAGGAGGGCCTCGGCTCCTATGTGCTGACGCGGGCGATGTTCGAGGAGGCCCGGACCTGGTTGCTGCTGGACGCGCCGATCCCCCTCGCCGCCCCGGTTCACATTCTGCAGGGACGGGCCGACGCCGTGGTGCCGTGGCGGCACGCCCTGGCCCTGACCGAACAGCTGACCGGCGGCGACGTGCGTCTGGACTTCATCGAGGGCGGCGACCATCGCCTGTCCGGCCCGGCGGATCTGGCGCGGCTGGTCGAGGCGGTGGAGGCCATGCGGACGCGCGGTTCAGCGGGGTCGCCCGCGTGACCTGAAACGGCAGAGACGACCCTAGGCGCGGGCGGGGCGCAGACCTTCGACCGAGGCTTCAAGCACGGCCGGCTTGCGTTCACCGCCGGCGGCGATGATGCGATCGATCCGGGCCTTTTCGGCGCGGAACGCGGCCAGCTCCGACCCGGTCAGGATCGTGCCTTCGGAGGTGCGGATGCCGGCGGGATTGATCCGCTGACCGTTGCGCCAGATCTCGTAATGCAGGTGTGGGCCGGTGGAGGCCCCGGTCGAGCCGACATAGGCGACGGTCTGACCCTGGCGGACGCGCTGGCCGGCCCGGATGCCCGAGCCGTAGCGCGACAGGTGGCCGTAGCCGCTTTCCAGACCGTTGGCGTGACGGATACGAAGCCAGTTGCCGTAGCCGCCCCAGCGCCGGGCCTCGACCACCACGCCGTCGGCGGGAGCGATCACCGGTGTGCCGGTGCCGGCGGCGAAATCCATGCCCTGGTGCATCTTGCGATAGCCGGCGATCGGATGACGGCGGAAGCCGAAGGACGAGGAGATGCGGAAGCCGCGATCCAGCGGCGTGCGCATCATGGTCGAGCGCATGTTCTTGCCGGTGGCGTCGAAATACTGGGCCTCGCGCTCACCTTCGCGCTTGAACCGGTAGAAGGCGACGCCCTTGAGCTCGGCATAGAGCAGGTCGCCGGACTCGACCGTACGACCGCTTTCGGTCACCGAGCGCGGGAAGACGAAGGTATAGTCGTCACTGGCGCGGATATCGCGGTCCAGATCGAATTTGTGGGCGAACAGCTGGATGGCGCGGCGGCGGACCGCGGCCGGGGCCCCGGCGCGCTGGGCCGAGGACGACAGGGATCCGCGGACCTCGCCCTTCAGAACCACGGTTTCGTCGGTGACCTTCTCGTCCAGGGCCCGCAGGCGCAGCGCGCCGTCGAAGCTGCGCGACACGGTCAGCTGGCTGGCCGGACCGGTGCGCATGGTCAGGCCGATCAGGCGGGCGTCGCCGCGGCCGGCGCGGGGCTGGGAGATGGCGGTTTCAAAACGGAGGCCGGCGCGAAGGTCCTTCAGATCAAAGGCGCTGGCGATGGTGGCGGCGACGGCGCTGGCTTCCTCGGCACCGATCCCGGTGCGACGCACAGCCTGTTCGAAGGTCTCGCCGCGGCGAATCTGGACGGGAATGGCCTCGGGGGCCGTCAGTCCCTCGGGCATGCCGGCAGTGGCGAAGGCCTGGGCCTCAAGCACGGAAAATTCCTGCTGGGTCAGAGACGGAGCCTCTACCGCATGCGCAGGTTGGTAAACTCGTCCAGCGAGCAGCGCCACCGAGATCGCGGCCACCGCCGTGAGGGCGTGCGGTGCGATACGCATCGGTTGGCGACGTGGGTCGAACTGAGCCATCGGTCCCCGACATACTGCGACGCCACACGGCGCCAAGTCACTTCAAGCAAGGATCGCGCCCAGGAGCCCCAAAGGTCGCGAAGCGAGCGATATAACCTGTGAAACCCATCATGGGAAGCATCAGGGTTACAAATGATTAACCGCACGGCGTTTCAGCGGTAATAGACAGTTCAACATGCCGCTCGATGCCCGGAGCGAACAGTCTATTCACGGCGTTAGGGTAAAAATCGCGCGCCAATCGACTCATCCGTCGGTCCCGTTGCCATCGTCGAACTGAAAGTGTCTGAAGTGCCACGCCATAGTGTTCAATCAGCAACGTCGACGATACTCTACCGGATCCGGGACGATAAACTGTTCCACCCCGTCCCACTTCAGGACATGCACGGAGCCGCCGGTGACTGACGTCCGGACTAACAGTCCCCGCCCGTCCGGCCGCCGCCCCGCAACCGGTCGCGGCGGGCGCATTGCCGTCGGGCTGGCCGCGGGACTGCTGATCCTGCTGGCCGCCCTCTATCTGAACAAGCGGGCGGTCACCCGCCAGGTTCTGGTCGGCTGGCTGGAGAGTCAGGGGATCGACGCCGACGTCGCGGTCGAGCGGGTCACCCTGGATGGAATCATTGCCCGGGTCCGGCTGGGCGACCCCGCCAATCCCGACCTGGTCGTCGACCGGGTCGAGGTCGACTACGGCATCACCCTGCCGTGGTCGTCGGGTGGAGCCGGCCTGACCCCCGACCGCATCCGCCTGGTGCGCCCGGTCGTCAGGGCGCGCTGGCAGGACGGCAAGCTGTCGTTCGGATCGCTGGACCCCCTGATCGCCGATGTCATGGCGCGGCCGCCGAGTGACGCGACGCCCGGGCCCCGCATTCTCGTCGAAGGCGGCCAGGTCCGGCTGACCACCGACCAGGGACCGGTGCTGCTGCAGGCCGACGCCCGCGTCGATGACGGCCGGCTGATGCAGCTGACCGCGACCCTGCCCCGCCAGGCGCTCGGAACCGACGGCCAGCTGGCACAGGGCCTGGGCGGGACCCTGCGCCTGGTCACCACCGGCGACCGGGTGGCGCTGCAGCTGACGGCGGCCGCCGACCGGGCCGATCTGCAAGGCTGGAGCGGGCGCGGCCTGCGACTGACGGCGACCGGCGACCTGCCCTATCCGGACAGCGAGGCGCGACAGATGGACGGTCAGGCGACACTGGACGGCCGGCTGACCGGCGACCGGCTGGACGGGGCCGGTCTCGGGGCCGATGCCGCCGTGGCGACGCTGGGCTTTGCCGGACAGGTCACGGGCTGGATCGACGCGCTCAATCTGACCGGTCAGAGCGACCTTGGCCTGACGGCGGGCCGGATCGGCGGCCAGGGTCTCGACCTGCGCACGCTGTCACTGCGCCTGACGGACGCCCGGACCGTGGTCGATCGCGATGATCGCGGCCTCGGCTGGCGGCTGGACGGGAGCGCCGGACTGACGGCGGCCCGCGCCCGCGGGGCCGGCGTCGACGGCACCGCCCTGAGCGTGGACGGATCGCGCTTCACCCTCGGCGGGCGCGGGGCGGCGGTCGAGGCCGCCGGGCCGGTGCGACTGACGGCACGACAACTGGACTGGAGCGACCTGAGCCTGAAGACCGTGACCGGGGCGCTGGATCTGGATCTGGTCTTTGACGCCGGGCTGCGGCTGGAAGCGGCGGGGTCGCTGCGGGCGGCGCACGGAGCCTGGCCCCTGTTCGGCGCGGCGAAGGCCGACGACCTGCCCGACCTGGCGGCGATGAAACGGGCCCTGGCCGACTTTTCAATCGACGCGCCCCGCCTGCGCCTGTCGGCCGCAGAGCCGGGCGTGCGACTGGTCATGGACCGGCCGGTGCGGCTGGCCCCGGCCAGCGGCGGCGTCCTGACCCTGACCCCGGCGGCCGGACCTGTGTTCGCCGCCCCCGACGGACAGGCGGGCGGCGGTGCGCTGAACCTGACGGCGACGCGCGGACCCGGCCTGCCGGAGGCGCAGTTCGCGATTCCGGCCTGGGGACTGACCCCGGGCGGTTTCCGCGCCCGGCTGGACGGCCGCGCGGCGCTGGACTTCGACCTGGCCCGCGGCCTGACGCTGCAGACGCGGGGCGTGCTGGCCTCGAACCGCGGGACGCTGACCTACAGTTCCGCCGACTGTGTCGCGATGACGGTGGCGCGGCTGGAGTTGGGCGACAACGACGTCACCGGCGTGACCGGCGACCTGTGTCCCGACGGACGGCCCCTGGTGACCGTGGCCGGCGGTCGCTGGCAGGCGGGCGGCGCGGTCCGCGGACTGGGTGCCGAGGCCCCGTTCCTGGCCATGCGTTTCGCCGGGGTCGACGGAGCCCTGACCGCGACCGGGGGGCCGGCCGGGATCGGCCTCGACGCCCGGATCGATGCGGCGCGCGTCGCGGACACCACCAGCCCGGTGCGCTTCTATCCGGTTGATGCCGGCGGGGCGGCGCGGCTGGTCGACCAGAATTGGCGCGGCACCTTCGACCTGGAGCGTGGCGGGCACCGGCTGGGCCGGCTGGTGCTGGCTCATGACGGGCGCAACGGGGCCGGCGGCATCGATATCACCACACCCGAGCTGGTGTTCGCCGAGGGCGGACTGCAACCGGCCGAACTGACGCCGCTGGCAGCGCTGCTGGGACCGCCGGTGACCGGCACGGCCCGGTTCGCCGGGCGGATCGACTGGGCCGCCGACGGGGCGGGCTCGAGTTCAGGCCTGCTGACCGTGCCCGGGCTCGACTTCGTCAGCCCGGCCGGGCCGGTGACGGGGCTGAAGGGCGACATCGTCTTCACCAGCCTGACGCCGCTGGTCACCGCCCCGGGCCAGGTGCTGACCGCCAGCCGGCTGGAGTCGTTCGCGCCCCTGACCGATCTGGACCTGACCTTCGGCCTCGACGCGGCGGCGATCACCGTCGCGGGCGGCGAGCTGGCCGTGGCCGGGGGGACGATCAGCCTCGAGCCGTTCAGCCTGCCGCTGGACCGCAGCCTGCCCTTTACCGGCGTCATCGTGCTGGACCAGGTGCAGCTGGGCGAGATTATCGCCGGGGCCGGGTTCGGCGACCGGGTGCAGATGGATGCGGTCGTGTCGGGTCGTCTGCCCTTCGTGTCGGATGCCGTTCGCGGGGTGAAGGTCACCGGCGGGTCGCTGTATGCGGCACGGCCCGGGCGGCTGTCGATCCAGCGCACGGCCCTGAGCGACCTCGAGGCCGGGGGCGGCGGGGCCGTGCCGCCGGGCACGGTCGAGGACCTGGCCTATCAGGCGATGGAGAACCTGGCCTTCGACATCCTGACCGCCGAGGTCAACAGCCTGGACGAGGGACGGCTGTCGGTGCTGTTCCACGTCAAGGGCCGGCACGATCCGCCGCAGAAGCAGGAAATCCGCCTGACCCTGTCGCAGCTGATCCGCCGCGACTTCCTGAACGAGACCCTGCCCCTGCCGTCGGGCACGGCCATCGACCTGACACTGGACACGACGCTGAACGTCAATCAGCTTGTCAGCGACCTGCTGGACCTGAACCATGCCCGCAACGGCGGGGTCGGGCCGCGCCGGCCGTGAGCGCCGCCGTTCAGCACCCATTCACCCCGACTCGCGTTACATGGGTACAACCGTACCTCCCACCCCCGGAGCGCCAAGACATGATCACCAAGCGCCATCTCGGCCTGTTGCTCGCCGGAGGCCTGGCCACCGCCGGGTTGACGGCCTGTACCCCGACCATCCGGCTGCAGGTCGACCCGATCCAGATCTATGCCAAGCTGGATGCCGACGTGCGCATCCGCCTCGACAAGGAGCTCCAGGACCTCCTCGTCGAAAACCCCAACCTGTTCTAGGGAGTCGCTCAGATGAACATGCGCAAGATCTTCGTCGTCGGGGCCGCCGTTGCCGCCCTGGGCGTCGCCGCCGGGGCCGCCATCGCCCAGTCTCCGTCCCAGAAGGCCATGGTCGATGCGGCCAAGGCCGAAGGCGTGGTCGGTGAACAGGCCGATGGCTATCTGGGCTTCCGCGTCCCGGCCCCCAGTCCTGACCTGACCGTCGCCGTCCAGACCATCAATACGGCGCGCCGCCAGCTGTATACCGAGAGCGCCGCCGCCGCCGGGACCACGACCGAGGTGGCCGCTGCCCGGATGTTCGAAAGCCAGCTGCTGCCGCGCATGACCACCGGCCAGTGGTACCGCAACGCCGAAGGCCAGTGGGTCCGCCGCTAGGCCGGCCATGCCGACCCTGTTGAAGCGCACCCTGCTGACCGTGGCGGTCGTGGCCCTGGCCGCGGCCGGCACGGTCGGAACAGCCAGCGTATGGACCGCGATCGGAGGCGGCCCGCTGTCGGTGCACGGCTGGATCGCCATGGCCATCGGCATCGGCGGCTCGATCGCCCTGGCCTGGGGGCTGATGACCCTGGCCTTCCGCTCCGATCGCGACGGCTGGGACGCCCAGGCCGACCGGCTGCCGGCGGATGACGCCGCGGCGTCCAGGGCGGCGCACCCGCCCGAGGCCTAGTCGCCGCCGGACAGCGCCGGACGCAGCAGACCGTCGGCCAGGGCGCGGACCACCGGCACGGCCACGGCATCCCCCATCAGTTTCAGTGCCGCCCCCTCGCCGGCCGGCAGGGCATAGGTGTCGTCGACCCCCATCAGACGCGCGGCCTCGCGCCCGGTCAGGCGACGGGCGCGGATCCGGCCGTCGTCACAGACCACCACATATTGTCGCGACGACCCGCCCGCCGGGGTGCGCAGGCAGCCGGCCAGGCCGTCAAAGCGCAGTTCGAGCCGCTGGACCTTGCGGGGGCCCTCGGTGCGGACGCGGCGATAGCCGGCCCCGACCTGGCGCACGCCGGAGGCCAGGGCCCGGTCCAGCTGGATCCGGTGCAGGGGGGCGCACAGGGCCAGCAGGGTCCCGGTACGGTCGGCGTCGAACCAGTCGACCGCCGCGTCCGGTTCAAGCACGGCGGACAGGTCGCCATTGCGCCGGGCCGGAACGGCCAGGGCCCACCAGACCCAGGCGGCCCGCACGGCCCGGGGCAGGCGGGCCTGGGCGGCGACCAGCCGCCGGCTGTGGAAGGGCGCGACCGGAGCCGGCACGGTCGGCCCGGCGACGCCACGCATAGCGACGATGAACAGGCGCGGGCGCGACTGGGGCAGCCACAGGGCGGCGTCCAGTTCCAGCGCCCCGACCCGGTAGCCGGCGTCGACCATGGCCTGACAGACGGCGGCGAAATCGGCCCCGCCCGCGGAACTGAGCAGGCCGGCGACATTCTCGACCACGATGACCGGTGGGGCGCGCCCGTCGGCATCCAGTTGCCGAATCAGCTGCCAGAAACCCCAGAAGGCCCCCGAACGGGTCGCCTGCAACCCGCCGCGCGCCCCGGCGAGGCTGAGATCCTGGCACGGCGACGAGGCCCAGCACAGGTCGGGTCTCCCCGGCAGGTCGGCGGCCGACAGCGACCAGACGTCGTCCAGATGCAGCGGAACGTCGGGGTGGTTGGCCCGATAGGCGGCGGCCTTCATCGCGTCGATGTCATTGGCCAGGCCGACGCGGAACCCGGCCAGGCCCAGCCCGGCCAGGCCGCCGCCGGCGAAGAATTCCCACGCCACCGGCGAACGGGCGGCGGGCGGCACGGCTGGGGCGTCGACGCGAATCGTCATGCGGCCAGCATAGGCCAGGCTAAGGCCGCCGGCGCCCCCTCTTGACCCGCGTCGGGCCGCGGCGCTCCATACCGGCCGTTTTCCGGAGCCCGTCATGCGTATCGCCGCCCTTCTCAGCCTGCCCGTCCTGCTGCTGGCCGCCTGTTCGCCGTCGCCCGGGGACCCGGAGGCCCCGCCAATCGACGTTTCGCCCGCCACCCTTGCCGGGGTCGATCTGGGCCGGCCGATCCGGGCCCTGGGCAATGAGCCGTTCTGGGCCGTCGAGATCACGCCGCAGGCGCTGGTCTATTCCGGCGTCGACCGGCCCGAGCAGCGGGCCGACAATCCGGGGCCGCTGCTGCAGGGGACCACCGCCCGCTATGAGGCCACGACCGATACCGGTACGCCGCTGACCGTGGCCCTGATCGCCACCACCTGTTCCGACGGGATGAGCGACCGCACCTATCCGCTGACCGCCGTGGTCAAGGTGGACGGCGAGACCCTGACCGGCTGCGCCGCCTCGGTCTCGGCCCTGGCGACGGCCGGGGAGTCCGGGCTGGTGATCGACAAGGGCTGAAGTCAGCCGCCGGGACGGAGACCCTCGCGAAAATGCCGGCGTTCGACCGTGCCGGCTTAACCCTTCGCCAAGCGATGATCCGGCAAGATGGCGGCCATGACTCCGGTATCGCCCCCCGCTGACCTGCGCGCCCTGACCTCGCTGCGGTTTTTCGCCGCCGCCTGGGTGGTGATGTACACCTTCTGGCCCGACCTGGGGGTCGGTCTGGTGCCGGTGGCGGTGACCAAGGGCTATCTGGGGGTCGAGACCTTCTTCGTGCTGTCCGGGTTCATTCTCAGCCATGTCTATCTGCAGGCGGCGGGCGAGAAACAGTTCCGCTACGGCGGGTTTCTGTGGGCCAGGATCGCGCGGGTCTATCCGCTGCATCTGGCGACCCTGGCCGGGGTGCTGGCCCTGGGGCTGGGGGCGGTGGCCGCGGGCCTGACCATCGACGGCAATGTGCTGAGCTGGGCCTCCCTGCCCGCGCAACTGACGATGACCCATGCCTGGGGCCTGGCCCCGGCGGCCGGGTTCAATCACCCGTCGTGGTCGATCTCGGCCGAATGGTTCGCCTATCTGGCCTTTCCGGCCTTCGCCTTCGTGGCCTGGCGGCTGCGGTCACGCCCCTGGACGGCCGTCGCCGGGGCAGCCCTCTTCCTGACCGGTCTGTATCTGGCGTTCGAGGCCGCGGCCGGGTTCTCCCTGACCGAGGCGACCTTCGCCTGGGGGGCGCTGCGGATCGTGCCCTGTTTCGCCCTCGGCTGCGCCCTGTACCTGGCCTATCGTCGCGCCCCGCTGAAGCGGGCCGGACTCTGGACCGCCGGGTTTGCCGCGGCCATGGCGGTCAGCGCCTCACTCGGCGCGTGGGACGGCGTCACCGTGCTGCTGGCCGGCGGCCTGATCCTGGGGATGGCGTCGATGACCAATGCCGGGGCCGGCTGGCTGGCGTCAAAGCCCGCCGTCTATCTGGGGGAGATCAGCTATTCGATCTACATGGTCTGCGTACCGTGGCAGATCCTGGCGGTGAACGTCGCCGCCCGGCTGACCGGGGCCGAGGACAAGCGGCTGTCCCTCGCCGTGTGGCTGATCGTGGTCGCGCTGCTGCCGGTGGTGGCGGCGGCGTCCTACCATCTGGTCGAACGCCCGGCGCGAACGGCCCTTCGGGGCATGGCCGATCGCCGACGTCGCGCGCAAGCGGACGCGGCCGAAAGGAAAAATTCCCCGGAAAGGGTTCTTCAACCTTCGGAAACTATCGTCTAAGGCTACTTTTCCGGAAACAATTGGAAACACGCCAGTATGACGAAACGGATCACCGCCGCAGTGGTTGCAGCCTCCCTCGGGTTTTTTGCCCTGGGCGCAGCACCGGCAAAGGCGGACGATCCCTACTGGCAGTGCGTGACCTTTGCCCGGATGTTCTCCGGCATCAACATCTTCGGCGACGCCTGGACCTGGTGGGGCCAGGCGGTCAACCGGCTGCGCACCGGTGATGCACCCGAGACCGGCTCGGTGCTGGTGTTCCGCCCCGAGGGCCGGATGAGCCGCGGTCACGTCGCCGTCGTTTCCGACATCCTGACCGACCGGGTGATCCGCGTGACCCACGCCAACTGGGGCGGCAGCCGCGGCAAGGTCGAGGAGAACGTCACCGTGGTCGACGTGTCCGGTGAGGGCGACTGGAGCCGGGTCAAGGTCTGGTACAATCCGATCAGCGACCTCGGCTCGACCGTCTATCCGACCTACGGATTCATCTACAAGAATGCCCGCGACGCCTTCAACGGCCCGCGCGAGACCGGGGCCGCCGGCCAGCCCTGACCGGGAATCCGCGGTCCGGGACTGGCTCCCGACCGGCGGACAGCGCTATGGATCGGTCATGACCGACCCAACCTCCGACGCGCCTCCCGCGATCACCTACGCCAGCTACCTGGACCTCGACGTCCTGCTGAACAGCCAGAACCCGCGCTCGGACGAGCACGACGAGATGCTGTTTGTCATCATCCACCAGACCAAGGAACTGTGGCTCAAGCAGATCCTGCACGAGCTGGCCCTGGCCAAGCGGCTGGTGCGGGCCGGCGATCTGGTGCCGGCCTACAAGAGCCTGGCCCGCGTCAGCCGTATCCAGGCGGTGATGACCCACAGCTGGGACATCCTGGCCACCATGACCCCGGCCGACTATCTGCGCTTCCGCGGATCGCTGGGGACGTCGTCGGGCTTCCAGAGCGACCAGTTCCGCCGGGTCGAGACGATGCTGGGGCTGAAGGACGACAGCTTCCTCAAATTCCACGTCGACCGGCCCGAGGCCCATGCCGCCCTGACCGCGGCCCTGGACGCGCCCAGCCTGTATGACGACGCCCTGTCCCAGCTGGCGGCCGCCGGCCTGCCGGTGCCGGACGCGGTGCTGAACCGCGACGTGCGCCAGCCCTATGTGGCCTCGGAAGGGGTCGAGGCCGCGTGGCTGGAGGTGTATCGCGACACCACCCGCTGGTGGCCGCTGTACCAGCTGGCCGAGAAACTGGTCGATCTGGACGACGCCCTGCTGACCTGGCGGCACAAGCATGTGGTGACGGTCGAGCGCATCATCGGCCGCCGTCGCGGCACCGGCGGCACCGAGGGGGTCGCCTATCTGGCCTCGACCCTGGAGCGGCGCTGCTTCCCCGAATTGTGGTCGCTGCGCAGCAAACTCTGAACGGCCAAGCTGAAACCAAACCGGGGTCTCCGCGCTTTTCAAGCTGTTCCTCCCACAGCGAAAGGCACAATCATGAGTACGCCCCAGTCCCACGACATCCACGTCCTCAACAGTCTGATCGAGACCACTCTGGACAGCGCCGACGGCTATCGCGAGGCCGCCAGCGAGACCGAGAATCCGAATTTCCAGAGCCTGTTCGAGAAGCGCAGCTTCGAACGCCAGGGCGTCGCCGGCGACCTGAAGGGCGCGGTCCTGACCCTGGGCGGCGAGCCCGAGGATGACGGCTCGGTCCTGGCCAAGGCCCACCGCGCCTTCCTCGACGTCAAACATGCCCTGCTCCGCGACGAACAGGCCGTGGTCAATTCGGTCGAGAACGGCGAGGACTTCATCAAGGCCAAGTTCGAGAAGGCGCTCGAGGATTCCGACGTCTCGGCGTCGACCCGCGAGACCATCCGCCGCGCCTATGTCACGGTGAAGGACGGCCACGACCAGATGCGCGACCTGAAACACAGCCTGGAACGGCAGTAGGACGCGCACTAGCGTCCCACTCCTGACGTCCGACCTGCCGCCTTTTTCCCCGCCGGGGAGAGAGGCGGCTTTCGCCGCCCCAAAGGTCAACGCCCCGCGGTGATCGCAGCGCTTCTCGTTTTAGAGCATCGTGCTAGAAATCGGATTGCTGCAAACCAAAGTTGTGGTCGGGGGGCCCATGCGTATATTCCTAATCCTGCTTGCTGCGGTGTTCACCGCATCAACGGCCCAGGCCGGAGACCAGATCGGGCGCGGGCCGGTACCCGGTTGGGTCAGGGCGACCCCGGCGGCCCCGGCGTCCGCCATGCCGGTTACCCCTGGCGATGCTTTTCGCATCGAACTCCTCGACCAGCAGTTCTATTTTGACGACGCGGGCTCGCACACCTGGGTGCGGTCCCGAACGGCGCTGCTGGTGCCGCAGGCCCTGAGCGGGTTCGGCACGGTCGCCGTGCCCTGGAACCCGGCCTTTCAGGACGTGACGGTGCACCATCTCGATATCCTGCGCGGTGACGAGCGCATCGATGCGCTCGCCGGCAAGGACTTCACCGTGCTTCGGCGCGAAGCGAATCTCGAGACGGCAATTCTTGACGGCGTTCTGACAGCCACGCTGCAACTGGACGGCCTTCGGGTCGGCGATCGACTGGAGTTCGCCTATTCGGTGACGTCGCAGACGCCGGTGTTGGGATCGCATATCGAGTTCGTCGCATCGGGCAACTTCCCGGCCATGATCGACCAGTATTTCCTCAGGGGATCCTGGCCGACGGCGAGCGGCGTCCGCATCCGCGCCTCTGATGACTGGGCGACGCCGCAAATCCGTCGACAGGGCAACAGGTCCGAAATCGAGATCGCGTCGGCACGGCTGGAACCGCTCAAGGTCCCCGATGACGCACCGTTGCGGTTCCATCGCCTTCGCCAGATCGAGGGATCCGACTACCGGTCGTGGGCCGACCTCGCGGCCGTATTCGCCCCCTTGTATGCCGACGCTTCAGTCCTCGCGCCGGACTCCCCCCTCCGCGCGCAGGCCGTGCGCATTCGTGACTCCCATCCGACCACCGCGGGTCAGGTTCTGGCGGCCCTGCGTCTGGTGCAGGATGACGTGCGGTATCTGGCGCTGGCGATGGGCGAGGGTGGGCTGGTTCCGGCCACGGCCGACCAGACCTGGGAACAGCGCCTCGGCGACTGCAAGGGCAAGACCGCGCTGCTGCTCGCCCTGCTCAGGGAACTGGGCGTGGACGCGCGCCCGGTGCTGGCTCATGTGCTCGATCGTGAATTGGACCAGCAACTGCCCGCCGTATCGGCGTTCAATCATGTCTTCGTGCAGGCCGTCGTGGATGGCCAGACCGTGTGGCTCGACGGCACCCGGACCGGCGACCGCGCCCTGGCCGGCCCGGTTCCACTCGACTACGGCTGGGTGCTTCCGGTCACGGCGGCCGGGGCGGCGCTCGTTCACATGCCGGCCCACCCGCCGGCGGAGGCGCTGCGGGAGTCGAGTCTCGAGATCGACCTGACCGACGGCCTCTATTCAGCGGCCCCGGTCACCGGCGAGATGATCTACCGGGGTGACGAGGCGGCCTTGCTGCAGCTGCAATTTTCGGTCGCGCCGCCGGCGCAACGCGAGAGCTTCATGCGCGTGGTCTGGCAGGGTCTGCTGCGATCGGCCGAGATCGGTGAGGTGCAATCAGCCTATGACGTCGAGCAAAACCAGCTCCGCCTGACGATGACCGGCACGGTCAAGCTGGATTGGACCTCGCGAGGCGCACGCCGCACGGAAATCCCGATCTCGAGAATTAATTGGGGCGTGCGGGACCGCCGGGAAGACGGTCCGTTCCGGGACCTGCCCACAACGACGAGCTATCCCACCTACTCGCGCTTCAGAACGACGATTATCCTCCCCGGCGAGGGCGAGGGCTTCATCGTCGATGCGGTCGATGTCGATGAACAGGTCGCGGCCTATCGTCACCGGCGGCGGACGACGAAGGACGGTGCGCGCATCGTCATGGAGCGCGACACGCTGGCATTGCGGCCGGAGGTAACGGAGGCAGAGCGAAGCGAGGCCGCCGGGGCACTGCGGCGGATTTCAGGTCTGAGGGCCGAAATCGCGGCACCGGCATCCTATGAGGCGACGTTCGACGACCTCAATGCCCTGGAAACGGACGAGCCGCAGACGGCGACCGCCTGGGTCAAGCGGGGGCTGGCGCTGAACGATAACAACCGGGCCGACGAAGCGATTGCCGCGTTCGCGCGTGCCATCGCCCTTGACCCCGTCAACGCCAACGCCTGGGCCAACCGGGGCATTATCCGGTTCTGGTCCGGTGAGTTTGACGCGGCTGCCGCCGATTTCGACAAGGCTCTCGAACTGGACTCGTCCGAACGGGTGGCCTTGAACGGGCGCGGGCTTATCGCGCTGCAGGAAGAACGCTATCTCGACGCGGTGGTCGAGTTTTCGATGTTGCTCCGGTCATGGCCGGATGACTATTTCGCGCTCGAGTACCGCGCTCACGCCTATGCGGGCATGAAGGAATGGGACAAGGCCCTGATCGATATCCGGCGCACCCGGGACCTGGGCTCCGAGCCGCTCGAAATGGATCTGAGGGAAGTGTCCGTCCTCGTCTCGGCCGGACGCCTCGAAGAGGCGAGCGTGGCGATGGACGCCGTGATCGCGCGGGAACCGCCCTCGGTGCCGCTGTGGCAGATGCAGGCCGCTGTGCGCGAAAAACGCGGTGACCTTGCGGGGGCCGAAGCCTCGCTGACGCAGGCGCTGGAGCTCGAACCCGACCACCCCGTCGTCCTGATCGCCCGGGCGGGTTACCGGTTCAGGCTCAACAACCCCGCCGGTGCCCAGGACGATATGGCGGCCGCCCGCCCGATTGCCGATCAAAGCGCGAGCCTGCTCAACAATCTCTGCTGGACCCGGGCGGTCGCCGGAGTCGAGCTCGAACAGGCCCTGGCGGATTGCGACGCGGCGCTGGTTCTGAGGCCGGATTTCGCCAGCACCTTCGACAGTCGCGCGATGGTGCTGATGCAGCTCGGTCGTCTGCCCGAGGCCCTCGCCCTCTACGACCGCGCCTTGGCGATGGAGCCCGACCAGGCGGCCTCCCTCTACGGCCGCGGGCTGGTCCGGGAGGCCCTGGGACAGGCGGACGCCGGACGGACGGACAAGGAGGCTGCACGTCGCCTCGCGCCGGACGTCGGTGACGACTTCGAGGTCTATGAGGCGCGCCGGGCGGAAGCTCCCGCCCCCCTCTGACCGACCATGAAAAAGGCCCCGGCGGATCCCGCCGGGGCCTTGATCAATTCGGGTGATCCGGAGGGATCAGCTTTCGACGGCGGGCGTCTCGGCCTTGCCGGTTTCCGGCACGACGGCCTTCTTGTCCGGGCGCACGGTCTGCTTCTCGGCGATCCGGGCCGACTTGCCGCGACGGTCACGCAGGTAATAGAGCTTGGCGCGCCGGACGACGCCGCGACGCTTGACCTCGATGGACTCGATCATCGGCGAGACCAGCGGGAAGACGCGCTCGACGCCCTCACCGAAGCTGATCTTGCGGACGGTGAAATTCTCGTTGATGCCGCCGCCGGCGCGGGCGATGCAGACGCCTTCGAAGGCTTGGACGCGCTCGCGCTCGCCTTCCTTGATCTTGACGTTGACGCGCAGGGTGTCGCCGGGCTGGAAGGCCGGGATCGGACGGATGTCGGTCAGGCGGGCTTTTTCTTCAGCCGCGATCTGCTGGACGATATTCATAGCTATTTCTCCTCGAGCTTTGCGCTCTTTACCTGTGATTTGGCGGGCTCATGTCCCGCAGTCTTTCCGCCCGGATGCGCCGCCCAGAGGTCCGGCCGACGCGCCCGCGTGGTCTCTTCCCGTTGCCTCTGACGCCAGGCCGCGACCTTTTTGTGGTCACCTGACAGCAGCACCTCGGGAATCTCCAGCCCCTCGAACGTCCGCGGTCGCGTGTACTGCGGATGTTCCAGAAGGCCGTCCTCGAAGCTCTCGGATGACAGGCTTTCGGCCTGGCCCAGAACACCGGGGATCAGTCGTACGCACGCCTCGATCACCACCATCGCCGCCGCCTCGCCACCGGCGAGAACCGCGTCGCCGACGGCGACCTCCTCGAACCCGCGCGCGTCGAGCACGCGCTGGTCCACCCCCTCGAACCGGCCGCAGAGGACGGTAATCCCGTCCGCTTTCGCCCAGTCCCTGACGCGTGCCTGGGTCAGGGGCCGACCCCGGGCACTCATGTACAAAAGCGGCCGTTCCGGTCCGGAGACACTGTCGAGTGCCCGGGCCACCACGTCCGCCTTGAGTACGGCTCCGGGGCCGCCACCCGCGGGGGTGTCGTCCAGGAAGCCGCGCTTATCTTCGGAAAAGGCGCGAATGTCCACTGTCTCGAGGGACCACAGGTTCCGCTCGCGCCAGGCGGTGCCGATCAGCGACACGCCGAGCGGGCCGGGAAAGGCCTCGGGGAACATGGTCAGGACAGTGGCGGTAAAGGGCATGGCGCGCGCCCTTTACCGCCGATGGGACCTCGAGGCGAGAGGGATCAGCGCGCCGGCCGGCCGCCGCCGGCCGCGATCCAGGCGTCGACCTGGGTTTCGAGCACGTCCAGCGGCACCCCGCCGCCGCCCAGCACCACCGCGTGGAAGTCGCGGATGTCGAAGCGGTCGCCCAGCGCCTGACGGGCCCGGGCGCGCAGTTCGAGGATCTTCAGCTGGCCGATCTTGTAGCTGGTCGCCTGGCCCGGGTTGGTGATGTAGCGCTCGACCTCCTTGACGATGTCGCGTTCGGACACGAGCGTGTTCTGCTGGAAATAGGCGATCGCCTGTTCGCGGCTCCAGCGTTTGGCGTGCAGGCCGGTGTCGGTGACCAGACGCGCCGCCCGCCAGATCTCCAGCGACAGGCGGCCGAAGTCGGCATAGGGGTCCTGGTAGAAGCCCATCTCCTTGCCGAGCAGCTCGGAATACAGGCCCCAGCCCTCGGAAAAGGCCCCGTAGCCGCCGAAGCGGCGGAAGCGCGGCAGACCCTCGATCTCCTGGGCATAGGCGATCTGGAAATGGTGACCGGGCGCGCCCTCGTGATAGCTGATGGCCTCGACCTGGGGCTTCAGCACCTGGGTCATGTCGGCCAGGTTGACGTAGTAGATGCCGGGGCGCGAACCGTCCGGAGCCGGCCGGTTGTAGAAGGCGACCGAGGCGGTCTCCTGGCGCCAGGCTTCGACAGCGCGGACCTCGAGGGCGGCGCGCGGCAGGGTGTGGAACCACTGCGGCGCGACCGCCATGGCGTCGGCGACGGCGGCACGGGCGTCGACCAGATAGGCCTCGCGACCCTCGGCCGTGTTCGGATACTGGAAGCGCGGATCGCGCTTGATGTGGGCGAAGAAGTCCTGGAGCGAGCCGGTGAAGCCGACGCGGGTCTTGATGGCCTCCATCTCGGCCTGGATGCGCGCCACCTCGGACAGGCCGATCTGGTGGATCTGGTCCGGGGTCAGGTCGGTGGTCGTCGATTGCCGCACCCGCTCGGCATAGTAGGCGTCGCCGTCCGGCAGCCGCCACACGCCGTCGTTGGAGGTGGCCAGCGGCTGGACCCGTTCGATCGTGGCCAGGACGGTGTCATAGCCGCGTTTGAACGGGCCGGTCAGGGCGTCACGCCCGGCGGCCAGCAGCGTGGCCTTTTCCGCGTCGCTGGTGTCGAGGGCGGCGACCTTCTTCTGGAAATCGGCCCAGACCGGATTGTCGGGGCCGCCGTCGAACGGGGCTCCGGCGATGACATTGCGGGTATCGGCCAGGGTGATCGGAAACACGAAGGCCGGCGACACGAAGCCGGCGGCGGCGCGGCGCTGCACATCGGCCGAAATCTCGTTCAGCACCCGTTCGACCTCGACCAGACGCGCGACATAGGCGCGGGCGTCATCCGGGCTGTCGACGCGGTGGCTGTTGATCAGGAAGACCGGCAGGCTGGTCGCCGGATTGCCGTTGGCGGCGAAGACATAATTATGGTCGCGCCAGCGCGCGCCGGACACCTGACGGGCCACGCCTTCCTCGAACAGCCGCCACGACAGCTGGCTGCGGGGGCTGAGCGCCTCGTACCGGAACCCGGCCTTCATCCGCGCCAGCTGGGCCTGGGCCTGGGCCAGGGACCGGGCCTCGGCGGCGGGTGTGTAGTCGTTCAGGCGGTCGTAGTCGGTCTTGAGGCCCAGGCTCGTCATCGCCTGGGGGCTGAGGGCGACCAGCTCCATGAAGGCGGCGTCGAAAAAGGCGTCCAGCCGGGCGTCCTCGCTCTGCGCCGGGACCGCTGCGGCCATGGTGCCGATCGGGGCGACCGGCGCGGCGACGCCGGCACAGGCCGTCAGCAGCAGGGCGGAAGCGGATGAAATCAGGATACGGCGCATGGGGACCCCCGGAAAAACAGAGGGGGACCTTCCGTGCTGATCGGGATCGGCGCAACCCCCCGACGGGGACTAGTTGACCCAGGTGAGGCGGCAGTCGCTGACGGTCCAGCCGGCAAAACCCGAGCGGACGCGGCACTGGATGCCGCTGCCGGCCAGCGGGCCGTGCATGATTGCGCTGTCGATCAGCGCCCCCTGCCCGTCATAGCGCGGCTGTTTGAACTGGACCCAGCGCAGCGGCTGGCTCGACGGCGGGGTGCGGGCAGGGTCGTGGATTTCGGGGAGACGCAGACCGTAGCGGTCCCAGTCGCAGCGCGGGGCCCAGCCGCTGCCGGCACCGTCCAGCCACAGCGGCGGGGGCCGATTGTCCGTGGTGTTGAAATTATAGTGGTCACGGGCGACGGCGGCGATGACGGCGCAGTCGTCGCCGCCCGCCGTCACCGGCCCGGCCGGGCCCGGCACCGGCGCGGTGGCGGCGCAGCCGGCCAGCACCAGGGGCATCAGGGCGGCGGACAAACGGCACATGGCAGGCCCTACTGGCGTCTGAGATCCGTGATGGTGCGACCGGGCGCGATGTCCTCGGCCGAGGTCAGCAGATGAACGATCGCCGGGCGGCCGGCGTTCCGTGCTGCCGCCAGGGCCGCGGGGAAGGCTTCGGTGGATTCGCAGCGGATACCGAAGGCCCCGAAGGCCTCGGCGTATTTGACGAAATCGGGGTTCTTCAGGTCGGTGGCGATGACCCGTTCGGCCCCCGGATAGTGGCCTTCCTGGTGCATGCGGATGGTGCCGTAGGTGCCGTTGTCGACGACGACGGTGACGACATTGATGCCGTACTGGACCGCCGTGGCCAGTTCCTGGCCCGTCATCATGTAGTCGCCGTCGCCGGCGATGCAGATCACGTCGCGGTCCGGATGGGCGCTCTTGGCGGCGACAGCGGCGGGGAAGCCGTAGCCCATGGCCCCCGAGGTCGGGGCCAGCTGGGTGCGCCGCGCCCGGTGGCGGTGGAAGCGGTGCAGCCAGGCGGCGAAATTTCCCGCGCCATTGGTCAGGATGGCGTCGTCGGGCAGGACCGCGCGCAGATGGCTCATGCAGTCCGACATATTGACCGCCCCGGTGACGGTGACCGGGTTCGAGAAGGTCTCGTAATCGGCGTGGGCCTGCATGGCCTGGTCGGTCCAGCGGCGGCCCGGGTCGATCGACGACAGGGCCAGGGCGGCCAGCGAGTTGTCAGCGGTGGCGCTGAGCGACGGGGTCCAGACGCGGCCCAGCTCCTCGGCCCCCGGATGGATGTGGACCAGCCGCTCGGCGGTCTGTTCGCGGGTGAACAGGGTATAGCCCTGGGTCGGATTTTCGCCCAGGCGCGCACCGATGGCGAGGATCAGGTCAGCCGCTTTCACCCGGGCCGTCAGGGCCGGATTGCAGCCGAGGCCGAGGTCGCCGGCATAGTTGGCGCGGTCGTTGGAGATCAGGTCCTTGCGCCGGAACGACAGGGCGACGGGCAGACCCAGCCGTTCGGCCCAGTCGCCGATGGCGTCGGTGGCGGCGTCGCTCCAGCCCGATCCGCCCAGCACCAGCAGCGGCCGTTCGGCCGCGGCCAGTCGGGCACGGACCTGGTCGGCGAAGGCCGGATCGAGGCCGGCCCGGGCCGGGCTCACCGGCCGGATCGGGGCCGGGCCGCCGTCCGCGTGCAGCAGGTCCTCGGGCAGGGCGATGACCACCGGCCCCATCCGGCCCTGCAGGGCGGTGGCGAAGGCGCGCTCGACGATCTCGACCGTACGCTGCGGACTTTCGATCTCGGTGGCCCATTTGGCCAGGCCACCGAACACCTCGCGATAGTCGACCTCCTGGAAGGCCCCGCGCCCGCGATCGGTCAGGGCAATCTGGCCGACGAACAGGATCATCGGGGTCGAGTCCTGGTGCGCCGTATGCACCCCGATCGCGGCGTGGGTCGCGCCGGGCCCGCGGGTGACCATGCAGACGCCGGGCTTGCCGGTCAGCTTGCCCCAGGCCTCGGCCATGTTGGCGGCCCCGGCCTCATGGCGGCAGGCGATGACCTGGATCTGGTCGCGGACATCGGCCAGCGCGTCGAGCACGGCCAGATAGCTTTCGCCGGGCACACAGAAGACGCGGTCGATCCCGTTCATCACGAGGGTCTCGACCAGACGGCGGGCGGCGGTGTTGGGCGCTTGGGTCATGGGCCGCTGCTAGCAGATCGACCCCGTGCCTGGCTATGCGGCGGAAGTCGGGACCGGCGGATCATAGGCGACCCCGGTCAGATACAGGCCGTCCGGCGGGGCCACCGGGCCGCAGGCGGCGCGGTCGCGGGCGGCCAGGGCGGCGGCGACGTCCGCGACGCTCCAGCGGCCGAGGCCGACCTGGACCAGGGTCCCGGTCATCGAGCGGACCTGGCTGTGCAGGAAGCTGCGCGCCGCGAATTCCAGCCGCACCTCGTCCGCGACCCGGGTCACCCGGGCGACGTCCAGGGTGCGCAGCGGGGATTTGGCCTGACAGCCGATGTCGCGAAAGGTGGTGAAGTCGTGCAGCCCGACCAGGGTCAGGGCCGCGGCCTGCATGCGGTCGGCGTCCAGCGGCTTCTTCACATGCCAGACCCGGCCCGCGTCGAGCACCGGCGGGGCCGGGCGGTTGAGCAGGCGGAACAGATAGCGACGCCCGGTGGCCGAAAACCGCGCATGCCAGTCGTCGGCGACGATGACGCAGTCCAGCACCGCCACGGCCTCACGCACCAGCCAGGCGTTGAGGGCATTCATCACCGTGGCTGTCGGCCAGGCCTTGTCGAGGTCCAGATGGATGGTCTGGCCGGTGGCGTGGACCCCGGTGTCGGTGCGGCCGGCGGCGGCGATACGCACCGTCTGGCCGCTGAAGCCGGTGATCGCGGTCTCGACCGCCCCCTGCACCGTCGGCAGGCCGTCCTGGGCCTGGAAGCCGTGATAGGCGCGGCCGTCATATTCGAGGGTCAGCCGGTAGCGAGGCATGCCGGTTTCCCTATCGCTCGCCGCGCGTCCCCGCCTTCGCGGGGATGACGGGCTCGCTATCTGAGGGAGACAGCAGCGTGCCGGCCGGCAGGGCGAAGCCGCGCAGGAACTCATCCGGGGCCTGGGCTGCCCTGCCCTCGCGCTGGACCCGCAGCAACCGCACCGCCCCGTCGCCACAGGCCACGGTCAGGCCGTCGTCAAGGACGGTGCCGGGCACGCCCTCGCCCGCGACCGGGGCCGACATCAGAACCTTGACCCGCACCGGGCCGTCGGGCCCGGGGGCGAGGCACCAGGCTCCGGGGAAGGGCGACAGGCCGCGAATGTGGGCATCGACCGTGGCGGCCGGACGGGCCCAGTCGATCCGGGCCTCGGCCGGGGTGATCTTCTTCGCATAGATGGGCTCGCCGGTCTGGGGCGTGGTGACGCCACCCCGGTCGATGGCCCCCAGGGCGCGCGGCCACAGGCCGGCCCCGACCGTGGCCATCCGCTCGGACAGGGTGGCGGCGGTATCGTCGGGGCGGATGGCCAGGGTCTCGGACAGCAGGATGTCGCCCTCGTCCAGCCCCTCGGACATGCGCATGATCTGGACACCGGTCTCGGTGTCACCGGCCATGATGGCGCGCTGGATCGGGGCGGCCCCGCGCCAGCGCGGCAGCAGGGAGCCGTGCAGGTTGAAACAGCCCAGCCGCGGAGCCTCGAGCACGTCGGGCCTGAGGATCTGGCCATAGGCGACGACGCAGGCGGCATCGAGGTCCAGGGCCTGGAACTGGGCGATGGCCTCGGGCGACTTCATCGACTCCGGCGTGAACACCGGCAGGCCCATGATTTCGGCAAAGGCCTGGACCGGCGACGGGGTCAATTTCTGGCCGCGCCCCCGCGGACGGGGCGGCTGTGACCAGACGCCCACGACCTCATGGCCGGAGGCGATGATCTCGGCCAGGGACGGCACGGCGAATTCGGGGGTACCCATGAAGGCGAGGCGCATGACCCGCCTTTAGCCGGGGTTGCGGCCTACTGCCAGCGTGTGTCGACGCCGCCGCCCTCATCCCACTCGCCACCGACGTCGAGGGCGGAGTCGAAATTGAGCATCCGGTCCAGCAGAAGGCCGGCGACCAGACCCAGCACCCCGACCCCGACCAGGGTCACGACACTGCCGATGCCGACCTTTTCAGACCGGGTCAGACGCCGCCGTCCGGCGGGATCAATGATGCGGGACTTGCCTCCGGGACGGACCATCAGGCGGCCATCCGGGCCAGTTTCTTGACCTTGGCGACGGCCCGCTCGCGCTTCAGGCGCGAGAGGTGGTCGATAAAGAGGACGCCCTCGAGGTGATCCATCTCGTGCTGGATGCAGACGGCAAACAGCCCCTCGACCTCTTCCTCGACGGACTTGCCGTTGTAGTCGAGGTAGCGGAGCCGAACCTTGCCGGGGCGTTCGACCTCGTCGAAATATTCGGGCACCGACAGGCAGCCCTCCTCGTAGGCGTAGATCTCGTCCGAGGCCCAGAGGATCTCGGGATTGACGAAATGGCGCGGGTTGCGACGCGACCGGTCCTCGGCCTCGCCCTCGACCGGCTCGGGGGCGACGTCCTCGCCCTCCAGCACCCGGTCGTTCAGGTCCATGACGATGACACGGCGGGGGTCACCCACCTGCACGGCGGCCAGACCGATGCCCGGCGCGGCGTACATGGTCTCGAGCATGTCGTCCATCAGCGCGCGCACGCCGTCGTCGACCTCGGCCACGGGGACGGAAATCTGCTTGAGCACCGCCGTATCGGCAGCGTTATCGACGGTCAGGATGCGACGAATGGCCATGGTCTGCAGGTAGGTGGACCGGGGCCAAAGGTCAAGATTTCACACCACACCGGCGACGCCGGCGGGTCCGGTCTCGGTCGGCAGGGGACGGGGTTTGCGGTCCGCGCCGATGGCCACATAGGTGAAGACGCCGTCGGTGACGCGGACCGACCCGGCCAGGGGCTGACCCCGGGCGCGCTTCCAGGCCTCGACCTTGACCCGGACCGAGGTGCGGCCGGTCTGGATGATCCGGGCATAGATGCTGACCTCGTCCCCGACCGAGACCGGCTGCAGGAAGACCATGCCGTCGACGGCGATGGTGGCGCAGCGGCCCTGGGCGCGCTCGAACGCCGGGGTCGCTCCGCACAGGTCCATATGGGCCAGCAGCCAGCCGCCGAAGATGTCGCCCTCGGGATTGGTATCGGCCGGCATGGCGATGACGCGACCGACGGGCTGGCCTTCGGGACAGGAGTGGGCGACGGTGGAATCGGTCACGGCGGAGGTCCGGTCAGCGAGCGGCCGGAAGCGGCCGCCGGTGAAACGGCAAGTGAGGGTCACCGGACGAAAAATGGAACCCCGAAACGAACGTTTTTTGCCATAAGGGTTCACTAATGCGCCACCTTTTGGCAAACTCCTCCATTCCTGCCGCACAATTCTGGATTCTGCTTGCATGACGGCTGACGCGTTTTCACCCTCGAGTCTCGCCCACTGGGACGAGATTGATCGCGGCAAGTTTCGTGACGAACATGAGGTCGTGGCCGAGCTGCTGGCCCAGGTGCCGCTGACCCCGGCCGAGCGCGAGTCGGTGGCGGCCGAGGCCGTTGAGCTGGTCGAACGGGCCCGCAAGGACAACCAGCGCCAAGGCGTGGTCGAGAGCTTCCTGCAGGAGTTCTCGCTGGGGACCCGCGAGGGTCTGGCCCTGATGTGTATGGCCGAGGCCCTGCTGCGCATTCCCGACGAGGAGACGCGCGACCGCCTGATCTCGGAGAAGATCCGCTCGGCCGACTGGGCCAAGCATCTGGGCCAGTCCGAAAGCCTGTTCGTCAACGCCTCGACCTGGGGCCTGATGCTGACCGGCAAGCTGGTCGAGGTCGACGAGGACGCCAAACGCGACCTGCCCAGCTTCCTGCGCCGCGTCGCCGGCAGGATCGGTGAGCCGGTGATCCGTCAGGCCGTGGCCGCGGCCGTGCGGATGATGGGCGAGCAGTTCGTCGTCGGGCGCACCATCAAGGGGGCGCTGAAGCGCTCGGCCCGCGAAGGCTGGCTGTGCAGTTTCGACATGCTGGGCGAAGGGGCCCGCACCAGCGAGGACGCCGTCCGCTACGAGAAGATCTATGCCGGGGCCATCGAGGCGGTCGGTCAGGTGCGGCGCGACACCGAGGGCATGCGCGGGCCGCAGACCGGTCACGGCGTGTCGGTCAAGCTGTCGGCCCTGTGCCCGCGTTATGAGGCGACCCAGGCTCCCCGGGTGTGGGACGAACTGTACCCGCGGGTGAAGCGGCTGGCCCTGATCGCCGCCAAATACGACATCAATTTCTGCATGGACGCCGAGGAGGCCGACCGGCTGGCCCTGTCGCTGAAACTGCTGGACCGGCTGGCCAACGACCCCGACCTGGGCGAGTGGAAGGGGCTGGGCCTGGCGGTCCAGGCCTATCAGAAGCGCGCCCCCGAGGTCATCGCCCGCGTCGCCGCCCTGGCCGAGCGGTCGGGCCGCCGGCTCATGGTGCGGCTGGTCAAGGGTGCCTATTGGGACACCGAGATCAAACGGGCCCAGATCGCCGGCCGTCCGGACTATCCGGTGTTCACCACCAAGGTCGCCACCGACGTCAACTATCTGGTCTGCGCCCGCGCCATCATCGACGCCGCGCCGCATCTGTACGGCCAGTTCGCCACCCACAACGCCGTATCCCTGGCCGCCATCCACCGGATGGCCCGGGCCGCCGACGTCAAGATCGAGTTCCAGCGGCTGCACGGCATGGGCGAGCCCCTGTACGACGCCGCCGAGGCGATCTGGAACGACGAGGAGATGTCGATCCGCGCCTATGCCCCGGTCGGCGGCCATGAGGAACTGTTGCCGTATCTGGTCCGCCGCCTGCTCGAGAACGGGGCCAATTCCTCGTTCGTCCACGCCCTGCTCGACGAGCGGGTTCCCGCCACCACCGTCGCCTTTGATCCCGTCACCGTGCTGGAAGCCCAGCCCGGCCCTCACCCCAAAATTCCGGTCCCCCAGCATATGTACGGAAATCGTCTGAACTCCCTCGGTCGCGACTATTCCCAGGTCGAGGAACGTGAACGCCACGCCGTGGCCCTGGAACTGATCGACCGCGAGAAGCTCAACTCCGGCCCGATCATCAGCGGGGTGCTGCGCGCCGGCGAGAACCCGACCGATGTGATCAGCCCGTCGGATCGCAACAGCGTGCTCGGCTATGTGTCAGAGGCCACCGCCACCGAGATCCACCAGGCGATCGAGCTGGGCGCGCGCGCCCATATCGTCTGGGACCGGGCCGGCGGGGCGGCGCGGGCCGTCGTGCTGCGCAACATGGCCGACGCCCTTGAGGCCGACATGGACCGGTTCGTCGCCCTGCTGGCGCGCGAGGCGGGCAAGACGCTGAACGACGGCGTCGCCGAGGTGCGCGAGGCCGCCGACTTCTGCCGCTACTACGCCATGCTGGCCGAGACCCAGTTCGCCGGACCCGAGGTCCTGACCGGGCCGGTCGGCGAGACCAACCAGCTGATGCTGCACGGTCGCGGCGTGTTCGCCTGCATCAGTCCGTGGAACTTCCCGCTGGCCATCTTCACCGGCCAGATCGCCGCGGCCCTGGCCGCCGGCAATGCCGTGCTGGCCAAGCCGGCCGAACAGACCCCGCTGGTCGCGGCCGAGGCTGTGCGCCTGTTCCTCAAGGCCGGACTGCAACCCGAGCTGATCGCCCTGGTCCCCGGCCGTGGCGAGACCGTGGGCGCGGCCCTGGTCAACCATCCGGGCATCGACGGTATCGCCTTCACCGGCGGCACCAACACAGCCCGGGCCATCAACATCGCCCTGGCCAACCGACCCGGAGCCATCATCCCCTTCATCGCCGAGACCGGCGGTCTGAACGCCATGTTCGTCGACACCACCGCCCTGCGCGAACAGGTGCTGGACGATGTGATCAACTCGGCCTTCGGCAGCGCCGGCCAGCGCTGCTCGGCCCTGCGTATCCTCTATGTGCCCAAGGACTCGGCCAAGGGCCTGATCGAGGGGCTGAAGGGGGCGCTGGCGACCCTGGTGGTCGGCGATCCGGCCGATCCGGCCACCGACATCGGGCCGGTCATCGACGCCGAGTCGCGCGGCATTCTCGAGGCCCATCTGGAGCGGCTCGAGAAAGAGGCCAAGGTCCTGGCCCGGGCCGAGATCGCCGAGACCGCCAACACCGGGCACGGCACCGGCGACTATTTCGCCCCGACCATCGCCGAGATTCCGACGCCCGACTTCCTCGAATCCGAGGTGTTCGGCCCGATCCTGCACATCTATCGCTATGATCCGGAGGATCTGATGACGGTGGCCGGCAAGCTGGCCGGGCGCGGCTTCGGCCTGACGCTGGGCGTGCACAGCCGCATCGAGGCCTTCGCCGAGGATGTGATCCGGCTTGTGCCGGCGGGCAATGTCTATGTGAACCGCAGCATCACCGGGGCCGTGGTCGGGGTCCAGCCGTTCGGCGGCGAGGGCCTGTCGGGCACCGGGCCCAAGGCCGGCGGACCCAACAGCCTGATCCGCTACGCCTCGGAACAGGCGATCAGCGTCAATATCGCCGCCCAGGGCGGCGATCCGGCCCTGCTGAATCTCTAGACCACGACCTCCCCGGAGCTTCAGGGCACCGGGGCATAGTCCGACAGCGGAAACGCCTTGAGCCCGCCGTCCACCAGCGCCTGCCAGACCGTCTCGGCCGTTTCGGCGAACCGGAACAGGTCAAGGTCGGACGCGGCGATCAATCCCGCCTCGACCAGGGTGTCAAAGCCGACGACGGCGCGCCAGTGGGCCTCGTCGACCAGCACCACCGGAATCGGTGGCGCCTTGTCCGTCTGGCGCAGGGTCAGGATCTCGAACAATTCGTCGAAGGTGCCGAAGCCGCCGGGGAAGATGACCAGGGCATTGGCGCGCATGGCCAGATGCATCTTGCGCATCGCGAAATAGTGGAAGCGGAAGGTCAGGTCCGGCGTCGACCAGGCGTTGGGTTCCTGTTCATGCGGCAGGGTGATGTTGAAGCCGATCGACGGGGCCCCGACCTCGGACGCACCGCGATTGGCGGCCTCCATGATGCCCGGACCGCCGCCGGTGGCGATGACATTGTCGCGCACCTGGCCGATGTCGCGCATGGCCCCGCCACGCCGCGAGGCCAGGGCTCCGAAGCGACGCGCCTCGGCGTACCAGCGGGCATGGTCCGGCGAACCATCCTCCTCCACCCGGGCACTGCCGAACACCACGATGGTCGAGCGCACGCCCCAGGCCCGCAGCGCCTGGTCGGCCTTGGCGAACTCCAGCTGGAACCGCAACGCCCGCATGGAATCGCTGAGCAGGAAGTCCGTATCCAGGGCCGGAAGCCGGTAAGAGGGCGAGGCCTGCTGGGCGGTGTTGGACGGGTCATTCGTCATGGGCCGGCTCCTCGGCGGCGGCAGGGGGGGACGGCTTCAGCAGGACCGCCTTCATCGCCGCGATCACGGCCAGACGCCGCTCGTCATCGGGCAGGGCCTGCAGGGCCTCGTTCATCATGCTGAGCAGATCGGCCCGGGCATTGTACCAGTCGGGCCGGGTCGCCGCCCCGGGCAGCATCCGGGCCGCCCGCCCCTCGACCAGCTGCGCCGTGTCGTGGGTCAGGACGAAGGTCTGGTCGAGTTCGGGCGCGATCACCGCGTCGGCCGCAACCCCGGCCGCGACCAGCCGGTCGGACAGGGCCGCCACCGAGTCCGGCTCGCCATGGGCGAGGAAGACCTTGCCGGCGACCGGGCTGCGAGCCTCGAACCAGCGCACCAGGGTCGAGGCGTCGGCATGACCGGAGTAGAGGTCCAGGGTGCGGATCCGGGCGTGAACGCGGATGTCATCGCCCTGGATGCGGACCTGGCTGGGCGACGACATCAACAGACGTCCCAGGGTCCCGGCGGCCTGGAAGCCGGTGATCAGCAGGGTCGTCTCGCGCCGCCACAGCAGCCGCTTCAGATGTTTGCGGATCCGGCCGGCGTCGCACATGCCGCTGCCGGCCAGAATGACGTGCCAGTCCCGCAACCGGTCCAGCCGGTCGCTCTCCTGGTATCGCCGGAGATAGTGCAGCCGCGGCGCATGACGCAGCGCGGTATAGGGGTTCTCCGAGGCGTCGATATTCCAGCCACGCTGCAGGAAGACGTCGGTGGCCTCGATGGCCAGGGGTGAGTCGAGGAAGACCTCACCGGCCAGTTCGGGCTCGGCCTCCATCACGGCCAGCAGATCGAGGATCAGCTCCTGGGCCCGGCCGACGGCGAAGGTCGGCATCAGCAGCGGCCCCCCGGCCGCCTTGGCCAGACGCAGTTCCCCGGCCAGGGCGGCGCGGCGTTCAGGGAGATCGAGGTCATTGCGGTCGCGGTCGCCATAGGTCGATTCCATCACCAGGTGATCGACCCCGACAGGGCCGTCGGGGGCCGGCAGGAAGGGCTGATGGCCGGAACCGAGGTCGCCGGAGAACAGCAGCTTCACCGGGGCCCCGTCGTCCTCGATGACCAGTTCGACCGAGGCGGCGCCCAGCAGGTGCCCGGCCGGCCAGTAGTGGACCGTGACCCCGGGAACGACCTCGACCTCCTCGTTGAATTTGACCGTCTCGAACAGGCGCAGGGTCGGCTCGACGTCGGCGGTGGAATAGATCGGCTCGACCCGGGGCAGACCACGACGCTCGTTACGGCGGTTCAGGTGCGCCACATCCCCCTCCTGGATTCCGGCCGCGTCCTCGAGCATGACCGCGCACAGGTCCCGCGTCGGCCGGGTGGCGAAGATGGGTCCGCGATAGCCGGCCCGGACCAGCTTCGGCAGCAGGCCGGAATGGTCGATATGCGCATGGGTCAGGAAGACCCCGTCGATGTCGCGGGCCTCGAACGGAAACTCGCCGTGGTTCAGGGCCTTCAGGGTCTTGGGCCCCTGGAACAGGCCGCAGTCGACGAGGAAACGGCCGTGGTCGGTCTGCAGCAGGGCACAGAAGCCGGTGACGCAGCCGGCCGCGCCGTGGAAGGTCAGGGACAGGGTCATGCGGCCGACACTCCCGCAGGGCTGCCGTTGGACAGGGCCACCCAGACGGCCGCGGCGGCAAGGCCGAACGCCAGACCCAGGCGCAGCCGCTGCCGGCCCGGGGCCGACAGGCGCGCGGCGGTTCCATCGGTGCCGAACACGATCGACAGGTGCACGACCACGCTGATCAGGATGTGGGCACCCCCCAGAACCATCATCT
This sequence comes from uncultured Brevundimonas sp., assembly GCF_963975535.1. Taxonomy (GTDB): domain Bacteria; phylum Pseudomonadota; class Alphaproteobacteria; order Caulobacterales; family Caulobacteraceae; genus Brevundimonas. The sequence continues at coordinate 35,436 of NZ_CAXBHE010000009.1, read as the reverse complement.
GGGTCCGGGTGGAGGCGAAGCCGGAATGGATGAACCCCGGCAGGAGCACCACATAGAACAGGGCCGCCTTGGGGTTGAGGACGTTGGCGATGATCCCGCGCAGCACCTGGCGGCCGCCGGCGAACGGGATGATCGGCACCGCCGGACCGGCCGGGCGTTGCGGCAGGATCGCCTCGAGCGCCAGCCACAGCATATAGCCGACGCCGGCCCATTTCAGGCCCCACAGCACGGTCGGCGAGGCCAGGGGGGTGCCGGTCAGGCCATAGATCGACACCGCCAGATAGAGGCTGAGACCGATGGTGATCCCGACCACGGTCAGCACGCCGGCCTTGCGACCCCGCGCCGTCGAGACCAGGGCGAGGTAGCCCATATTGGGGCCCGGGGTGAGCTCGATCAGCACCATCGCCAGCAGGAAGGCCGGCAGGATCAGCGGATCGACGGGCCAGACCGACGGATCGGACATCAGTGGGCGAGCAGCAGGCTGGGACCGTCGACGTCATCGAGGAAGGCCCGGGTCGCGCCGCCAAAGATCGCCTCCCTGAGCCGCGAATGGCCCCAGGCCCCGGCCACGAGCAGGCCGACGTCATGATCGTGGGCCCCCTTGACCAGGGCCTCCGCCGCCGACGGACCGGTGACCGGGACGGGCCGCCCCGTGCCGACCCCGTGCAGGCGCAGCCAGGCGTTGAGCGGGGCCATCTCGGGTGCCGGGTCGGTCGGGTCCAGCCCCCGGGGGCACTGCAGCAGGATCAGATCCGACCCCATGGCGATCAGCGGCAGGGCCCCGTGTACGGCGCGGCCGGCCTCGACACTGCCGTCCCAGGCGACGGCGATGCGACCGGCCAGCCGGTCCGGCTGGCCGCGGGCGATCAGCAGGGGCGCGCGCTGGTCCAGCAGTACCTGACCCAGTACCCGGCCGTCCCGCCCCGGCCCGCGCAGGTACCCCTGGCCGATGACCACCAGATCGGCCAGCACCAGGGCCCGCGCCAGGTTCTCGGCCGGCATGACGCTGTGCGGATGAACAACCATGCGCGGCCCACCCTCGCCGTCGCCGAACACCAGGTCGACGGCGGCGGCGGCGGCGCGGGCCGACGTTTCGATCCGCGTCTGGCAGTCGCGCTGGGCGTCAGACAGGGTCTGTTTCATCTCCGGCGACAGCGAGGTCCCCAGGGTCATGCCCAGGGCCAGCAGGTCGACGGCGGCATCGGGGTGGATCGGCACGACATTGGCCACCGCACCATGCTGCACGGCCAGGGCGGCGGCGAAGGCCAGGGTCTCGGCGTCCTCGGGACCGCCACCGGCCAGGGCCATGATGAGTTTGTAGCTCACGACAATCGCTCCCGGGTTCGGGGCCGAGGTTCGGGCACCCGTCGCCGTAGACTGGCCCGGGGAGCCGGAAGGGGCTTTGATCCAGATCAGCGCCGGTCCCGGCGCGTCCGCAACGGGCCCGCTAGAACAGCCGCGACACCCCGTCCGGGCCGGCGACATCGCCGATCCCCTCGCCGATCGCGAAGGTCTGCGGGCGGCTGCGGCCGTCGGCCACCGCGACCGGGGCGATGATCAACGGGGCCACATGGATGACAGCGACCGATTCACCGCTGGGGCAATAGACGTTCACATCGGGATAGCGGGCCGCGACCAGCCTGTTGATGCCGGCGATCAGGTGGGGGTCCCGCACCTCGCTGGCGCGACCGGCCAGCGACAGGCCGACGGCGTCGCCGCGATCCGCCTCGCTGCGGATCGCGATGGAGACGCGCGGATCGACCCGGATATTAGCCAGCTTCTGGCTGTCCCGGGCGACGCTCATATAGATGTTGAGACCGTCATTGACGTAGCCGACCGTGGTGACCTGGGGCCAGCCGTCGGGACGGTTGACCCCGAGCGTCAGCAACCGCTGCGAGTCCATCAGGGCCACGATTGCGGCCACGGCACCGCCATGGATCGGCGTGATTTCGGTCGTCATCGGTTCGTCCTCCATCTGCGGTACGGGCCCCGTCAGGGGCGGGGCGTGTCCGGCGCATCGGGGATCACCGGATCGGGTTCTGACTGTCCAAGATCGCCCTCGTCGAACAGGCGGAACTCGTGCCAGACGCCGTTCAGAACGCCGAAGGCGACGGCCAGGCCGAGGCCGAGAATCCAGGCAAAATACCACATCAGTTCAGCTCCTCGGCGCAGTCAGTACAGGTCGGGATTGGTCTTGAAGTCGGTGGTGCTGCTCCGTCCCCACAGCACCCGGTAGACCCAGGCGGTGTAGACCAGGATCAACGGCAGGAAGACCGCCGTCACCCCCAGCATGATGAACAGGGTGAGATGGGTGGACGACGAATTCCACACCGTCAGGCTGGACACCGGGTCGATCGTGCTCGGCAGGATGAAGGGGAACATCGACAGGCCGACGGTGGAGATGATGCCGATCACCGAGACGGCCGACCCCGCGAAGGTCAGGGGTTCGGATCGACGCCACAGGCCGAACAGGGCCGCGACGACCCCGACCAGGCCCATCACCGGCGCGGCGATCATCCAGGGATAGCGGCCGTAGTTGTCGAGCCAGGCCCCGGGCGCGGCGACCACGGCGGTACGCAGCGGGTTGGAGACACCCGACGGATCGGCAACCCCGACGATGCGGAAGCCCAGGTCGCCATAGGCCACGAACAGGCCGCCGGCGACGAACAGGACGATGCTGAGCAGGCCGGCGACGGTGCCGAGGGCCCGGGCCCGGGCCGCGACCGGACCGCGCTCGGCCTTGAGGCCCAGCCAGCCGGCCCCGTGCAGCACCAGCATGGCCACCGACAGCAGGCCGCACAGCAGGCTGAACGGCGTGAACAGCCCCAGCAGTGAGCCCTCGTAGAAACTGCGCAGATCACTGTCGAGGCGGAATTCGGCACCGATCAGGACGTTGCCGACGGCGACGCCAAACACCAGGGCCGGCACGAAGCCGCCGACGAACAGGGCCCAGTCCCAGAAGCTGCGCCAGGCCCTGGCGGGTCGCTTGGAGCGGTATTTGAAAGCCACCGGTCGCAGGATCAGGGCCCCCAGCACCAGAAACATGGCCATGTAGAAGCTCGAAAAACTGACCGCATAGACGAAGGGCCAGGCCGCGAAGATGGCCCCGCCGCCGAGCACGAACCAGACCTGGTTGCCTTCCCAGGTGGCCCCCACGGTGTTGATGACCATGCGGCGCTCCTCGTCCGTCCTGGCGATGAAGGGCAGCAGGGCCCCGACGCCGAGGTCGAAGCCGTCGGTCAGGGCGAAGGCAATCAGCAGCACACCCAGCAGGCCCCACCAGATCAGGCGGAGGGTGGCGTAGTCGATGGGAAGTTCCATGTTCGGTATCCTGGAAATCGACGGTCAGGCGACGGCGGGCGCGGCGGGGGGCGTGGGGTTGTCAGTCCCGGGAAAGGCTTCCTGTTCGGCGTAGGGCCCCTTCCTGATCGCGTGCAGGATCAGGCCGACCTCGACCACCGCCAGCGCCCCGTAGAGGACGGTGAAGCCGATGATCGTGCCCCACAACTGCGAGACGGTGAGACTGGAGGCTCCCAGGAAGGTCGGCAGGACCCCCTCAACGGCCCAGGGCTGACGGCCGACCTCGGCCAGGATCCAGCCCAGTTCCGTCGAAATCCACGGCAGCGGCAGGGCCAGAACGGCCATCCACAGGAACCAGCGGGTGTCGTGCTTGCGCAGGGTGCAGAGCACGAAGGCGGTGGCAAACAGACCGATCATCAGGAAGCCGATGCCGGCCATGATGCGGAAGGCCCAGAACATCAGCGGCACATTGGGCACGGTGCTCCAGGCGGCCTGGACCACCTGTTCGGGCGTGGCCTGGCGCGGATCGGCGACATACCGTTTCAGCAGCAGCGCATAGCCGAGGTCGTTGCGGTGGATTTCGAAATCGGCGCGGGCGGTCATGTCGGACGGATCGGCCTTGATCCGCTCGACGGCGTCATAGGCGAGGACGCCCCGCTCGATCCGGGTCTCGGCCGTGGCCACCAGTTCGAGAATACCCTCGACCGGCTTGCTGATGCTGCGGGTCGAGATCAGGCCCAGCACATAGGGAATCTTGACCTCGTAATGGGTCTTGTGATCCCTGAGGCTGGGAATGCCGAAGGCCGTCAGGCCGGCCGGGGCGGGCTCGGTCTCCCACATGGCCTCGAGCGCCGCCAGCTTCATTTTCTGGTTGTCGGTCAGGGCGTAGCCACTCTCGTCACCGAGCACGACGACCGACAGCGAGGCGGCCAGGCCGAAGGCGGCGGCCACCGTCATCGAGCGTTTGGCGAAGCCGATATGGCGGCCCTTGAGCATGTAGAAGGCCGAGACGCCGAGCACGAAGACCGCGGCGATCACGTAGCCGGCGCTGACCGTATGGACGAATTTGGCCTGGGCTACCGGGTTGAACAGCACGGTCATGAAATCCGTGACCTCCATCCGCATCGTGTCCGGATTGAAGGTCGAGCCGACCGGGTTCTGCATCCAGCCGTTGGCGATCAGGATCCACAGGGCCGAAAGATTGGTGCCGAGGGCGACCAGAAAGGTGACGAACAGGTGGCCGACCCGGCTCAGCTTGTCCCAGCCGAAGAACATCAGCCCGACGAAGGTGGCCTCGAGGAAGAAGGCCATCAGGCCCTCGATCGCCAGCGGGGCCCCGAAGATGTCACCGACGTAGTGGCTGTAGTACGCCCAGTTCATGCCGAACTGGAATTCCATGGTGATGCCGGTGGCCACGCCGAGGGCGAAATTGATGCCGAACAGCACGCCCCAGAAGCGGGTGATGGTTCGCCAGATCGGCCGCCGGGTCATCACATAGATGCTCTCCATGATGACCAGCATGAAGGACAGGCCGAGCGTCAGGGGTACGAACAGGAAATGGTACAGGGCCGTCAGGGCAAATTGCAGACGGGACAGATCGACGACCGCGAGGTCAATCATGGGCAGGTCTCCTGGGCACCGAGTCGGCCGACCGGTTGACGCCCCGTCTAGAGGGCGCCTTAGGTCCCGGCCTTGATCTTGATCAAGGCTTACCCTGACACAGGCCCTTAACGACAGTCGATGAGTACCGCTGAAGTCACCCCGTCCGCCGAGCCCAAGCGATGGCTGGCGGAAATCGCCCGGCCGTGGCGACGCCTGAACGGACTGGCAGCGGGTCTCGTGATCGCTGATGTCCTGCCGGCGACGGGCTTCGCGCTGGGTCTGGCCATGGCCTTCGGTGCCCTGCAACAGTCGGCCGGAGCCGCCCTGCCGGGCCTGGCCCTGGCCGGAGCGAGCTTGGCCCTGCGCGGACTGGTCGCACAGGTCGCGGTCCTGACGGCGGGTCAGGGGGCGGCCATGGTCAAGCGCCGGGTCCGCGGCGACCTGCTGACCCAGCTGTTCGCCGGTCGTCGCCCGTCGGGGGATTCGATGACCGCCGTGGTCGACGGGGTCGAGGCCCTGGACGGCTACTATGCCCGCTTCGCCCCGGCCCGGCTGGCCGCCGCGGTGAGCCCGGTGCTGATCATCGCCCTGTGCGCGGTCGCCAGTCCGGTGGCGGCGGGCATCCTGACCCTGACGCTGATTCCGTTCGCCTTCGGCATGGTCCTGGCGGGGTCCGCCGCGGCGGCGGAAAGCCGACGCCAGTTCCTGGCGCTGGAGCGGCTGTCGGGCCTGTTTCTCGACCGGGTGCGGGCCCTGCCCACCCTGCTGAGCTTCCAGGCCGAATCCCGCACCCGCGACGAGATCGCGCGCGCCGCTGACGAACTGGAGGCCCGCACGGGCCGGGTGCTGAAGATCGCCTTCGTGTCGTCAGGGGTTCTGGAGTTCTTCTCGGCCCTGTCGGTGGCGCTGGTGGCCGTCTACTGCGGCTTCAACCTGCTGCACCTGTTGCCGTTTCCGGTGCCGGAACGCCTGACCCTGCCGCAGGCCTTCTTCGTCCTGGCCATGGCACCGGAGGTCTATGCCCCGATGCGGCGGCTGGCCGCCGCCTATCACGAACGCCAGGCGGCCGAGGCCGCGGCGGCGTCACTGGTCGGGGCCGTCCCCCCGGCGGTCGCCCGCGTCGCCCGCGTCCCCGTCCCGGCGACCGCCCCGGCCCCCGCCCTGCGTTTCCGGAACGTGACCATCACCTATGACGACGGCGTCAGCCCGGTGCGCGACTTCGACCTGGACGTGCCGGCCGGATCGATCGTCGCCCTGGTCGGGCCGAGCGGCTCGGGCAAGAGCAGCCTGCTGCACCTGTTGCTGGGCCTGGCTCCGCTGACCGGGGGCGAGGTCGAGGCCGACGGCCTGGCCCTGTCGGCGGCCGGCAGTTTCACCGACCGGGTCGGCTGGGCCAGCCAGGCGCCGGTCGTGGTGCCGGGCACCCTCGGCGACAACATCGCCCTGGCGGCGCGCGGGGCCTCACGCGACAGCCTCCAGGCCGTCGCGACCCTGGCCGGTCTGGACGGCGACCTGGACCGGATGCTCGACGAGCGCGGCGGCGGCCTGTCGGGCGGCGAACGGCGGCGGCTGGGCCTGGCCCGGGCCCTGCTGAAGCCCGCGCCGATCCTGTTGCTGGACGAGCCGACCGCCAATCTGGACGCGGCGTCCGCGACCGCCCTGCTGCCGGTCATTCGCGCCGCGGCGCGCGGTCGCACGACCCTGATCGCCACCCATTCGGCGGCGGTCGAGGCCCTGGCTGACGTGGTGGTGCGTCTGTGAACGGTGCCGCCCGCTTCCGCCAGATGATCCGCGAACAGCGCCGACGGCAGGGTGGCCGCCTGGCGCTGGCGGCCGCGGCGGGGGCCACGGTCAGCGCCGCCGCGGTGCTGCTGCTGGGCCTGTCCGGCTGGTTCATCACCGGCGCGGCCCTGGCCGGAGTGGCCGGCGGCACCGCCATCGGGGCGTTCAACTATCTGCTGCCCAGCGCCGCCATCCGTTTCCTCGCCATCGCCCGGACCGGGGCCCGCTACATCGAGCGGGTCAGCGGCCATGCGGCGGCACTGAAGGCCCTGGCCCGGCTGCGACCGGCCCTGTTCGACGGCCTGGCCGCGGCCCCGCCGGCACGCGCGCAGGCCCTGTCCAGCGGCGAGGCCTCGGCCCGGATGATCCAGGACGTCGATGCGGTCCAGACCCTGTTCGTGCGGTTGAGCACGCCGTGGGCCGCCGGGGCCGGAGGCATCATCGCCATCGCGCTGGCCGGGCTGGCCGGACCGGCGGCTGCGGCCACGGTCGCGGCCGGGACCGGGCTGGCGGTGCTGGGCGCGCTGGTGATCGGCCGCCGGGCCGCCGACCCGGCCGGACGCCGCGTGCAGGTCGCCACCGGCCGGTTCAAGGACCGGTTCTCGGCCCTGCAGGCGGCCGCCCCGGAACTGAGGGCCTACGGGCTGGAGTCCTGGGCGGTGGAACAGATCGCGGCCGAGGCCCGGACCCTGGACCGCCGCACCATCGACGCGGCGGCGGCCGCCGGCTGGATGAACACCTGGCAGGGCGCGGTGACCGGGGCCACCGTCGTCGGGGTGGTGTTGCTGTCGCGGACGGTGCCGTTGCCCCTGGTGGTGCTGGCGGCCCTGGCCGCGGTCACCGGGATCGAGGCGGCGGGGGCGGTGGTGGCCAGTTTCCGCCAGAGCGGCGCCGCGGCCGAGGCCGTGGGGCGGCTCGGCGACCTGCTGGACAATCCGGTGCCGGACACCGGGACCGTGCCGAGCGGGGACGCCATCACCCTGAGCGAACTGGACCTGACCCTGGCTGCCGGGGCCAGACTGGCGGTCACAGGGCCGTCCGGGGCGGGCAAGACCACCCTGATCGAGCGACTGATGGCGTTGCGCGCGCCCGTCGCCGGCGAACTGGCCCTGGGCGGGGTCGATCTGGCCGGGGCGGAGGTCCGGGCCGTGCGCACGCGCTTCGCCTATGCGGCCCAGGACGTGCGCCTGCTGGCGGGGAGCGTGCGCGACAACCTGGCGCTGGCCCGGGTCGACGCGGCGGAATCGGACCTGTGGGCGGCGCTGGAGACGGCCGACCTGGCCGACCGTGTCCGGGCCATGCCCGCCGGTCTGGATACGCCACTGGGCGACAACGGCGAGCGCCTGTCCGGCGGGGAACGACGGCGGCTGGGGCTGGCGCGGGCCTGTCTGCGGCCGGCCGCCTGGCTGGTGCTGGACGAGCCGACCGAGGGACTGGACGCGGCGACCGAGGCCCGGGTGCTGGAACGGCTGGATCAATGGCTGGCCACAACGGGCCAGGGGCTGATTCTGGTCAGCCACCGTCCCGCCCCGGTGGCCCTGTGTGATCAGGTTCTGGCGGTCACAGGTCGGGACGCGGACGGGCGACTGACCATGAACCGGAACCCGGCGCGCGTCGCCGCCTGACCGGTTCAGCCGACGCCGTCAGCGAGGTCGCGCAGGACCTCCGGTTGTTCGACGCGCAATTCGGACAGGGAGACCAGACGGATCACGCCCTGGGTCTTGAGCCGGGTCAGCACCCGGCTGACCGTCTCGATGGTCAGCCCCAGATAGTCGGCGATCTCGGCCCGGGTCATCGGCAGATGCACATGGCCCGGCGGGATGGTCCGGGCCGGATCGTGTGACGGCAGGTCGAGCAGGAAGGTGGCGATCCGTTCCAGCGCCGTCTTGCGGCCCAGCAGCAACATCTGGTTCTGGGCCGCCGCCAGTTCGTGATTGGCCCGGTCGAACAGGGTGGCCTCCAGCGCTGGACAGTCGCGGATCAGGGCACGGTATTCGGTCTTGCGGAAGCGGCAGACGCTGGCCGGCTCGACCGCTTCGGCGGAAAACACATAGGTGTCAGGGGTCGCCAGGCCGAGAAAGTCGCCGGTGAACAGGAAGCCGATGATCTGCCGCCGGCCGTCGGCCAGCAGCTTGTAGACCCGCACCGAACCCGAGGTGATGTTGAAGACGTGACCGGCCGGGTCGCCCTCCCGGATCATGACGGCACCGGCGGCGAAGGTCAGGTGTTCGGCCATGGCATCGAGCCGGCCAAGGTCCCCTTCCGCTACACTGCCACAGACGCTGAGCGCGCGCGCGCCGCAGGTGTCGCAGGCATTGCTGTTGCGACGTTTGGCGCAGTCGGTCGGAAGGGTCTTGAGTTCCAGCATGGGTCCCTCTTGGCCTTGACGCTCAATCTAGGCGCGATCCGGTGGAACGGCAATCGATCCCCTTTGACCGAGATCAAGGCGGAGCGGACGCAAATCCGCCGAATAGGCCGAATGGCTGTTGTAACCGTTCGACATCTTGCCGCTGAAGACATCGACGATGCCTATGTGCTGGTTCGGCTGGGCTATGCTGATTTGTCGCAGGAAGACTGGCGGATCATGGCCCGCCAGCGGATCGAGGCCGACGAGACGACCGGCGGCATCCTGATCGCCCGCGACCGCGTGCGCCGTCTGCGCGGCCTGCTGCTCTTTGCCATCGCCCCGAAATTCGCCGGCCGGCCCAGTCTTCAGATCGACCGCCTGATCAGTTTCGACCTGCTGGATCCGGCGGTCGTCGCCGATGCCCTGATCGCCGAGGTGCTGCGGGTGGCCGAGGTCCGCGACTGCGACAGCCTGAGTCTGGTACGCCCCCTGGATGCCCCCCCGGACACCGCCGCCCTGGTGCTGGCCTCGGGCGCGGCGGTTCTGCACCAGGTGTTCTGACGCCTTTGACCTCGATCAATGCGGACGGCGTCGCCGGGCGGTTTTTTCAACGCGGAACAGGAGAGTTGCCATGCCCGCCCAGGTCGTCCCCGTCATCATCGGCACCGTCGCCGTCTTCGCCGCCTTCATTCTCGCCGTCGGCTGGGCGGCGCTCAGGACCGCCCTGCCCCGCCGCCACGACGATCCCTCCTGAAAGAAGACGCCGGGGCCGGCCTAGCGGACGCGCACCCCGGTATCCTCAAGGCTTTCCAGATAGGCGATCAGATCGCGGATCTGCTGGGGCTCGAAGGTGAATTCGGGCATCTCCGGATGGGCCGTGACCAGACCTTCGGCGAGGGATTCCTGCAGGCTGCTGACCGGATAGCGGCGGCTCAGTTCGCGAAAGGGCGGGGCCATGGCCGAAGGACTGTCTCCGGCCGGACCGACAGCATGGCAGGCGACGCAGCGCGACCGGACCAGGGCCGCGCCCCGGGCGACAGAGCCCCCCATCGGGGCGTCCGTCAAGGCGACCGAGGCGGTCGGGGCCGCATCCGCAGACCCCGCGACCGGCACCGGGGCGGTGGTGCAGCCGGCCACCAGGACCAGGCCGATGAATTTCAGTGGTGACATGATCAACTCCCTCACAGCCGCCCTTGTCCCATGCCGGACCGCCAGGGACATTGATCCCGATCAATGCGGCGGCGGCGGCAACCCCGTCTGATGGCGGCGAACGGGAGGCCCACCATGAGCTACAAGAGCCTGATGGTCTATGCCGACGAAGGCCTGGACAGCGACACGCGCATCACCCTGGCCTGCGACCTCGCCAGGGTCTTCGAGGCGCATCTGATCGGTGTCTCGGGCAGCGCGCCGGTGCCGCCGCCGGTCGGTGATCCCTATCTGGGCGGCGCCATGATGGGCGAGGCCCTGACCCTGTATCGTGATCTGGCCGAGGGCAATGTAACCCGCGCCGAGGCCCGGTTTCGCGAGCTCAGCGATGACCGGATCGCCGGAAGCGAATGGCGCGGTCGCATCGGCTTCCCCGCGGAATTGGTGATCGAGCAGGCGCGGGCCGCCGACCTGCTGATCCTGGGGCGACGCGATGACCGCGCGCCGTTCTACGGCCCCGACCCGGCAGACGTGCTGATGGCGGCCGGCCGGCCGGTTCTGGTGGTGCCGCCGGCGGCCCCGCGCACGCCGGTGGGCTGGCCGGCGGTGATCGCCTGGTCGGACAGTCGCGAGGCCCGGCGCGCCGTGGCCGCGGCGGTGCCGATGCTGCGCCAGACCGGCACCGTCCACATACTGGAGGTCTGCGACGACGAGCCCACGGACGAGGTCCGGACCCGGCTTGACGATGTGGTCGCCTGGCTGAAGCGGCACGGCGTCGCCGCCGACTGCGCGGTGCGGCCGCGGGGCGGGCAGAGTCACGGCGACGCCATCCTGGGTTTCGCCGCGGAAACGTCGGCGGGCCTGATTGTCGCCGGCGGCTATGGCCACGCCCGGTTGCGGGAGTGGGCGATGGGCGGGGTGACCCGGACGCTGCTCGACGATAGTCCCGTCTGCCTTCTGCTCAGTCACTGACGCCCGAAAAGGAACCGCCCATGTCCACCTTCCAGCACATCCGTCTCGAACTCGCCCGCGAACCCGACCATCCCCGCGGCAGCGCCAGCACCGGCTATGACCTGGTCGCCCCGCTGGACGCCGAGGGCCGGCTGGATCCGGCGGCACTGAAGGCCGCGCCCGAGCGCAGCCACGTGCGCCGGTTTGTCGATGACGCCACGGTGGCGACCGGCCGCCTGCGCCACGCAGACGACGGACGCTGGATCCTCGACCTTGATCCGGGCGACGCCGAGGACGTCACCGGCTTCCGCCTGGGTGAGGAGAAGTTCGTGCTGGGGGAATATGTCTCGCTGCTGACCGCCCGCGGGACCCAGCACACCTACGCCGTCAAACGGTTGCGGCCGGTCTGATCGCCCCGGAGGCTACCGTGTCCCTGCGCATCGCCCTCATCGACGGTCACCCCGACCCGGATGTGGCCCGCTTCGGTCATGCGGTCGCCGGTGCCTATGCGGCCGGAGCCGGGCAGGGTGGACACGAGGTCCGGCTGATCCGTCTGGCCGACCTGGCGTTTCCGGTTCTGCGCAGCCGCCACGACTGGGAACAGGACGCGCCGCCACCGACCGTGGCGGCGGTCCAGGCCGACCTGCAGTGGGCGCGGCACCTGGTGATCGTTCATCCGCTGTGGCTGGGCGCGGAGCCGGCCCTGCTGAAGGCCTTGCTGGAACAGGTGTTCCGGCCCGGTTTCGCCTTCCCCGTGGGGGAGCCGACGTTGCAGGGCGGGCTGCTGAAGGGGCGAACGGCGCGGATCATCGTCACCATGGGCATGCCGGCCTTCGTCTATCGCACCGTCTACCTGTCGCATTCGCTGAAGAGCCTGAAGCGCAACATCCTCGCCTTCGTCGGCATCGGCCCGACCCGGGAGACGCTGATCGGCAATATCGAGGGCATCGGCCCGGACGGGCGGCGCGACTGGCTGGACCGAATACACCGGCTCGGCGCGCGGGGCAGATGACCGGATGACGGGTCGCCGCACGGGCAGCACCGCCCTCCAGGCCAGGGTCATGTCCGCCGGGGCGGCGGCGGCCCTGATCGCGCCCGGCACCACCGTCGGCATGAGCGGCTTTACCGGGGCGGGCTATCCCAAGGCCGTGCCCCTGGCCCTGGCCGCACGGATCGAGGCCGAACACGCGGCCGGTCGACCGTTCAGACTGCGCGTCTGGACCGGGGCCTCGACCGGACCCGAACTGGACGGAGCCCTGGCCCGGGCCGACGGCATGGAATTCCGCCTGCCCTATAATTCCGACCCCGTCGCCCGTGAGCACATCAACCGCGGCGCAATGGAGTATTTCGACATGCATCTGAGCCAGGTGGCCCCGGTCGCCTGGCAGGGATTTCTGGGGCCGCTGGACACGGCGGTGATCGAGGTCGCCGGCATCCGCGCCGACGGAGCCCTGATGCCGTCGACCTCGGTCGGCAACAACAAGACCTGGCTGGACCAGGCCGGTCAGGTGATCCTCGAGGTCAACCGCTGGCAGAACCCGGCCCTGCAGGGCATGCACGACATCTACTACGGCACCGCCCTGCCGCCGCACCGGCGGCCGATCCCGCTGATCCGGCCCGATGACCGCATCGGCGAGACGGCGTTCCGCTGCGATCCGTCGAAGATCGTGGCCATTGTCGAAACCGACGCGCCCGATCGCAACGCCGCCTTCCCGGCCCCCCAGGCCGACGACCTGGCCATGGCCGCACACCTGATCGAATTCCTCGTTCATGAGGTGGCCAGGGGACGACTGCCGCCCGGGCTGCTGCCGCTGCAGTCCGGAGTGGGCAATACGGCCAATGCCGTGCTGGCCGGACTGCTGGACGCCCCGTTCGAGAACCTGACCGCCTTCACGGAGGTGATCCAGGACGGGATGCTGGCCCTGATCGCCGGCGGCCGGCTACGGGTGGCCTCGGCCACCGCCTTCTCGCTCAGTCCGGCGGCGGCCGAAGACCTGAACACGCGCATGGACCTGTTCCACGACCGGATCATCCTGCGGCCGCAGGAGATCAGCAACCACCCCGAGCTGATCCGGCGACTGGGCTGTATCGCCATGAACGGCATGATCGAGGCCGATATCTACGGCAATGTGAACTCGACCCACATCATGGGCTCGCGCATCCAGAACGGCATCGGCGGCTCCGGCGACTTCGCCCGCAACGCCTATCTGTCGATCTTCATGGCCGCCTCGACGGCCAAGGGCGGGCGCATCTCGACCATCGTGCCGCACGCCTCGCACGTCGATCACATCAACCAGGACGTCCAGGTGATCGTCACCGAACAGGGGCTGGCGGATCTGCGCGGTCTGTCGCCGAAACAGCGGGCGGCGGTGATCATCGAAAACTGCGCCCATCCGGACTTCCGGCCGCAGCTGGAGGACTACTACCGCCGGGCCCGGGACGGCGCATACGGCCAGCAGACGCCGATGTTGCTGAACGAGGCCCTGTCGTGGCACCAGCGCTTCATCGACAGCGGATCGATGCGCGGCTGATCCTCGCGGCGGGCGTCAGACCTGAACGTCGCGCGCGCCCGCATCGGCCTCAACCTGCAGACCCATCCGCACGAGGGCGGACAGGCTGTCGGCCTCGGTCTTGACCATGATCTTGGCCCGGAACACCTCGACGGTGCGTGGACTGATCTCCAGGTCCTGGGCGATCTCCTTGTTCGACTGACCGCGGATCAGGCCGTCGAACACCTGGCTTTCGCGCCGGGTCAGCCGCCCCAGCCGCTCCACGGTCGCGGCGCGGGACTGCCGTTCGGCATCGACATCCAGCAGGCGTCGCAGGCAGGTCTTGACGGAGTCGACCAGCTGGACCGGATCGACCGGCTTCTCGATGAAATCGACCACCCCGGCCTTCATCAGCCGCACGGCGACCGGGACGTCGGCATGGCCGGTGACAACAACGACCGGCCAGGCCGCGCCGCGCAAGGTCATGACGCGGCGGATCAATTCACTGCCGTCGATCCCGGGCATGCGCAGGTCGGTGACGACGCAGGCCATGGCGTCGTCGGGCAGGCGATCAAAGAAGTCGGCACCGCTCTCGAAACCCCGCGCCTTCAGGCCCTCGCCGCGAAACAGAACGATCAGGGCATCGCGGACCGCGGCGTCATCGTCGATGACAAAGACAGACGGCATCATGCCGACGCTCCGGTTTCGGCGACACGCGCCAGGCTGAAATGAAATCCTGCCCCGGATGGGCGTACCGACAGGATGCTGTCGTGGTTCCTGAGAATGGTCCGGGTTACCGACAGCCCGAGCCCGCGGCCGTCCAGGGCCGCTGTCTTCGAAGGCTGCTGGGACAGGTTCCATGCCTCCGGCGTCATCCCGGGGCCCGAATCCTCAACGGCGACCTCATACTGCTCGGTGGAAATGGATCGCCCCCTGATGATCACCACACGCTCGCTCTGTCCGGCGACCGATGTGATGGCGTTGCGAACAAGGTTTAGCATCGCCTGCTGAATCTGGATACCGTCGGCCAGGACCCGGTCCTCGCGCGCGTCGACCCGCACGATCACCGTCACGCCGGCCGCCGCCCCCATCGCCGCCACGATCGGTTCGAGTGCCCCGATCAGATGCGACACCCGCTCCGGCCGACACGCGCCGGGCGGCGGGATCAGCCGTCCGCGCAGCTCGCTGATCACCTGCCCGGTCCGCAGCAACTGGCTCCGCGCCAGCTCCAGCGTCGGGCCCGGGCCGGCACCACCGGAGCGCTTCAACTCGGTCTGACCCGCCTGGAGGTAGGCCGTGGCCGCCGTCAGGGGCTGGGTCAGTTCGTGGGCGAGGATCACGGTCATTTCCCCGATGACGTTGGCGTTCCAGCGTCGGTCCAGCCGGGCCGCGAGCCGGGCAGTCGCCGCGCGTCGCACCGCCTCCGCGATCCCGCCCAACAGCAGGGCGGCGGCGACCAGAAGCAGGCCGTCGACCGTTGCCTCGACCGGGCCGAGGCCGGGCAGGATCAACAGGGCGGTCAGGATCGACAGTCCCATGCCGGCCAGCACGCGGCCACGCCCCGGCAGGGCAGCCGGGATCAGGGCCAGGCCGACCAGCGGCAGCAGCCAGACCCGGTCGCCGGCTCCGGGCACCAGGCGGAGGGACAGGGCCAGAACCAGCGCCGCGAGCGCCAGGCAGAGCCCGATCCCCCGTCGACTCCACAGGTCGCGGCCAGGCAGGTTGGCGAACATCGTCATCCGGCGAGTTTTCGGCAGTCCGGCCCACAGTACAAGGGGCAATGCGCGGGCCCCGCGCGGCCATCCCGCCGCCGGTCGGCGCAAGACAAGGTTCAAAAACGATCAACCTGCCCCGGCCCAGGCCCTCGGTTTCGACGGTTAAATTTCGGCAACATTGCATCCAGACGGCACGTGACCCGCCTCACCCCCGAACACGGAGGATCCCCAATGGTGCGTCCAGCTTCGATCTTCGGCCTCATGCTTGCGGCCATTCTGACAGCGGGCTGCGCGACGGCGGCGGAGCCAGAGCCGGCACCCGTTGAGCCTGCCGCGTCTCAATCGCTCAAACGCCAGCTGGACGCGCAGGCACCCGAATGGCTCCGCCGTCATGACGTTCCCAGCGTGGCGGTGGCCTATATCGTGGACGGGCAACTCGCCTGGACCGCCGTCTATGGTGATCGGGCACCGGGTCAGCCCGCAGCCCCGGACACCCTGTACAACATCGCCTCAATGACCAAGCCGATCGTCGCTGAAACGGTGCTTCGGCTGGCCGCCACAGGGCGTCTGTCGCTCGACGAACCCATGGCCCCCTACTGGACGGACCCGGACATCGCCGATGACCCGCGACGACTCTCGCTGACCGCAGCGATGGCGCTGCGTCATCAGTCCGGTTTCCCGAACTGGCGCTATCAGACCGAGGACCGCCTGGTGTTCCAGGCCGACCCCGGAACGCGCACATCCTATTCGGGAGAGGGCTACGACTATGTGGCTCGCTTCGCCGAACGCCGCACCGGCCAGGAGTGGGAGAGTTTGGCGAACGAGATGGTGTTTGGCCCGGCCGGGATGGTCGATACGCGGTTTACGGGCGGCGGCGCGCTCACCGACCGTGCGGCCAGCGCCCGAGGACCGGATGGCAGCTGGCGGTCCCCCGAAGATGACAGCGTGTGGTCTGCCGCCGACAACGTCCGCACGACGGCCGCCGACTATGCCCGGTTTCTGATCAGCGCGATGGACCGGCAGGGCCTGACACCGGAACTGGCCGTGCGGCGCGGGACCGTGGTCGACGACCAGACCGGTCAGGCCTGTGGCCCCGAACGCCTGGGACCGGACGTCTGCCCCGACGGCCTCGGGTTCGGTCTGGGCTGGGTCGTGTCGCGCTATCCCGACGAGACCATCGTCCAGCACGGCGGCGCAGACTGGGGCGAGCGAACCCTGGGGTTCTATGTGCCGGAGACGCGCACGGGCATCGTGGTCTTCACCAATGGTGCCAACGGCATGAAGGTGATCCGGGACGTCGTCGCCCTGCTGCACCCGAATGGGAAATTCGTGGCGTTTCTCGACATGCAGGCGCGCTGAGGCCCGTCGCGGTCAAGGTCGACAATCAGGAAAGAAATGGCGCACCCGACAGGATTCGAACCTGTGACCCCTGCCTTCGGAGGGCAGTACTCTATCCAGCTGAGCTACGGGTGCATCCGGCCGCACGGCGGCGGAGGGCGGTGCTTAGCGCAGGACGGGGGCGGCCTCAATCCCCCATGCGTGTGAAGCCGCCGGGCTTGGCGCGATGGCGGCCAGGCCGTAGCGTGGCCCCGTCCTGTTGCGGAGTTCTGCCGATGCGTGTCCTGGCCCTGTCGTTCCTGATGTTGCTGGGGGCCTGCGCCACCACCCCGGCGGCGATCCCGTCTGACGGCCTTGACCGGATCGCCGCCGACTATGTGGCCCTGATCCTCGAGATCGGCGAACACGAGCCGGGCTATGTCGACGCCTATTACGGCCCGCCGGAATGGCAGGCGGCGGCGACGGCCAACCCGCGTGACCTTCCGGCCCTCACCGCCGGGGCCGCGACCCTGACGACCCGGCTGAAGGCGGTTTCCGTCGTCGGAGCCGAAGCGGCCACGGTGCAGCGCCGCCACTATCTGCTGGCCCATGTCGCGGCGGCGGCGGCGCGGCTGCGCATGCTGTCGGGCGAGACGATGAGCTTCGCCGACGAGGCCGAGGCCCTGTTCGGCATCCGTCCGGAACTGCGCCCCCTGACGGCCTATGATCCGGTGCTGGCCGAGATCGACGCCCTGGTGCCCGGCCCGGGCCCGCTGGCCGACCGGGTCACCGCCTTCAAGGCGGCCTTCGTCATCCCGGGGGACCGGCTCGAGCCGGTGATCGCCACGGCCATCGCCGAATGCCGGACCCGTACCGCGCGCCACATCACCCTGCCGGCCAATGAACGCTTCACCCTGAGCCTGGTCGGCGACAAGGCATGGTCGGGGTACAACTACTATCTCGGCGACGCCGCCAGTCGCATCGAGATCAATGCCGACTTTCCCATCCATACCGAGCGGGCCGTCGATCTGGGCTGCCACGAGGGCTACCCCGGCCATCACGTCTACAACGCCCTGCTGGAGCAGACCTTCGTGCGCGACCGCGGCTGGGTCGAGATGAGCGTCTATCCGCTGTTCTCGCCGATGTCCTTCGTCGCCGAGGGCAGCGCCAACTACGGCATCGACCTGGCCTTTCCGGGCGATGAAAGCGCCCGGTACGAGGCCGCCGTCCTCGCCCCGCTGGCCGGGATCACGGATGCTGACTTTGCAAGGAAGGCCCGGCTCGGCGCGTTGATGCGGCGGCTGGCGCGGGCCGAATACACGATCGCCGACGACTTCCTGTCCGGCCGCGTGCCCCGCGACGAAACCATCACCCGGCTGGCGACCTATTCGCTGACGACCCCGGACAAGGCGGCCCAGCGATTGCGCTTCATCGAGACCTACCGCAGCTACATCATCAACTACGGACTCGGCCGCGACACGGTCCAGGCCTGGGTCGAACGCCAGGGCCCGGATCACTGGGCCGCGATGGAGACGCTGCTGTCGAGCCAGATCCTGCCGGTGGATTTGAAGTGAGGAATTAGGGCGTAGGGCTTGGGGCTTGGGGCCGGCCGATCCCCGCGCCATCGATGCTCGTCCCCAAGCCCTAAGCCCTACTCACTACCCTTCACTGCGCCAGCATGCCGCCGTCGATCTTGAACTCGGCCCCGGTGACGAATTTGCTCTCGTCGGAGGCCAGGTAGAGGACGCACCAGGCCACGTCGTCGGGTTCGCCGATCCGCTTCAGCGGAATGCCGCGCGCCAGCTTCTGGTGGGCCGTGGTCTCGTCGCCGCCGGCCATGGCGATGAAGGGGTCGAGGATCGGGGTCTTGATGAAGACCGGATGCACCGAGTTGCAGCGCACGTTCCAATTCTGTTTGGCCCCCTCGAGGGCCACGGTCTTGGTGTACATCCACACCGCCGCCTTGGTGGCGTTATAGGCCCCCATGCCCGGGGCGGCGGCGAGGCCGGCGACCGAGGAGATATTGATGATCGACGCCGCCCCCGAGGCGCGCAGATGGGCCATGGCATGCTTGCAGCCCAGCATGACGCTGTCGACATTGACCGCCTGGACCCGATGCCAGTTCTCCAGGGTGTCGTTCTCGGCATAGAGCAGTTCACCACCGATGCCGGCGTTGTTGACCAGGATCGACAGGCCGCCCATGGCGGCGACGGCGGATTCGACCACGGCGATCCAGTCGGCCTCGCGGGTCACGTCATGGGCGAAGGCGAAGGCCGAACCGGGCACCTCGGCATTGATGGCCGCGGCCAGGGCCTCGACCCCGGACAGATTGACGTCAGTCAGGGCGACCTTGGCCCCCTCCCGCGCCAGCATCCAGCCCATGGCCGCGCCCAGCCCCCCGGCCGCGCCGGTGATCAACGCCCGTTTGCCGGCGACCCGGCCCCGCCCCGTCACGCTCATCTCATTGCCCTCCCAGGCGGGCGGCGGTCGCGTCGATGAACCGGGCCATGCGGATGTCGTTGTCGGTGACGCCGCCGGCGTCATGGGTGGTCAGCAGGATCTCGACCCGGTTGTAGACATTGGACCATTCCGGATGGTGGTCCATCTTCTCGGCCAGCAGGGCGACGGCGGTCATGAAGGCGAAGGCCGTGTTGAAGTCGGCGAACTTCAGGGCCCGTTCGATGGCCGGGCGGTCGCCCGCAGCCGCGCTCCAGCCCGACAGGCCGGTCACAACTTCCGTAGGGTCAAGGGCCTGAAGCGCCATTTGCCGTCTCCTCTTTGCCCTCCTGCCGTATCCCGCCCGACCGGTCGCCACAAGCGTTTGCCGGGCCGGCCCGGTCCCGGCGTGACCGCGACCACGCGGCCCGGTGACGGCGCCCTCGCAAACGGCTAAACCGCGCTCATGACCGACCCCGCCCCTTCATCCGGCAAGACCTCATCCTTCGGATTCCGCGACGTCGACGCGACCGAGAAGGTGCGCATGGTGCGCGGTGTGTTCGACAGCGTCGCCTCCAGCTACGACCTGATGAACGACGTGATGAGCGTCGGCGTCCACCGGCTGTGGAAGGACGCGGCCGCGGCCAGGCTGAACCCGCGTCCGGGCGAGACCATTCTCGACGTGGCCGGCGGTACCGGCGACATGGCGCGGCGCTATGCGAAAATGGCGCGCGCGGCCCAGCAGCGGCGCGGCGGCGCGGACGCCTCGGTCATCGTGCTGGACTACAATGCCGAAATGATCCTGGCCGGGGTCGACAAGGGCGGCGAGCCCGAGATGTCGTGGACCGTCGGCGACGCCATGGCCCTGCCGCTGCCGGACGCCTCGGTCGACGCCTATTCGATCAGTTTCGGCATCCGCAACGTGGCCGACATCCCCCAGGCCCTGGCCGAGGCCCGGCGGGTGCTGAAGCCGGGCGGACGCTTCCTGTGCCTGGAGTTCTCGCGCCCGACCACGGCCCCGGTGCGCTCGGTCTATGACGCCTGGTCGTTCAAGGCCATTCCCCGCATCGGCGGCTGGATCGCCGGGGATCGCGACAGCTACCAGTATCTGGTCGAGAGCATCCGTCGCTTCCCCGACCAGACGACCTTCAAGGCCATGATCGAGGCCGCGGGCTTCAGCCGGGTGACGGTGACCAACCTGTCCGGCGGCATCGCGGCCATCCATCACGGGTGGGCGATCTGACCGGCACGGCCCGCTACCGGACGGCCCCGACGCCGCCTGCCGCCCTGCCGGTGCGTGACCCGCTGGGCGCGAGCTGGCGGCTGATCGGCTGGCTGGGCGTGCTGGCCCGCTACGACGCGCTGAGCCCGCGCGAGATCACCGGTCAGTTGCCGGGCTGGGCCCGGCCGCTCGCCTGGGTCCTCCATCTGTTCGCCCGCCGTGAGGGCCGCGTCGGCCGCCCCGGCCAGCGTCTGGCCCACGCGTTTGAACACCTCGGTCCGGTGGCGATCAAACTGGGTCAGGTCATGGCCACCCGGGCCGACATCTTCGGGGCCGAGTTCGCCACCGACCTGGGGCGGCTCAAGGACCGGCTGGAGCCCTTCCCGACGGCCGAGGCCCGGGCCGAGGTCGCGCGCTCCCTGGGGCGACCGCTGGACAGCCTGTTCACCGATTTCGGCGATCCGATCGGGGCCGCCTCCCTCGCCCAGGCCCATCCGGCATGGCTGGCCGACGGGCGCAAGGTCGCGGTCAAGGTGCTGCGCCCCGGCGTCGAGCGGCGGGTCGCCAAGGGGCTGGACTCCATGCGACTGGCGGCGCGGCTGGCCGACCGGTTCGTGCCCCTGTCGCGCCGGCTCGAGCCGCGCGCCTTCGTCGAGACCATCGCCCGCGCCCTGCAGCTGGAACTGGACATGCGGCTGGAGGCGGCCGCCGCCTCGGAGCTGAAAGACATCATGGACGCCGACCTGGCCGGGGGCAGCGGCCACATGTCGGCCCCGGCCGTGGTCTGGGAGGGGGTCGGCAAACGGGTGCTGACGCTGGAGTGGGCCGTCGGCATGGCCATGACCGATCCGGCCGCCGCCGATCAGCCGGGGCTGGACCGCGACGCCCTGGCCGACAACATCGTGCGCGCCTTCCTGAGCCAGGCGCTGGACCACGGCACCTTCCACGCCGACCTGCACGAGGGCAATCTGTTCGCCCGCGCCCCGGCCGAGGTGGTGGCTGTCGATTTCGGCATCATCGGCCGCCTCGGTCCATCCGAGCGGCGTTATCTGGCCGAGATCCTGTGGGGCTTCCTGAGCCGCGACTACGACCGGATCGCCCGGGTCCATTTCGAGGCCGGCTATGTGCCGCCGCACCATTCGGTCGAGGCCTTCGCCCAGGCCCTGCGCGCGGTCGGCGAGCCGGTCATCGGCAAACAGGCCAGCCAGGTGTCGATGGGCCGGCTGCTGGGCCAGCTGTTCGAGATCACCGCCCTGTTCGACATGCACCTGCGGCCGGAGCTGATCCTGCTGCAGAAGACGATGGTCTCGGTCGAGGGCGTGGCCCGGCGACTGAACCCCGACCACGACCTGTGGGCCGCGGCCCAGCCGGTGGTCGAGCGCTGGATCCGCCGCGAACTGGGGCCGCAGGCCCAGGTCCGCGAGGCCGTGGACGAGGTGGTGGCTGCGTTGAAAGCCCTGTCCCAATGGGCGCAGAGGCCGCCCGAACCGGCCCAGGTGGTGGTTCAGCCCGTGACCTCACCGTGGATCGTGGCCGGGGTGACCCTGGCCGTGGTCACCGGCACCGGTGCCCTTGTTCTGTCGCTTTGGCAGGCCATGCTCTGAGCCTCACTCCGGAGTTTCGTCCATGAAGACCGCCCTGCTCGCCGGCCTGGCCTTGCTGGCCAGCCCCGCCGCCGCCCTGGCCCAGACCGGGCCCGCGGCCGCCACCCTGCCGAACAGCTTCGACCGGATCGCCACCCCGCCCGCCGCGCCCGCGGCACCGGTGATCGCCGAGGCGATGGCCGACGCGCGCTCCGAGGACGCCCTGCGTGACTTCATCGCCGGGGCCGCCGCCGGCGAGATCGACACCTCCAACCTGTCTGACGACCTGATCACCGCGATCAGCGCCCAGGCCGGCCAGGTCACGCCATTGATCCAGAGCTTCGGTGCGATCCAGGCCGTGACCTTCGTCGGCAAGCGCGACGGGGCCGACCTGTTCAGCGTGCTGTTCGCCAATGCGGACACACAATGGATGATCGGCTTCAACGACGACGGCAAGATCGGGGCCCTGCTGTTCCGGCCCGCCCCGGCTCAATAGGCCCCGCCTTCAGTCCGAGGTGTCGGGCCGACCCCGGGCCGATTTGATCCCCGAGCGCTTGGCCTTGCCCACCAGTCGCCGTTCCTTCGAGGCCCGCGTCGGCCGCGTCGGCACGCGATAGACCGGAGCCACGGCGGCCGCGTCGACCAACGCCTGCAGGCGGGCGATGGCATCGGCGCGGTTGCGCTCCTGCGAGCGGAAGCGCACCGCATTGATCAGGATGACGCCGTCCAGGGTCAGCCGGCTGCCGGCCAGTTTCATCAGCCGGGCACGCACCGGTTCGGTCAGGGACGGCGAATTGCGCGCGTCGAACCGCATCTGCACCGAGGTCGAGACCTTGTTGACGTTCTGGCCGCCCGGCCCACCGGCGCGATAGAAGCGGAACTCCAGCTCGTCCTCGGGAATTACGAGGCTCACGACAGGCTCCGCCGGGCCCGGACCACCGCCGTGTCCAGGGCCTGAAGGAAGGCCGAGCGGTCCCTGGGGCCGAACGGCGGCGGGCCCGAGGTCGGCAGGCCCATGGAGCGCATATGCTCGCCGACCAGCCGCCCGGCCAGGGCCGAGCCGATCGAGTCGGGGGTGAAGGACTGGCCATTGGGCTTCAGCGCCTGGGCCCCGGCCTTCAGACAACGATCCGCCAGCGGGATGTCCGAGGTGATGACGATGTCGCCGGTCACGGCGCGTTCGGCGATCCAGTCGTCGGCGATGTCCGGCCCGGCGTCGACCACCACCTGTTCGATCCACGGCGCGCGGCGGGTGTTGATCCAGCCGTTGGAGACGACGAAGACCGGCAGGCCGTAGCGTTCGGCCACGCGATAGACCTCGTCCTTCACCGGGCAGGCGTCGGCGTCGATGAACAGGCGGGGAACGGGTGGAGCGGGCGGGGTCATGCCCCGCCCTGTATCACTGTCCGTAGGCCGGGGGCATCCCGTTGGCCTGGACCCCGCCGGTGCGATAACGGTCGCGCAGCAGGAACTGGCGGCTGGTCATCGCCTGGGCCGCGCCGCCGACATAGACGGCGTCGGCCTGGCTGAGGGGTTCCAGCGGATCGCCGGACCAGATCACCACATCGGCTGCGGCCCCGGCCTTCAGCTCGCCGAACTGGCCGCCCATGCCGAAGATGCGGGCCGGGTTGACGGTGATGGCGGCGATGGCGGCCGCGTAGGACAGGCCGTGCGAGACGGCGTTGCCGGCATTGTAGCGGATGTCGCGGGCGCGGTGGGTCGAGCCCTCATTGCCCTTGATGGCGATGACCACGCCGGCGGCCTGAAGCGCCGCGGCATTTTCCATCCGGGCCGCGCGCATTTCGAAACTGCCCGGCAGGTTGGCGATCGGGTTGAGCAGCACCGGCACGCCGGCGGCGGCGATCTGGTCGGCGACCAGCCAGCCCTCCTCGGCCCCGTCGAGGATCAGCTTGACCCCCTCTTCGCGGCCGAGACGCAGAACCTGCTGGATGTCGGCGGCGCGATGCACGGTGACGATCAGCGGCATGGAGCCGTTGGCGACCGGGATCAGGGCCTCGAGATCGGCCCGCGACAGGCTGAGATCGCGCAGGCCGGCGCGGTCGTAGGCCGACCGGTTGCGGGCGAACAACCGGACCTCGGCCAGGGTTTCCTTGAACTGGGTGAATTGGGCCCCGCGGGCCCCGCCGGCGATGCCGGCTCCGGCCTCGCCGAACGGGGCGACCATGGCCACGCGCGGCTTGACCAGGATGTCGGTGCCTTCGGCCAGATGGATGACGGCCGCCTGGCCGGCGAACAGGCTGGGCGACTGCAGCCCGGCCGAACCGACGCCGGCGAAGTCGCTGTCGTCATGGGCGTGCCCGCCGCCGCCACCGCCCGCATGATTGGGGGTGACGATGGCGCGGGTCACGCCGCCGAGGCGGGCGACCGGCAGGGTGAAGGACCAGGGATCGAGGCCGTAGGAGACATCGAAGGCGGCGCTGACGCTGTTGGCGCTGCTGGACAGGTCGTTCGAGGACCGGACCGAGGACACTTCGGACCCGCCCAGGCCGCTGTCGACGGCGACGAAACCGGGCGTGACGACCTTGCCGCGGGCGTCGACGATCCGGGCCCCGGACGGCGCGGCCCCGGTGCCGACCGAGACGACGCGGCCGTCCCGCAGGACGACGGTCCCGTTCTCGATCACCGAGGTACCGGTCAGGACGCGGCCGCCGGTGATGGCGGTCAGCTCCTGGGCCAGCGTGGGCGTGGTCAGGGCGAGGGCCGCAGCCGCGCCGAGAATGAGGCTGGTGAGACGCATCAGCGGGCTCCTGCGCGGACGTTGACGGCTTCGCGTTCGGAGCCGGGCTGGCCCAGTTCGAAGTCGGACACCGGCTGGTAGGCCGGGTTCATGCGGTCGAAGGTCAGGGCCCCGTCGATGAAGACCTGGTCGGCGCGGGCGTAGATGCTGAAGGGATCGGCGCTCCAGATCACGACGTCGGCGCGCTTGCCGGCCTCGAGCGATCCGGTCTGGTCGGCGATACCCAGCGAGCGGGCCGGGTTCAGGGTGATCCAGCTGATCGCCCGCTCCTCGGAGATGGTCATGCCGAGACGGCGACCGGCGGCCAGGGCGGCCGCGGCCTCCTGATTCAGGCGCTGGGTCAGTTCGGCGTCATCGGAGTGGATGACGGCGCAGGAGCCCTCGGGCGCGTCCACCAGGGCGGCATTGGCCTCGACCGCGTCGAGGGCCTCCATCTTGAAGCCCCACCAGCCGGTCCACATGTCGGCGCAGATGCCTTCGCGGGCCAGCATCGGCGCGATCTTGTAGGCTTCGATCGCGTGGTGGAAGGCGGTGATCTTGTAGCCGAACTCCCTGGAGATATCGATCATCACCGCCATCTCGTCGGCCCGGTAGCAGTGGTTCTGGATCAGGATGGTGCCGTCCAGAACCCCGACCAGGGTGTCGAGCTGGAGATTGCGCGTGGGCGGCGAGCCCTCGCCGGTCTCGCGCCATTTGTCCCATTTGGACCGGTATTCCTGGGCGGCGATAAAGGCGGCGCGATAGCCCGCGACATTGCCCATGCCGGTGGCCGGCGACTGGTTGCGGCCGCCGTAGACCCGCGACGGGTTCTCGCCACAGGCCACCTTCAGTCCGTAGGGGGCACCGGGCATCTTCATGCCCTGCATGGTGATCGACGGTACGTTGCGGACGGTGACACCGCGACCGCCGAACAGATTGGCCGATCCGGGCAGGATCTGCAGCGTGGTCACGCCGCCGGCCCGGGCCGTGTTGAAGCCGGGGTCCTGCGGCCAGATCGAATGTTCGGCCCAGACCTGGGCGGTGTTGGGGCTGGTCGCCTCATTGCCGTCGCTCATGCCCTGCACGCCGGGCGAGGGATAGACGCCGAGGTGGCTGTGGGTGTCGATCACCCCGGGGGTCACATAGCGACCGCGGGCGTCGACGACGCGGAAACCCTGGGGCACGGGAGTCGAGGCGTCGCCGACCGCCGTGACGCGGCCGTCGGTGACGATGACCACGCCGTTGTCGAACTTCGTGCCGGCCCCCGTCAGGACTGTGCCACCGACGATGGCCATGTTCTCGCGCGGCATCGGCGCATAGGTGGAGGGGAAGGGATCGGCATTGGCGGCCGGATCAAGACCGGGGGCCAGGGTCCGGCCATTGCCGGCACCGGACGCGCTGGAGCTCGGCTTGGAATCCGTGGGTCCGGTGGTGGCGCAGGCCCCCAGCGACAACCCGCCCGCCAGAACGCAGGCGAGGACGGCGAGGCTGGTGCCCCGCAGGCGATTGACCGTCATCAAATACTCCCCAGAGACCCAGCCATCGCCGCCCCGGCGATGTGTACGGGACGGATTGGACCCCCTCGGCACCCCGCCGTCAAAGCGGGATTCATTACAATCGCGTAAGGTTGGCCCGCATGCGCGCGTCGTCGAGGCCGTCGACCTGAATCATCTTGAGTCGCGACTGGCCGCCACGCTGCAGCGACACCGCGGACTTCGACACGCCGAGGGCCCGGGCAAGCAATGTCAGCAGGGCGGCATTGGCCTCACCCTCGACCGGACGGGCGCGCACGCGGACCTTGAGCACGGGACGGCCCTCGGCATCGACATCCCAGCCGTCGATGCGATCAGCGGCGGCACCGGGGGTCAGTCGGACAGCGAGATGGGCCATGGCGATGGAAGACCAGACCGGCCGCAGGATTTCAACGCGGCATCCGCCGCCTGCCCATGAAAAAGGCGCGGGACCCGAAGGTGCCGCGCCCGTTTCACGTCATCGGGGTTGAGCCTAACCCAGGGCCGTCATCAGCTCGGGGATGGCCACCTTGTAGTCGGCGACGATGCCGAAGTCGGCGACCTGGAAGATCGGCGCGTCGGGATCCTTGTTGATGGCGACGATGATCTTGGAGTCCTTCATCCCGGCCAGATGCTGGATCGCGCCGGAGATACCAATGGCGATGTACAGGCCGGGGGCCACGACCTTGCCGGTCTGGCCGACCTGATAGTCGTTCGGCGCATAGCCGGCGTCGACGGCGGCGCGCGAGGCCCCGACGGCCGCGCCCAGCTTGTCGGCCAGCGGATCCATGACGGCGTGAAACTCCTCGGCCGAGCCCAGGGCCCGTCCGCCCGAGACGACGATCTTGGCGGCCCCCAGTTCGGGACGGTCGGACTTGACCATCTCTTCCGAGACGAAACTGGCGCTGCGACCGGCATCGACGACCTTCACGGCCTCGACGGCGGCGGAACCGCCCTCTTCCGCCGCGTTGAACGCGGTCGGACGCACCGTGATGACCTTCTTGCCGTCCGAGGACTGGATCGTCTCCAGCGCGTTGCCGGCATAGATCGGACGCACAAAGGTATCGGCCGAGACGACCTCGACGATGTCCGAGATGGGCGCGACGTCCAGCGCGGCGGCGATGCGCGGCATGAAATTCTTGCCGTCGGTGGTGGCCGGCGACAGGACGGCGTCGTAGCCGGCGGCCAGGGGCACCACGGTGGCGGCGACCGCCTCGGCCAGCTGATGGCCCAGGGCGGGACTTTCCGCCGTCAGGACCTTGCGCACGCCCTTGATCTTCGCCGCCGCATCGGCCGCGGCCTTCGCGCCGTCACCGAGGACAAGCACGTCGACGTCGCCGGACAGGGCCAGGGCCGCGGTCACGGTCTTGTGGGTGGTGTCGCGGACGGTGTCTCCGTCGCGGTCGGCAATGACGAGAACAGCCATTAGAGGACCCCCGCGGTCTTGAGCTTGGAAACCAGTTCGGCGGCGTCCGCCACGATGATGCCGGCCGACCGCTTGGCCGGTTCGGTAACCTTCAGCACCTTGAGGCGCGGGGCGGTGTCGACGCCGTAGTCGGCGACCGCCTTGATGGCGATCTCCTTCTTCTTGGCCTTCATGATGTTGGGCAGGGAGGCATAGCGCGGCGTGTTCAGCCGCAGGTCCACCGTCACCACGGCCGGCAGCGGGGCGGCCAGGGTCTGCAGGCCGCCGTCGACCTCACGGGTCACGGTCGCCTTGCCGTCAGCGATCACAATCTTGCCGGCGAAGGTGGCCTGGGGCCAGTCCAGCAGGGCCGCCAGCATCTGGCCGACAGCATTGTTGTCGCCGTCGATCGACTGCTTGCCCAGCAGGACCAGGTCCGGCTTCTCCTCGTCGACGACCGCCTTCAGCAGCCTGGCAACGGCCAGGGGCTCGAGGTCCGCATCGGACTGGATCAGGATGCCGCGATCGGCGCCCATGGCCAGGGCGGTGCGGATGGTCTCCTGGGCCTGGGTCACGCCGATCGAGACCACGACGATCTCGGTGGCGGTACCGGCGGCGTGATGCTCCTTGCCGTCGCGCAGACGCACGGCCTCCTCGACGGCGATCTCGTCGAACGGGTTCATGCTCATCTTGACGTTGGCGAGATCGACGCCGGTCTGGTCCGACTTCACTCGAGCCTTGACGTTATAGTCGATCACCCTTTTGACAGGGACGAGAACCTTCATGAGCCTACCCATACAAGCGCCGGAATGTTGCGGCACGGAATGGAACGGCCAGAAGAGCCTGTCAATGTAACGTCGGGTCAAGTCGCTGGGGCGGCCGGTCCCGAAACACGCCGGATAACGCCATGAAACGCCTGCTGACGATGAAACGGTTGAGCGCCCTGTTTCTGGGCCTGTTCGGCGTCCTGGTGGCCGGTGCCTTCGCCTACCAGTCGCTCTGGGCCGAGCCCGGTGAACGCTGTGAGGCTCGCGGACAGTGGTGGGCCGACGAAGGTCGCATCTGCGCCCAGCCGATCTCGATCGCCGAGATCACCGGCCGGCCCAACCCCGGCGAGCGGGCCGCGGCCTCCGCTGAAAAAAACCGTGAACTGGTGCGGATCGAGGATGAGATCAGTGCCCGCAAACGCGCGCGCGACGCGGATGCCGAGGTCCAGCGCGCCCGGCTCGCCGCCTCACAGGGGCGCTAGGCGTTCAGCGGGTCGCGCCGGGCTTCCACAGGACGTCACCGCCGCCGTTGGCATTGGCTCGCCGGGCCGCGACGAACAGATGGTCCGACAGGCGGTTCAGGTAGCGCACCGCCGCCGGGGTGACCGTCGCGCCGGATTCGACCAGACGCACCGTCTCGCGTTCGGCGCGCCGGCACACGGTGCGGGCCAGATGCAGGTGCGCCGACAGGGGCGCGCCACCCGAGAGGATGAAACTGTCCAGCGGCTTCAGACAGTCGTTCATCCAGTCGATCTCGGCCTCGATCCGCTCGACCTGGCTGTCGATGATCCGCAGCGCCTCCCATTTCGGCGGCGGATCATGCGGCGTGGACAGGTCCGCGCCGAGATCGAACAGTTCGTTCTGGATCCGGCCGAGCATGGCGTCGATCCGGTCATTCTGGCCGGAATGCAGCCGGGCGACCCCGATCACGGCATTCAGTTCGTCGACCGCCCCATAGGCTGAAACCCGGGCGCAGGATTTGGACACGGGCTCGCCCGAGGCCAGCCGCGTGGATCCGTCGTCACCGGTGCGAGTGTAGATCTTGTTCAGAACGACCATTGGCGCTTCTCCCGGGGGCGTCAGCCGCCGTGTGACGTTTTCCACCACAGGCCGGCCAGCAACAGGATGATGGCGACGGCCTGGAGCACGATGCGCAGCCGCATCAATTTGTTCGAATGGGAACGGGCATAGTCGCCGCCCCGGAAGAGCGAATAGATCCCGAAGCCCAGGGTGACCGTAACGGCCGCCACGGCCAGCAGGATCAGAACGGTGAAGACGTTTTGCATCGCTCCGTTCTAGTCCGGTGTGCCGCGGGAAACCAGTCGGTGTCGCCAGCGGCCGGTGGCCGCAACCCTGCATTGCGAAAATTTCGTCCGGCTAAGCGATTGGTCACTATTTTCGGGCATGAATGACCGTGAGGACGGCCATGACCGACAGAACGATCCGCAACCTGGACAACCTGCGCCGATCGGCTTCGACGGCGCGTTTGCTCAACCTGCTTCGGGTGGCGAGCGATCACGGCCATACGCGCGCCTGGGCCGAGCAGCCCCTGTTCGAGACCATTACCCTGAACCGCGCGATGATCCTCAAGCACCGGCTGCGCCGGGACGAGCTGGACTGTTTCATCGGTCGCCGGCACGTGGCCACCAAGATCATCCTGCCGATCGACGCGGAAGAGCTGAAGGCCGGCGGGCGATTCACCTTCGTCAACCAGGTCGGTTTCGATCGCATCATGAAGGAAGGTTTCGGTCTGACGCCGGACCACCCGGACATCGAGACCCTGACCGTCATCGATCAACTGCCGTCGCTGGATCCCTTCCTGTTGCGGGAACGGTTGCACCGCAACGGCATCGAGCCGGCCCCCTGCTATTTCGCGATCAGTGAGTCCGATCTGGAACAGATGTCCAGCTTCGTCGAACACGAGATCCAGCCCCTCGTCGCCCTCAGCGTCGGCGATATTGAATTCATGCCGGGGTCTGTCCAGACCCTGGCCGGCAAGATCCTGTCCGGGGAGCCCGGCGAGCACATGGAGGCCCTGCGCGTCACCCTCCGCCTGGCCGCGGACGACTACCAGGAGGGGATCTTCTGCTGGAAGGGGTTTCTCTATTACAAGTGGGTGCTGACAACCCTGGCGACAGAGATAAACGCCGTATCGGACGAGGTCGCCAACCTGCTGCCGCCCGGTTGTATCGAACCGGGCCTGATGGAGTATCTGCGACGCACCCGCCTGCTGCTGCGCCACCGTATCCTGCGCACGCGCGAGGACGTCAGGACCACCCTCCAGGTCTATGACAAGGCCTTCGCCGGCCTGTCCCAGGAGGGCCATTCAGGGGCCTTCCGGGACTTCCTGCTCGTGGCCCCGTCCATGTTCAGCCGGCTCGGCGAACAACTGGGGGCCCTCCAGCACATCGTCAGCTTCTGGCGCTACCGGTTCGCGCCGGGACGGGCACCGGTCGGGGCCGGCGAACTGATCGACATCCTGATGGATTTCGAGTCGAGCCTGGTGGGCTATGGCGAGGACATCGACGGCGGCTACGTCGCCGCCTGACTCCCTGCCGCACCGGCCGGTCAGACACAGCCCGGCATGGAAAAGGGCCGGCGGTTTCCCGACGGCCCCTGCCATATCGCCGCCCACCCCGACCGGGCGGGCCAGGTTCTAGTAGCGGTAGTGGTCCGGCTTGAACGGGCCTTCGGTCGGGACCGAGATATAGGCCGCCTGTTCCTTGGACAGGGTCGTCAGCTTCGCGCCCAGCTTGGCCAGGTGCAGCATGGCGACCTTCTCGTCGAGATGTTTGGGCAGAACATAGACCTGGTTCTCGTACTTGGCCTTGTTGGTCCACAGCTCGATCTGCGCCAGGGTCTGGTTGGTGAAGGAGGCCGACATCACGAACGACGGGTGGCCGGTCGCATTGCCCAGGTTCACCAGACGCCCCTGCGACAGCAGGATGATCTTGTTGCCGCCCGGGAATTCGATGTGGTCGACCTGGGGCTTGATCTCGTCCCATTTGAAATTCTTCAGGCCGGCGACCTGAATTTCGCTGTCGAAGTGACCGATGTTGCAGACGATGGCGTTGTTGCGCATCCGGCGCATGTGATCGACGGTGATCACATCCTTGTTGCCGGTGGCGGTGACGAAGATGTCGGCCTTGTCGCAGACATCGTCGAGGGTCTGGACGTCATAGCCTTCCATCGCCGCCTGCAGGGCGCAGATCGGATCGATCTCGGTGACGATGACCCGGGCCCCGCCGTTGCGCAGCGAGGCGGCCGAACCCTTGCCGACATCGCCATAGCCGCAGACCACGGCGACCTTGCCGGACAGCATCACGTCGGTGCCACGACGGATGGCGTCGACCAGGCTCTCACGGCAGCCGTAGAGATTGTCGAACTTGGACTTGGTGACGCTGTCGTTGACGTTGATGGCGGGGAAGGGCAGCTCGCCCTTTTCGGCCATCTGGTAGAGGCGGTGGACGCCGGTGGTGGTCTCTTCCGACACGCCGCCGATGGCGTCGCGGATGGCCGAATAGAAGCCCGGCTTCTCCTTGATGTAGCGCTTCATCACGGCATAGAGGGCTTCTTCCTCCTCGTTCTCCGGATTATCGAGCACCGAGATGTCCTTCTCGGCCTTGGGACCGAGCACGCACAGCAGGGTGGCGTCGCCGCCGTCGTCGAGGATCAGGTTGGGATAGCCGCCGTCGGCCCATTCGAAGATCTTGTGGGCATAGTCCCAGTACTCGACCAGGGTCTCGCCCTTGGTGGCGAACACCGGCGTGCCGGCGGCGGCGATCGCGGCCGCGGCGTGGTCCTGGGTCGAATAGATGTTGCACGAGGCCCAGCGCACTTCCGCCCCGAGGGCTTCCAGCGTCTGGATCAGCACCGCGGTCTGGATCGTCATGTGCAGGCTGCCGGCGATGCGGGCACCCTTGAGCGGCTTGCTGGCACCGAACTCGTCACGCAGGGCCATCAGCCCGGGCATTTCGGTTTCGGCGATGGAGATTTCCTTGTTGCCGTAGCCAGCCAGGGAAATGTCGCGGACGATATAGTCAGTCATGAGTCAGGCTTTCCGGGGAATGGTGTTCGGGCGGGCTATAGACTGCTCCCGGCTCCGGGGCAAGAATCCCATAAGGATGTCTTTATGTGATTTGGCGGCCCGGGCACTGGCGTCACGCCAACAGGTGCGCTCAACATGGGCCAACGGTCCGGGAGGGTGACAATGCACAGACTGATGGCGGGTATGGCGATGGCGGCGGCAGTGGCCGTCGTCGCTCCGGCAAGGGCGCAGACGGCAGCCCCGGCTGCGGCCGGTCCGGTCACCCTGATCCAGGCCGGGCGTCTGCTGGACCGGCCGGGCCAGGCCCCGCGCGGCCCCTCGACCGTCGTGGTGCGTGAGGGCCTGATCGTCGAAATCCGCGACGGCTTCACCGACGCCTCGGCCTTTCCCGGCGCGACCGTCATCGACCAGCGCCGGAGATTCGTCCTGCCGGGCCTGATCGACAGCCATGTGCATCTGGTCTCGGACCTCGGCGGTCAGGCCAGCTTCTTGTCAGGCATTACAGACACGCTTCCGGTGCAAGCCTATCGCGCGGCCGGCAACGCCGAGAAGACGCTGATGGCCGGCTTCACCACGGTGCGGAACCTCGGCGACCGGGGCGGGGTAACCCTGGCCCTGTCGGACGCCACCGCAGCACACCGGCTGCCGGGACCGCGCATCATCGACGCCGGTACCAGCATCTCGACCACCTCCGGTCACATGGACGGCCGACTGGGCTTCAACGACGACTTCCGCGAGGCCGTCCCGCACGACAACGTCTGCAACGGCCCGGAAAGCTGTCGCGAGGCCGTGCGCCTCCAGGTCGGTCGCGGCGTCGATGTCATCAAGATCGCCACCACCGGCGGGGTCAACAGCCGCATCGGCGCGGGCATCGGGGCCCAGATGTTCGAGGACGAGGCGCGCGCCCTGATCGAGACGGCCCATCTGTACGGCCTCAAGGTCGCGGTCCACGCCCATGGCACCGACGGGATCAACATGGCCCTCCGGCTGGGTGCCGATTCCATCGAGCACGGCACTGTTTTTGACGCTGAGACACTGCGTCTGTTCCGCCAGTCGGGGGCCTTCTATGTCCCGACCCTGTCGACGGTGAACGGCTATATCGAGCGGCTGGCCGCCGACCCGAACGCCTATCCGCCCGAGGTCCTGCCCAAGATTCGCTGGCGCATCGCGACCACCGGCGAATCCTTGCGCCGGGCCGTGCCTGCGGGAGTCCGCATCGCCTTCGGCACCGACGCGGGCGTCTCCAAGCACGGCCGCAACGCGGATGAGTTTGCCCTGATGGTCCAGAACGGCATGACGCCGATGTCCGCTATCCATGCCGCGACGGTCAATGCGGCGGAATTGCTGGGATTATCGAACGAGATCGGCACGCTGGAGCCGGGCAAGCGGGCGGACATCATCGCCGTCGACGGGGACCCGCTGACCCATGTCGGCGTGCTGACAACGATGGGTTTCGTGATGCGTGACGGCCGGGTCTATCGCGACGACAGGTGAGGCGGCTTGGCGGGCGGCGGTGGCCGAGCTAAGCAGGCGTCCATGACTCCTGACCTCTCGATTCCCCGCCACGACTGGACCCTCGATGAGGTCGAGGCCCTGTTTGCCAAGCCCTTCATGGAGCTGGTGTTCGAAGCCGCCGCCGTGCACCGGCGCGCCTTCGACCCATCGGAAGTCCAGAAGAGCCAGCTGCTGTCGATCAAGACCGGCGGCTGCGCCGAGAACTGCGGCTACTGCAGCCAGTCGGCCAGCTTCGACACCGGGCTCAAGGCCGACAAGCTCATGGACGCCACCGCGGTGATCGCCGAGGCCATGGCCGCCAAGGCGGGTGGGGCCAGTCGATTCTGCATGGGGGCGGCCTGGCGCGAACTGAAGGATCGCGACACGCCGAAACTCGCCACCATGATCGCCGGTGTGAAGGCGCTGGGTCTCGAGACCTGCGCCACCCTGGGCATGCTGAACGCGGATCAGGCGCACCAGCTGAAGGCCGCCGGGCTCGACTACTACAATCACAACCTCGACACCGGGCCGGAATACTACGCCCAGGTGGTCACCACCCGGACCTATCAGGACCGACTCGACACACTGCGTCACGTTCGTGACGCCGGCATGAGCACCTGCTGCGGCGGCATCGTCGGCATGGGCGAGGCCCGGCGCGACCGGGCCAGCCTGCTGCACGCCCTCGCCACCCTGCCCGAACACCCCGACAGCCTGCCGGTCAATGCGCTGGTGCCGGTCACCGGCACGCCGCTGGGCGAGCGGATGCTGGAGGAGGGGCAGATCGACCCGATCGAATTCGTCCGCACCGTCGCCGTCGCCCGCCTGGTCTGTCCCCGGGCCATGGTGCGACTGTCGGCCGGTCGCGAAACCATGAGCGTGGAAATGCAGGCCCTGTGCTTCCTGGCCGGGGCCAATTCCATCTTCGTCGGCGGCAAACTTCTGACCACGCCGAACCCGGAACAGGACGAGGACGCGGCCCTGTTCGCGGTGCTGGACCTGCGGGCCATGGACGCGGGTGGCGTCACGGCGACGGCCTGAGCGAGCGTAACCGGACCTTAAGTGGCCGGCCCTACCCTTGCGGGATGGATCGTCGCGCACTTCTCGGCCTCGCAGCCCTGACCGTAACCG
Organism: uncultured Brevundimonas sp.; assembly: GCF_963975535.1. Lineage (GTDB taxonomy): Bacteria > Pseudomonadota > Alphaproteobacteria > Caulobacterales > Caulobacteraceae > Brevundimonas. The sequence goes on along the minus strand of NZ_CAXBHE010000009.1, from coordinate 456 downwards.
CTGCCTCAACGGCAGCCGCCCCGGCCATCGCCGGTGGCGGTGCCGGCGGTGGCGGTGGCGGTGGCGGCTCGACGTCGAGCTTCATTCGCTTTCCCATCGTGACCGCCACCATCCTGCGATCGAACGGTCAGCGCGGTGTCCTGACGGTCGAGACCGGTGTCGACGTTCCCGACGCCGGACTGCGCGCGCGGGCGGAACAGTCTGCGCCCCGGCTGCGCGCCGCCTACAATACGGTGGTCCAGCAGATCGCCAGCGTCATGCTGCCCGGTGCGCCGCCCGACGTCGAACGCCTGGTCACACGGCTTCAGGCCGTCACCGACTCCACACTCGGCCGATCCGGAGCCCATCTGCTCATCGGCACCGTCATGGTGGCCTGACCCGACGGATGGTCCGCGTCAGGCCTAGGTCCAATCGACATTCAGGGGATTCACGCGCGGTCTGATGCGTGATTCATAG
>NZ_CAXBHE010000008.1:0-134740 GCF_963975535.1 uncultured Brevundimonas sp. | reverse complement strand
CACGATTGAACCGCCGGCCCCCGCAAGGTGGCCGGCGGTTTTCGTTCGGGATCCGCAGCGGTGGCTGGTCAAAGTCAGGGGGGGCGGCTATCCCGGCCGTCTGCCAACGAGGGGATTCTGAATGCGCGTCGCAATGATCGGCACCGGCTATGTCGGCCTGGTATCGGGAGCCTGTTTCGCCGATTTCGGTCACGTGGTTTGCTGTGTCGACAAGGACCCGTCCAAGATCGACCGTCTGAACCAGGGTCAGATCCCGATCTTCGAGCCCGGCCTGGACGCCCTCGTGGCCAGCAATGTGCGGGACGGTCGTCTGAGCTTCGTCCTCGACGGAGCCGAGGCGATCCGGACCGCGGACGCCGTGTTCATTGCCGTCGGGACACCGTCGCGCCGCGGTGATGGCCATGCCGACCTGTCCTATGTCTATGCCGCCGCCGAGGAGATCGCCGGCCTGATCGACGGCTTTACCGTCGTCGTCACCAAATCGACCGTCCCGGTCGGCACCGGCGACGAGATCGAACGCATCATCCGGGCGCGCCGTCCCGACGCCGAGTTCGCCGTGGTCTCCAATCCCGAATTCCTGCGCGAGGGGGCCGCGATCGAGGATTTCAAGCGACCCGATCGGGTCGTGGTCGGTACCGAGGACGACCGGGCCCGGGTGGTCATGGCCGAAATCTACCGGCCCCTGAGCCTGAACGAGACGCCGATCCTGTTCACGGCCCGCCGGACCAGCGAGCTGATCAAATACGCCGCCAACGCCTTCCTGGCCCTGAAGATCACCTTCATCAACGAGATGGCGGACCTGTGCGAGGCGGTCGGTGCCGATGTGCAGCAGGTCGCGCGCGGCATCGGCCTGGACAAGCGGATCGGCTCGAAATTCCTGAACGCCGGCCCGGGCTATGGCGGATCCTGCTTTCCCAAGGACACCCTGGCCCTGGTGCGCACGGCCACCGACGCGGGCAGTCCGGTGCGGCTGGTCGAGACCACGGTCCAGGTCAATGACGCGCGCAAGAAGGCCATGGCCGGGCGCATCGCCGGGGCGCTCGGGGGCGAGCTCAAGGGCAGGACGGTGGCCATGCTGGGCCTGACCTTCAAACCCAATACCGACGACATGCGCGATTCCCCGGCCCTCGACGTGATCCCGGCCCTGATCGCCCGCGGAGCCACGGTCCAGGCCTTCGATCCCGAAGGCATGGAGGAGGCCGCGCGGCTGCTGGATGACGTCCAGTTCAAGGACGGGCCCTACGAGGCGGTCGCCGGGGCGGACGTCGTCGTCATCCTGACCGAATGGAACCAGTTCCGGGCCCTGGACCTCGATCGCGTCAAACTGTTGATGCGGCAGCCCGTGATGGTCGATCTGCGCAATGTCTACCGCCCGGAGGACATGCGCGCCCGGGGCTTTGCCTATACGTCCGTGGGCCGAACCTAGCGGCCGGCGGCCGGATTCAGGCGCGATGTCGGGGGGACGGACTCCGGGGGCGAACGATCGAGGACCGCCCGTCCGGCTCCGATGACGAGGGTGGCGGTCAGGGCGGCGGCGGCGATGGCAATCGCCGCCAGCTTGACGCCGTCGATGAATTCCTTGTGGTCAGGCCGCACCGCAATCCCTCGGATCGATAGACGGACACAGGGAGCACGCCGGTTCGGGATTCGCAAATCACGGAACGGCGTGCGGCCGGAAAAAGGGGGCGCCCCCCCAAATTGCCGGAGCGGACGGCATCGGAGTGCCGCCCGCCCTGCAGGGATAACGGTGAAGAACCCTAGCCGCGGAACGGCCGGATCACGATCTCAACACGACGGTTCATCGCCTTGCCTTCGGCGGTGGCGTTGGACGCGACCGGTTCGCTCTCGCCGCGACCGTCGACATAGAGGCGATCGGCCAGGACGTTGCGGCTGACCAGATACTGGGCGACCGACGAGGCCCGGCGACGCGACAGGTCGAGATTATAGTCATCGGCCCCGTCGGAGTCGGCATGACCGATGATGTCGATGGTCGACTGGTCATAGCGGTTCAGCACGCCGGCGACGTCATCGAGCGTGGCGTAGAAGCGCGTGTTCACGGCCGACTGGTTCGACGCGAACGTCACGTCCGACGGCATGCGCAGGACCAGGTTGTCGCCCTGGCGGGCCACGCCGACGCCGGTGCCCGAAAGCTCGGCTTCCAGCTCGCGCTGCTGGCGGTCCATATAGGCCCCGACGGCCGCGCCCCCGAGTGCGCCGATGCCGGCGCCGATCAGGGCGTTCTTGCGACCCTGTTCACTGTTGGAGGTGTTGGTCAGATAGCCCAGCAGGGCACCGCCGATGGCACCGCCGATCGCACCGGTCGCCGTATTGTTGCGGCGCGGCGTCGAGCTGTAGGGGTCCATGGTCGTGCAGGCCGCGCCGCCGAGCAAAATAGCGATGCTGGCACCGGTCAGGTAAAGCTTGGAGCGCATGTTGGAAGTCCTTTGGGTTGGAAGAGGCGTCAGCCGCGAAAACGTCACCCCACAGTGAAGGTTCCATTCTGTACCGGGAATGAATGGCCGGCGTGCGGCGGGCTTTGCCAATTTCCGGCAATGGGGCGTATGGAACTATCTCCCACCGCTAGCAAAGGTCACGATCGTGAGCACGTCCCTGAACGCCTCTTCCGCTGGACCGACCCGGCACCGATCGATCGCGCCCGTCTCGATGGCGCTGTATGAGACCGATTTCCAGCGGTTTGCCGACGCCCTCGGGGCCTCGTTCAAGCGCTACGGATTCGCGGTGCTCTCCGATCACGGGATCGATGAGGCGACGATCGAGGCGGCCATTGCGGATGCCAAGGCCTTTTTCGCCCTGCCGGAGGACGTCAAACGCGCCTACCATATGCCCGGAACCGGCGGGGCGCGGGGTCTGACCCCGTTCGGCGTCGAGGCGGCCAAGGACGCCAGTGCCGTCGATCTCAAGGAGTTCTGGCACGTCGGCCGCGAACTGCCCGAGGGGCACCCCTATCGCAAATACATGCGCGACAATCTGTGGCCGACCGAGATCGCCGGCTTCCAGGCGCATCTGTACGGCATGTTCGACGCCATGGATCAGCTGGGTCGCAAGATCCTGAAAGCGATTGCCCGCTATCTGCAGCTCGGCGACGACTATTTCGAGGACAAGGTCCAGCTCGGCAACAGTGTGCTGCGGATGCTGCACTATCCGCCGGTTCCGGCCGGGGCTCCCGGGGTCCGGGCCGGGGCCCACGAGGACATCAATGTGATCACCCTGCTGCTCGGGGCCGAGGAGGCGGGGCTCCAGCTCAAGGACGCCGAGGGCGACTGGCTGGATATCGCGCCGCCGCCGGGGGCCCTGGTGGTCAACATCGGCGACATGCTGCAGCGCCTGACCAACCACGTCCTGCCGTCGACGACGCACCGGGTGGTCAATCCGGCCCCGGAGCGGGCCAGCTTCGCCCGCTATTCGACGCCGTTTTTCCTGCATTTCAACCCGGATTTCGTGATCGAGACCCTGCCGACGATGGTGACGGACGACAATCCCGACCGCTATGCCGGCAAGGCGATCATGGCCGAGGACTTCCTGATGGAGCGCCTGCGCGAAATCCGGCTGATCTGACGGCCGGACCCGTCCCGACCGTTGTCGACCTAGCGGGATATCCGGAGTTTGGTGATGTCCCGGCCGATGGCATTGAAGGCCTCGGACAGCTCGGTCCCGCTGCCGGCGTCGTGGAAGCCGCCGGGGGTCGAGGCGCAGTACTGAAGCAGGGCCCGGGCGTTGCCGCTGTTCCCGATCTGGAACCCGACCGTATAGACGATGATCCCCTGGGCCTTCATCGCGTCGCACAGGGCCCGGCTCTGGGCATAGGGCTCACCGTTGTCGGGGTCGCAGTTGTTGCTCTCGGCGTTGGGCGCATTGTAGCCCCGGGCCATCACCCCGTTGCAGTAGGGGGCGTTGAACTCGCCGTCGGTCATGATGATCACGGCCTTCAGGGTCTCGGCCGTATTGTAGGCGGCCCCCGCCGACGACGGCCACAGCGCGCCGAAATTCGGCGACACCATGTACCAGCCCCAGGCGATGCCGATCTGGCCGGCGGTCGAGCCGCTGACCGTCAGATCATCGATGTCCGTCTTGATGCCGCTGATGCTGCTCGACAGCGGCTGGATGGTGCTTTCCATGCAGGCGCCGTCCCGGTCCGGATAGTTGCGACCGACCCGGGCCGACCCGGTCGGAGCCGCGTCGGTGTAGGCTTCCCTGCCGGTGCGTTCGGTGACGCAGTCGCTGATCCTGTGGGTGGTGAGGTTCCGGTTCTCGTTTTCGAAGGCATACCAGGTACAGCCGGGCCGGGCGCACCAGGACCGGCCGCCGGACCGGTAGGGCGACAACCCGGCCGGGTCCACGTCGATGGTGTAGGTATCGGTCGTGGGGTTGCCGACCCGATGGATCCGGTCGTTGACCTCGGTCATCCCGGAGACACCGGTGATATAGACGTGATCGTTGTCCCCCAGGCCGTGTCGGGTCGAGGTGACGGTGAGGGCGCAATCATTGTTGCGGCATTTCTGGATCCGGCCCGATCGCCCCAGAAGTCTCCCGTAGTTGCGCCCGTCGATGCGGTTGCCGTTCTGATCATTCAGCTCGAAGCTGTTGTTGCTCCGGCCCGCGACCACGAAGGCCCGGTTGTTGATCTGGGTCATGCCGCCCACGCCCGAGACCCAGACGACGTCGCCGTTGGCGAAGCCGTGCCCCCGGGACGTGATTTCGACCGGGCGCTTCCGCGAGGCCTTGCTGATGCTGCGTTGCGGGCCTGTCAGGTCGATCCCGATGTCGGTGATCGGGGTCGAGCCGGTGACCGGGCCACGCACGTCGTTCAGATAACGCCCGGGATTGACCGAATAGGACCAGGGTACCAGCGCCACCCTTGAGTAGTAGGGCGTCTGGACCGGCTGCACGATCAGGTCGACCAGGTCCTTGGCCGCGGCCTTCAGGTCCCGCAGTTTCTGGCCTCGCATGGAGCCGGACATGTCCAGGGCCAGGGCGACCTCGATGTTCCGGGAGGAGCGGTCGACCTCGGAATGGGCCCCGACCGGCAGGTAGTCGTCCATGAATTTGCCGTAGGGCGGCAGGATGATGTTGGCGACCAGGGTCTTCACATCGACCTTGGAACTGCCGACCACCACGCTGTCGCTGTCCAGGGTGAAGGTGGTCTGGTCCTCGCGCAGGAGGATGTCCGGATAGGCCTGCAGATTGGCCCTCAGCGCCGCCAGCCCGACCCGGGACAGGTCCGCGTCCGTCGTATAGGGCGAGCGGGCCGCGGCCAGGGTGGCGGCGTCCAGCGCATCCTGAAGATTGACCCGCACCGTCGAGGCGCGGTGAATGTCGACCCCGCCGAGCGTCATCAGGACCAGCACCGGCAGGGTGAGGCTGAAGATCATCGCGACATTGCCGCGCACGTCGGATCGCAGCCGGCGGACAAGGGTCCTCAGGCCAGAAAGGAAGCGCCGGTCTCGGTCTGCCATGGATGTCGGTCCAGCCATGTCGCCGGGCAGGATCGCCCGGCTGTAAGCGCACGAGTCTGAAGCAGCGCGGTTAAGGCTTGATGATCCCCGACGGTCTGGCGGGAAACCGGTCCCGGGGAGCGTCGCGCTATCGCGAAATTCTCAGGCGGGTAATGTCACGGCCGATGGCCTTGAAGGCATCGGTTAGGTCGGCCCCGCTGGCCGGCAGGTGGGCATGGGCCGTGCTGGTGGCGCACTGGGCCAGGATGTCGGCCGCGCTGCTGCCGGACGACACCTGGAATCCGACCGTGTAGACGATGATGCCCTGCGCCTTCATCGCGTCGCACAGGGACCGGGCCTGATCGAAGGAGTGGCCGTTGGTGGCGTTGCAGGCGATCTTGTCGGTCGAGCCTCCGGACCCCGACAATGCGTTCTGGGCGATCACGCCCGAGCAGTAGGGGGTGTTGTAATCCCCGTCGGTCATGATGATCACGGCCTTCAGCAGGTCGCGCTCATTGCGCACACCCGCACCATTGGACGGCCAGAGGGCGTTGAAATTCGGCGATACGGTGTACCAGCCCCAGGCGGTGCCGATGTGGCCCGCGGTGGAGCCGTCATCCGACAGACTGTTGATCAGGTTCTTGATCGTCGAGATGTTGCTGGACAGCGGCAGGATCGAGGCGGTCGGGCAGACATTGTTGCTGTTGGCGTAGTTGAACCCGACCCGCGCCGACCCCGGCGAGGCGTCGGTATAGGCCTGGGCCCCGGTGCGCTCGCTGACGCAGGTGCTCGCCGGCAGGGCGCGGATGGCGTTCGAGGGGTTGCGGAACACGCGGTACTCGCAGCCGTACTGGCCACAGTAGGACCGCCCCCCGGAGCTGTAGTTGCCCCAGCTCGCCCCGTTTTCACCGATGGAATAGGTGTTGGTCGTGACGTCAGACACCTGGTAGCCGGAGCCGTTGATCCCGGTCATGCCGCTGACGTTCGAGATGTAGACATAGTCGTCGTTCGACAGTCCGTGTCCGTTGGCGGTGACCACCACCGAACAGTCCGAGACCAGGCATTTGCGGGCGATGCCGCCTGAACTGTAGCTGCTGTAGCCGTTGCCCGAGGTGGTATTGACCGTCGCCCAGCTGGACCCGGTCCAGGCCTGCAGTGAATAGGCGCTGCTGCTGATCCGCACCACGCGGAACGCGCGGTCGTTGATCTGGGTCATGCCGTTGACGCCGCTGATCCAGATCCAGTCGCCGGTGGCGAAGCCATGTGAGCTCGAGCTCACGACTCCGGTGCTGGCGCGGGTGATGCCCGAAATCGACTTGGAGGACCCGGTCGTCCAGGCGGCACCGGAAATGTTGCGGTAGGCGGTCGGGGTGCCGCGGGCGCTGTTGGCGTAGGCACCGAGGTTCACGCCGACGGCATAGGGAATGACCGACATCCGGGAATAGAAGGGCGTCTGCACCGGCTGGACCACCAGGTCGACCAGATCCTTGGCCGCCACTTTCAGGTCGGTCAGTCGCTGACCGCCCATGGAGCCGGTGATGTCCAGCACGAGGGCGACCTCGAGGTTCTTGGACGAGCGGTTGACCTCGGAATGGGCCCCGACCGGCAGGTAGTCGTCCATGAACTGCCCGTAGGGCGGCAGGATGATGTTGGCGACCAGGGTCTTCACATCGACCTTGGAGTTGGCGATCACCACGCTGTCGGTGTTCATGGTGAAGGTCGTCAGGTCTTCCCGCAGGATGATGTCCGGATAGGCCTGGAGGTTGGCCCTCAGCGCCGACAGCCCGACCCGGGTCAGGTCCGTGTCGGTCGTATAGGGCGATCGCGCGGCGGCCAGGGTGGCGGCGTCCAGCGCATCCTGAAGATTGATGCGAACGGTCGAGGCGCGATGGATGTCCACGCCGCCCACCGTCATCAGCACCAGCACCGGCAGGCTGAGGCTGAAGATCATGGCGACATTGCCGCGCGTCTCACGCTGGAAGCGTGCAGCGAAGTCCCGGGTGGCCCGGCCGCAGGAACGGATCCAGTTGAAAACGCCCATGTTCAGGTCGCGTGCTTCCGTTCACGGGCACACAATGACCCGTCCTGGTCGCAGGATGGCGCATTTCGGTTAAGGGAACCGATATCGGGAACGGTTAATAGGCGGCGCCCGTCAGGTCCGCCGTCGGGTCGTCAGGCCTCCCAGCCGCAGGGCTTGCCGCGGTTCTGTTCCGTCAGCCAGACGTTGAGCGGGGCGAAATACTCCGTCACCGCCGAGGCGTCGTTGCGGCGTTCGCCGGTGAAGGCGGCCATGGCTTCCGGCCAGGGGCGGGACTGGCCCATTTCCATCATCGCGTTGAAGCGTTGGCCGACCGCCTCATTGCCGTAGATCGAGCAGCGATGCAGCGGTCCGGTCCAGCCGGCCTGCTTGCAGGCCGCGCGCTGGAACTGGAACTGGTAGATGTGGGCCAGGAAATAGCGGGTGTAGGGCGTGTTTCCGGGGATGTGATATTTGGCCCCCGGATCGAAGGCCCCTTCCGGACGTGGTCCCGGCGGCACCAGTCCCTGGTATTTCAGCATGTCGGCCGACCAGGCGTCATTGTAGTGGGCCGGGTCGGTCTTGCCGCTGAACACGTCCCAGCGCCAGCGGTCGACCATCAGGCCGAACGGCAGGAAGGCGATCTTGTCGAGCGCCATCTTGAGCAGGAAGGGAATGTCCTCGGATGCACCCGGGACCGTGTCGAGCAGGCCGATCTGGTTCAGATACGTCGGGGTCAGGGCTGACAGGCCGACGAAATCGCCGATCGCCTCGTGGAAGCCGTCGTTCGCCCCGTTCTTGAACAGGAACGGCTGATCCTTGTAGGCGCGCTGGTAGTAGTTGTGACCCAGCTCGTGGTGGACTGTGTAGAAGTCGTCGGCGTTGACCTGGGTGCACATCTTGATGCGGAGATCGTCGCGGTTGTCGACGTCCCAGGCCGAGGCGTGGCAGACCACCTCACGGTCGCGCGGCCGGGTGATCTGGCTGCGTTCCCAGAAGGTATCGGGCAGGGGGTCCAGGCCCAGCGATGTGTAGAAGCCCTCGCCGGTGCGGACCATCCTGGTCGCGTCATAGCCGGCCCGGGTCAGCAGTTCGGTCATGTCATAGCTGGACGCGCCGCCGGTGGTCGGGGCCACGACGTCATAGATGTTGCCCCACTGCTGCGACCACATATTGCCCAGAAGGTCGGCGCGGATCGGGCCGGCGGCCGGCTGGACCGCATCGCCGTATTTCGCGTTCAGCCGGGCGCGGACATAGCAGTGCAGGTTCTCGTAGAAGGGTTTGACCTGCTCCCACAGCCGGTCGGTCTCGGCCGCGAAGGCGTCGGGTTCCATGTCATAGCCCGCGCGCCACATCGCCCCGGTGTCGGCGAAGCCCAGATCGCGCGAACCTTCATTGGCGATCTCGACCATGCGGGCATAGTCGTCGGCCATGACCGGCGAGATGGTGCGCCAGCCCTCGTACAGGGCCTTGGTTTCGGCCGGATTTCGGCTCTGGGCCAGCATCTCGGTTGCATCGTCGAGCGTGATCTCGCGCCCCTGATACTCGAATTTGCCGGTCGCATAGGTCGAGTCCAGCCGGGTCGTGATCTCGGCCAGTTCCGCGGCCGCGCCGGGCCGGTTGGGGGCGGGCAGGACAATGCCGAGGCGCAGCAGGTTCAGCTTGCGCCGCACTTCTTCCGGCACCCGGACGTCGTTGAAGCGCGCGGCTTCGGTGGCCAGTTGGACCTGCAGCTCGGTGACCTGGGCATTGGCACGCGATTCCAGCCACATGGTGTCGAAGGTGATGTTGGTGGCCCGCACCCACTGCACCCGGGCGGCATATTCGAACAGATCGGCCAGCCGGGCCTCGGCGTCGGCGACGAAGGCGGTCGCGCCGGCGGCGGTGACGGGGAAGGATCCGGTGTCGGCGGGGGCAGCCCCCTGGGGCCCGGGCGCGGGAACCGTCGCGCCGGTCATGCCTGCGCAGCCGACCGCGGCGATGGCGAGGGTGCAGGCGGCCGCGGCCGTCATCAACTGGCGCTTCATGGGGTGTCCTCCGGTTCGCCGGGGTTTCGATCCCCGACTGAATTGCAGCGCCATTGGCCGCCACCGGGTCCGTCGCGTCAAGCTGGGCCGTTCAGCGCAAGACGCAGACGGCCAGGCCTTCGTTGCGCACGGTGCCCATCGCGGCCTGGACCCGGGAGGCGCGGCGACGGACGTAGGGACCGGGATCGCTGGCCTTGTACCGCCGGGGGCTGGGCAGGATGGCGGCCAGCCGCGCGGCCTCGCGCGCGGTCAGGGCATCGGCACTCTTGCCGTACCAGTGTCGGGCTGCGGCCTCGGCACCATAGACCCCCGGGGCCCATTCGGCGACGTTCAGATAGACCTCCACGATCCGGCGCTTGGACCAGACGGTCTCGATCAGCACCGTATAGCCGGCCTCCAGCCCCTTGCGGACCCAGCTGCGGCCCGGCCACAGGAAGACGTTCTTGGCCGTCTGCTGGCTGATGGTCGAGCCCCCCCGCACCCGGCGGCCGCGGGCGTTGTCATCCATCGCCTTCTCGATCGCCTGGAAATCGAAGCCGTCATGGCTGCAGAAGCGCGCGTCCTCGGAGGCGATGACAGCCTCGACCAGACGCGGCGAGATATGGTTGAGCGAGCGCCAGCGGTAGTCGAGCCCGTGGCCGGCCACAGCCTGGCTGACCATCAACAATGTGGTCGGGGGCGGTACGACGGCGTGCACCAGCACGCCTCCGATCGGCAACAGCACCAGCGCCAGCAACAGGATCAGCAGCGTTCGGCCGAATTTCATGGTGTCAGACGCCCCCGCCGTTCGCGCCATGATCGCGATCCTGACGCCGGGCGCAAGCTTTCAGAGGTCGACCACACCGGCCTGGCCGTCTTCACCGGCCCAGGCAGCCGCGCCGCCGTCCGACCGCATGGCCAGGGCGGTGATGGCGGCACCCTTGTCGGCGCGGACGAAATTCAGGCCGCGACCGGCGGGGTCCGCGACCCAGACCCGCCCGTCGTTCAGCCCCGCGACCAGACTGCCGTGATCGGCTCGCGCCGCCACCATCGTCACCAGGCTGGATTCGTCGAAGCCGATCTCCGTGGCCTCGCGCCCCATCGGCCCGTTGCTGCCGGTGAAGGGCCACAGCACCACACCCTGGGCCCCGGCCGTGGCCAGCAGCTGGCCGTTCGACAGGAAGGCCAGCGACCGCACCTTGGACGGATAGCCGCCCATCCGCAGGTTCTTGCCGTCCTTCAGCCGCCAGCCGTGCAGCTGGTTGTCCTGCATGGCGGTGACGACGAAGGCCCCGTCGGGCGAAAAGGCCACGCCGGTATGGGAACCGGCCCATTTCAGCAGGGTCGGCTTCTGCTGGGCGATTCGTGCCAGCCACAGGGCCGCGCCGCCATAGGTCGAGGTGGCGATTCGCCGTCCCTTGGGGTCGAAGGCGATGCCGGAGACGGTGCGCTCGTGCTGGAAGTCGCGGCGGAAGGCCGGGTCGGCGGCGTCGATCACCGTCAGGGTGCGGCCGGCGGCAAAGGCGATCAGGCCGGTGGCGGGCGCGGTGTCCAGGGCGTCGATCCATTGGCCCGGCGTCTCGACCAGCACCTGGCTGCCGTCGCGGCGGGTCCAGGCGACCTTGCCGTCATCACCGCCGGTGACGACGCCGTCGCCGGACGGATGAACCGCCGCGCTGAGCACGGCCCCGTCGTGGACGTCGAACCGTTCACCGCCGGCGAACCGTACCGAGCCGTCACCCAGGGCGAAGGCCGCGCCGGTGTTGTCGAACAGGGCCGCGGTGACCTGGGCGTCGAAACTGAAATTCGTCGACATCGTCCTAGCCCTCACCGAAGCCGGTGCCCGCGACGCGCGGCTGGCAGCGGATCAGGCGCGAGTCGGCCACGGCGGCCTGCCGATGGACCACGGCCCGCTGATATTCCGGATCCCGAACCATGACGATAAACCGTTCGGCGGTCTCATACTGCACGATGAAGGCCAGATCCCAGGCCTCGTCAGCCGGGCCGATCAGGGTCAGGTCGGGACGTCCCAGCCAGACCTGAACACCGCCGGAGCGGGCAAAGGGGGCGGCGGCGGCGCGGCCATAGGCGGCATAGGCCTCGGCCCCGGTCCGGGCGAGGGCATGGTCGGGGTGGTCGGCGGGATAGGCGGCGGCCTCACGGAACCGCACCAGATTGATCATGGCGATCGGCTGATCGGCGGGCAGGTCGCGGAAGGCCGTCATCGCCTCGCGGGTCGGATCGACGAAACCGGTCATGCGGCACAGGCCTCGAACCCGGCCTTCAGCGCCGCCTCGTCCAGATCACGCCCGATGAAGACGGCGCGACTCCAGCGGCGCTCGTCGGGCCCCCATTCGCGCTGAAGGTCACCCTCGAGGATCATATGCACGGCCTGGAACACCAGCCGCCGGTCCTCGCCCTGAACATCGATGATGCCCTTGGCGCGCAGGATGTTCTGGCCCTGCTCGCCCAGCAGCCGGTCCAGCCAGGCGGTGAATTTCGCGCCGTTCATCGGGCCGTCGATCGACAGGGAGATACCCTTGATGTCGTCCTCGTGCGCGTGACCGCGGGCCCCGTGGTCGTGGCCGTGATCGTGTCCGTGGTCATGGTCGTGGTCGTGGTCGTGGTCGTGGCCGCAGTGTTTATCGTGCACATGGCCGGCCTCACCGTGGGCGGGATTGGCGAACTCGGGATTGATGTCGAGGATGCGGTCCAGGTCGAAGCCGCCGAGGCCGAGGATCTGGTCCAGCGGCACATCGGCGCGTTCGGCCCGGGTGATCGGGGCCAGCGGGTTCAGCCTGCGCAGCCGGGCCTCGACCGCGACCAGCTCCGCCGGCGAGGCGAGGTCGACCTTGTTGAGAATGATGCGGTCGGCGAAGGCGACCTGCTCGCGGGCCTCCCTGGAGTCGTCCAGCCGCGCCATCACATGTTTGGCGTCGACCAGACAGGTGACGCTGTCCAGCTGTGTCTTCGCCTTGACGTCCTCGTCGACGAAGAAGGTCTGGGCCACCGGACCCGGATCGGCCAGGCCGGTGGTCTCGACGATGATGGCGTCAAAGGCCGGCTGACCCGGGCGCTGGCGCTTCATCAGGCCGGCGACGACGCGGATCAGGTCGCCGCGCACCGTGCAGCAGACGCAGCCGTTGTTCATCTCGAACACATCCTCGTCGGCCCCGACCACGAGGTCGTTGTCGATGCCGATCTCGCCGAACTCATTGACGATGACGGCATAGCGCTTGCCGTGGTCGCCGGTGAGGATGCGGTTCAGCAGGGTCGTCTTGCCGGCGCCGAGATAGCCGGTGAGGACGGTGACGGGGATCTTGTCGGAATGCGGAGAGGTCATGCCGCGCTAGATGGCGGCTCGCGACGGCCTTGTGAAGACTCAGCAGTCCGGACAGTCGGGCGACGGCCCGGTTTCCAGTTGCAGGGTCGTGTGCCGGATGCCGAATTTGTCGCGGGCCAGAGCCTGCGCCTCCGCCAGCAGGGCGGCGGCATCGACCCGGTCGTGGACCACGTGGACGGTCAGGGCCGCCTCGGTGGTCGACAGGCCCCAGACGTGCAGGTCATGTACGGCGCGGACCCCTGGCAGGGCCGACAGGGCCGCCCGCACGGCCTCGACGTCGATGTGGGCCGGGGCCGCGTCGATGGCCAGGCTGACCGAGTCCTTCAGCAGGCCCCAGGTGCCGATCAGGATCACGATGACGATGGCGACGCTGATCAGGGGATCGAGGATCGACCAGCCGGTGACCATGATCAGCGCCCCGACCACGACCACGCCCAGCGATATGCCGGCGTCGGCCATCATGTGCAGATAGGCCCCGCGGGCGTTCAGATCGCTGTGCTGGTCGCGCATGAACATAAGGGCGGTGCCCAGATTGATGACGAAGCCGATGCCGGCCACGATCATCACCACACCCGAGGCCACCGGTGCGGGCTCGGCCAGACGGCGCACGACCTCGAAGGCGATGGCCCCGCAGGCGAAGATCAACAGCAGGGCGTTGGCCAGGGCGGCCAGGACGGTGGCCTTGCCGTAGCCGTAGGTCAGATTCTGGCCGCTGGACCGGCGGACCAGCCAGGCCGCCCCGCCGGCCATGGCCAGGCCGAGCACGTCCGACAGATTGTGCCCGGCGTCGGCCAGCAGGGCCGCGGAGCCGCTGAACAGGCCGGCCACGACCTCGCAGACGACAAAGGCCAGATTGACGAGCAGGCCGACGGCATAGCGCCAGTCGCCGGTGTCCACCGGTCCGTGGCTGTGACCGCCGTGCCCATGGCTGTGCCCGTGCCCGTGGCCGTGGTCGTGAGTGTGGGCAGGGTGATCGTGCGAAGCGGCCATAGGCCGGACCCTAGAGCCAGATCGTCGGGGAGGGAATCGCGCGCGTCAGTGGCGGTAGAGGAAAATGATCACGGCCAGCCCGATCAGCACCAGACCGAGCACGGCCCCTTCATAGCGGGCCCAGCGTTCCAGCCTCAGCAAAGAGGCCCCGGCCCGGGCCAGGGCGGTGAAGACGGCCATGCCCAGCACCGTGCCCAGGGCCAGCATCAGCGTCAGCAGGGCCAGGGTCGGCAGGCCCGCCGTGGCCGAATGCAGATACAGCGGCAACAGGACCTCGCCCGGCGAAACCGCCATCATGATAACCAGACCCAGCATGGCGGCCCGGTCCGAAACGGCGGGCGCGGGCGTCCGCAGGCTGGGGTCGTCCGGGGTGACGGCGTGAACCCACAGCGATCGCCCCAGATAGAACAGGCCGAACATCAGCAGCAGGCCGGCCGACAGATTGGGCAACAGGCCCCGCACCCAGGAGTCCAGCGCCAGGGCTGCGACCACGATCAGCAGGCCGAACAGGGCGGTCGAGGCGATATGGGCCAGGCCGGCGGCGGTGACGGTGGCCAGGGAGCGCGGCCCGCTCCAGCCCTGCGCCCGGCCCACCAGGACAAACGGCAGCCAGTGGGTCGGCAGGGCCGCATGCAGGAAGGCCGCGACGAATCCACCGCCGAGCAGGGACAGAAGGACCGGGGGTTGCAGATCGGGCGGCGACATCGGCCGCTGCATAACCTGTTACTATATAACGGTCGAGGCCAATTCCGTCAGGAATGAAGACTGCGCCGGTCCAGCGGCAGGCCGGACGCCCCCGGTCGACGCCGGCGCGCCACGGTCTGGTAGACCAGTACCGACCCCCGTTCGAACCCCTTGGCGAACAGGGCGAAATAGATCAGCCACAGCCGGGTCCTGGCGTCCCCGACCAGGGCACGGGCCTGGTCGCGAGCCAGGTAGAGACGTTGTGACCAGGTGCGCAATGTCAGTTCGAAATGCTCGCGCATATTCTCCACGTCCAGGACCTCGAAGCCCGAGCGGCCGAGGTTGGTGACGGTCATGCCGATGGTGTCCAGCTCGCCGCCGGGGAAGATGAAGCGGGTGATGACCCGGGTGGTCGGTGTCGGGCGGATCGGGCCGCGGCCGCCGCGCCGCACCGAGGCCTGGTGGAAATAGAGGCCGCCCGGTTTCAGCAGCCGGTGCATTTCGGCGAAATGCCGGTCGTGGTTGGCCAGGCCGACGTGTTCGAACATCTCGACCTGGGAGATGGCGTCATAGGTCACCCCCGGGTCGATCTCGCGATAGTCCTTCAGTTCCAGGGTGACCAGATGATCCAGGCCCAGGGCGCTGACCCGGGCGTGGCCATGGTCGAGCTGGGCCTGGGACAGGGTCACACCATGTACCTCGACCCCGTAGTTCTGTGCGGCCCAGCACGCCAGACCGCCCCAGCCGCAGCCGACGTCCAGCAGGGTCTGTCCCGGCCGCAGCCGCAATTTGCGGCAGATCCGGTCCAGCTTTTCGGTCTGGGCCTCTTCGAGCGTGGCGTCCGGGCGGGTGAAATAGGCGCTCGAATAGGTCAGGCCCGGATCGAGGAAGAGGGCATAGAAATCGTTGGAGACATCATAGTGGAAACGGATGAAGTCCGGGTCCCGCCGGCCGGCCTGTCCGGCACCGATCCCCTCGCGCCCGGTCTGGTCATAGCTGGCCGGCGCGCGCTCCACGCGATCCCGGCCCCACAGGAAGTGCAGGGCCTGCCGGGCCAGCAGCCATTTGTCGACGCGCCGGGCTAGGTGCACGGCGCGGCCGTGGTCCCAGCGGTCGGCCGCCTCCAGCGGACTGCCGCCCTCGATGGCGAGGTCGCCGGTCGCGAACAGTTCGAACAGGGTCATCAACCCCGGCTTCAGCAGAAGGCGGCGGATGACGGCGGGACCGGCAATCACGATCTGGATGTCGGTGCGCGCGCCCGGCCCCAGCGGCAGCACCTGTCCGTCCCAAAGCCGGACCGACAGGTCGGCCTGCAGATGTCCGGCGACATGGGCGATGACCGTCCGGGCAGCCTGAATGCGGCGATCCGCTCGGTCCGTCATGGGGTGTCGTGATCCTCGGTTCGTCGCCAGATTTGGCACGACGGCGGAAAACCGGCTAGGTCATCCGGCGAATTCGCGGGTTTCGCGGCCTTTCGGGCCCGTTTCACGTTGACTCCGCGAGCCTCGTCCGTATATGTCGCCGCTCTTCGCCCGCGGGGTTTGCCCGGCGGGCGCTATCTTTTTTGCGTTTACGCTGAGGCTTCAAATGTACGCGGTGATCAAGACCGGCGGCAAGCAGTACCGGGTCCAACCGGGCGACGTTATCGTCGTCGAAAAGCTGGATGGTGATGCGGGTGCCGAGATGTCGTTCGGCGACGTGCTCATGCTGGGCGGTGACAAGGGTGTGACCCTTGGTGCCCCCCTGATCTCCGGCGCCTCGGTCGCCGCGACCCTGGTCGAAACCCGCAAGGGTGAGAAGATCAAGATCTTCAAGAAGACCCGTCGCCAGGGCTATCGCCGTACCAACGGCCATCGCCAGATGGAATCGGTCCTGCGCATCACCGGCATCGCCGGTGCCGGCGAGACCGCCAAATGGGACGGCACGGTCGACCTGATGACCAAGGCCGAGATGAACCTTCGTGCCCGTGGCCTGGCCCCGCGCGTCGACGAGACCGAGGCCAAGCCGGCCAAGGCCCCGAAGGCCGCCGCGACCGCCAAGGCCGCTCCGGTCAAGAAGGCCGCCGCGCCCAAGGCTGAAAAGCCCGAAGCCAAGAAGGCTCCCGCCAAGAAGGCCCCCGCCAAGAAGGCGGACAAGGCCGGCGACGACGCCTAATCCGAGTTCAACCCGCACCGCAGACGGTGCGACGCGCGCAGGCGCAAACTGAAGAGTGACGGAGCAGACCTATGGCTCACAAAAAATCCGGTGGTTCGTCGCGTAACGGTCGCGACTCCGAGTCGAAGCGCCTTGGCGTGAAGAAGTTCGGCGGCGAGCGCGTGCTGGCCGGCAACATCCTCGTGCGCCAGCGCGGCACCACCTTCCACCCGGGTGACAATGTCGGCCTCGGTCGCGATCACACCCTGTTCGCCCTTGCCCACGGCGCGGTGAAATTCACCACCAAACGTGGCGGCCGTTGTTACGTCTCCATTATGCCGGCCAACGACACTGTGGCGATGGCCGCCGAGTAGCGCGAAACGGATACCTCCCGGATCGCGCATGGCTCGAAGAGCTGCGATCCGGACCAGGGAATTTTTCCGCGGGGAGTCTGGGTCAACCAGGCTCCCCGTTTGCGTTTCCCCGCCTCGAAGCCCGCCCGAGCCCTGACTCAAGGACGGCGGCGCACACTTCGCGAGGCGCCCATGTGCGTGATCGAAATCTCTCCTGTCGTCGAGACGCGACGTCTGGTTCTGCGCGCGCCCCGTCCGCAGGACGCGCTGCGTCTGGCGGCCCTGGCCAATGATATCGACGTGGCGCGCATGACGCTGCGGATGCCGCATCCCTATGCCGTCGGCGACGCCGAAGGCTTTATCGACTCGCTCCAGGGGCAGGACCCCCGGCGCGGGGCGACCTTCCTGATCGACCATGAAGACCTGGGGCCTGTCGGCGTCATCGGGCTGTTCGAGGACGCCGATCCCGCACCCGAGACGGGCTACTGGATCGGCCGGCCGTTCTGGGGCCGGGGGTTCGCCACCGAGGCGCTGGAGGGGGCGTTGGTCTGGGCCGGCCGCCACTGGAAGCGTCGTGCCCTGGTGGCCGGCCATTTCCCGGACAATCCGGCCTCGGGCCGGGTGCTGGAGAAGGCAGGCTTTCTCTATACGGGTGAGGTCCGGCAGGCGTTCAGCCGGGCGCGTAACGCCCCGACCGATATCCGCCGGATGGTGTGGCTGGCCTAGACGTTCGCGGTGCGGGTCGCAGCGTCGGGAATCCGAAAAGGGGGTCCGGCGTCAAACCGGCGCGACCTGGCTCTAGCCGAACAGGGCCGGGCTGAACACGGCGGCGGCGGCGATGGCCACGCCGATCACCGTGGCGATGGCCCCGGCGATGAAGGCCCCGGCCATGCGGGCGCGACGCCGGCGCAGACCGCCGGTCCGTACAGACCGGATCATCACCTGCGGGGTGCGGTCAAAGGCCTCGGAACCCGAGATATTGTGCTGGGACATGGACGCCTCCCGATTGACTGGATCCCCCGAGGGGGAGTTGCCCCAAAGGCGGGGACGATACGGCCAAAGGATGGCGAACGGCGGTTACCAACGGTTCTGTGATCGCCTTGACCGTATGGTCCTACCCCCGCAGTCCGGTGCCGCCTAGCCGCAATAGACGAGGCGACCGCTGTAGGCGCGATAATAGCCGCTGGCCGGGTCGTAGGATCGGTAGTTTGACCGGCACCAGGCCATGCGCCGGGCGTCCCGGCCGGCGCGGTGGTCATTGTTCGCATAGACCAGGTCGGGGCGGCCGTAGGCCCCGTGCCATGCCTCGCCCCGGTCGGTGTCCAGGGGGGCGTACCCATAGCCGCGGCGACGCGACGAATAGCCATACCGGCTGCCGCCGTGCGCGGCCGGACGCCCGTAGTAGGGATCGGAGTGGCCATAGCCCGGACTGTTCCAGCCGTAACCGTATCCATAGCCGCTGGACCGGCGCTGATCGCGCCACGGAGCGGCGCAGTCGGTACGATGGGCGTCCCAGAAGGCGTCGCAGCGATAGTCGCCCGGCCGGTCCAGCTGGCTGCGCCAGCCGGCCGTCGCCGGCACCGACCCCCAGCTCGTGCGGGCCTGCCCATAGTCACGACCGTAGTCACGACCGTAGTCCCGGTCATGATCGCGGCCATAGTCCCGGGAGCCGTGATCATAATACTGGGCCGCGGCCGGTGCGGCGGCGAGGGTCAGGGCGGCAACGAACAGGGCGGCCGGCATCAGGGCGGGGCGACGCATGGTTAACTCCCGGAAACGGCCCGTCCCGAGGGGGCGGACCCGGTTGAACGCACGGACACTGTCTACAGGGTGATATTCACGGTACGGCCGCCACGCGTCTCGACGCGGCGCATCAGCACGACCCGCTCGCCGCCGGCGCTGACCGGGGTGATGACGAACCAGCCACCGTCAGGCAGGCCGGTGAAGCTGAAGCGGCCGTTATTGCAGGTGGTGGACCGGACGAAGGACCGATAGTCGGCGTTGGGATCGGACACGGTGCGGGCGCGCACGACCGCCTCGGGCACGGCGGCCCGGTCGATCGATCCGTACAGGATGTTGAAGCGGTTCCGCGTATACGGGGTGTCCGGCGTCAGGGCGACCGAGCCGGTGCATTCATAGGTCTGGCCGTCGCGACGGAAATCGACTCGCCCGTTGATCGCGGCCTGGCCGGTGCGGGCCGACCAGGCAAAGGCCTCGGCATTGAAGGCCGTCGACACTGGAGGTCTGTACGGAGTCGAGCCGGTGGTCGGCGCACAGGCCGCGCCGAAAACGGCCACGGCGGCGAGGGCGAGCAGGGGGCGGATCGACATGGGGCGGACTCCGGTAATTCGTCGGGCAGTCTATATCCTCATCACGCCTAACGCAGCGGCCAAGGTCAAGGTTGCGACGACAGTCGCTGTGGGCCAAAACCGCAGCCATGACCGGACGAGGTTCGGCACCGGAAGCGTCAGGATCGTTCATGACCGTCACCTTCGCCGACATCCAGGCCGCCCAGCAGCGGATCGCCGGTCAGGTCGATCGCACCCCCGTTCGCCACTCCCGGCGGCTGTCGCAGCGCACCGGGGCCGAGGTCTGGGTCAAATACGACAACCTCCATTTCACCGGCTCGTTCAAGGAGCGCGGAGCCCTGAACCGGCTCAGCCAGCTGACGCCCGACGAACGCCGGCGCGGCGTGGTCGCGGCCTCGGCCGGCAACCACGCCCAGGCCCTAGCCTACCACGGGGGGCGTCTGGGCATTCCGGTGACCATCGTCATGCCTGTGGGCACGCCCTTCACCAAGGTCGACGGAACCCGCGCGCACGGGGCCACCGTCGTGATCCACGGGGCCGATTTCTCCGGATCCTCCGAGGAGGCCAAACGGCTCCAGGTCGAGCATGGCTATGTTTTCATCTCGGCCTTCGATGATGCAGGCATCGTCGCCGGCCAGGGTGTCTGCGCCATCGAATTTCTCGAAGATGCGCCGGATCTCGATGCCCTGATCATTCCGATCGGCGGCGGCGGTCTGATCGCCGGCTGTTCGATCGCGGCCCGGGCGATCAGGCCCGACATCCGCATCTTCGGTGTCGAGGCCGCCATGTATCCGTCCTTCAGCGCGCGCCGGAAGGGCGAAACGCCGAAATGCGGTGGCGCGACCATCGCCGAGGGTATCGCCATCAAGGCGGTCGGCGACATTCCCTTCGCCCTGGCCGACCCGTTGGTCGAGGATGTGCTCGTCTGTGAGGAAGAGGATTTCGAAAAGGCCGTGGCCCTGTATGCGACGCTGGAGAAGACCGTCGCCGAGGGCGCGGGCGCGGGCGGCCTGGCCGCCCTGCTGGCCCACCCGGACCGCTTCCGCGGCATGAAGGTCGGGCTGGTGCTGTGCGGCGGCAATATCGACGCGCGGATGCTGGCCGTGGTCCTGAACCGCGAGATGGTGCGCGAGCGGCGGCTGGTCGTTTTCCGCATTCTCAGCGACGACCGGCCCGGCATTCTGTCGACGATGGCGGCGGTGATCGGCGACGTCGGCGGCAACATCATCGACGTCGTCCACAACCGTCTGGCGCTGGATGTTCCGGCCAAGGGGGCGGAGTTCGACATCATGGTCGAAACGCGCGATAGCGCCCATGCCGACGCGATCGGCGAGGCCTTGAAGGACAAGGGTTATGCGCTTCGGATGGGGTAGGGCTGCGGTCCTTTCGCTGGCACTGCTGGTCGCGGCCTGCGGCGGTGATGCGGCACCGGATGCCGATCTGGCCGCCAACGCCCGGGCGGCCGAGTTCTTCCTGACCAACAATGCCCGGGTCGAGGGGGTCCAGACCCTGCCGTCCGGCCTCCAGTACAAGGTGATCGCGGCGGGGCCGGCCGGTGGGCAAAGCCCCGACGGCAATGACCTGGTCCGGGTCGACTATGAAGGCTCGCTCACCGACGGCACCGTCTTCGACAGTTCGTTCGCCCGGGGCACGCCCTATGTGACGACGCCGGCGGACGTGGTGCCCGGATGGACCGAGGCCCTGCAGCGGATGAAGGTCGGCGACGAGTGGCTGCTCTATGTGCCGCCGGCCCTGGGCTATGGCGAACGCGGCGGCCCGCCGAAAATCCCGGGCAATGCGGTGCTGGTGTTCCGGATCAAGCTGCTGGACGTGGCCCACACGCCGGGCGGCGGCACCGGTGTCGGCACCGCCATGGGCTAGGGGCGTTCGCCACTTCGCCATTCCGCCAGCACCTCCGGATCGGCTTCAACGGCCGCCCGCTGCACCGCCAGAACAGCGAAGGCGTCATCCGCCATCAGACGTGACAGGGCCCAGACGGCCGCGCCGCGCACCAGCGGTGCCGGGTCGTCGATCAGCCGGGTCGCCACGGGGATCAGGGCATCGTCCGCGCTGTTGCCGATCGCGTACAGGACATTGCGCAGGAACCGGGCCCGACCGATGCGCTTGACCGGGCTCTTGGAGAACAGGGTGCGGAAGGCGGCATCGTCCAGCGTGGCCAGTTCGGCCAGCCGCGGTCCGTTCAGGCCGTCACGCGCCTGTAGCCGGGCCTCGCGTGACGCCGCGGCGAACTTGTTCCATGGACACACCGCCAGACAGTCATCACAGCCATAGATGCGGCTGCCGGTCGCCGCGCGGAACGCGACCGGCCACGGCCCCGGAAATTCGATGGTCAGATAGGACAGGCAGCGGCGGGCATCCAGCTGGAACGGGGCCGGGAAGGCCCGGGTCGGGCAGATGTCCAGACAGGCGGTGCAGCTGCCGCAATGTTCGGTCTCGGGCGCGTCGACCGGGAGGACGGCGGCGCTGAGGATGACGCCGAGGAACAGCCAGTTGCCGTGTTCCCGCGACAGCAGATTGGTGTGTTTGCCCTGCCAGCCGAGCCCGGCCCGCTGGGCCAGCGGCTTTTCCATCAACGGGGCCGTATCCACGAACACCTTGACGTCCTCGCCGGTGCGGGCCGCGACCTGTCCGGCCAGGGTCTTCAGCCGCCCCTTGATCAGCTCGTGATAGTCGTCACCCCGGGCATAGACCGAGACATAGCCGGCCGAGCGGTCGGCCAGTTCGGGCAGGGGGTCATGGTCGGGGCCGTAGTTGAGGCCGAGGACGATGGCCGTGCGCGCCTCGCTCCACATGGCGGTGGGGTGGCTGCGGCGCTCGAGCGTCGTCTCCATCCAGCCCATTTCGCCGTGCCGCCCGGCCTCGACGAAATGCGCCAGCCGTTCGCCCGCGCTCCACGGCTCGGCCGCCGAGGCGAACCGGCAGGCGTCGAAACCCAGGGTGGCGGCGCTGTCGCGGATGGATTGACGGAGGTCGGTCGCCATGGGCGTCGTTTGACGCGCCGCGCCCTAGAAGTCGAGGTCGGTATAATGGGCCGACGGCTGCAGGCCCTGGAACCGGTCGGCCAGCAGGGGCCGGAAACAGGGCCGCGACTTCAGCTTCATGTACCAGGTCTTCAGCGCCGGACAGGATTTCCAGGCGATCTCGCCGAAATAGTCGAGCACCGACAGATGGGCGGCGGCGACGATGTCGGCCTGGCTGAGGCGCCGACCGGCCAGCCAGTCGCGCTGGGCGGCAAGATCCTCCAGCATCGTCAGGTGAGCGCGCAACGCCTCGCGACCCTCGCGCAGGGCCCGGGCTTCGGGCGGCCCCAGCCGCAGCAGCGGCTTTTCCATCCGCTCGTGCAGCAGGACGGCGTCGACCTCGTCGGTGAAGCGGCGGTCGAACCAGGTCACCAGCCGGCGGGCCTCCGCCCGTTCGCCGGGGTCGGCCGGCAGCAGGAAGGGGGTCTTGGACCGGTCTTCGAGCCAGCCCAGAACCGCGGCCGGTTCGCACAGCGTCAGTGCCTTGCCGGCCTCGCTGGTCTGGACCACCGGCGGCATGCCGGACGGGTTGAGCTCGCCGAGCGGGCAGCCCGGCTCCCAGGGGCGGACCAGGACCTCGGTCCACTCCACCCGGGCCTCGCCCAGGGCAAGGCGCGCCGTGCGCGAACCGGGGTCGAAGGGAAAATGAAACAGGACGCAGGCCGACATGCGAAATCCATGCGCCCGAGGGCGTTAATCGCCCGTTAGTGACACCGCCATTGTGCGTGTCAGGACCATGGCCCGCGCGGGGCCGGCTCGACTTCCGGCGCGGCTTCGGCCTCGGCCCCGGCCTCATCCACAGCTGGACCGGCGGTGGGGACACCCTCGGGTTCGGCGCGGCCGTGGGGGTCGGGATGGATCAGGATGTCCGCCATGGGGAAGGCTGCCAGCAGCCGGTTCTCGGCCTCGACAATGATCGCATGGGCCGCCTCGAGCGTCAGGGCCGGGTCCATGTCGACGTGCATCTGGATCATCATCACCGATCCGGCCATCCGGGTCCGCAGCTGATGGACACCATGGATCCGGGGGTCGGACAGGACGGCGGTGGTCACCGCGATCCGGTCGCTGTCGGGCACCGCCCGGTCCAGCAGATGGTCGGCCGCGCCTCTGAGCATGCCGAGCGCACCCCAGAACAACCAGACCGAGACCACCAGGCCGGCCGCCGCATCGAGGCCGGGGGCGGCGAGAAACGCGCCCGAGATCACACCGATCAGAACCACCGCATTGGCGGCCAGGTCGGCGGCGTAGTGGGCCCGGTCGGCGGCGATGGCCATGGACGCGCTTTGACGGATGGCCCGGGTCTGCATCCACACCAGACCCAGGGTCAGGACGGTCGAGATCAGGATGACGGTCACGCCCCAGCCTCCGGCGGTGACCGGGCGGGGATCAAAGATCCGCTGGATCGCCTCCCAGCCGATGAAGGTGGCCGAGGCGAACACGAGCCCGGCCTGGACCAGGGCGGCCAGGGCCTCGCCCTTGCCGCGTCCGAAGCGATGCTGCTCGCCGCCCGGTGCGGCGGCCCAGCGCACGGCGACGAAGGTCACCAGGGACGCCACCAGATCGAGCGCCGAGTCCGCCAGCGAGGCGAGGATCGATACCGAGCCGGACGCCCCAAGGGCAAAGGCCTTGAGGGCGATCAGAACCACCGCGACCCCGACCGACAGGCGCGTGACATTGCGCGCGGCGGTTTGGGCGTCCGTGTGCGTCGGTGTCGACGAGGGGGCAGGAGAGGTCATTGACGCCTTGTCGCCGATAGCCGCCGCCTTGCCAATGGCAGGGCACCGGACAGACCGATGACTTTTATCGCCTTGTTAGGCTTACCGTCACCAAACGGCCGCATCATGGGCGGGTACTGAGATCAGACCCGGACGTGGAGGGCGGCGTGCAGGCAATCGAAGACGTCACCCGACGCTGGATCGGACGCAACGAGGCGCTGGATCGTCTCGGGATCAAGACCCAGACCCTCTACGCCTACGTCAGCCGCGGGCGGATCATCGCCCGGCCCGACCCGGCGGATTCGCGGCGCAGTCTTTATGACGCCGAGGACATCGACCGGCTGCGCCGGGGCGAAGCTCCCGCGCTGCGTCCGGTCGTCGCGCCGGACCGCGCGGGTGGGCGCGGTGAGGCCGACATCGTCTCCTCGCTCAGCGTCGTGGCCGACGGGCGGCTGTTCTATCGCGGCCTCGATGCCGTTCAGCTGTCACAGCAGGCCACGCTCGAGGAAGTCGCCGGCCGGCTGTGGGGCCTGCGGGACGCCCAGCTGTTCACCGGAATCAAGCCACGGCTGGACGGGGTCATCGGCGTCTCGATCCGGGCGCGGACCTTCGCCATCCTGTCCCGCCGGGCCGAAGAAGACGTCACGTCGCGGGCCTGCGACGCGGAAACGCTCGGGCAACAGGCGGCCTGTATTCTCAACGAAACCATCGACGCCGCCTCGGGGCCGGGGCCCCGCCTGCATTTTCACCAGCGGCTGGCGCGGGCCTGGAAGACCATCGATCGCGATTCCCACATGATCCGGCGCGCGCTGGTGCTCGCGGCCGACGATGAGCTGGATCCGGCGATTCTGGCGGTGCGGGCCGCCGTCGGGGGCGGGGCGCCGCTCGCCGGTGCCGCCCTTGCCGGAATCACCACCCTGGTCGGGTCGACGATCGTGCAGGATTTGACGGACGCCTCCGCCTGGGTGGTTGAAGCGCGGCGTGGCCCGGTCGAGGCCAGTCGACGCCGTCTTCAGGACATCGGCAGCCTGCCGGGCTTCACGGCCGCAGCGGCAACCCCTGACGCCACGCGGGCGGCCGCGCTTCTGTCCGCCGCGGACCTGCCGGCCGACCTTCTCGCCGTGCTCCGGGCGGGCGAGGACATCGGTGGCGGCCAGGCGACCTTTGCGATGGCCCTGGCCATAATCGCCCGACGTCTCGAACTGCCGCGCCAGGGGGCGGCGGACCTGTTCATGCTGGGCCGTCTGACCGGCCTGCTGGGCCATGCCCTGGACCAGGCGACGAACGGCTCGCCTATCCGGGCCCGGCTGCGCTATGTGGGACCCGAACCCGGCGCGAATTGATTCCGCCAGACTCGATCGGAGCGTTCATGGCGGACTGGCTGGCGGCAATCATTCTGGGCCTGGTGGAGGGCCTGACCGAATTCATTCCGGTGTCCTCGACGGGTCACCTGTTGCTCACCCAGAAACTGCTCGGCCTGACGGATCCACGCTGGACCTCGTTCATCGTGCTGATCCAGATGGGGGCCATACTGGCGGTCGTCGCCCTGTATTTCGCCCGGCTGTGGAAGGTGCTGATCGGGCTGCCGACCGATCCGAAAGCGCGCCATTTCGCCCTCAGCGTGCTGATCGCCTTCCTGCCGTCGGTGCTGGTCGGCCTGCTGTTGTACGACTTCATCAAACTGGTGCTGTTCGACAGCGTGACCGTGATCTGTGTGTCCCTGATCGTGGGCGGGTTCGGCCTGATAATCCTCGAACGGTTCGCGCCGACCCCGAGCGCGGACGATGCCATGAGCCTGTCGTGGAAACGCTCCCTCGGCGTCGGCCTGTTTCAATGTCTGTCAGTCATTCCGGGCGTGTCCCGCTCGGGAGCCACCATTGCCGGCGGCCTGACACTGGGCCTCGACAAGCGCGCTGCCGCTGAATTTTCCTTCTTCCTGGCCATTCCGACCATGGTCGCGGCCTCGACCTGGGACATCATCCAGAGCGGCGCGGCGATCGACTGGGATTTCGGCGGCATCATCGCGATCGGTTTTGTCGTGTCCTTCGTGAGCGGCTGGGTCGTGGTCAAGGCGATGGTCGATTTCGTCGCCCGGCACGGCTTCACGCCCTTCGCCTGGTGGCGGATCGTGGTCGGGGTCGTGGGGCTGGGTCTGGTCTGGGGCGGCCTGGTCTAGGGCGAAAGCCGCGGGACTGGACACCGTCCGGCCCGGCCTGCGTTCCGGACTGAATCCGGGCCCGTTTTCGGCCTCAGGTCGATTCGCGCCGAAACAGACCCGGTCCAGGGGTGGCCCCGGCGGTCACCGGGTCGCGGCGACCGCGTCCCGCATCGCCGGATTTTCGGCAAATTGGCCGCCGCGGCGATAGCGCCACAGATAGGCCGGAGCGATGGCCTCGACCCCCGTCGGCTGGATATCGAGGGCTTCCAGCCCCTCGGCGTCCGGACTGACGACCGTATCGACCTTGAGCATTTCCACCTGATCCGCGGTCAGGACCGGGGCGATGCCGACGAGGGCGGTCAGCTGGGCCAGGTTGCCGATCATGCGCGCGACGAAAAAGGGCAGCGGAATCAGCGGGCGGCTGCGGTTCGTTTCCCGCAAGACCAGCTTCAGTACGGCCTCGAAAGTCATGACCGCCGGTCCGCCCAGCTCGAAAGTGCGTCCGGCGGCATCGACGCGGACCACCGCCCGGGCGATGGCCTCGGCCGTGTCGCCCACATAGACCGGCTGGAAGCGCGTCTGGCCGCCGCCGATCAACGGCAGGGCCGGCGCGATGGCGGCGAGGGCGGCGAAGCGGTTCAGGAAGTCGTCGCCGGCCCCGAAGACGATCGACGGCCGGACGATGACGGCGTCGGGCTTGACGTTGCGCACGGCGAGCTCGGCCTCGGCCTTGGAGCGCGCATAGGCGGCGTTGCTGTCCGGATTGGCCCCGATGGCCGATACCTGGACCAGGCGGTCGATGCCGGCCGCGGCGCAGGCCTCGGCGATCCGGCGCGCGCCGTCGATATGCAGGGTCTGGAATTTGCGCGACGGGGTTTCGTAAAGGATGCCGACCAGATTCACGGCGGCCGTCGCGCCGCGCAGGGCCTCGACCACGTCGGCCTCGCGGGTGATGTCGCAGCGGACCGGCTGGATCTGGCCGACGTCGCCCAGTGGCTTGAGATCATAGGCCTGGCCCGGGCGACGGACCGCGACCCGCACGCGCCAGCCGCGTTTGGCCAGGGCGCGAACCACCTGGGCCCCGACGAAACCGGAGCCGCCGAAAACTGTAACCAGGCCCGGGCTGAACTCACTCATGACGTGCTCCAGAAGAAAGTCTGCGCCGCCCGGAACACGGGCTGACCCGGGCGGGATAGACGATGCTTTTCGCCCCGGCAACGCAAAGACGGGAAAAGGGTTGTTGACCCGTCCGATGCGCTGCCTTAAGGGTCCGCGCCTTCCAGACGGAAACGTCTGGGCCCAGGTGGCGGAATTGGTAGACGCGCTGGCTTCAGGTGCCAGTGATAGAAATGTCGTGGAGGTTCGAGTCCTCTCCTGGGCACCATATTTTCGGCGGCGCTGCATCCCTGTGATGCGGCGCCGTTCGTTTATCTGCCCCGCCCTCTGTCGCCGGGATGGTTCCGGAGATCGCGTCAGGGGCGCACTGGCGCATTTCTGTCCGAAAATGCGCTAGTATCGTTGTGATGAAAGCCCAGACCTCATGACCGTCTATCTGCACGAGGGCGATCTGCCCGATTCCCTCGATCTCGGACCCGAGGTCGCCATTGATTCCGAGACCATGGGCCTGCGCCTGCGGCGTGACCCCCTGTGCGTGGTCCAGCTGTCGTCCGGCGACGGCGACGCCCATGTCGTGCGTCTGAACCGGCCGGCCTACGACTGCCCGAACCTGAAGCGGCTGATGGCCGACCCGGCGGTGCTGAAGATCTTCCATTTCGGCCGGTTCGACATCGGCATGGTGCAACTGCACCTCGGGGTCGAGACCCGTCCGGTCTACTGCACCAAGATCGCCTCGAAGCTGGCGCGAACCTATACGGACCGGCACGGGCTCAAGGATGTGGCGCGCGAACTGGCCGGTATCGACCTGTCCAAGGCCCAGCAGAGCTCGGACTGGGGCGCGGCCGAGCTCAGCCCCGCCCAGCTGGAATACGCGGCCTCCGACGTGTTGTATCTCCACGCCATCAAGGCGAAGCTCGACATGATGCTGGCGCGCGAGGGGCGGACCGAGCTGGCCCGCGCCTGTTTCGACTTCCTGCCCGTCCGGGCCCGTCTTGACCTCGCCGGCTGGGACGAAGTCGACATCTTCGCCCACGCCTGACCGCAGATGACCCGGCCCGACCCGCCAGAGACAAGAATTCGCACCGACGAGGCCCGTGTCGCCGCCGAGGGGGCGCACTGGCGCGCGCGGTCGAAGCGCGTGCGTCTGTTGCGGCGGGTGCTGCCGGTCGTGATCCTGGTGCTGGCCGGCGGGACGGTGACCTGGACCGTGTTCCGCAGTGTGATGTCCGGGGTCGAGCGCAAGGCCAGCCAGACGCAGGAGGTGCGCCTCGACAATCCGATGTTCCGGGGTCAGGACGCCCAGGGTCGATCCTTCATGATCGGGGCCGAAGGTGCGGTTCGCGATCCGCAGACCGGCTTCTTCCGTCTGATCGGCCCGGTGATGCGGCTGAACCTGGGGGGGCGCAAGGTCACCGAGATGACGGCGGACGGCGGCGTCTACAACGAAGTGGCCCGGACCGTGACCATCGGCCCGAACGTGAAGATCACCGACGGCGGCTCGGGTTTCACCCTGACCACGCCGGAGGCCGTGGTCGATACGGCGACTGGCATAGTGACCGGTTCGAAGGGGGTTGAGGGGGTCGGCCCCCTTGGAACCATCTCGGCTTCGTCCTATGCGATCTATGACCAGGGCGAGCGGGTCGTGTTCAAGGGCTCGGGCGACAACAAGATCCGGGGGGTTTTCAACACCACCCGGTCGGGTGGATGAGAAGACCATGATCAGATCAATCCTCGCGGGCGTCGCGGCGCTCGGCATCGTTCTGGCGGCCCCGTCGGGCGCAGCGACGGCCCAGGCCCGGGCCACGCCCAGCCAGCGGCCGATCATGGTCGGGGCTGACAGCGCCGAACAGACCCCGTCCGGCTTCGCGCTGCGCGGTCGGGCCGAGGTGCTGCAGGGCGACAACCGCCTGCGCGCCGATGCGATCCAGGGCGTCAGCGCCGGCGGGGCCATCACCCAGGTCACCGCCTCGGGCAACGTCTATTATGTCACCCCGACCGAAACGATCCGCGGCGACCGGGCCGTTTACACGGTCGCCGACACGACCATCGTCGTGACCGGCGATGTGATCCTGACCCAGGGACGCAATGTGCTGACCGGCGGGCGGCTGACCTACAATGTCGATACCGGTGCCGCCCGGATGGAAGGCGCGTTCGGCGGCGCGGGCAGCCGCATCCAGGGGGTCTTCTATCCGCAAGGGACCCGGAACTGAGCCCCCGGGCCGGCCGGACCTGAACCTGTGGCGCGCAAGGAACTCTCAGCCCTGAATCTGGACGAGGCTCCGGCCGCGGGGACACCGGTCGAGCCCGCACGGTCGACCGGACTTCGCGTCGAGCACATCGCCCGCTCCTTCGGCGCGCGCCAGGTCGTGCGCGACGTCTCCCTGACGCTGCAGCGCGGCGAGGTTGCCGGCCTGCTGGGACCCAACGGGGCCGGCAAGACCACCTGTTTCTACATGATCACCGGCCTGATCCCGCCGGACTCCGGCACCATCTGGCTGGACGGCGAGGACATCACGGCCCAGCCGATGTACCAGCGCGCCCGCATGGGGCTCGGCTATCTGGCCCAGGAGCCCTCGATCTTCCGCGGCATGACCGTCGAGCAGAATATCCGCGCGGTCGCCGAACTGCACCAGTCGGGGGCCGCGGCCGTGGCCACGGAAACCTCACGCCTGCTGGAAGAGCTGCGCATCGACCACCTGCGCCACGCCCCGGCGGCCGGTCTGTCGGGCGGTGAGCGGCGGCGGGTCGAGATCGCCCGGGCCCTGGCCGGGCGACCGTCCTTCATGCTGCTGGACGAACCCTTCGCCGGCATCGATCCCCTCGCCATCGCCGACATCCGCCAGGTGATCCGCTATCTGTCCGGCCAGGGCATCGGCGTGCTGATCACCGACCACAATGTCCGCGAGACGCTGGAGATCATCGACCACGCCACGATCATCTCGGGCGGGGCGGTGCTGTTCAAGGGCGCGGCCCAGGACATCATCCGCGATCCGGAGGTTCGCCGCGTCTATCTGGGCGATATGTACGGCTGAGCGCTCGCGCGTTCGCCGCTCGTTAACCGCTTCCCGGCATTCTGCCCTCAGCAAGTTTCGGGCCACGCCCGGCAACGCGGCTGTGGGGGCTATCCGAAGTGATCGGTCAGAGGCTTGAGGTACGGCAGGGCCAGGGGCTGGTCATCACGCCCCAGCTGCAGCAGGCGATCAAGCTGCTGCAGCTGTCGAACCAGGAGCTCGACGCCTTCGTCGAGGCCGAGATCGAGCGCAATCCCCTGCTGCAGCGCGAGGAGGCCGAGGCCGACGCGCCCGACGCGCCGGCCGAGACCGTGGTCGCGGACGGGGCCGAGCTGAGTTTCGAGGACGGCCGCGCCCAGGACGGCGAACGCACGCTGGATGCCCGCGAGGACGACGTCTATGGCGACGCCACCCAGGGCGAGCGCGCCACCGACCGCATGGCCGACGACGCCCAGCCGGGTCTGTCCGACTGGTCCCGCGCCGGCAAGGGCGGCTCGATCGCCGACGGCGAGGGCGGGGAACGTCCCGACCGCCGGGAACTGACCCTGTGGGAGCATTTGCAGGCCCAGGCCTCATCGGCCGGATTCGACACCACCGATCACGCGATCGCCCTGGCCCTGATCGACGGGGTCGACGAGGGCGGCTATCTGCGCGCCGATCTGGACGAGATCGCCGAACGACTGGGCTGCGGTGCCGAGCGTATCGAGACCGTGCTGGTCCTGTGTCAGGGCTTCGAGCCGACCGGGGTGATGGCGCGCTCGGTTCCGGAGTGTCTGAAGCTGCAGCTGGTCGAGCGCAACCGCTTTGATCCGGCGATGGGGGCCCTGCTCGACAACCTCCAGCTCCTGGCCCGTCACGACCTGTCGGCCCTGCGCAAGGCCTGTGGCGTCGACGCCGAGGACATGGCCGAGATGATCGCCGAGCTGAAGGCGCTGACGCCGCGCCCCGGAGCCGGATTCGGCGGCGATCCGGCCCAGACGGTGATCCCCGATGTCCATGTCCGGCCCGATCCGGCCGGTGGCTGGCGGGTGGAACTGAATGCCGACAGCCTGCCGCGTCTGCTGATGGACAAGCGCTACCACGGGGTGGTCGCCGCCGGTGCCCGCTCGGACACGGAGAAGGCCTTCGTCGCCGACTGCGCCGCCCAGGCCAGCTGGCTGGTCAAGTCGCTGGACCAGCGGGCCCGGACCATCCTCAAGGTCTCGTCCGAGATCGTGCGCCAGCAGGACGCCTTCCTGGCCTTCGGGGTCGAATTCCTGCGCCCGTTGAACCTGAAGACGGTGGCCGAGGCGATCGGCATGCACGAATCGACGGTCAGCCGGGTCACCTCGAACAAATATGTCTCGACCCCCCGCGGCGTGTTCGAGCTGAAATTCTTCTTCACCGCCGCCATCCAGTCGTCGGACGGCGGGGCCCTGCACTCGGCCGAGGCCGTGCGTCACCGCATCAAGGCGATGATCGACGCCGAGAGCCGGGACGGCGACATCCTGTCCGATGATCGCATCGTCGAGATTCTCAGCGAGGCCGGAATCGACATCGCCCGGCGCACCGTCGCCAAATACCGCGAGGCCCTGCGAATCCCCTCGTCGGTCGAGCGCAAGCGGATGCTCAGGACCGGCTGACCGCCGCCGTCGCGACCTTCGCCCCGGTCGCACCGGCCGGTCGTCGAATTCCCCGGCCGGTCGCCAATTCGCGTCGTCGAATTCCGCCGGCGAATTGCCACCGTCACCACAAAATTGTGATCGCCGTTGACACCTATCGCGGACCGCCGCGTTGTAGGGGCATGCAGGTACAGGTTAGCGGCAAACACGTAGATGTCGGCGAAGCGTTAGGCTCGCGCATCACCCTCGAACTCCAGGATGGAGTTGGCAAATATTTCGAACGCGGCGGCTCAAAGGCCGAGGTTGTGGTGTCCAAGGACGGCTACGGCTTCAAGGTCGATTGCTGGGTCCGTCTCGCGTCCGGGGAGGTCATTATCACCTCGGGCCAGGGCGGCGACGCCCAGGCGGCTTTCACGGACAGTCTCGAAAAGCTCGAGAAGCGGGTGCGGCGATACAAGCGTCGTCTGAAGAACCATCATGCGGGCCCCAAGGGGCTGTCGCCCGAGAAGTCAGAAAACGCGGCCCGCGAGGTGGCGTCCATGACGGTATTCCGCGATCCGGACTCGGTCGAGGATGAGGAGTTCGGCGACTCCAGCCAGGCGGATGAACCGCCCCCTGTGGGCATGGTCATCGCCGAAACCGAGGCCGAAATTCGCACGTTGACGGTGGGTCGGGCCGTTCTGGAACTGGACATGACCGGCTATCCGGTCGTGCTGTTCCGCAACGCCGCGCACGGCGGCCTGTCGGTGGTCTATCGCCGTCCGGACGGCAATGTCGGCTGGATCGATCCGGAGCGGACGCGGGCGGTCAATGGACACCGTTCTGTAAACGGTTAGGGATCATAGTACTTTCCCTTGGGGGGCAGAGCGTCTAAACGGCGCCCGCCCTCCGGGGAAATGGATTGCGTAAGAGTCGGGGTTTCGATGGATATCGGTGAGTTGCTTGCCCGGGACGGTGTCGTCTTGCGCAGCGGTGCGTCGTCGAAGCGACAGGCCCTGCACGTGGTGGCCGAGGCGGCCGCCGCGGCCCTCGGTCTGCCCGAGACGCGGGTGATGGAGGCCCTGCTCGAGCGTGAGGCGCTCGGGTCGACGGGGCTGGGCTCGGGCGTGGCTGTGCCACATGCCCGGATCGAGGGTCTGGATCGGGTCCTGGCCGTCTTTGTCCGCCTGGACACGCCCGTCGCCTTCGGTGCGGTGGATGATCGTCCGGTCGACCTGCTGTTTGCCCTGTTTGCTCCCCCCCGCGACGGGGCCGAGCACCTGCGGGCCCTGGCGGCTGTTTCGCGGGCCTTGCGATCGCCGGAACTGCGCGAACACCTGCGCAAGGCCCGGACGCCGGACGCCATTCACGCCCTGTTCGTCCGCGACGCGCCGGCAACGGCAGCCTGACGCGACCCCGGCCCCCTGCGGGAGCCGGGTCCCGCCGGGGCGGTCCTGTCGATCAGCGGCTGCTTCAGGCCGGTTTGCAGGGCAATGGCGCGCGACCGGCGGTCAGTGGACCGAAACCGGCTCGAGTTCATGGGCGACGGCCGCGGCGAAGGCCGTCTCGCGGTCCATCATTACAGCCAGACGTTCACCGTCGGCACCATGCACGGCGAACAGGATCTGGTCGGGCTGGATATCCAGACCCTTGATCTCGGTGATCGGCGTGTTGGCCAGGATGTCGGCGGCCTTGATCTCGCGCACATAGACGAGGTCAGGCGCGCCCAGTCCGGCAAAGTCTTCCTTGGTCATGAGTATCGGCGTCATCGATGCGCCTCCTTACAATCTTCTGAACGCTCGTGAACCCGAGCGGTTCGACGGTGGGTCCGTCGCTGTCGCCGTCCGGCGGCTTCAGCGCGCCGTAATCGGGATGCGCTGCACGATGACGGCGTCATCGGGGCGTCGCAGATCGACATGAAGCAGGCCATGCTCCAGCCGGGCTTCCTCGACCTCAAGGCCGTCCGCCAGGACGAAGCTGCGAACAAAGCCACGCCCGGCGATACCCCGATGCAGGAAGGCCGGTTCGGCCTTGCCCGGGTCTTCCCGTTTGCCGGTGATGGTCAGCTGCCGGCCTTCGAGGGTGATGCTCAGATCGTCCGGCGCGAAACCGGCGACGGCCAGGCTGATCCGGACGGAGTCCTCGTCCCGCTGTTCGACATTGTACGGCGGATAGCTTTCCGCCGCAGCCCGGGCGGCCCGGTCGATCAGGGCCCGGGTATGATCGAAGCCCAGCAGGAAGGGGCTGTCGAACAGAATGGTGCGCGTCGTCATATCAAGGCCCTCGCAGAAGCGACCTCAGCCCTGCGCCCCCCGGAAATCGGCGAGGCACCGGCTGCGGACCCTAGATGGTGTGGGGTGTGGGGCAGGTCAACCGGTGCCGGAAAGGACGAAGGCCCCGCGGTGTCCCGCAGGGCCTTCGATGGTGGAGCTTAGCGGAGTCGAACCGCTGACCTCTTGCATGCCATGCAAGCGCTCTACCAGCTGAGCTAAAGCCCCGAACCTTTCGGTCGGTACGCCGGATCCCGAAGGGATGGGGTGCGGCGAGGCGGCGGAACCTATGTCAGGGCCTTTCAGGGATCAAGCCCGGTTCCGCCATTTATTTTCGTCCCCGTTCAAACCCCTGCCGCACGGGGTGAGCGGGACCTGAAATCAGTCCTCGTCCTTGACCGGTTTGGCGACTGCGCCTTCGAAGGCGTCGTCATCTTCGTCTTCGATGAAGGGGACGGAATCGTCGTCGTCATCGTCGTCGTCGAGCACGTCGTCATCGTCGCCGTCGGTCGTGTTCATGCCGGCCTCTTCCGAGGCATCGGTCGCCGAATCGTCGTCGTCGTCCGGGGTCACGATCGGCTCGTGGCCTTCCTGGTCGATTTCCGGCGTCGCCACGGTATCGTCCTCGTCGTCATCATCCGAGTCTGAGGCGGGCTTCTTGGTGACCACTTCTTCCGTCTCGGCGTCGTCCGCCGGATAGCCGCCCGGGCGACCGCGACGGCTGCGCAGCTTCAGCGCCTCCTCGGGATCGAACTCGTGGGCGCATTTGGGGCAGTGCGCCGGACGACGGGCGAGATCGTAGAATTTGGCCTGGCAGTTCGGGCAGACCTGCTTGGCACCCAGTTCGGGATTGGCCACGGATGATACCTTTGGCAGGGGGTTGGAATTCGGGCGCGTCCCTTGCCACTCCGCAGCCCCGCTGTCAAAAGCCATCTTCGCGCCGCCGCCTCCCGGCCCTGGTCGCCCGTCCATCATCAGAGAGCGCTGCGGGTGCCCACACCCTTGAAATTGACCGCCCGCCCGAGCCCGCCGCTGGCGGGCGTCGTGCGTGCGCCGGGCGACAAGTCGATCTCGCACCGGGCCCTGATCATCGGGGCCATGGCCACCGGCGTGACCGAGATCGACGGTTTGCTGGAGGGGGACGACATCCTCGCCACCGCCCGGGCGGTCGAAGCCTTCGGTGCGACCGTCGAACGGCTCGGCGCGGGGCGCTGGCGTGTCACCGGTCAGGGCGGGTTCCGTCAGCCGGCCGGGGTGATCGACTGCGGCAACGCCGGCACCGGCGTGCGCCTGCTGATGGGCGCGGCCGCCGGCTATCCCATCACCGTGACCTTTGACGGTGACGCGAGCCTGCGGAAGCGGCCGATGGGGCGGGTCATGGACCCGCTCAGGGACATGGGAGCAGGCTTCGACGCCGACCGGCTGCCGGTCGTCCAGACCGGCGGTACCCTCGCCGCCCTCGACCATATTCAAACGGTCGCCTCGGCCCAGGTGAAGTCGGCGATCCTGCTGGCGGGGGTCAACGCCACCGGCGTGACCTCGGTGATCGAGCCGGTCAGGAGCCGCGATCACAGCGAACGAATGTTGCGGGCCTTCGGGGCCGAGGTTGCCGTGGAGGCGTCCGGGACCGGCTGGCAGATCCGGCTTCAGGGTGGTCAGGCCCTGACCGGCACCGCCGTCGACGTGCCGGGCGATCCGTCTTCCGCCGCCTTCCCGCTGGCGGCGGGGCTGATGGTGCCCGGCTCCACCGTCACGGTCGAAGGCGTGATGCTGAACCCGTTGCGCACCGGCCTGTTCGAGACCTGGATCGAAATGGGCGCGGACCTGACGATCTCGAACCGCCGCCTGGCCGGCGGCGAGGCGGTCGGCGACCTCACCGCCCGGCACTCGTCCCTGACCGGCGTGGTCGTGCCGCCCGAACGCGCCGCCGCGATGATCGACGAATACCCGATACTGGCCGCCACCGCGGCCCTTGCCGAGGGCCGCACCGTCATGCGCGGCATCGGCGAGATGCGGGTCAAGGAGAGCGACCGCATCGCCCTGATGGCTGCCGGCCTGGCCGCCTGCGGCGTCACGGTCGAGGAGGAGCCGGAGGGCTTCACCGTCACCGGCGGCCCGGTCCGGGGCGGCGCGACCGTCACCACCCACGGGGATCACCGCATCGCCATGAGCCATCTGGTGCTGGGACTGGCCGCGGCCGAACCGGTCACCGTCGACGAGCCCGGCATGATCGCCACCAGCTTTCCGGGCTTTGTGGAGTTGATGCGCGGCCTCGGGGCCGATATCGCCACCACTGAATGACTCATCCCCTCATCATCGCCGTCGACGGCCCGGCCGCCTCGGGCAAGGGCACGATCGCCGCCCGGCTGGCGCAGACCTACGGCCTGCCGCATCTCGATACCGGCCTGCTGTATCGCGCGGTCGGCATGGGCCTGCTGGATCGGGGCGGCGCGCTGGAGGACGCGACCCTGGCCGGGATGGTGGCCGGCGGGCTCGATGTCCGTGATCTCAGGGATAGCGAACGCCTGACCAGCCGCGGCGCGGGCGAGGCGGCCAGCCGCGTCGCCGGCTATCCCGGCGTGCGGGCGGCCTTGCTGGAGTTCCAGCGTAGCTTCGCCGGCCAGGCCGGCGGCGCCGTGCTGGACGGGCGCGATATCGGCACCGTCATTGCCCCGAAGGCCGTCGCCAAGCTGTTCATCACCGCCACCCCCGAGGTGCGGGCCCTGCGCCGCTGGAAGCAGCTGACCGGGCGCGGCGAGGTCATCGCCTATCAGGACATGCTGGCCGACATCATCCGTCGCGACGAGCGCGACGCCGGTCGCGGCGCGGCCCCGATGGTCCAGGCTGACGACGCCGTCTTGCTGGATACGACCGATATGGATATAGAGACGGCCTTCGATGCGGCCCGCCGTATCGTCGAGGCGGCGCGCGTCCGACACGGCCTGTAAGGGCTGCGGACAAATCCAACGCGTCATTCTCGGCTTCCGCGGGCGTTCTGGCCTACTTCCGTCTCGCGTCGTCACGACTGGATTCCCCTTTATCTTCACCTCGCGCGGGGCCGTCCGGTCACGCGCCACAACCCATTCAGAAACCCCATAGCTCCATGACCGATACACAATCCTTCACCCCCTCGCGTGACGACTTCGCCGCGCTGCTCGACGAACAACTGCAGGGCCGCGACCTTGGCGAAGGCCAGGTCATCCACGGTCTCGTCGTCGGCATCGAAAAAGACGTCGTCATCATCGACGTCGGCCTCAAGACCGAAGGCCGCATCGCAATGCGCGAATTCGGCCAGGGCGACGGCACGGCCCTGCCCAAGGTCGGCGACAACGTCGAGGTCTATCTGGAGCGCGTCGAGAACGCCCTCGGTGAAGCTGTCATCAGCCGCGACAAGGCCCGTCGCGAAGAAGCCTGGACCCGTCTGGAACTGGTCTTCGCCGAAGGCCAGCCGGTCATGGGTGCCATCGTCGGCCGCGTGAAGGGTGGCTTCACCGTCGACCTCGGCGGCGCGTCCGCCTTCCTGCCGGGTTCGCAGGTCGACATCCGCCCCGTGCGCGACGTCGCCCCGCTGATGGGCAAGGAACAGCCCTTCGCCATCCTGAAAATGGACCGTCCGCGCGGCAACATCGTCGTCTCGCGTCGCGCTATCCTGGAAGAGGCCCGCGCCGAACAGCGCACCGAGCTGGTCGGCCAGCTGCAAGAGGGTGAAGTCCGCGAAGGCGTGGTCAAGAACATCACCGACTACGGCGCGTTCGTGGACCTCGGCGGCATCGACGGCCTGCTGCACGTCACCGACATGTCGTGGAAGCGCGTCTCGCATCCCTCGCAGGTCCTCGCCGTCGGCGACACCGTCAAGGTCCAGATCGTCAAGATCAATCCGGACACCCAGCGCATCAGCCTCGGCATGAAGCAGCTGCAGTCCGATCCGTGGGACGGTGTTGAAGCCAAATACCCGGTCGGTGCCAAATATACGGGCCGCATCACCAACATCACCGACTACGGCGCATTCGTTGAGCTGGAAGCCGGCGTTGAAGGCCTGGTCCACGTCTCGGAAATGTCCTGGACCAAGAAGAACGTCCACCCCGGCAAGATCGTCTCGACCTCGCAGGAAGTCGACGTCGTGGTTCTGGATGTCGACGCCTCCAAGCGCCGCATCTCGCTGGGCCTGAAGCAGGCCCAGGACAATCCGTGGGATGCCTTCGTGGCCGCCAACCCGATCGGCTCGACCGTCGAGGGCGAGGTCAAGAACGCCACCGAATTCGGTCTGTTCATCGGCCTCGACAACGACATCGACGGCATGGTCCACCTGTCGGACCTCGACTGGAACGTCTCGGGCGAGGAAGCCATCCAGCGCTATCGCAAGGGCGAAACCGTCAAGGCCAAGGTGCTTGACGTCGACGTCGAGAAGGAACGCGTCTCGCTGGGCATCAAGCAGCTCGGCGGCGATCCGATGGAAGGCGACCCGTACAAGAAGAACCAGCAGGTCACCGTCACCGTCACCTCGATCGAGACCGGCGGCATCGAAGTCAAATTCGGTGAAGACGATGCGCCGGTTTCGGCCTTCGTTCGCAAGTCCGACCTGTCGCGTGACCGGGCCGAACAGCGCCCCGAGCGCTATGCCGTGGGTGACCGCGTCGACGCCATGATCACCGGCATCGACAAGGCCACGCGCCGCGTCTCGGTGTCGATCAAGGCGCTGGAAATGAAGGACGAGGCCTCGGCGATCGAGCAGTTCGGCTCGTCGGATTCCGGCGCGTCCCTGGGCGATATCCTGGGTGCCGCCCTGCGCGAAAAGGCCGGTACGAAGGAATAGACCTTCACCCCGGTAGATGAAACGAGGCGGCCGGAGCGATCCGGCCGCCTTTTTCATGCGTGGAAGGCCTCAACCTGCGGTCAGGACTGACGATTTGTGTGTGGTTGCTGGCGGTTAACCACCTAATTGCCGTCAAATTACGCAGAAGCCCTTTTTCCCCCAACGGGCGAAGGCTAGGGTGGGCCGGTCGTGCGGTCGAGTTGCGTCTGAAGCAGCTCCGAACCGGCGGAACTGGGCAGGGGGGGCTGATGATGATCAAATCCGAGCTGATCGAGAAACTGGCGGCGGAGAATGTCCACCTGACCCACGCCGAGGTCGAGCGGGTCGTGAACATCGTTCTCGGCCGGATGATCGATTCCCTGGGGGAGGGCGGACGGGTCGAGATCCGGGGCTTCGGGGCCTTTTCCGTTCGCAGTCGGCCCGCGCGGGCCGGTCGCAATCCCCGCACCGGCGAAGCCGTCGACGTTCCGGCCAAGGCCGTGCCCTTTTTCAAGAGCGGCAAGGAACTGCGTGAACGCCTGAATGCGTCGGGCGACGCCTGATACAGGGATAGGCCCGCGTGGGTATGCTGAAAGAGTTCAAGGAATTTGCCGTCAGGGGCAGCGTCATCGATCTGGCGGTCGGGGTCATCATCGGGGCCGCGTTCGGCAAGATCGTCACCAGCCTGGTCGAGCAGGTGATCATGCCGCCGATCGGCCTGTTGCTGGGCGGGGTCGATTTTTCCAGGCTGAAATGGGTGCTGGCGGCGGAAAACCCGGCGACGGAGGCGATCGAGGAGGTCGCGATCCGGTACGGGGCCTTCATCAATACCCTGGTCCAGTTCGTGATCGTGGCCTTTGTCATCTTCCTGATGGTCAAGGGCATCAACAGTCTGCGGCGCAAGCAGGCGGACGAGCCCGAGGCGGCTCCGGCGGCCCCGACCGCGACCGAGGCCTTGCTGACCGAAATTCGTGATGCGCTGAAAGCCCGCCCCGGGGGCTGACCCGGTTTTTCTTTCATCCCGAGGCCTGAATGCGGATTTCCACTTCGCATTTGACTCCGGACGGGATCGGAACAAAGAGTGAACGTTCAGTTTCTGGATGCTCATGGACCCGTCACCCGCTCTCTCGAACGCGCCCTATCCCGCCGAGCCGGCGGCGCTGGAAGAGGTGTGCGCGGCCGGACCCGGTGACCTGGCGACCGCCCTCGCCTTCGCCCTGTCACGCGCGCCGCAGGCGGTGCGTCCCGTGGTGTTTCTCGCCGCTCCCCGGGCCTGGCTGGCGGAACATGGCCGGCCCTATGGGCGGGGGCTACCGGGCATCGACCTGATCCTGGCGGCGACGTCGACCGGGGTCGAAGGGCTGTGGGCGATGGAGCAGGCGCTGCGTTCGGGGGCGGTGACGGTGGCCCTGGGCGGAATCGAGGAGGCCAGTCTGGCCCAGACCCGCAGGCTGGGGTTCGCCGCGCACGAGGGCGGGGCGGTCGGCATGATGCTGCGGTTTCGCAGCGGGGGGCTCAGTGCGGCGCGGCGGCGCTGGCGCATCACGCCCGCGCCCAGCGCGACAGAGCCGGCCGATGTCCGGGCCCCGGGGGCGGGGCGCCTGTGGGCCGAGCTGGTGCGCAGTCGCAGCGAGCGGCCGGGTGTGTGGATGCTGGAGCAGGCTGATGAGACGCATCGTCTCCGTCTGGCTGATCGACTGGCCGGTGACGGTCTGGACGCGATCGGCCGGACGACTCTCGCCGCCTGACCCGGCCCTGGCCCCGGGCGGGCCCCTGGCCCTGATCCGCAAGACGGCGCGGGGGGCGGTGATCCACGCCCTGAATCCGGCCGCCCGGGCCATGGGTCTGCGTCCTGGCCAGACCCAGGCCGACGCCCTGGCCATGGTTCCGGCCCTGGCCTGTCGTCCGGCCGATCTCGAGGCCGACCGCAGCGCCCTGGAGGGCCTGGCCCTGTGGGCCGAGCGCTGGTCTCCGGCCGTCAGTGTGTCGGCGTCGGGGGACGGGCTGGACGGGCTCTGTCTCGACATGACCGGGGCCGCGCATCTGTTCGGCGGGGCGGCCGTCCTGCCGGACCGGATCGGGACGCGGCTGGCCGAGGCCGGGATCCCCGCACGGGTGGCCGTGGCCCCGACGATCGGCGCGGCCTGGGCCCTGGCCCGCCATGGCGACCTCGCGCGCCGGACCCTGTCCGTGGATGAGGATGGCCTGCGGGACAGTCTCGCCGCCCTGCCGGTCGCCGCCCTGCGGATCGGTGACGGCCTTGTGGCCGAGGCGCGCCGGTTTGGGCTGAAGCGGATCGGCGACCTCTATCCGATGCCGCGGGCGGGACTGGCGCGGCGGTTTCGCGAGGGCGACGGGGTCGATCTGGTCCGGCGGCTGGATCAGGCCCTGGGCCTCGGGGCCGAGGCGCTGGTGCCGGTCCGCGCCGCGCCGCGCTACCGGGTCTGGGAAGCCCATGCCGAGCCGCTGAGCGACATGGACGGGGTCGCCGCCCGACTGCCGGGTCTGGCGACCGATCTGGTGGTGGCGCTGGACCGGGACGGCCAGGGCGCGCGCGCCCTGACCCTGAGCGGCTTTCGCACGGATGGCACGGTCAGCGGGCTGTCGGTGCGGATGGGCCGGCCCGGGCGCGACCCCGTCGTCTGGCTGCGGCTGTTCCGGGAACGGGGTCTGGAGCGGATTGATCCCGGCTTCGGCATCGACGCCCTGATGCTGAGCGCCGACCTGACCGAGCCGATGGCGGACCGGCAGGGGGAGATGACGGTGCCGCTCGCCGACGACCGCGCCGCCGCCCTGGCCCCGCTGATCGACCGGCTGTCGGCCCGGCTGGGCGAAGCCCGGGTGCTCCGGCCCGAACCGGTCGACAGCTGGATACCGGAACGGGCCGAGCGGCTGCGCCCGGCGCTGGGCCACGTCCCGTCTGTGCCCGACCCCGGTGATGCCCGTCGGCGGCCGGTCCTGATGTTCGATCCGCCGGAGCCGATCGAGGCCCTGGCCGAACTGCCGGACGGGGCCCCGGCCCGCTTCACCTGGCGGCGGGTGTCGCGGCGGGTGAGGCGGGCCGACGGACCGGAACGTCTGTCGCCCGAATGGTGGCGGCCGCGTCCCGACGGGCGTCAGGTTCGCACCCGCGACTACTACTGCGTCGAGGACGACGGCGGGCGTCGCTACTGGCTGTTCCGCGAGGGTCTGTATGGCCGTGAATACGCCGGCCATGACGATGACCGCCCTCCCTCATGGTGGATGCACGGGGTATTCCCGTGACGGTGCCGGCAAGCGTCGGCACGGGCGGCTGGAGCGGCGACTATGCCGAGCTCGGGGTGCGGACCAATTTCAGCTTCCTGGAAGGGGCCTCGCATCCGGCCGAACTGGTCGAGCAGGCGAAGGTCCTGGGCCTGGCCGCGATCGGCGTGGCCGACGTCAACACCCTGGCCGGGGTGGTGCGGGCCCTGATGGCGGCGGAGACCCAGCACCTGCGTCTGCTGATCGGCTGCCGGCTGGTCTTCACCGACGGCACCGGACTGATCGTGTTTCCGCGCGACCGCGCCGCCTATGGGCGACTGTGTCGTCTGCTGTCCCTGGGCAAGAGCGAGATCGTGTCCCCCCAGACCCCTGACGATGAGGAGGGCGCGCGGATCATCAAGGGCGAGACGCGGCTGACCTTCGACCAGGCCTGTGATCTGGGGGCGGGGATGATCGCCCTGGCGGTGGCCCCGGACCGACCCGACGCCACCTTTGAGGCCCGGCTGGCCCGTTGGCGACGGGCCTGGCCCGATACCCTCTATCTGGCGGCCCAGCCCCTGTGGGACGGTCGCGACCGGGCGCGGCTGAACCGTCTGGCGGCCATGGCGCAGCGGACCGGCGCGCCGCTGATCGCCACCAATGCCGTGCTCTATCATCACCCCGACCGCCGCCCGCTGCAGGACGTCCTGACCTGTATCCGCGAGGGCGCGACCATCGACCGGGCCGGACGACGGCTGCAGGCCAGCGCCGAACGCCACCTGAAGTCCCCGGCCGGAATGGCGCGTCTGTTCCGGGGCCATGAGGCGGCGCTGGAGCGCACGCTTGAGGTGGTGCGGGCCTGCAGCTTCTCCCTGCGCGAGTTGCGCTATGAATATCCCGAGGAGCCCGTGGCCCCCGGCTATTCCCCGCATCGCTATCTGATCCGGCTGACCTTCCGGGGGGCGCGCGAGCGCTGGCCGCAGGGCGTGCCGGCCGATGTGGTCGCCACCATCGTCAAGGAACTGCGGCTGGTCCGGGTGCTGGGCTACGCGCCCTATTTCCTCACCGTGCATGACATCGTCCGCTGGGCCCGGGCCGAGCCGCGCCGGATCCTGTGCCAGGGGCGGGGCTCGGCGGCCAATTCGGTGATCTGCTACTGCCTGGCCATCACCAATGTCGATCCGGCCCGGCAGGCCATGCTGATCGAACGCTTCATCTCGGCCGAGCGGCGCGAACCGCCCGACATCGACGTCGATTTCGAGCATGAGCGCCGTGAGGAGGTGATCCAGTACATCTATGATCGCTATGGCCGCGACCGCGCC
Source organism: uncultured Brevundimonas sp. (assembly GCF_963975535.1). Classification (GTDB taxonomy): domain Bacteria; phylum Pseudomonadota; class Alphaproteobacteria; order Caulobacterales; family Caulobacteraceae; genus Brevundimonas. The sequence continues at coordinate 91,225 of NZ_CAXBHE010000008.1, read as the reverse complement.
GCCATCGTCGCCACGGTCATCCACTACCGCCCGCGCTCTGCGATCCGCGACGTGGGCAAGGCGCTCGGCCTCAGCGAGGACGTCACCGCCCGGCTGGCCGACACGGTCTGGGGTTCACACGGCAGCGAGGTCCGGGACGAACATGTCGACCGGGCCGGGCTGGGTCGCGATGATCCGCGGCTGAAACTGGCGCTGGACCTGACCGCCGAACTGATCCGCTTCCCCCGTCACCTGTCCCAGCACGTCGGCGGCTTCGTCCTGACCCGCGGCCGGCTGACCGAGACCGTGCCGATCGGCAATGCGGCGATGGACCGGCGGACCTTCATCGAATGGGACAAGGACGACATCGATCATCTGGGGCTGATGAAGGTCGATGTGCTGGCGCTGGGCATGTTGACGGCGTTGAAGCGGGCCTTCGGCATGATCGCCGACAGCCATGGCCGGGATCTGGACCTGCACACGGTGCCGAACGAATGCCCGGCGGTCTATGCCATGCTGCAGAAGGCCGACTCCGTCGGCGTCTTCCAGGTCGAGAGTCGGGCCCAGATGGCCATGCTGCCGCGGCTGCGACCCGAGACCTTCTATGATCTGGTGGTCCAGGTGGCCATCGTCCGGCCGGGCCCGATCCAGGGCAAGATGGTCCATCCCTATCTGAAGCGCCGGGCCGAACGGCGCGAGAAGGGGGCGGCCTTCCGGGTCGACTTCCCGCAGCCGGCCCCGGGCATCGGCCGTCCTGACGAACTGGAAACGGTGCTGGGGCGGACCCTGGGCGTGCCCCTGTTCCAGGAACAGGCGATGAGCATCGCCATGGTCGCGGCGGCCTTCACCGGGGCCGAGGCCAACGGCCTGCGTCGGGCCATGGCCACCTTCCGTCATCTGGGCACCATGCCCGCGTATGAGGACAAGCTGATCCAGGGCATGGTGCGGCGCGGCTACGACCCGGAGTTCGCCCGGAACTGTTTCAACCAGATCAAGGGTTTCGGCGAATACGGCTTTCCCGAGAGCCACGCCGCCTCCTTCGCCCACCTCGTCTATGTCTCGGCCTGGGTCAAATGCTGGTACCCCGATGTCTTCGCCGCCGCCCTGCTGAACAGCCAGCCGATGGGCTTCTACGCCCCGGCCCAGATCGTGCGCGACGCGCGTCAGCATGACATCGAGGTCCGGCACCCGGACGTGAACGCCAGCGGCTGGGATTCCGGTCTCGAGCCCGTCCCCGACCGTCCTCACCACGCCGTGCGCCTGGGCCTGCGCACCATCGGCGGTTTTCGTCAGGACTGGGCCCGGCGCCTGGTCGAGGCCCGGCAGGACGGCCCCTTCACCGATCTGGAGGACCTGCGACGCCGGACGCGACTGCCACCGCCGGCGCTGGACCGGCTGGCCGAAGCTGATGCTTACGGCACGCTGGACCTGTCGCGGCGTCAGGGGCTGTGGGCGGCCCGGGGCGCGCCCCCGGCCTCATCCGCTCCCCTGTTCGAGGCCATGGGACTGACCGAGAGCGACGGAGCCGCGCCCGAGGCCCTGCCCCGGCTCAGCGCGTCCGAGGAGGTGGTCGGCGACTACCAGACCCTGCGCCTGTCGCTGAAGGGCCATCCGGTCGCCTTTCTGCGCGAGCGCCTGACGGCGGCCGGGGCGATGACGGCGGCGGCGATGGCCCGGGTGCCGGACCGTCGCCGGGTCGCTGTGGCCGGGGTGGTGCTGGTGCGCCAGCGCCCCGGCACGGCCAAGGGGGTGGTGTTCCTGACCCTGGAGGACGAGACCGGCGGGGCCAATCTGGTGCTGTGGGCCGATGTGTTCGAGCGCCTGCGGCCGGTCGCCATGGGCGCGCGCATGGTGCTGGCCCGGGGGCGGGTGCAGCAGGCCGACGGGGTGACACATCTGGTGGTCGAGGACCTGCAGGACTGGACCCCGATGCTGGGCCATCTGACCGGCGACGGACCGTCGGGTCCGGTGGCCCCGGGGCGGGGCCATCATCCCCGCGATGTGCGGGTGTTGCCGGGGTCGCGCGACTTTCACTGAGCCACCGGCTGCCGGAATCAAGCGTACCCGGGCCTCACGGAAGGTTACGACTTGTAAAGCATCGATCCCGGTGGTCCTATCGCCGCTTCGTCCGGAGCGGGTTGCGAGGGGTTCGTAGGCTCATTCCACAAGACATACGGACCCTTGGGGGGTCCGCCAACCTAAAGGGCAGGCATGAATATCGTCATCATCCTGGGTCTGATCATCACCTTGCTTACGGGCGTACCGGTGCTGATGCAGATCCTCAAAAATCACCCGCGAGGGCTGATTATTCTGTTCTTCGCCGAGATGTGGGAGCGGTTCTCCTACTACGGGATGCGCGGCATCCTGATCTTCTTCCTGACCCAGCATTTCCTGTTCGATGATGCGATGGCGGGGTCCACCTATGGCTCCTACACCTCACTCGTCTATCTGCTGCCGCTGGTCGGCGGCATCCTGGCCGACCGCTACATCGGCACCCGCAAGGCCATCGCCTTCGGGGCCCTGCTGCTGGTCGCCGGTCACGGCATGATGGCCTTCGAGGGCCGTCCGGCCACCGAGACCCTGACCTATGCCGGCACGGCCTATGAGATCTCGGCCGAAGGTCGTGGTGCCAACCGTGACGTCGCCATCGTCGTCGACGGCGAAAAATACAGCTTCGGCGCGGGCGAGGGCGGCGGTATCGCCATTGCCGGCCTGCCGGACGGATCGGCCCTGCCGTCGACCCTGGCTCCCGATTCCTACCAGATGATCCAGACCCGGGACGTGGGCGGAATCAACATCTTCTATCTGGCCCTGTCGCTGATCATCATGGGCGTCGGCTTCCTCAAGCCGAACATCTCCAGCATCGTCGGCCAGCTGTATCCGCATGGCGACCCGCGTCGCGACTCGGGTTTCACCCTCTACTACTACGGCATCAATCTCGGGGCCTTCTGGGCCGCGGTGCTGTGTGGCTATCTGGGTCAGACCGTCGGCTGGTGGGCCGGCTTCGGCCTCGCCGGTGTCGGTATGGCCGCAGGCTGGATCGTGTTTGTGCTCGGCAAGCCGCTGCTGGAAGGGCATGGCGAACCGCCGAACCCCGAGCTGCTGAAGCGGCCGCTGTTTGGTCCGCTGAACCGCGAATGGCTGATCTACCTTCTCGCCATCCTCGGCGTCGCCGTGGTCTGGTTCATGGTCCAGCGCAACGCCCTGGTCGGCAATGTGCTGCTGGCCTCGACCGTTCTGTCGCTGCTGGCGATCCTCTGGGTCATCGTCGCGGTCTGCAAGACCTGGGTCCAGCGTCAGCGCATGATGCTGGCCCTGGTGCTGATCTTCGGCGCAGTGGTCTTCTTCACCCTGTTCGAACAGGCCGGCACCTCGCTGAACCTGTTCGCTGATCGTAACGTTGACCTGACCATCACCCCGACAGCGATGCAGTTCCTCGGCATCACCATCGGTACGCCGGCCCAGCTGGCCGCCGCGGGCATCACGCCCACGGGCTTCTGGATCGACGCCACCATCACGGCCGCCCAGGTGCAGTCGTTCAACGCCGGCTTCATCCTGATCTTCGCCCCGATCTTCGCGGCGGCATGGGCCTGGCTGGCCAGCAAGAAGATGGACCCGAACCCGACCATGAAATTTGGTCTGGGTCTGGTCCAGGTCGGTCTCGGCTTCCTCGTCGTGGTCTGGGCTGCCGGCTCCGGCATGGTCAGCCCGACCTTCCAGATGCCGTTGATGATCCTGGCGCTGCTCTACATGCTGCACACGACAGGTGAGCTGTTCCTGTCGCCGGTCGGCCTGTCGGAGATCACCAAACTGTCCATGCCGTCGGTCGTCAGCTTCATGATGGCCGTCTGGTTCCTGGCCAGCTCCATCGCCCAGTTCGTCGGCGGCAAGATCGCCGGCCTGATGGGTACGGAAACGGTCGGCGGTCAGGTTCTGGATCCCCAGGGTGCCCTGGCCACCTCGCTGCAGGGCTTCGACACCCTCGGCAAATGGGGCGTCGGTATCGGTATCGCCTTCATCCTGATCAGCTTCCTGATCAAGGGCTGGGCGCACGCGACCGGTGACGACGACAACCATCCCGGACCGGTCCTGACGGATCGCGGCCAGGAAGACCGCAGCGTCACCAACCCGTAAGGGACGGCGACTGCCGGACAAGGCAAGGGCGGCTCCCCGATCAGGGAGCCGCCCTTTTCCGTGGTCGGTCACGCCCGGCTAGAAGGTCTTGCGGACCCGGATCTGGAAGAAGGTCCGCGGGTCGACCTGCCGGCTTTCGACATAGGCGATCGCGCGGGTGGTGCGGTCGGCATAGGCGATCTGTTCGAATGTCGAGTCGTTCCAGATATTGACCTGGGCCCGGATCGACAGGTCCGCGGTCGGCTTGTACTCGGCCCAGGCCTCGAAATAGTCGCGCAGCTGGAAGCTCCGACGTTGATCGGGACCGTAGGTCGTCTGGTCGAACGCCGGCAGGAAGTTGAAGCCCCACTGGGCCTTCAGGCTGGTGATGTCCTGGCGGAATTCGATCACGACCTGGCTGGGACGAACGCGGGAGATCGGCCGGGATTCACCGGTGGTCGGATCGGTCACCTCGGTGTGGTTCCAGGCGTTCGAGACGGTAAACAGGCCGCCGTGCAGGCCGAGTTTCGTGGTGGGGATGGTGGCCGAGACCGTCAGCTGGTCCAGCGTCCCGTTGCCGATGTTGCCGGTGGCGGAGAGGCCGCCGGGCAGGGGAATGGCATCGAGCACGTCGATGATCTCGTCATGGCGAAGGCCCAGGCTGACAATACCCTCGCCCCAGAAGCGGCGTTCATAGGTCAGTTCGCTGATCCAGCGTTGTTCGGGCTCCAGATCGACGTTGCCGCCAAAGACATTGCCGCCGCTCAGGTCGGCCGAAGCCGCGAAATCACTGAAGTCCAGCTGGCCGAGCTCACGCTCGAAGCGGAAGCGGACCTGGTTGTTCTCCATCGGCGTCCAGGTGGCGAGGATGCGGGGCTTGGCGAAGAAGAAGCTCTTTTCCTGATCGGCGTCACCGGACTGGCTGATGGTCGACCCCTCAAGGCGCAGGCCGGCTTCCAGCGTCCATCGGGGGTCGGGCCGGAACGTTGCCTTGCCGAAGGCCTCGCCGCGCGTCTCCTCGACCGTGACCGAGGCCGAGGGCAGGGGCACGTCGACCCCGCCGACGGTGAAGGCCTGATCGGTCTCGCGCATATTATAGGCCAGTTCCCCGCCGGTTTCGTAGGTCAGCCGGGGTGAACGTTCGAACCGGAGCAGGCCGCGCAGGATGGTTTCCGAAGCCATGCCGTCATAGCCGAAAATCTGTTCGGGACGGTCGACGCCGTTCAGGCTCTGGCGATAGGTCGAGGTGCCGCTGAAGCTCTCGAACTGATGGATGAAGCGGCTTTCAAGCTTCCAGCGATCGCCGAGCGGCCGGGTGTAGACGACGCCGAACTCGCCGCTGTCGCCTTCATTGTTGTCGAAGCTTTCGCGGCGGACCACGGCCGAGGTCTGCAGGTTCTCGCCGTGCCAGTCGTTGATGCCGTAGCGGGCCGTCAGGTCGATCTTGCCCCCGGCCAGGGGGCCGGAATAGTTGCCGCGGATCGAGTCGCCGCCGCCGTAGCCGTCGCTGTAGATGCGCTCGTCGCGGAGCACCGTGCCGTTGGCGTCTGTACGGATCGCCCGGCCGGTCCCGTTCGAGTCGCTGGACGAGATGCCGTCGCTGAGGGTCAGGCCCCAGCTGCGATCACCGTCGCGGGCGGTGAATTGATAGTTGGCTCCGAACAGGTCCTGGCCACCGTCATACAGACTGGCATAGGCCGTCAGGATGTGTTGCCGCGAGCTTTCGGACTTGAGGATCACATTGGCGACGACCGAATAGCCCTGCATGTCGATGCCCGGGGCCCCGCCCCGGATCAGTTCAATGCGTTCGACCTGGCCGGCCGTGGTGCGGGACAGGACATTGGAGCCGGTGTCGTTCTTCGAGGCCGGGCGGGCTCCGTTGATCAGCACATTGCCCACCGCGCCCTCAAATCCGCGGCTGCCCGAGCCGTCGTCGACCGAGAAACCGGGGATCCGATTGACCATGTCCAGCGCGGTGTTGGGCTGTTGCTCGGCGAAGAAGTCGGGCGTGAAGACCAGAACGCCCGTACCGGCCGTGTCCGCGGTCGCGGTGCCGGCTGCCACCGGCGAGGGCCCGGCGGCGGGGGCCTGGGCCAGGGCTGCGCCCCCGCTGAACAGGATCGCCGTCGTCGCCAGCAGCAAGGATTTGGTCATCGTGGATTTCCCCTCATCGAACGACGGCAGGTGTGACGCCACGCCGCAGGGAGTTCCAGTTACAAGGCGGAAAGGTGGATTAAATCGACGACATGATTACAGACCGGTCATGTTTCCGGACAACAAAACTGAACAAGGTTTCGCCATAATATGATTTCCGTGGCGTCGATATTCTATCGTTACGCAGCGTTGCTTTAACTTGCCTGCTATTCGACGGAACGCCGTGCTCTAGACCGCCGTGCCGCCGACCGTCAGGCCGCCGATCTTGAGGCTGGGCTGGCCGATGCCGACCGGCACGCCCTGGCCGCCCTTGCCGCAGACGCCGACGCCGGGGTCGAAGGCAAAGTCGTCGCCGATCATGGTGATATTGGTCAGGGCCGTGGCCCCGTCGCCGATCAGGGTCGCGCCGCGCACCGGGGCGGTGATCCGTCCGTCCTCGATCAGATAGGCCTCGGTGCACTGGAATACGAATTTGCCATTGGTGATGTCGACCTGGCCGCCCCCGAAATTGGCGGCATAGAGACCCCGTTTGGTCGAGGCGATCATATCGGCCTGTGCGGCAGACCCGCCCTCCATGAAGGTGTTGGTCATGCGCGGCATCGGCATGTGGGCGAAGGACTGGCGCCGGCCGTTGCCGGTGGCACGCTGGTCCAGCTGACGGGCGCTGAGCCGGTCGTGCATCAGACCGACCATGATGCCGTCCTCGATCAGCACCGTGCGCGAGGTCGGGGTGCCTTCGTCGTCGACCGACAGGGACCCGCGACGACCGGCGATCGAACCGTCATCGACCACGGTGACGCCGGGGGCGGCGACCCGCCGGCCCATCTTGCCGCTGAACACGGACGAGCCCTTGCGGTGGAAATCGCCCTCGAAGCCGTGGCCGACCGCCTCGTGCAGCAGCACGCCGGGCCAGCCGGCCCCAAGCACCACATCCATCTCGCCCGCCGGACAGTCGACGGCCTCGAGATTGACCAGGGCCTGGCGCAGGGCTTCGTCGACCTGGGCCTGCCAGCGTTCGGGCGCGATCCAGGTCTCGAACCCGGCCCGGCCGCCGGCCCCGGACGAGGCGCTCTCGCGGCGGCCGTCCTTCTCGACGGTAATCGAGACGTTGAGTCGGACCAGCGGGCGGATGTCGCGCACGGTCAGGGCGTCAGCGCGCAGGATCTCGATGGTGCGTCGCTCGCCGACGATCGAGGCCGAGACCTGGACCACGCGCGGGTCCCGGGCGCGGGCCCAGGCGTCGATTTCGCCGAGCAGGGCGATCTTGTCGGAGAAGACCGGGGCGGCGAGCGGGTCGATCGCCTCATACAGTTTCTGGTTGGTGGCGCGCGGTCCCTCGGCCACGACGGCGGCGTGACCCTGTTTGGCCAGGGCGGCGCTGTCGGCGGCGCGGCGCAGGGCGGCAGCGCTGATTTCGTTGGCGTGGGCATAGCCGGCGGTCTCGCCGGCCACCACGCGCAGGCCGAAGCCTTCGCTGGCGTCATAGGCGGCAGCCTTGAGGCGACCGTCGTCGAACACCAGCGATTCGGTCTCGGACCGCTCCAGGAACAGTTCGCCGTCGTCCGCCCCGTGCAGGGCCCCCTGCAGGATGGACAGGGCCTCATCGGGATCGACGTCGGCGGCCTGGAGGATGGGGATCGGGGAAACGGATACGGTCATGAGCCCTAAGTAGGGACTGAGGTCGCCCTCGTCTAATCGCCGGTCGTGTGACGCCAAAAAAGGCGGCGACCGTGGGACCGGTCGCCGCCTTGGCTGTTCTTGCCCGGGAGCCCGGTCAGGTTCAGCGCTGGTGGATGTCGCCCGAGCCGGAGACATTGCTCTCCAGCTTGGCCGGACGGGTCGTCAGGGTGATGTCCCCCGATCCGGCGATCGACAGGCGCGCGGTTCCGGTCGGCGCGACCCGGGCCTCGCCCGACCCCGAGATTCCGACGGTGGCGTCCGTGGTGGTCAGATCCGCCAGGTCGGCCTCGCCCGAGCCGGCGATGTTGAGATCCACGGACGCGGTCTTGCCGGTGGCGGTGACATCGCCGCTGCCGGAGATGTCGATCGACAGGGATGGCTGGTCATAGGCCTGGAGCGTCAGGGACCCCGAGCCCGAAAGGTCGAAACGGGTGATCGAGGGGGCGGTGACGACGATCTTCAGATTGTCCCGCTCATTCCAGGCCGAGAACCCGCCCGCCCACCAGCGCACGGTGATCTCGTCGGGACCGTCGGCAGTGATGCGCCCGTCCTTGATCTGGACCCGGTCGACGATGGCCTGCGGGCCGGTGATGACCACCCCGGACTCGGGACCCTGAACGAAGGTGACGTCGGCCGGCAGGTTGACGGACAGGCGATCGCCGCCGGTCCAGGCCAGGGTCCGGGATACGTCCGGGCCGCGTTCACCCGCTACGCTCTCGATCCGGATCACGTCGTCGCCGTCGTGGAAGACCCAGCTGCCGCCATTGCGGTCAAGGTCGCGGGCCACAAGCCCGGCGGCACCGGACAGGCTGGCGATGGCCAGGACCAGGGCGGCCCCGGCGATGATGAGAAGGGTGCGGATCATGCCGGCTCTCCCGGGTTCTGGGGGGTGTGGGATTCAAGCGCCGGCTTCAGCAGCCGGTAGTGGAGGCGGGCGAACCAGACCAGGCCGTTGACCAGCCAGATGGTGAGGATCATCAGAATGGCCCCGGCGGCCGTGGCCCCCGCCATCGTGCCCAGCCCGGCCAGCAGGGCCGCCAGACCCCCGCCGGGCAGGCCGGCGAAGGGACCGGCGACAATGATAACGCCCCCGGCGAAGAACAGGGCGATGACGGCGATGAAGAAGCCGATCAACGTGCCGATCACGCCCATCAGCAGCGGCAGCAGGAAGATGATGTCCAGCGCGCCCAGGCCGAGCACGGCGAATACGGCCCCGGCCGCGGCCGAGGGGTTCTTTTCCTGCTGCCAGCGCTGGATGCCGGCTTCGGCCTTCAGTTCGCGGGCCAGCCGCTCGGGATGGCCCAGGGCCGCGGCGACCTCGGCCTCGCTGCGACCGTCGGCGGCCCCGTCGTCGAAATGGGTGTCGTAGTCGCTGAGTATTTCGGCGGCTGTCGAGGTCGGCAGGCCAACCAGCCCGCTCTTCAGCCGGGCCATGAAATCGGCGCGGGTCATTGGGCATCTCCGGTCTCTGAGGGGGTGGGGGCGGTCGCGACGGGCGTCGAGTCGGCGAGGACGCCGTCAACAGCCCGGACGAAGGCACGCCATTCATCGCTCTGGGTCGCCAGGGCGGCGGTACCGGTGGCGGTGAGTCGGTAGTATTTCCGCGATGGTCCGCTGGATGATTCGACCAGATAGGTCTCGACCAGTCCATCCGACTGCATGCGGCGCATCAGCGGATAGATGGTGCCTTCCCCCATATCGATGGCGTCGGCGAGCCGGCTGGCGATCTCATAGGCGTAGCTGTCCGCCCGGGCGAGGAGGGCCAGCACGCACAGGCTGAGCACTCCCTTTTTAAGCTGTATCTCGATGGTTTCAGTCACATCGGTGTCTCCTGCGAAGAGCTTTGTCTATCGCAAGGTATCGTGTCTCGCAAGGTAGCTGTCCAAACATGACAGCGAATTAATCGATCAATCAATGGGGCGGTGCGGCGTCATGGGTGCGTCAATCGCTTGGCAAGTCGCAGGTGAGCCGATATGGACCGGCCTTGAAACCGTCGTGGGCGATCCGTCCCGGCCTTCACCTGCGATTCACTCGCAGGAGTCTGCTGCAGAGCGAATTGATGAGGAAGTCTCGAATGGGGAAGGGCACGCGCGCCAGAGGGTCGCTGATGACTCTGGTCGGAGGCGCATTCGCCTCCATGACCCTGGCCGTATTCGCCGCGTCGCCGGCCTGGGCGCAGGATCGCATGGGCCAGCCCACACCGGGCGGTATCGATCTGCAGCCGGCCGCGTCGCCGCTGAAACATGAAGCCATCTGGTTTCACAATGTGGTCCTGATGCCGGCGATCACCTTCATCAGCCTGCTGGTGCTGGGCCTGATCATCTGGATCGTCATCCGCTACAACAGGAAGTCAAACCCGGTGCCCGCGCGCTGGAGCCACAACACCCTGATCGAGGTGATCTGGACCGTGCTGCCGGTGATCATCCTGGTGGTCATCTCGCTGTTCTCGTTCCGCCTGTTGTTCGCCTATGAGGACATGCCGGACCCGGACCTGACCGTTAAGGTCACCGGCAACCAGTGGAACTGGGCCTATGAATATCCCGACCAGGGCGTGGCCGAATTCATCTCGACCATGATGTCGGAGGAGGAGTCGCCGCCGCAGCTGTATCGTCTGGCTGCCAACGAGCCGATGGTCGTGCCGGTCGGCAAGACGGTCCGGGTTCTGGTGACCGCCTCCGATGTGATCCACGCCTTCGCCCTGCCGGCCTTCGGTCTGAAGACGGACGCGGTCCCGGGTCGGGTCAATGAAACCTGGTTCCGCGCCGAGCGGACCGGCAGCTTCTATGGCCAGTGCTCCGAGCTGTGCGGCGTCGATCACGCCTTCATGCCGATCCAGATCAATGTCGTCACCGAGGCCGAGTTCGCGACCTGGGTCGCTTCCAAGGGGGGCTCCATGACGCCGCCTGTGGCAGCCGCCGCCACGACCGAGACCCCCGCCCTGACCGCCGCTCCGGCGACCCCTTCCGCTGCTGAGCCGGCTGTCGCCGCGCCGGCTGCCCAGTAACGCTACGCGAGAGCCCCAAAGACCATGGCCACCGCAACCATCACCCCCGACGCTCACGGTCACGACGACCATGATCACAAGCCGGGCTTCTTCACCCGCTGGTTCCTGTCGACCAACCACAAGGACATCGGCACCCTGTACCTGTTGTTCGCCATCATGGCGGGCATCGTGGGTGGTGCCCTGTCCGGCCTGATCCGCTGGGAACTGGCCGAGCCGGGTATCCAGATCTTCAAGGAGGGGTCGGGCGTCTGGCTGCTGGGCCTCGTCGAGCAGTCCAAGCACGGCTATAACGTCACCGTTACAGCCCACGCCCTGATCATGATCTTCTTCATGGTCATGCCGGCAATGATCGGCGGCTTCGGCAACTGGTTCGTGCCCATCATGATCGGTGCGCCGGACATGGCCTTCCCGCGCATGAACAACGTCTCGTTCTGGCTGCTGGTCGCGGCCTGGATCCTGCTGTGCCTGTCGATGTTCGTCGACGGCGGACCGGGCAAGGGCTTCGGTGGCGGCTGGACCATCTATCCGCCGCTCTCGACCAGTGGCCACACCGGGCCGTCGATGGATCTGGCGATCTTCTCGCTGCACGTGGCGGGCGCGTCCTCGATCCTCGGGGCCATCAACTTCATCACCACCATATTCAACATGCGCGCGCCGGGCATGACCCTGCACCGGATGCCGCTGTTCGCCTGGTCGGTGCTGATCACCGCCTTCCTGCTGCTGCTGTCGCTGCCGGTCCTGGCCGGGGCCATCACCATGCTGCTGGCGGACCGCAATTTCGGCACCAGCTTCTTTGACCCCGCCGGTGGCGGTGATCCGGTGATGTTCCAGCACCTGTTCTGGTTCTTCGGTCACCCGGAGGTCTACATCCTGATCCTGCCAGGGTTCGGCATCGTCAGTCACATCGTCTCGACCTTCTCGAAGAAGCCGATCTTCGGCTATCTCGCCATGGCCTACGCCATGGTCGCCATCGGCTTCGTCGGCTTCATCGTCTGGGCCCACCACATGTTCACGGTCGGCATGAGCGTGAACCTGCGCGCCTATTTCATCGCCGCCACCATGATCATCGCGGTGCCGACCGGGGTGAAGATATTCAGCTGGATCGCCACCATGTGGGGCGGCTCGATCAGCTTCAAGACACCCATGCTGTGGGCGATCGGCTTCATCTTCCTGTTCACCATCGGCGGCGTGACCGGCGTGGTCCTGGCCAATGCCGGCATCGATTACAGCCTGCACGACACCTATTACGTCGTGGCCCATTTCCACTATGTGCTGTCGCTCGGGGCCGTGTTCGCCATCTTCGCGGGCTTCTACTACTGGTTCGAGAAGATGTTCGGCGTGAAGTACAACGAGTTCCTCGGGGCCGCGCATTTCTGGATCATGTTCATCGGCGTGAACCTGGTGTTCTTCCCGCAGCATTTCCTCGGCCTGCAGGGCATGCCGCGACGCTATGTCGACTATCCGGAAGCCTTCACCCTGTGGAACCAGGTGTCGTCAGTCGGCTATCTGATCACCATCGCCGGCGTCGGCGTCTTCCTGATCATGCTGGCCGAGGCGGCGATCCGTCGTCGTCCGGGCGTCGCCAATCCCTGGGGCGAGGGGGCCACCACCCTGGAATGGACCCTGTCCTCGCCGCCGCCGCATCACCAGTTCAACGAACTGCCGGTGGTGAAGTCGGACGAGCACTGATCCCGACCGGATGCCGGACCCAGGGGCCGCTCTTTCGCTACCGGAAGAGCGGCCCTTGCCTTTTGAAGACCTGATCATGACCACCCGCAGCCCCAGCCCCGTCGTCTCGACCGCCCAGCCGGAGGATTTCTTCCAGCTGCTGAAGCCGCGCGTGATGTCGCTGGTGGTGTTCACGGCGGTGACCGGTCTCGTTGCCGCCGGGGGCGCGCTGGACCCGGTCTCGGCCGCGATCGCCATCCTGTGCGTCGCGGTCGGTGCCGGGGCGGCCGGGGCGTTGAACATGGCGCTCGAGGGCGAGACCGATGCCCTGATGCGCCGCACGCGTGGCCGTCCGGTCGCGGCCGGACGCGTCAGCCGCAACGACGCCCTGACCTTCGGCGTCATCCTGTCGATCTTCTCCGTCATGCTGCTGGGCATGACCACCAACTGGCTGGCCGGTGGCCTGCTGTTGCTGACCATCGTCTACTACGCCGGCTTCTACACCCTGTTGCTCAAGCGCCGGACGCCCCAGAACATCGTCATCGGCGGTGCGGCCGGAGCCTTCCCCCCGGTGATCGGCTGGGCCGCGGCCACCGGCGAGGTGCCGTGGCAGGCCTGGCTGCTGTTCCTGATCATCTTCCTGTGGACGCCGCCGCACAGCTGGGCCCTGGCCCTGTATTCGGCCGGCGACTACGCCAAGGCCGGTATTCCGATGATGCCGGTGGCGCGGGGCGCGAAATCCACCCGCCTGCAGATCCTGATCTACAGCCTGGTGTTCGTGCCGGTGGCCATCGCCCCCGGCCTGCTGGGGCTGGGCGGGACGTTGTATCTGGTGGTGTCCGGCGTCGGCGGCCTCGGCTTCCTGGGCCTGGCGATCCGCCTGTGGCGCTCGCGCGCGGGCGACCAGCCGGACAAGGCCGAGGCGGTGGGGCGAGAGGCCGCATTGTATGATGTGCGCGCGGAGGCCAAACCGGCCCGTAATCTGTTCGCCTTCTCGATCCTGTACCTGATGGCACTGTTCGCCGCCCTGCTGGTCGAGAAGCTGTCCGGTCTGGGATTTTAAGCCATGCATCTGAGCCCTGAACAACTCGCCGCCCGCAAGAAGCGCAATGTCGCCATCGCCGGTGCCCTGGTGGCTTTCATCGTCCTGATCTTCACGGTCACCGTGCTGAACCTGAAACGCAATATCGAGGCCCGGGCCGCGATGAATGCGGCTGAAGTGGTGGCGACCCCGTGAACCGGACCCATGCCATCGCCCTCGCCTGTGCGGCGACCGTGGTGCTGATGACCGGCGCGGCCTTTGCTGCGGTGCCGCTTTACCGGATCTTCTGCCAGGTCACCGGCTTCAACGGCACGGTCAGCCGGGCCGAACTGGCCCCGACGACGGTGCTGGATGAAACCCTGCTGATTCGCTTTGACACCAATGTCCGCGACCTGCCGATGCGGTTTCGGGCCGAACAGGTCGCCCAGCGGGTCCGGATCGGTGACACCGGCATGGCCTTTTTCGACGTGACCAACACCTCGGACCAGCCGATCCACGCCACCGCGGCCTATAACGTCGTGCCCGAACGGGCCGGACCCTATTTCCAGAAGCTGCAGTGCTTCTGTTTCGACAGCCAGACGATCGCGCCGGGCGAAACGCAGAAATTTGCGGTCCAGTATTTCGTGGCCCCCGAAATCGCCACCGACCGTGAGAGCGACGGTGTGCGCGAGATCACGCTCAGCTACACCTTCTATCCGACCAAGGGCGAGCAGACGGCCGCCCTGGCTTCTGCCACTGGCGCTGCCGGGTAGCGGGCGCTATAGCCCACACAACGACTATCGACGATTCAAGAGACCCACTGATGGCCGACGCCCACGCTGCTCCGCACCACGACTACCACCTCGTCAATCCCAGCCCTTGGCCGCTGGTGTCGTCGATCGCGGTCACGATCATGATGATCGGGGCCGTCGTCTGGATGAAGGGGCTCGCGCCCGCCGATTCCGACGCGGTGACGGCCGCCCTGTTCGGGCCCGGTAAGGCCGCCCTGTTCTTCGCCGGTTTCGCGGGTGTCCTGCTGTCGATGTTCGGCTGGTGGGCGGATGTGATCAAGGAAAGCCGTGGCGGCGACCATACCCCGGTCGTCCAGATCGGCCTGCGCTACGGCATGATGCTGTTCATCGCCTCCGAGGTGATGTTCTTCGCGGCCTTCTTCTGGATGTTCTTCGACATGGCCGTGTTCAATGAAATGCGGACCGAGATTCCGGCCATCGCCGGCTGGACCGACACCGCTGCCGCCTGGTCGACCTGGCCGCCCAAGGGCATCGAGGTCCTGGACGCCTGGCAGCTGCCGCTGCTGAACACCGTGATCCTGCTGCTCAGCGGCACGACGGTGACCTGGGCCCACCACGCGCTGCAGGTCGGTGATCGCCAGGCCGCCAAGACCGGCCTGATCATCACCGTGGTGCTCGGCGTGCTGTTCACCGCGGTGCAGATCTATGAGTATCAGCACATCCTGCATGAGAACCTGTTCTTCAACGCCGAGGCCGCCAATTCCGGCCTCTACGGCTCCATCTTCTTCATGGCGACGGGCTTCCACGGCTTCCACGTCCTGATCGGCACCATCTTCCTGCTGGTCTGCCTGCTGCGGCTGATGGCCGGCCAGATGAGCCCCGAGAAGCATTTCGGCTTCGAGGCCGCCGCCTGGTACTGGCATTTCGTCGATGTGGTCTGGCTGTTCCTCTTTGCCTTCGTCTACGTCACCTTCGGGTGACGCAAGGCCCGCGTCTCGAACCTCGCGGGGTGGCGCGGAACCATCCGGTCCGCGCCGGACTGCTCTGTCGCTGCCCTGCCTGCGGACAGGGGCGGCTGTTCACGGGGTTTCTGCAAGTGACCGACCGCTGCCCGGTCTGCGCCTTTGATTTCAGCGGCATGAACACTGGCGACGGTGCGGCGATCTTCGTGATGCAGATTGCCGGCGGCATCGTGGTGTTCGGTGCCCTGTTCGTGCAGGTCGCCTACAATCCGCCGATCTGGGCCATGCTGATGGTCGCCCTGCCGCTGGTAGCCGGGCTGTCGCTGGGGCTTATGCGCCCGGCCAAGGGCGTGATGATCGCCCTGCAGATGCGCAACAAGGCCGCGCAGGTCCATAATGACGACTTCTGAGGCATCGCCCCGGGCGCGGTTTCCCTGGGGGCTGACGGTCGTCTCGGCGCTGCTGCTGGCGCTGCTGGTCGGTCTCGGGGTGTGGCAGGTTCAACGTCTGCAGTGGAAGACAGGGCTGATGGACCGGGCTGACGCGGCCGCGCTCATGGCCCCGGTTCCGATGGCCAGCCTGCCACCCGGTCCCGACCGGGAGTTTCGTCAGGTCATCATCGACTGTCCGGGCCTGGCCACAGCCCCCTTCGTCGAACTGCAGTCGATCCTGGACGGCGAGCCCGGGGTGCGACTGATCTCGGCCTGTCCGGAGCCTGCGGCTCCTGGCCGGCCCGAGACCGGCGTGTTGCTGATCGACCGCGGCTTCGTCGCCGAAAGCGTGTCGGCCCGCCCGCCCGTGACGCGCGACGGCCCCGTGGTCCGACTCGTCGCCGTGGTCCGGACCGCCACATCGCCGGGGCTGATGGCCCTGCCGCCCGCGGGCCGACATTTCTTCGCCCGGGACAATGCCGCCATGGCCCGGGTGCTGGGCGTGACCAGCCTGGTCGGGCCCGAAACCCTGTATGCGGTCACCTCGACCAATCCGGACTGGCCCGCGCTGCGCCCGTCGGTGCCCCCGGTCGCCTTCTCCAACAATCACCTCGGCTATGCCCTGACCTGGTTCGGCCTGGCCCTGGTCCTGATCGGGTTCTACATCGCCCTGGTCCGTCGAAAGCTGAAGTCCTGACCGCAACCCTGCACACCCTGTCCAACGGTATCCGGCTGGTCTGTGACCCGATGCCGGGCCTGCGCACCCTGGCGCTGACGGTGGCGGTGCGGGGCGGGGCGCGCTGGGAAACCGAGGCCCAGTCGGGCTGGTCCCATCTTCTCGAACACCTGGTGTTCAAGGGGGCTGGTGACATGGCGGCGCGCGAGATCGTCGAGCGGATCGAGGCCGAGGGCGGCTCCATCAATGCCGCGACCGGCTATGAGCGCACCAGTTTCGAGGTCCGGGCCCTGGACGGGTCGCTGCCGCTGGCCATGCAGGTCGTCGCCGACCTGGTGTTCCGCCCGACGCTGGATCCGGCCGAGATCGAGCGCGAGAAGGACGTCGTCGCCCAGGAGATCGCCGAGGCCTTCGACACCCCCGACGACCACGTGTTCGAGATGGTCCAGACCCGCGCCTTCAGCGGTCAGTCCCTCGGGCGGCCCATCCTGGGGTCGGTGGCCAGCCTGGCCCCGGTCACGCGTGACAGCATCGCGGCCTGGCGCACGCGGCTCTATTCCCCGGACCGGATGGTAATCGCCGTCTCGGGCGCGGTGGATGAGGCTGAATTCATCGCCCTGGCCGAGCGCACCTTCGGCGCGGCGGTGGCGACCGCCGCCGAGCCCCCGGTGGCCGCCGAATTCATCGGCGGCGAGGCCAGACTGTCCCGTCGCATCGAGCAGGCCAATCTGGTGTTCCAGCTGCCGGCTCCCGGGGTGCGGGATCCGGCCTATTCCGCGGTTCGGCTGATGGCAGAAATCCTCGGCGGGGGCATGGCGTCGCGCCTGTTCCAGAGCGCGCGCGAGGAGCGGGGGCTGGCCTATGCCATCGACGCCTATCACGAGCCCTATGAGGCCGAGGGGGTGCTGGGCATCTATGCCGGCGCCGCCGCCGACCGGGCCGAGGAGCTGGCCCGGGTCTGCGCCGCGGAGATTCGTGCCCTGGCCGATGACGGTCCGACCCCGGCCGAACTGGCCCGGGCCAAGGCTGTGCTCAACGCCGGGCTGTGGATGGCCGACGAAAGCCCCTCGGGCCGTGCCGGACGCCATGCCGCCCAGACCCTGATTTTCGGGGCTCCCATTGCGTCCCAGACCATGGCTGACCGGGTGCTGGCCCGGACGACCGATGATGTGCGGGCGGTCGCCCGGGCCCTGCTGGTCCCTGGACGCACGGCCAGTGCCGTGCTGGGCCCGCGTGCGGCCGCGCGCGCCGGCGCTGTGTTCCGCGACGCCCTGTTCGGCTGAGCCGTCCGGGACTAGTCTGGGACCATGGCGTTGTTCGACTGGATGCCCGAGCCGATCGGGACGGTGCTGGAGGGGGACGGCGTGGTCCTGCGCGCTCCCCGCGCCGGCGACTATCCGGCCTGGTCGGGCCTGCGTTCGCGTTCGCGCGACTATCTCCAGCCGTGGGAACCGCTGTGGCCCGAGGATGACCTGAGCCGGGCCGCCTATCGGCGTCGCATGATCATCTATGCGCGCGAGATGGAACTGGGCAACGCCTGGCCGTTCTTCATCTTTGCGGCGGGGACCGGGGACCTGGTCGGGGCTGTCACCCTGTCGAACGTCCGCCGCGGCGTCGCGGACATGGGCACGGTCGGCTACTGGGTTGGCGAGCCGTTCGCCGGGCATGGCCACGCCACGGCGGCACTGCGGGCGCTGGTGGCCTTCGCCTTCGGTGCGCTGAACCTGCACCGGATCGAGGCCGCCTGTGTGCCCGACAACCTCGCCTCGCGCCGGGTGCTGGAAAAAGCGGGATTCGTCCACGAGGGAATGGCCCGGGCTTATCTCAAAATTAACGGGCACTGGGCAGATCATCTTCTGTTCGGCTGTGTGAATGACGCAGCGGATCAGAACGACGGCCAAACGCCGTCATGACAGGGTTCGGACAAGCGTTTTGAATACTCGGCCCAGATCTCTGGCGTGGGACGCGACGACCGCCATCGAGGCCCTGGCCGCGGCCGATACCGCGCTGTGGATATGGACGCCGGCCGAGGACCAGATGCGCTTTACCGGGGCGACCCGGTCGCTGGGACTGGGGCCGCTGGCCCCCGAATGTTCCGGGGCCGCCTTCACGGCGGTGGCCATCCCCCAGGACCGGGCCCTGGCCGAACGCATTCTCAAGCCCCAGGCCGAAGGCTCGGAAGTCGCCATCCGCCTGCGCATGCGCGACGCCGAGACCTGCCTGTGGCGTGGCGTCTGGCTCGAGGACGGGCTCCGGGCCGCCGGCGTGGTGGCGCTGGAGACCAAGTTCGCGGGCGGGAACCTGGACGGCCTGACCGGGCTGCTGGACCGGCGGACCTTCCTGAACCGGGCGGCCGAGATGCTGACCCAGCCGGGCGACTACGATCTGATCGTCGCCGACGTCGATCGCCTGCGTCGCCTCAATGAGGCCCTGGGCCACGAGCGCGCCGACATGGTGCTGGCGGCCCTCGGGTCGCGCCTGTCGGCGGCCTTCTCGCACGACGTCCTGCCGGCCCGGGTCGGCGAGGACGAGTTTGCCGTCCTGATCCCCCATGGACCCGGCAACCCGTCCGAACGTCTGCGCCAGGCCGTTGAACAGCCGTTGCGCATCGCCGGTTTCGACATCTATCCGACCGTGGCCATCGGTGCGGTCTCGGCCGAGGGCGGGCCCGATGCGCCCGACGTCGCCGAACTGCTACGGCGGGCGGAACTGGCGGTCGAGCAGGCCAAGACCGCCGGGCGTGGCGGGGCCGCGGCCTATGGCCGGGCCCTCGAAAGCGACAGCCTGTCGCGGCTCGGCCTTGAGGCCGACCTGCGCAATGCCTTCCTGCGTGGCGAAATCGAGCCCTTCTTCCAGCCGATCGTCAATCTGAACACCGGCGCCGTGGCCGGCTTTGAAGCGCTCGCCCGCTGGCGTCATCCCACGCGCGGCCTGGTTCCGCCGGACGAATTCCTCGGCCTGACCGAGGAAATGGGTCTGATGAACGACCTGGGCCTGCTGATGATGACCCGCTCGGCCCGGCAGCTGGCGGAATGGCTGAAACGCCATCCGACAGCCGGGAAGCTGTTCTGCAGCGTCAATCTGTCGGTCGGCGAGATCGAGCGGGCCAATCTGGTCGACGACGTTGCCCGCATCATCAAGGAAACCGGGCTGCCGCGCGGCGCGCTGAAGCTCGAGGTCACCGAAGGCGACATCATGCGCGACACCGCGCAGGCGGCCGAGGTGCTGACCCGGCTCAAGGCCGCGGGGGCCTCGCTGGCCCTGGATGATTTCGGCACCGGCTTCTCGTCCCTGGCCTGGCTGGCCAAGCTGCCGTTCGATACGCTCAAGATCGATCGCTATTTCGTTCTGACGATGGACAAGGACGAAGGCTCGGCCAAGATCGTCAAGTCCGTGGTCAATCTGGGCCGCGACCTGTCGCTGGAGGTCGTCGCCGAGGGGGTCGAGAATGCCGACCTGGCGCGGCTGCTGCTGCAGGCCCAGTGCCACTACGGCCAGGGCTTCGGCTATGCCCCCGCCCTGCCGGCCCAGGAGGCCGAGGTCTATCTGAACGAGTCGCTGGCTGACGGCACCGCCCCGCTCAAGACCCGCTCGGCCTGATCGCGGCGGGCGGCCTCAGGCCCGGCCGGACTGACCTGACAACTGACCGGGATCCACGCCCAGCCCGGCCACGGCCCGGCTCCATTTGGTCTCGTGGCTGTCGTCGAAGATCAGGTCGGCGTCGGCATCGGCCGTCAGCCAGACATTTTCGCTGATTTCGTCTTCCAACTGACCCTCGCCCCAGCCGGCATAGCCCAGCAGCAGGGTCGAGCGTCGCGGCCCGGCCAATGGATCGGTCATGGCCAGCAGCGCCTCCCGCGTGCCCGTCAGCGCCAGGCCCTGGCCGAACGCGTGACTGGCGTCCTCGGCCAGCCAGTCGTCGGTGTGCAGCACGAAGCCGCGTTCGCGCTCGACCGGTCCGCCGATCAGCACCGCCTGTCCGGCGGCGACGGAAGGAATCGGCGTGTCCAGCCGGGCCAGAACCGCCTTGAGGTCGACCCCGGGAGCCGGCCGATCGAGTCGCAATCCCATGGCATGGTCCGGCTCATGCACGCAGATCAGGATCACGGCGTGCTCGAACCGCGGGTCACCGATGCCGGGCATGGCCACCAGCAACCGTCCGACGAGGGATGGGAAATCGGTCATGCGACTATCATCGGCAGCGTCGTGCCACCGCGCAAGGCGGGGCGCGCGGAATTGCGGATCACACGATCTGCGGGTTCCGCCCCTTGGAGATGGGGGGGCGGGTATCTATCTGACGGGGACACCTTCCCCTTCCCGACCACCGGAGACCTGCGATGACCATCCAGATCGGCGACCGAATCCCCTCGGCGACCCTGAACACCATGACCCCCGACGGGCCCCGTTCGATCAGCACGGACGAGCTGTTCAAGGGCAAGACCGTCGCCCTGTTCGCCGTGCCCGGGGCCTTCACCCCGACCTGTTCGGCGCAGCACCTTCCGGGCTTCAAGGACAAGCGACAGGTCCTGGCCGACAAGGGTGTCGATACCGTTGCCTGTCTCTCGGTCAATGACGCCTTCGTCATGGGGGCCTGGGCTGACAGTCAGGGCGTCGGTTCCGACGACATCGTGATGCTGGCGGACGGCAACGGCGACTTCACCCGTCAGGTCGGCCTGGCGCTCGACGCCAAGGGCTTCGGCATGGGCGAGCGTTCGCAGCGCTATTCGATGCTGGTCAAGGACGGTGTTGTCGATCAGCTGAACATCGAGCAGGGCGGTGAGTTCAAGGTGTCGTCGGCCGAGCATCTGCTGGCCCAGATCTAGGTAAGCCGGGCCGCTTCGGCGGCCCGCACTCAGGCGACGGCGACGGAATCGTCGTCCGTCGCGCTGGCATCGGCCAGCGTGTGCGAGACGGCCCCCAGCAGCAACGCCGGCGTGATCGGCTTCGGCACGAAATAGGTCATGCCGGCGTCCATGCAGGCGGCGATGTCTTCGGCCGAGGTGTCGGCGGTGACGGCGATGACCGGGGTGGCGGCATTCAGGCTGGCCCCGGCCCGCAGACGCCGCGTGGTCTCGCGTCCGTCCAGTTCGGGCATCCGCACATCCATGAAGATCAGGTCGAAGCTGGCGTTTTCACAGATCTTCAGGGCCGCGAGCCCGTCGGCGGCGGTGGCGATATCGCAACCCAGCGGCTGCAGGATCAGCTGGATGGCGCGCCGGTTGATGTCGTGGTCGTCGACGACCAGAACCCGCAGCGGGCGGCCGTCCTCTTCCCCGTCATCGTCGCTGTTTTCGATCGGTGCCGCATCGACGCGCGGGGCGGCGGCCTGCGGGGCGGCCTGCGGGGCGGGCACGGCGGCGCGCCGGGTCAGGGCCTGGGGGACAGCGTCGCGGCTTTCCTGGTCGAGCGCGACCGGCGCGGCCGCGGCGGCCCGGCTTTCAGCCAGACTCAGGGCCAGGGTGAAGCTGGAACCCGCGCCGCTGGTGCTGCGCGCCGTCAGCCGTCCGCCCATCAATTCCGTCAACTGGCGACTGATGGCCAGACCGAGACCGGACCCGCCGTAGCGGCCACCGATGCCTTCGGCCGTCTGATCGAACGGCGTGAACAGGCGATTGATCTGGGCCGGAGTCATACCCGGGCCGGTATCGCTGATCTCGAACAGCAGGGCGTGCCGGGTCAGTTCATCGTTCCAGGCCCTAAGCTTCAGGGTCACAGAGCCGGTCTCGGTGAATTTCAGGGCATTGGACAGCAGGTTGTTCAGCACCTGACGCAGACGCATCGGGTCGCCCCGCACCATGGCCGGAATCGAGGCGGCCCCCTCGACGCGCAGCCTGAGCCCCTTGGACCGGGCCGGGCCCGACCACAGGCGCACCGTCTGGGACAGCAGGGCCCTGAGGTCGAAATCACGGGCCTCGACCGTCATGTGTCCGGCCTCGAGCTTGGCGTGATCGAGCAGGTCGTCCAGCAGGGCCTTCATCATCACGCCCGCGTCGGTGATCAGCTGGGCCTGGGCCCGGCCGGTGTTGTCTCCGGCACTTCGTTCCAGTTGTGCCGCGCCGGTGAGGATGGCGCTGATCGGCGTGCGCAGGTCGTGGCCGACGGCGGCCAGGAAGGCGCTGCGGCTTTCCATGATGCGTTCGGCCTCGATCCGTTTGACGTCGGCCTCGATGCGCGCCTGCGTTTCCGCCGCGCGGGCCGCGTCCAGGCGCGACCAGGTCGAGATGCAGTAGGTGGCAAAAACGACAACGGAGACGGCCGTGGCGGTGACGAAGGCGGTCGACGCCCCGAGCACCGACATGAAGAAGGGCGTGGCTGCCAGATAGAATACATGCGGAGAGACGGTCAGCCCCATAACGACCTTGGACCGCGGGGAATTGATGACGCTGTAGATCGCGCCTGACGTCAGCAGGATGGTGGCGCAGATGCCGCCCATCGCACCACCGATCAGCCAGAGCGGAACCGACAGGCTGCCGAAGTAGAAGCTGTTGCTGAACAGCACTGCGCCGCCGGTCAGGAAGCGTGCGCCGCGAAGCTGGGTCGTCTTGCCGCTGTTGATGGGCTCGAAGACCCACAGGTCGAGGAGCTGGATCGCGAAATAGCCGACCACCCACACGAGGCTGTAAGTCCAGCCGATCATCGGACTGAAGACCAGGGCGGCCGCCGCGCCCATGCCGACACGCTGCAGCAGCGCCTTGCGGCGCTGCCGGATGGCATCGGTCCAGTCAGACGGTATGTCGGCGTAGGCCTTTGGCATGCGGCTCCCCGAGGCGGGCGCGTTTGCCCGAGAAACGACCATGCCCGGCTAGCCCTAACGCTCCGTCAACGGGCCGGCCTGAATCGCCTGCTGGATTGTGGAAAACCCGTCGGACCGAAGCCGTTCCGCCAGGTCGCGCTTGATCCGGGCTACCAATCCGGCCCCCTCGTAGATCAGGGCGGAATAGAGTTGAACCGCCGCGGCCCCGGCCCGGATGCGCGCATAGGCCTCGGCCCCGGAATCGATGCCGCCGACCGCAATCAACGGCAGGCGACCGGCCCCGGCTTCTGCGGCGGCCCTGAGGGCGAGCCTCGCCCGGACCTGGAGCGGGGCTCCGGACAGGCCGCCCGCCTCGTCCCGTTGGGGCGATCGCAGGCTGTCCGGCCGGTCGAGCGTGGTGTTCGACACGATCAGTCCGTCGATGCCGTGGGCCAGGGTCGCCTCGACGATCATGGCGATCTCGGTGACGGTCAGGTCCGGGGCGATCTTCAGGAACACGGGCACGCCACCCGGCGACCGGGCTTCGGCGATCCGGCCCAACAGGTCGTCCAGCGCGGCCCGACCCTGCAGGGCGCGAAGGCCGGGCGTGTTCGGCGACGAGATGTTGATGGTGAAATAGTCGGCCAGCCCGGCCAGACGGCGCAGGCCGGCGACATAGTCGGCGGCCTTGTCCCCGGTGTCCTTGTTGGCCCCCAGGTTGGCCCCGACAATGGCGTGCGCAGGTCGGTGCGCCAGTCGACCGGCGAAGGCGTCCAGCCCGGCGTTGTTGAAACCCATCCGGTTGATCACGGCCCGGTCATCCGCCAGGCGGAACAGCCGGGGCCTGGGGTTGCCGTCCTGGGGGCGCGGCGTCACCGAGCCACATTCGACGAAGCCGAAGCCCAGCCGCGCGAGACCGCGCAGGGCCTCACCGTTCTTGTCGAGTCCGGCGGCAAGGCCGACCGGATTGCCGAGCTTCAGACCGGCAACCGTGGTTGCGAGGATCGGGTCGTCGGCCGGCGGCGCGGGCAGGGGGGCCCAGGCCAGGGCCTTGATCGCCAGTCCGTGGGCGATTTCCGGGTCCAGCCGGCGCAGCAGCCAGGTGCCGGGGTCGAAACCGCTCACGGAGCGGTTCCGCCGTCGTCGAAGCGCATCTGGCCGTCCTCGGTCACCAGCAGGGCGCGAACGGTGCCGACCGCCGTGACCGGCAGGGGACCGTACAGATGCGGAAACAGGTCGCCGCCCCGTGAGGGTTCCCACAACAGGGAGTCGCCCAGGGGGGCGGTCTGCACCGACAGCAACACCAGTCCGCTGCGCCCCGCATAGTGGCGTCGGGCGGTTTCGGCCAGCTGGGTAGCGGTCGACATGTGGATGTAGCCGTCTGTCCGGTCGACAGCGGATCCGTCGTAACGACCCGCATCCAGCGCCGTCGTCCATTCGCCGGCATCGATCAGCTTGAAGGCCGTTGTGGGCGGAACGGTCATCCCGGGTCTCCGACATTTCCGGGTTCCAGCAGTCCCTCCCAGGTGCATCGGCCGGCCGGATCCACGGTGAAGATCGCCACCGAGCCCGGCTCGAAACCGCCGCTCAGCCGGTCGAGAACGGACGGTGAGGCCGCGCTCTCGATCAGATACTCGACCGCCAGCAGGTGGATGCCCGGATTGTGGGCCACCACCATCAGACAGCCGACCTCGTCCTCCGAGGCCTCGACGAACCGCCGCAGCACATCGGATTCGGCATTGTAGAGCGCGGCTTCATGACGGACCTCCACGTCGCCCAGCGCATCGTGCAGCAGGTCCCAGGTCTCGCTGGTCCGGGTGGCCGAGGACACCAGGGCCCGGTCGGGCCGCAGGCCCCGGGCGGCCAGGGCCCGGCCCATGCGCGCGGCGTCGAGACGCCCGGCGACCGACAGAGGGCGGTCGCGGTCGCGCCCGGGGCCGGGGACGCGTTCGGCGCTGGCGTGGCGCATCAGGATCAATCGGTGCATCAGCGCCCTTTAGGGTCGTTTGGTCGAAGCTTCCAGATCGTTCCGTGCGGGACCCGGCATTTGGGTGGCCGGTTGCGGGGCGAGACTCGGGGCCCGGCCGCGGACGCTCTGGGCTGCGCCATTGACCCGGAGGCGGGCATAGGCCTGTCGCGTCGCCTCCAGCATGATCACGCCCGCAGCTCCCGGAAACAGGTGGCGACCGACCTGTTCGAAGCCGTCGGCGAGCGGCAGCAGCGGGGTCCAGGGCGGCATGTACAGGGCCTGGGACCAGGCGGTCGGCTCCAGTCCGACCTCGCGGACCAGCCGCTCCAGCTGGCCGCGTGTAAAGGGGCGGCCGTGACCGAACGGGGTCGTCTCGGCGCGGGACCACAGCCCGCCGCGCGCCGCCGCAGTCAGGATGATCCGGCCGGCCGGCGCCATGGCCCGGACGGCTTCGGCCAGCAGGGCGCGGGCGTCGTCGGCCTCTTCCAGGGCGTGAATCAGCAGAACGCGGTCGAAGGTGCCTGCCATGAATGGCAGGCGGCGGTCGTCGACGAGCAGCGAGCGATTGCGGCCCACGACCGGCCAGTGTTCGACGCCCTGCCCGCCCGGCATCGCCGCCACGACACGGCGCGCGCCGACGAAGGCGTCCAGCCAGGGAGTGGCATAGCCGAGGCCCAGGACATCGCAGTTGGTGGCCTCGCCCCAGGCGTCGTCCAGCCGTCGCGCCAGCAATCGTCGCACCAGCGCCCCCGAGGGTTCACCGTAGAAGGCGCGAAGCTCTTCGATGCTGTGTCGCATCGGGCGAACATAGCCGCTGCTGTAGGCTTGGGCGAGCCGTCGCTGCTAGAATGGGGGCATGACCCTGAGCGTGCACCTGTTTCCCTGCCTCAACGACAACTACGGCCTGCTGGTTCGTGACGACGCGAGCGGGCAGGTGGCGACGATCGACACACCGGACGCGGACGCCATCCTGTCCGAGCTGGACCGGCTGGGATGGGGAGATCTGCACCTGATCCTCAACACCCACTGGCACGCCGACCACACCGGCGGCAATGCGGCGCTCAAGGCCCGGACCGGCTGCGACATCGTCGGTCCGGCCGAGGTGGGGCGGCTCGCCCCGCTGGACCGGGTCGTGAGCGGCGGTGACACCGTCACTCTGGGTCGAACCCCACTGCAGGTTACGGCCACCCCGGGTCATACCCTGGGCCATGTGGTCTATCGTTCGGTCGCCGATAGTGAGGCCTTCGTCGGGGATACGCTGTTCGCCCTCGGATGCGGCCGTCTGTTCGAGGGCACGCCCCAACAGATGTGGGACAGCCTGCAGACCGTGGCGTCGTGGCCAGCCGAGACCCGGATCTGGTGTGCCCACGAATACACGGCCGCCAACGCCCGGTTCGCCCTGTCGCTGGATGACCGTCCGGAGATGCAGGCCCATGCCGAGGCCGTCTTCGCCGCCCGGACGCGGGGTGAGGCCACGGTGCCGACGACCGTGGCGACCGAGCGGGCCTTCAACCCGTTCCTGCGGGCTGTGGACGTCACCGACTTCGCGGCGCGCCGCGCCGCCAAGGACGCGTTTCGCGGCTAGGACTCAGTCCTGCGGCAGGAAGGCGCGGATGATGCGGGCCGACGACGGCCGGCCAGCCAGCCCCTGGCTGGGGGCCACGACAACCCGCAGCTCGCTGCCCAGATAGGTGACCGCGGCGCGATCGCCTTCGATGATCGTGATGCGGCGCAGCCGACTGAGGCTGGGCCGCGCCGATGGTGAGCGCGCGATCCGCATGACCGCATCGGTGGAGATGATCAGGGCGTCGACGGCCAGGGATTCGGAGTCCTCGCCGGTGTCGAGATTGATCTCGACCAGACGCCCCAGGGCCTGGGTGATCATGCCGCTGCGACGCGCCATCAGATTGAACAGCTCGGACGGTCCCAGCGACGGTGGCGACAGGGCCGGCCCCGGTCCGGCGAACGAGACCGGCGACCCCCCGCGGGCGACCGGGGTAAAGACGGTCATGCCGCCGTCGGGCGTCACGCGCAGCACCTGCTCGCCGGCGTCATTGCGATAGATGATGTCGCCGCGCGGTGCCGGGGTCGGGCGCAGCACCCAGGTCTCGTCGCGGCGTTCGAAACGCAGCAGGGCCTGCCGACCCGATCCGCCGAGGACGAAAGCCTCGCCACTGTCGGCGACATAGCGTCCGGCGACCGGCAGGCTGTCGGGCCGTTCCTGATTGCGCAGGGACTGACTCTGTTCGGCCTGGGCATTGCCCCGGATCTGCGCCCGGGCGGCCGTGGCCGTCGTCAGTCCCGCGGCCACGATGGCGAGCGCCAGCGTGGCCGCGATCGGCGTTGTCGCCGTTCTGACCCGGACCGTGAGTATCATGCGGCGGAGCGTGGAGCCTCACCTCGGCGGATTTTAGGCAGGACCGGCTTCAACCGACCAGGTATTGACCGCCGTTCAACGAGAGGGTGCAGCCTGTGACATATCCGGCACGCTCGCCGGACAGCCAGGACACCATGTCGGCGATCTCCTCGCCCTTGCCCAGACGACCCACGGGGATCTGGGCGATGATGGACGCGAGGACCTTCTCGTCCATGGCCCCGACCATTTCGGTATCGATATAGCCGGGTGCGATACAGTTCACCGTCACACCCTTGCGCGCGTTCTCCAGGGCCAGGGCCTTGGTGAAGCCGATCATCCCGGCCTTGGCGGCTGAATAGTTGGTCTGGCCGATCTGGCCCTTCTGGCCGTTGATCGACGAGATGTTGACGATGCGACCGAAGCCCCGGTCGCGCATGCCGTTGATGACCTGGCGGGTCATGTTGAACACGCTGTCCATATTGACGCGGATCACGTCGGACCACTGGTCGGCACTCATCTTGTGGAAGAAGCCGTCGCGGGTGATGCCGGCGTTGTTGACCAGCACATCGATGGGGCCCAGCTGGTCCTCGATCTCCTTCACCGCCCGGGCACAGTCGTCGAACGAGCCGACGTTGCCCTTGACGATGGTCACGCCCAATTCCCTGGCCGTGGCCTCGGCCGCCTCGACATTGCCAGAATAGCCGGCGGCGACGGACATGCCGTCTTCCTTGAGGCGCTGAACGATCGCCTTGCCGATGCCGCGGGTTCCACCCGTGACGAAAGCCACTCGAGCCATGTGCGTTTCCTTGTCCCTGACGGCCCCGTCTGACGCGGGGCCTTGTTCCGCGTCACCCTAGCGGTTTGCCGGGGGCGCGAGAACCCCGGCGAGGTACGTTCCGGTCGTGTCCGGAACGCACCCGCTGTCCGTGTCTAGAGCCGGGCCATGTCGAGGACGAAGCGATAGCGGACGTCGGACTTCTCCATCCGGGTGTAGGCGTCATTGATCTGCTCGGGGGCGATGACCTCGATCTCGCAGGCAATGCCGTGCTCGGCGCAAAAGTCGAGCATCTCCTGGGTTTCGCGGATGCCGCCGATCAGCGAGCCGGCGATGCGGCGGCGACGCCACAGCAGGGGCAGGGCGTAGACCGGCATGCCCTCGGTCGACAGGCCCAGCATGACCATGGTGCCGTCGCGGGCCAGCAGATTGACGTGGCTGGCGATCTCGTGCGTGGCCGAGACGGTGTTGATGATCAGGTCGAATTTCTCGCCCGCCGCCGCCATGGCCGCCGTGTCGGAATTGATCAGGAAATGTTTGGCCCCCATCCGCTCGGCGTCGGCCTTCTTGCGGTCCGAGGTCGACAGCACGGTGACCTCGGCCCCCATGGCCGCGGCCTGTTTGACGGCCATATGGCCGAGCCCGCCCAGGCCGATCACGGCGACCTTCGAGCCGGGGCCGACCTTCCATTCCTTCAGCGGCGAATAGGTGGTGATGCCGGCGCACAGCAGCGGGGCGGCGGCGTCCAGCGGGATCGAATCCGGGATCGACAGCACATAGTTCTGGTCGACCGTGATGTGGTCGGCATAGCCGCCCTGGGTCACGGCCTGGCCGACGGCGGCCCCCTTGGGATCGGGCGAGCCATAGGTCTGGGTCATGCCCGGCACACAATACTGTTCCTCACCCTCCTGGCAGGCGGCGCAGGTGCGGCAGCTGTCGACCATACAGCCGACGCCGACCCGGTCGCCGACCTTGAAACGGGTCACGTCCGCGCCGACCGCCGCAACGACGCCGGCGATCTCGTGGCCGGGCACGATCGGATAGCGGGTATTGCCCAGGTCGTTGTTGGCGACGTGCAGGTCCGAATGGCAGACGCCGCAGAACTGGATGTCGATGGCCACATCGTCCGGGCCGGGATCGCGCCGCTCGAAACTGTAGGGCGACAGCGGCGTATGGGCGGCGGTCGCGGCGAAGGCGCGGGTGGCGATGGGCATGAAGAGGGCTTCCGGTCTGGCGGCGGGGGCCTTTAGATGTGGTCTTGGGCCGGTTGTCGCAAGGCGAGCCGGCCCCTGAAAAACACGGTCCACTGAGTCCACTGAGTCCGCCCTGGGCCCCACAGGGCCGGTCCGGACCCGGCCGCAAACCCCTTATGGCACGGCCCTGCGTCAGAACCGGACGGCGCGCGCCGCCTCAGCCCAGTGCCGCGATCAGCGCCTGGGCCGCGGCCGGATTGCGCACCTTCGCCCCCGAGATGAAATAGGCGAACACCGCGCCGCGTTCAGCCCAGGCGCGGGTCTGGGCGGCGACGGCATCCAGCTCGCCGGTCGTCAGGCCGGTCGGCTCATCCTCGCGGCTGGACATCAGCCGGGCATAGGTAAAGTCGGCGGTCGGCTGGTCGATACGCGGCCAGTCCGGCGATTCATCGTCGACGGCATAGACGATGGCCGCGCCGTATTTCGCGGCCAGATCATAGAACTGTTGCGTGTCGAAGCTGGGGTGCCGCACCTCCAGCGCATGCCGAAGCCGCACCCCGTCCTTCTCCTGCGGCAGCAGCTTCAGGAAGGCCTCGAAATCCTCGGGCTCGAACCGTTTCGTGCCCATGAATTGCCAATTGACCGGCCCCAGCTTGTCGCCCAGCGCCGTCAGCCCCTGGTCGAGGAACCGTCCCATCGACTCGCCCATCCCGGCCAACACCTTGCGATTGGTGCAGTAGCGACTGGCCTTGACCGCGAACACGAACCCGTCCGGCGTCTCGTCGCGCCACTTGATCCAGCTGTCGGGCTTGAAGGTCGAATAGTAGGTGCCGTTGATCTCGATCGAGGTCAGGGCCCGTGAGGCGAATTCCAGCTCGCGCTTCTGCACCAGGCCGGGCGGATAGAAGACCCCGCGCCACGGCTCATAGGTCCAGCCGCCGGTGCCGATGTGGATCCTGCCCGTCATGGAAGAACTCCGGTGGAGCGTCGGGGGTGATCCTATCCGCGTCCGTCGCGACTTTCATCTGCCCATCGGCCGCTTATCGCGGAGTCTCTGCCTGCGGCTGCAACTCGGTCGGCATCGGCAGGGCCTCGGTCTGGGCCTCGGTCTGGCTCAGCCCGGGTGCCTGGGCGGCGTAGATGACGCCGAAGATCGCCACGATCAGGACCAGGGAGATCAGCAGAACCCAGAGGATCCGAAGGCCGCTGCGGCCCTGTTTGGCGTCCTTTGCCGGAATGGCGGGGCCGTCCGACAGGCGGGCGTCGTGATCGGCGGGCCGTTCCGTCGGGTGATCGGGCGGGGGCGTTTCATGGGTCATGCAAAGCCAATGCTCAAGCTGGCCAGGCGTTCCCGGGACAGGCCCGGGACCGTCCGAATTCAGTAGGCGAAGTCGCGGTACATGCGCGTGACGTCGCCTTCCCATTCGCCGTGATACAGCGACAGCAAACGGTCGGCCGGGGTGATGCCGCTGTCGGCGATGTCCTCCAGCTCGGACAGATAGCCGCGCTCGTCGACCATGCCGCCGCTGAAGCGGGCCCGGTTCTTCAGGCCCTGGCGGGCGATGGCCACCATGTCGACGGCGATGTCGCGCACCGAACGGCCGGCGACCTCGGCCTTCAGGCCCAGCCGGGTGACGTCGCGGCGCAGGCGTTCGTGGTCGGCGATGTCCCAGTCCTTGCACAGGTCCCAGGCGGCGGCGAGCGACGGGGCGTCATACAGGATGCCGGCCCACAGGGCGGGCAGGCCGCAGATCCGGCTCCACGGGCCGCCGTCGGCGCCGCGCATCTCCAGATAGGATTTCAGCCGCACCTCGGGGAACAGGGTGGTCAGGTGATCACCCCAGTCCTTGAGTGTCGGCCGCTCACCGGGCAGGGCCGGCAGCTCGCCTTTGAGAAAGTCGCGGAACGACTGGCCCGAGGCGTCGATGTAGCGTTCGCCGCGCTTGGCGAAATACATCGGTGTGTCGAGGGCATAGTTGGCATAGGTCTCGTAGCCGAAGCCCTCGGCGAAGACGAAGTCCAGCATGCCGGTGCGGTCCGGATCGGTGTCGGTCCAGACATTGGCGCGGGCCGACAGGAAGCCGTTGGGCTTGCCCTCGGTAAAGGGCGAACAGGCGAACAGGGCGGTGGCGATCGGCTGCAGTGCCAGACTGGTCCGGAATTTGGCCACCATGTCGGCCTCGGAGTCGAAGTCCAGATTGGCCTGGATGGTGCAGGTGCGCAGCATCATGTCGAGGCCCAGCCCGCCCTTCTTCGGCATATAGGCGCGCATGATCTCGTAGCGGCCCTTGGGCATGATCGGGATGTCCTCGCGGGCCCACAGCGGGTCGAACCCGGCCCCCAGGAAGCCGAGGCCGATCTCGTCGGCGACCATCTTCACCTCCATCAGATGCTGGCCGGTCTCGTTGCAGATGTCGTGGATGTCCTTCAGCGGCGCGCCCGACAGTTCAAACTGGCCGCCCGGCTCGAGGCTGATCGAGGCCGAGAAGCCCTCGTTGTTCTTCCGTTCCAGCGCGATCACGTGACCCGCCTCTTCAACGGGGGTCCAGCCGAAGCGCTGCAGGCCGGTCAGCATGGCGCGGATGCCATTGTCGCCCTCATAGGCCGGACGGCGCAGGGTGGTGCGATCGAAGCCGAATTTCTCGTGCTCGGTGCCGATGCGCCACTGGGGCCGGGGCTTGGCCCCGTCGGACATGACGGCCGTCAGCTGTGCGAGCGAAAGCGGTTCCTGATCGACCATGGTGCATCCCTTGTCCGTCGCAGGGAGCGTACGGCCTGTTGTGGCTAGATGGGAGTCGCGGTCGCGCGGCTCAAGGGGCGTCCCTGTCGAGCGGTTCAGCGATCCCAGTCGCCGACGGCGGCCTGCCACAGGGTCAGGGCGGCGATGGCGGCGGTGTCGGCGCGCAGGATGCGCGGTCCCAGCGAGACGGCGGTGGTGAAGGGCAGGCCCAGCAGGCGTTCACGCTCCTCGGGGGCGAAGCCGCCCTCGGGGCCGATCAGCACGGCCCAGGGCTGCGACATTCCTCCCCCATCGGGAGAGGGGGACCATCCGAAGGGTGGTGGAGGCGGCACGCTCCCGGCACCGGCGGACGGATCGACCCCCTCCACCGCTTCGCGGTCCCCCTCCCCCAAAGGGGGAGGATTCAGCGCCGCCATCACCGGTGCACCGCCGGACTCGTCGCAGAACATCAGCCGCCGGTCCGGCGGCCAGTCGTCCAGCAGCGCGCCCAGCTTGACCGGGGCGTCGACCAGCGGCACGTCCAGCCGCCCCGTCTGTTCCGCCGCCTCGATGGCAATGGCGTCGAGACGGTCCATCCGCACGTGCTGGGTCTGGGTCCGGTGGGTGATCACCAACCGGACCCGTCGCACGCCCAGTTCCGTGGCCTTCTCGACCGCGAACTCCAGCGCGCTCTTCTTGACCACGCTGATCAGCAGTTCCACATCCGGACCCGTGGCCTGCGGCCGCACCGCGTCCTCGGCCCGCAGCACCACACCCTTTTTCAGCACCTCGGCGATGACGCAGCGCCATTCCCCGTCGACGCCGTTGAACACCAGCAGGCTGTCGCCGATCTTCAGCCGCATGACCTGGGACAGGTAACGTGACTGGTCGAGTGTGGGCATGATGGCCGCATCGTGGGTGAGCGGCTGGGGCACGAAGAGTCGGATCATGGCGCGACCCTAGCCGTCGGTCGACGTCTCGGGGAGTCGCACGCCCAGCGATTTTGCCAGCACGGGGAAGATGGCGTCGGCGTCGGCCCCGGTGGTGCCGAACGGCGCGCGCAGCTCCAGCCAGTAGGCGCGGAACTCCTCGCCGTCACTCTGGGCCAGGACGGTCAGGGCGGCGCGAATGCGGGCCTGGGTTTCGCGTGTCATCTCGCCCAGCGCCGGAACGATATCCGCCTGCATCGCCCTGTTGACCTGGGCCGCGTCCAGCGGATCGACGGCACCGAGGCGGGCTCGGGTGGCGGCATGGTCCGCCCCGCCGATCCAGGGATCGAACAGACTGTCCATCAGCTCGGACCGGGCCCGGGCCTCCCGTTCGGCCAGGCGTTGCTTGGCGGTCTTGCGCACGGGCGTTTTCCTAAAGCGACCGGGCGATCAGCAGCTTCATGATCTCGTTGGTGCCGCCGTAGATGCGCTGGACGCGGGCGTCCTTGTACAGCTGGGCGATCGGATATTCGTTCATATAGCCGTAGCCGCCGTGCAGCTGCAGCATTTCGTCGATCACCTCGCCCTGGATGTCGCTGACCCAGTATTTGGCCATCGAGGCGGTGACCGCGTCC
The DNA here is from genome assembly GCF_963975535.1 of uncultured Brevundimonas sp. GTDB lineage: Bacteria > Pseudomonadota > Alphaproteobacteria > Caulobacterales > Caulobacteraceae > Brevundimonas. The sequence goes on along the minus strand of NZ_CAXBHE010000008.1, from coordinate 57,476 downwards.
AGCTGCCCCTTCAGGTGCAGGCCGATACAGTGGTCGACGAACACCTTGGCCACGGTCAGTTTCGTCTTCACCTCGGCCAGTTTGAACTGGGTGTTCTGGAAGTCGATGACCCGTTTCCCGAACGCCTTGCGCTCCTTCACATAGGCCAGCGTCTCCTGCAGGCCGCGCTCGGCCGCGGCGACGCCCTGGACGGCGATGTTGAGCCGTTCCTGCGGCAGTTGCTGCATCAGCTGGACGAAGCCCTGGCCCTCGGTGCCGCCGATGACATTCTCGCCGGGGACCTTGACCTCGTTGAAGAACAGCTCGGAGGTGTCGTTCCCCTCCATGCCGATCTTGTGCAGGTTGCGGCCGCGCTCGAAGCCCTCGGCCCCGTCGGTCTCGACCACGATCAGACTGGTGCCCTTGGCCCCCAGGCTCGGGTCGGTCTTGGCCACGACGATGACGAAATTGGCCAGCTGGCCGTTGGTGATGAAGGTCTTGGAGCCGTTGACCACATACTGGTTGCCGCTCTTGAGCGCCGTCGTCTTGACGCCCTGCAGGTCGCTGCCCGCGCCCGGCTCGGTCATGGCGATGGCCCCGACCAGCTCGCCCGAGGCCAGTTTCGGCAGCCAGCGCGCCTTCTGCTCGGCGGTGCCGTAGTGCCAGATGTAGGGCATGACGATCGCGTTGTGCAGCGAGATGCCGAAATGGTCCGCGCCCTTCCAGCCCAGCTGGCGCATCAACACCACCTCGTGCCGGTAGTCGCCACCCATGCCGCCGTCTTCCTCGGGCATCGACAGGCCCAGCAGACCGGCCTCGCCGGACCGGGTCCACAGGTCGCGCGGCACGCTGGAGTTGGCGATCCAGTCCTGGACCGCCTCGGGCGGCGCATGCTCGTCGATCCATTTGCCGACGCTGTCGCCGAAGAGGGTGATGTCCTCGTCCTGCATGAAATCGGGTTCGGGGGTTTGAAGGACGTTCATGATCTTGTCTCCTCCCCACTCCGTGGGGAGGGGGACCGCGAAGCGGTGGAGGGGCTATGTCCACCGCACAGTTTCAACAGGCCGCCAAATCAGACCGAGTCCGAGGCCGGCAGCCCCTCCGTCACGGCGCGAAGACGCGCCGCGCCACCTCCCCATCGCTACGCGACAGGGAGGAGACCTATTAAATCAAAACGCCTCGGCGGGCATGTCCATCAGCACCTCGGCCCCGGTCTTCATCTTGACCAGATGGGCCTCGGCGTCGGGCAGGATGCGTTCGACGAAATAGCGGCCGGTCTGCAGCTTGGTGACATAGAAGGGGTCGGTGTCGCCGGCGGCGATCTTCGCCTGGGCGGCCTTGGCCATCTGGGCCCACATATAGGCCAGCGCCGTCAGGCCGAAGAGGTGCAGATAGTCGGTCGAGGCGGCCCCGGCGTTGTCGGGATTGGCCATGCCGTTCTGCATCAGCCACATGGTGCCGTCCTGCAGCTTCTTCTTCGCATCGGCCAGGCCGGTGATGAAGGGCTTGATGGGCGTGTCGCCGTCATTCTCGCTGACGAAGGCGTCGATGTCGGCGAACCAGCTCATGATCGCCCGGCCGCCCTTGGACGGCAGCTTGCGACCGACCAGGTCCAGGGCCTGGATGCCGTTGGCGCCCTCGTAGATCATGGTGATCCGCGCATCGCGCAGATACTGGCTGGCCGGGAAATGCTCGGTGTAGCCGCTGCCGCCGTGCACCTGCATGCCCAGTGAGGCGACGTGGAAGCCCTTGTCGGTCAGGTAGGCTTTCAGCACCGGCGTGACCAGGCCCATGTAGTCGCTGGCCTTCTGGGCCTCGGCCTCATCGTCGGAATGCTGCAGATCGGCCTGCAGCGCGGTCCACAGGGTGAAGGCCTGGCCGCCTTCGACGAAGGCCCGGGCTTCCAGAAGCATGCGCCGGACGTCCGGGTGGACCATGATCGAGTCCGCCGGCAATTCCGGGCTCTTCGGTCCGGTCAGCGAGCGGCCCTGCAGGCGGTCGCGGGCGAATTCGACGGCGGCCTGATAGGCGGCGGTGCCGATCGACAGGCCCTGCAGGCCGGTGCCGAGACGGGCCTCGTTCATCATCACGAACATGGCCGCCATGCCCTTGTTCTCGGTCCCGACCAGCCAGCCCTTGGCATTGTCGTAGTCCATCACACAGGTGGCATTGCCGTGGATGCCCATCTTGTGCTCGAGGCCGCCGCAGGCCGCGCCGACATTGCGCTCGCCCAGGCTGCCGTCGTCGTTGACGAACACCTTGGGCACGACGAACAGGCTGATGCCCTTGATCCCGGCCGGGGCCCCCTCGATGCGGGCCAGCACCAGATGGATGATGTTGTCGGTGAAATCGTGCTCGCCCGAGCTGATCCAGATCTTCTGGCCGGTGATGTTGTAGCTGCCGTCGTCGTTCGGCACCGCCTTGGTGCGGATCAGGCCCAGGTCCGTGCCGCACTGCGGCTCGGTCAGATTCATGGTGCCGCCCCATTCGCCCGTCGCCATCTTCGGCAGGTAACGGGCCTTCAGCTCATCCGAGCCATTGGCGTTCAGCCCCCAGTAGGCCCCGGCGGTCAGGCCCGGATACATGGAAAAGGCCGGGCTGGCGGCCGCGGTCATCGTGCCGAAGGCCATGGCCACGACCGCGGGCATGCCCTGGCCGCCGTGCTCGGGCAGGGCCGACAGGGCCGGCCAGCCGGCGGCGACCATCTGCTGATAGCCTTCCTTCCAGCCGGTCGGACCGGTGACCTTGCCGTTGTCCCACTTGCAGCCTTCCAGGTCGCCGACCCGGTTCAGCGGGGCGATGACTTCCTCGGCGAATTTCGCGCCCTCCTCGAGAATCTGGCCGACCAGGTCGGATGAGACGTCGGCGAAACCGGGGTGGTTGGCGTAGCGGTCAATCTCCAGAACATCGTTCAGGATGAAGGTCAGGTCGCGGACGGGCGCCTTGTAGGCCATGGGATTACGCTCTCGCTTTGAAGGGCTGAAGGAGGGAGTGGCCGGGGCCGTGTTCAGGGTTGAGCCGGGCCTTGAGCAGATTGGCGTATTCGTCGGCACCGGGCAGCAGGTCGGGGCGATGTTCGCCCAGCTTGCGTTCCATCACGGCGCAGGCTTCCTCGGCTGTCTCGATGGCGGCGTCGAGGTCCTCGCGCTGCTGTTTCAGCGCGGCGATCTGGGCCCGGTGGCGGCGCAGGGCCACGGCCATCTGGTGGGCGTTGTGATCGTCGTGATCATAGAGGTCCAGCATCTCCTGGATCTCGAGCAGGGAGAAGCCGATGCGGCGGCCGCGCAGGATCAGCTTCAGCCGGGCCCGGTCACGGGCGTCATAGACCCGGGTCTGACCCTTGCGGGCCGGGGTCAGGAGGCCCTTGTCCTCGTAGAATCGCAGGGCCCGGGCCGTCGCGCCGAACTCGCGGCAGAGCTGCCGGATCGAATAGGTGCGGTGATCGTCTGCGGTCGCCATGGCCAAGTCATAACTTGACGTGCACGTAAAGGGAAGCCTTTAGCTGGGCATGGCGCGCAAACACGTCAATCTGGGCAGCGCCCCCGACAAGCGCGACCTGCCGCAGAAGACCTGCGTCGTCTGCGGCCGACCGTTCTCATGGCGCCGGAAATGGGCGCGCGACTGGGAGGCGGTGAAGGTCTGTTCAGATCGCTGCCGCGCGGCGTCCGCAGGCCCGGCGTCCGGGTCCGACCGCTAGGATGCCACCTGGCTGGTGCCTGTCTGGCGGCGCGACTTTCCGAGTAGCAGGATCGCGCCGGACATAACGATCTCGATCGCGCCGACGATCAGGGCCAGGTTGACGGGCAGGGTGATCATCGCCAGCGCCGTCAGGGTGCCGATGACAGCCAGCGCGCCACCCAGAACCCAGTAGACCGAACTGCCGTAGACCGTGCGGAAGACCAGATACCGAACACCGATGGACACGGCCATCGCCGGGAACGCGAGTTCCGGCGCCGTGCGCAGGAAGCAATAGGCCAGCAGGATACCGGAAAAGAGGATGAAGGTGCTCTCCAGCGCCAGCCGTTCCAGCGGATTGCCCGGCACCGCCCGCGGGGCCCGGAACACGGCGCGCGAAATCAGCAGCGAGACCGGGAAGATCAGGATCCCGCCGACGAAGAGTGCGTAGAATCCGCTCACAACGCCCTGCCGGTCCCACAGTCCTCCCGCGATCAGCCACACCACGCCCGATACGAACACCCCCGGTGCCCCGTGGACGTGGGCGCGCGCCATATCGGACTGGGCAGTGGCGATCTGCATGTCTTGCGTTCCCCGGGGCGCGACCTCGCCCGAACGCACCACTAGCCGTGAAGCTTGAACTAAGTGCAAGCCGGCCCTCCGGGCTCGGGCCACGCTCACGATGTCGGGCCCGGAACTTCGTCCCGCCCTGTCCGTTCGCCGCCCATGACCCGCCATCGCCGCCTGCCCCTCGTCGTGCTCTCCGGTGCGGCCCTCGCCCTTGCGGCCTGCGCGACGCTTGAGCGCGGCCCGGTCGGCAATCCGGCCGTGCCCCAGCCCGCCCGGACCGTTGATCTGAACCGCTACGCCGGACTCTGGTACGAGATCGGTCGCTACGAGAACGGCTTCGAACGAGATTGCGAGGGCGTGACCGCCCTCTACACCGTGCGCGACGACGGCCTCATCGGCGTGCGAAATTCTTGCCGTCAGGGCGATGTCGCGGGGGAGGAGACGATCGTCGAGGGCCGGGCCCGGGTCGTCGCCGACAGCGGCGGCGCCAAGCTCAGGGTCTCCTTCTTCGGCCCCTTCTTCCTCGGGAACTACTGGGTTCTGGACCGGGCTGAGGACTATTCATGGTCCATCGTCGGTGAGCCGTCCGGCCGCTACCTCTGGCTTCTCAGCCGCACGCCCCAACCGTCCGCCCAGGTTCGCGAGACCATCCTGAACCGGACGCGGGTATTGGGCTATGATGTCTCGCTGGTCCGGCCGGTCGAACAGCCGCCGGCCTGAGGCGAGGAAGGGGCGCGCCGGGGCGGCTCACCCGCGCCGCCGTCTAGCGAACCTCGCGCGCCCGAAACCACAGCACCGGCACCGTGAGGGAGATCAGGATCAGATTGGTCACCGCGGGGCCGACGTCCAGGCTCGCGGCGTGGATCGTCAGCATGACGACTTCCAGCACCAGCAGGCCGGCGGCGGCCGTCACCAGCAGGGGGCGGCCCACCCGCCACGACAACAGCGGGACCAGCATCAGGGCGGCCAGCACGAGTTCGGCCAGGCCCAGGCCCCGCACCAGATTCTCGCTGACGCGCGCGGGCCAGCGCATCAGTTCGACCAGATTGGCCATCGGCTCGGTCAGCTTGGCATAGCCGGCCCCGGCGAAGAACATCGCCAGCCAGCCCTGCAGCGTCCACAGCGTCAGGTTCAGATAATCCGCCATGGCGCGGCGGCGGGGGGTCAGGGTCTGTGTGGTCATGGTGGTGATGGGGTGATCTGGCGGAAGGGGGAAGCGAACTGTAACAGACGCTACATCAGATCGCCGGTTCGGAACCGCAAGGGGGTGGCCGTCGCCGTAACGTTCTGTGATGCCTCTGACCCGAGCTACGGGGCGGAGGCGTCACCGTATGCATAGGCCTGCGACATCTCGATCCCGTTAAGGGCCACGCTTAACGTGACAGGGCATAGGCACCGCGCGACGCCTCCAGACGGGCCAGCTTGGCTGCGAACGGATCCCAGTCGTCGCGCGCGGCAATCGCGGCCCACACGGCCTCGACCTCATCGATCAGCAGTTCCTCGGGGTCGGCGGCGGCGAAAACCGGGTGTTCCAGCCGCTCGGGCCGGTCGCTCTCATGATCGAACAGGGCGGCACGGAAGGCTTCAAACGTCTCGCCGCGATAGAGGCCTGCCCGGGGTCCGGCCAGGGCCCGTGCCGACGAGGCAAAGCCGCCGAACCAGTCGAAGAACAGCGGCTCCCATCGCAGGGCTGCCCCGGATTCCCGCAGGAAGGCCAGGGTCGTGTCGAGCAGGGTCTGGTCCGCCGCCTCACCGGCGCTGTGCACGCCCAGCCGCATCAGGAAGGCGGTGCGCAGCTCGCGGATATAGGCGGGCCCGAACCCGTTCAGGGCCTCGGTCAGGGGCTCGGCCTCGGCGACCAGTTTCAGGCAGCCGGCCAGCTGGGTCAGGTTCCAGAACACGGCCTCGGGCTGGCGGGCGAAGGCGTAGAGGCCGAACTGGTCGAAATAGGCGGCGGTAAAGCCGGGCTCGTAATGGGGCAGGAAGCGCCACGGCCCGTAGTCGAAGCTCTCGCCGGTGACATTGAGATTGTCGGTGTTGAGCACGCCATGGACGAAGCCGGCGGCGATCCAGCGCGCGCTCAGCCGGGCCGAGGCCTCGACCACCGCGCGCAGCAGGCCGGGCACATCCCCCGCCGCGACCCCGGGGTGGTAGAGGCCGCGGACATGCTCGACCAGGGTGGCGATCAGGTCCGGCCGCTCATGCCAGGCCGCGCGCTGGAAGGTGCCGAAGCGCACATGGCTGTGGCCCAGGCGTACCAGCACGGCCGAGCGCGTGGGGGAGGGTTCGTCGCCGCGCTGCAGCGCCTCGCCGGTCTCGATCAGGCTGAAGGCCCGGCTGGTCGGGACGCCCAGGGTTTCCAGCAGGGTCGCGGCCAGGATTTCGCGCACCCCGCCCTTCAGTGTCAGCCGGCCGTCGCCGCCACGCGACCAGGGCGTGGTACCCGAGCCCTTGGTGCCCAGGTCCAGCAGGCGGCCGTCCCCGCTCCGCAGTTGCGCCGCCAGGAAGCCGCGGCCGTCGCCCAGGTCGGCGTTGTAGCTGCGGAACTGATGGCCGTGATAGCGCATGGCCACGGGGGCGGCTTGACCGGGCAGGGGCTCGAACCGGCCGAAATGAGCAATCCATTCGGCGTCGGTCAGGCCCTCCAGCCCGACCTCGGCCGCGGCCCGGTCGTTGCGATAGCGCAGGGTCGTCTGCGGAAAGGCGGCGGGCGCGACCGGGTCGCAGAATTCGCTGCCCAGGTCAGGGAAGCGGGGTTCGGGGCGATAGCGTCTGGACACGGGCATGGGGGGCAGATGCGGCCTGCCGGGCCGAAGCGCAACACGGGTTTTCGGTCGGGGGTGTTGAGCCGCCTGATCGCGGCGGCTATGGTTGAATCAGAGATCAGGCCTGTGTCGACCTCCCGCCCTCCGGCCGGGCGGATGGCCGGGCCGGGCCGGCACTGCTGCGAGGGCGGTGAATCCGGTCCGACGGCAGTCGATAACCTGACGTCACATACAGTCTTTTTGATCCTGGAGACCTGCTTTGCCGCGCAAGAACAAGCTCGCCGCCCTGACGGCCGACGTCGCCGCGGCGCTTCCGGACGTTTTTGTATCGCGCAAGGCCACGCTGGACTTTCTCAAGACCGAATCCGCCGCGGGCGTGTTTCTCGGCCTGTCCGCCCTGGCGGCGCTGATCGTCGCGAATTCGCCCTGGTCCGATCTGTATTTCAGCTGGCTGAAAAGCGTTCACGTCCTGCAGGTCGGGCCGCTGCGGCTGGAGGAGTCGATCTCCAGCTGGATCAAGGAAGGCCTGATGGCCATCTTCTTCCTGGTCGTCGGCCTCGAGATCAAATTCGAGATCGTCCGCGGTGAGTTGAGCGATCCCAAGAAACTGGCGACGCCGATCCTGGCGGCCGTGGGCGGCATGGTCGCCCCGGCCCTGGTCTATCTTATGATCTCGGGCATGCTGGGCGGGCCGGAGCGCGGCTGGCCCATCCCGCTGGCCACGGACATCGCCTTCGCCCTGGCCATCTTCGCCCTGGTGGCCAGCAAATTGCCGCCGTCCCTGCGCATCTTCCTGCTGACCCTGGCCATCGTCGATGACCTCGGGGCCATCGGCCTGATCGCCATCCTCTTCAGCGAGGGTGTGGACTACCAGCCGCTTCTCGCTGTCGCCGGCCTGCTGGCGGTCGGCGCGGTTGTGGTGCGGGGCAAGAAGGTCGCCGCCGCCTTCTGGGTGCTGGGCTTTGCGGTGATCTGGTATCTCACCGTGCTGTCCGGCCTCAGCACCTCCCTGACCGCGGTGCTGTTCGCCCTGATCGTGCCGGTCACGGAGCGGCCGTCCGACGATCAGAGTCCGTTGAAGGAGGCGATGAACGACCTCCACCCCTATGTCGCCTTCCTGGTGCTGCCCCTGTTCGCCTTCGCCAAGGCCGGGGTCAGTTTCTCGGGTCTGAGTCTGGAGCAGGCCTTTGCGCCGCTGGTGCTCGGCATCGCCCTGGGCCTGTTTGTCGGCAAGCAGATCGGCGTCTTCGGGGCCGCCTGGCTGGCCTCGGCGCTGAAGATCGGCCGTCGACCGACCGATGCGACCTGGCTGGAACTGTATGGCGTCAGCCTGCTCTGCGGGGTCGGGTTCACCATGAGTCTGTTCATCGGCATCCTGGCCTTCCCGGGCGCGATCGATTCGCCGCTCCAGGTCGAGGTGAAGCTGGGCGTTCTGGGGGGATCGGCGCTGTCCGGCATCCTGGCGGCCCTGGTCCTGGGGGTGGCGACGCGCCGCCGTGCACGCCGGGGCGAAGTTTCCGCTGTGGAAACCGCCGTCTAGCCGATCGAATATTGGACGATCGCCCGGCGTGCGTCGCGATCGGGGGATCGTCCAAGCCGAGCGCTCGAGCGAATACGGTTTTCGACCAAATCTTGACCTTACGTCATGGCCTTTTGTCGCTTTCACGTCACAGTTGGGGCGACGGAGTGACTGAAATCAGGCCCTTAACGCTGACGCTCCTTGTCGCTTCCCCGGGGTTGGACTACCGAATTGGGTGAACACCCGCGCCCCGCAAGAAGGGCGTGGTCCAGGGATCAGGAAACGCCGAGACCGTGTGAACCGGTCCGGCCTCACAGTCGGGAGCCGTCGATGCGCCTTCATAACCTTCTTCGTAGCACTGCCTCTGCCGCAGTCGTCGGTGCCGTCGCCTTCGGATTTGCCGGCGTCGCATCGGCCCAGTCCGGGCCGACCACCGTCGACGACATCATCGTCACGGCCCAGAAGCGCGAGCAGAACCTCCAGGACGTGCCGATCGTGGTCACGACCCTGTCGCAGGAGACGCTGCAAAACGCCGGTGTCCGCGACATCAAGGATCTGCAGATCCTGACGCCGGGCATGACCGTGACCTCGACCCAGTCGGAAGCCTCGACCACGGTCCGTATCCGCGGCGTCGGCACCGTCGGTGACAACCCCGGTCTGGAAAGCTCGGTCGGCGTCGTGATCGACGGCGTGTACCGTTCGCGCAACTCGGTCGGCTTCGGCGATCTGGGCGAGATGTCCCGCATCGAGGTCCTGAAGGGACCGCAGGGCACGCTGTTCGGCAAGAACACCTCGGCCGGCGTCATCAACATCCTGACCGAGGCCCCGTCGTTTACCCCGGGCTTCAACGCCGAACTGACGTCCGGAAACTTCGACCAGATCGGCATGTCGGCTTCGCTGACCGGCCCGCTGACCGACACCCTGGCTGCGCGCCTCTATGTCGCCCACCGCCAGCGGGACGGCTTCTATAACGTCAACACCGGCGACGGTCAGCGCACGCGGACCGACGACGCCAACCAGAATTTCTCGACCATCCGTGGCCAGCTGCTGTGGCTGCCGACCGACTCGGTCTCGATGCGCCTGATTGCCGACTATTCCGAGCGCACCGAATATTGCTGCGTCGGTGTGCAGCTCCGGACCGGCCCGACCTATCCCTTCATCGACGGTCTCTCCGTCGGCACCGGCCAGGCTCCGCCGGCAGCCGGTTTCGGCCCCCTGCCGTTCTCGCGCACGGCCTACGCCAACCGCGACACCGGTCAGAATATCGAGGACCAGGGCGTTTCGCTCGAGATCAACGTCGACCTTGAAGCCTTCGGCGGCGCGACCCTGACCTCGGTGACCTCGGCCCGTGACTGGTCGTCGTCGCTCGGCATGGACACCGACTACACCGGTGCGGACATCGTCTATCGCAACAACGACGGCGAGTATGGCTACGGGGTCGAGAACCTGACCCAGGAGTTCCGCCTCGCCGGCGCGACGGACAAGCTCGACTGGCTGATCGGCCTGTTCGCCACCAAGGAAGACATCAATCGGGCTGACAGCTGGTATTTCGGTTCGGACTACACGCCCTTCATGTCCTTCCTGCTCAGCGCCGGTCTCGCCGGCGGTGGCGCACCGTTCCCGGTTAGCCCGGGTACCGTCGGCTGCTACACCCGCGTCGCGCAAACCGCGGGCGGTCTGGGTGCCTGCCTGACCACCGGCGGCGCTGTCAGCGGCGGCGGCATCGGCTTTATCGTCGGCCAGGGCTATCGCGATGCCTATGTCCAGGAGTCGACGTCGTACGCCATCTTCACCAACAACAGCTGGCACGTCACCGACGCGTTCGATATCACCCTGGGCCTGCGCTACACCCAGGATGACAAGAGCGTCACCGGGCAGCAACGCAACATCAACGGCAACAGCAATACCTGCAACGCCACCCTGGCCAATGCCGGTGCCATCGGCGGAGTCCTCGGTGCCAACGCCTCGACCATCATCGGCACCATCTGCCTGCCGTGGGCCAACAGCGCCTTCAACAATCGCAACGTCGCCGAAGACTTCGACGACGGCGAGCTGAGCGGCACGATCAAGGCGTCGTACCGGATGAGTGACGAGGTCATGGTCTATGGCTCGTACGCCCGCGGCTACAAGAGCTTCGGCTACAACCTCGACCGGGTTCAGAACGGCATCACGCCGTCGACCTCGCTGCTGTTCCCGTCCGAAGTGGTCGACAGCTATGAAGCTGGCATCAAGACCACCCTGTTCAACCGGTCGGTCCTGCTGAACGCGACCTATTTCGATCAGACGTTCACCGACTTCCAGCTCAACACCTTCCTCGGCACCGCCTTCGTGGTGGAGTCGATCCCCGAGCTGACCACGCGCGGCGTCGACGCCGACTTCCTGTGGTTCACCCCGATCGAGGGCCTGAGCTTCCAGGGCGGCGTCACCTATACGGACGCGAAATACGGCAACTTCACCGCCGCCGACATGACGTCGCCGGGCAATTTCCCGCAACTGTCGCTGCTGCCGGGTTCGCGCGCTTCGTTCGCTCCCGAATGGTCGACCACCGGCTCGGTCAACTTCGATCGCTCGATCGGTAACGGCCTGCGCATCGGCATGAGCCTGGCCGCCAAATACTCGACGGAGTACAACACCGGTTCCGACCTGCTGCCGTACAAGCAGCAGGACGCGCTGACGCTCCTCAACGGCCGGATCATGCTGGGCACCGATGACGAGCGCTGGACCATCGAGATCTGGGGCCAGAACCTGACCGACGAGGAATACGTTCAGGTCGCCTACAATGCTCCGCTGCAAGGCTCGGCATTCCAGAAGACGGTCCAGCCCAACGGCACCTTCTACAACCCGGCGCTGGACACCCAGACCTACGACGCCTTCCTGGGACAGCCGCGTACCTACGGCGTGACCCTGCGCGCCAAGTTCTAGACCCGACGCCGCAAGGCAGATGACAGAGCCGGCCGGGGGCAACCCCGGCCGGCTTTTTCATGTCCGCTGTCCACCCCCCAGATCGCGGCCATGTGCCGGGTCTCCGGGCTGTGGTCGTCTGCCGTGACCCGGGCCGGGTGCCCACCCTCACAGATCGAACGCCAGGCGCGACGGATCTTCCGCCGGCGGCGCTCAAGCCGACGCCGGAGGGGGCTTGCGGTCGCTGGACGCCGGGCACGTGACGCCGCCGTCGCGTGGTCGCAAGGGGGATTGCACCGGGGCGTCCCCGGCGCTGCCCTCAACGGCTCAAGGCCGCCGGCCGGTGAACGGGGCCGTCGGGCCCCGGCCTACTCGGCCGGCAGTCTGGTGCCTTCCGGCGTGTCGCGCTGGCCCTCGAACATCTTGTGCATGCGCCGGACGAAGAAGGCCGCGATATCGTCCACGATGGTGAAGATGGCCGGGATGTAGAGCAGCGACAGGAAGGTCGAGGTGATCAGCCCGCCGATCACGGCAATGGCCATCGGCTGGCGGAAGGCGACGTCCGCCCCCAGGCCGACGGCGATCGGCATCATGCCCGCGCCCATGGCCACGGTGGTCATGATGATCGGCCGGGCCCGTTTGTGGGCCGCGTCGAGCAGCGCCTCATAGCGGGTCATGCCGCCCTTGCGGGCCATGATCACGTAGTCGACCAGCAGGATCGAGTTCTTGGCGGCGATGCCCATCAACATCAGGATCCCGATCAGCGACGAGATCGAGAAGGCGGATCCGACCAGCAACAGGCCGATGAAGGCCCCGCCGATGGCCAGCGGCAGGGCGGCCATGATGGTCACCGGATAGGCAAAGCTGCGGAACAGCAGCACCAGCACCGCATACATCAGCAGCAGGCCTGACCCGAAGGCGATGGCGAAGCCGGAGATCATCTCGGCCAGGAATTCAGCGTCACCGGACGGCACCTCGCGCACGCCGGGGGGCAGAGTCTTGACCGACTCCAGGGCCCGTACGCGCTGGGCGGCCTCGCCGACGGTGATGCCGTCCAGTTCGGCGGTGATGGTGCCGACGCGCGACCGGTTGCGGCGGCTGATCTCGGACGGCCCCGCCCCGAAGGTGATGTCGGCCACCGCGCCCAGCGGTACGGCGGCGCCGCTGGAGGTCGGCACCCGCAGGGTCTCGATCACCGACAGGTCCTGGCGCGCCGCCTCGCTGAGCATCAGCCGGATCGGGATCTGCCGGTCGCCGAGGTTGTATTTGGGCAGGTTCTGCTCGACGTCGCCGAGGGTCGCCACGCGCACGGTCTGGGAGATGGCCCCGGTCGAGACGCCCATCAGGGCCGCCTGGTCGGCCTTGGGTGTGACCAGGATCTCCGGCCGGGCGATCGAGGCCGTATTGACCACATTGGCCAGGCCGGGGACGTTGCGCATCTCGGCCTCGACCGCGCGCGTCGCGGCCTCCAGCGCCGGACCGTTGTCGCTCAGCAGTGACAGGCTGAAGCGGGTCCCGTCGCCCGGTCCCCCGCCGCCGCCGCCGCCGCCGGCACCGATCCGCGCGCCGGGGACGTCACGGAACTGGTCGACCATCAGGCGGACGAATTCCTGCTGGTTCAACCGGCGATCGCCCTTGTCGACCATGTCGGCGATGACCGTGGCGCTGGCCACGCTGATCGAACTGTAGACGGACTCGACCTCGGGCCGCTCGGCCAGGGCCTCCGTGACCCGTTCGACGACCGCGTCGGTCTCCTGCAGCGTCGCGCCCGGAGGCAGTTCGACGCTGAACGAGGCGCGGCCCTGGTCGCCGGCCGGGAACGGCTCCGCCGGCACCTGCATGCCCAGGAAGATCGAGCCGGCGAAGATGACAATGCCGGCCCCGAACACCTTCCAGCGGTGTCCCAGCGAGATCCGCAGCGCCCGCAGATAGGGGGCCATCCAGAAGGGGTCAGCGTCATGGTGTTTGCTGGAATGCCGCAGCAGATAGGCTCCCATCAGCGGCGTCAGCATCCGGGCCACCACCAGCGAGAAGAACACCGCCACGCACGCCGCCAGGGCAAAGGCGATGAAGAACTGGCCGATGATGCCGGGCATGAAGCCGACCGGGGCGAACACGGCGATAATGGTGGCGGTGGTGGCGACCACGGCCAGGCCGATCTCGTCGGCCGCCTCGATCGCGGCGTCATAGGGCGACTTGCCGTCGCGCATGTGCCGGACGATGTTCTCGATCTCGACGATGGCGTCATCGACCAGAATGCCGATGACCAGCGACAGCGCCAGCAGGGTGACGCCGTTCAGCGTCTGGCCCGTCGCCGCCAGAACCGCAAAGGCCGGAATCAGCGACAGCGGCAGGGCCACGGCGGCAATGGCCGTCGCCCGCAGGTCTCGCAGGAACAGGAACACCACCAGCACCGCCAGGGCCGCCCCGATCAGCAGGGCCTCGACCGAGGCGAGATAGCTTTCCTCGATGTATTCGACGTTGGCGGTGATCTGCTGGATCGACACCTCCGGATGGGCCTCGTCGAGCTCGGCCACGACCTCCCGCACCCGTTCGGCGACCTTGACCTCGCTGGCCCCGCGCGACCGCAGCATGTTGAAGGTGACGACCTGCTGTCCATCGTGGCGCGCGATCGAGCGGGGCTCCGACCAGGAATCCTCCACCTTGCCGATGTCGCCCAGACGCACGCTGTTGCCGCCCGCCAGCGGAATGCGGGTGTCGCGCAATTCCTCGAGCGAATTCGCCGCGCCCGGGATGCGGATCGCGCGCTCCGAACCGGCGACGGTCACCCGGCCGCCGGGCAGGTCGCTGTTGGCCGACACCAGCGACTGGCTGACCTGGGCCGCGGTGATGCCGCGCGCGGCCAGACGATCGGGATCGATCTCGACCCGGATCTCGCGGTCGACGCCGCCCCGGCGGTTGACCTCGCCGACCCCCGGAACGGCCAGAAGCGCCCGGCTGACGTCGTTGTCGACAAACCAGCTCAGCTGCTCAGGACTCAGCGACGGTGACTGCACCACATAGGTGATCAGGCTGTCGCCGGTGATGTCGATGCGCTGGACCGACGGCTCCTGCATGTCCTGCGGCAGGGACGAGCGCAGCCGCGCCATGGCGTTGCGCACGTCGTTGGTCGCGCGCTCGACGTCGGTGCTCAGCTCGAACTCGATAATCGTGGTCGAATAGCCGTCGCCCACGGTCGAATTGATCGTCTTGACGCCGCCGAGGCCGACGACGGCGTCCTCGATCAGACGGGTGACCTGGGTTTCGAGCTCGCTCGGGGCGGCCCCCGGACGGCCGGCCGACACATAGATGATCGGGGCCTCCACGTCCGGATTGTTGTTGATCCCCATGGTGCTGAACCCGACCACGCCCGCGATGGTCAGGACCAGAAACAGCAGGATGACCGGGATCGGGTTCCGGATAGACCAGGCGGAGATGTTGTTCATGCTCAGCTGGCCTTGACGGCGGGTGTAGCCGCGACGGCAGCCGGGGCCACCCGCACACGATCACCCTCACCCAGGAAGCCGGCACCGGAGACAATGATGCGCGCACCGGCCTCGATGCCCGTGACGGCGGTCCGCTCGCTGCTGCGGCTCACAATGGCCACGGGCCGAAAGCGCGCGCGGCCCTCACCGTCGAGGATGAAGACGCCGGCCCGGTTCTCCCGATACAGAACCGCTGCCGTCGGCAGCGTCACCGCGGGCTGGGTTCCGACATCGATCCGGGCGCGGCCGAACATGCCGGGCCGGAAGCCACCGCCGGTCAGGGTGATGCGGGCGATACCCAGCCGCGTCTGGGGGTCGACCTCGGGGGTGACGATACGGACTCGGCCGGTGGTTTCGCCGACCTGATCCGACGAGACCACGGCACCCTGGCCGGCACGGACCAGGCCGAGCTCGGTCTCCGGCACCTGGGCGTCCAGTTCCAGGCGGCCGTCACGCACGATGCGGAACAGTTCACTCCCGGGCGAGATGATCTGGCCTCGCGTGACGTTGCGGCTGATGACAAGGCCGGAGACGGGGGCCTTGATCGTGGCCTGTGACAGACGCGTGCGGATTTCCGACAGCGCGGCCTCGGCGGCGGACATATTCGCGGCGGAGGCGCGCTGGTTGGCCAGCGCCGTGTCCAGCGAGGCCTGGCTGAGGAAGCCCTTTTCCTTCAGTTCCTGCGCCCGGCCCAGGGCCGCCTGGTCGCGCGCGGCGTTGGCCCGCGCCGTTTCCAGCGAGGCCTGCTGCTGGCGCAACTGGGCGCGCAGCAGGGCGTCGTTCATCTGCACCAGCGGCTGGCCCTGACGGACATAGCTGCCTTCGTCGACGTACACCCCGGTGGCGGTCAGTCCGCCGGTCTCGGCCCCGACCGGCACCTCTTCCCAGGCCGAAATGGTGCCGGAGGCGGAGACGGTGCGCGGCAGGCTTTCGAGCACGGCGGTGGCCACGGTGACCGTCTGGCTGCTGCCGCCTTCGCCTGCCTTGGCTTCGGCATCGGCTGTTTTCTCGCCACCGCAGGCGGCGAGGCTGAGAGCCGTCGCGACGATCAGTGCCACGCGCAGTGCCGTAATGGAGTTGGCCAAGTTTGAATATTCCCTGTCGGGACCCGCCGTCGAGCGTTGGCGAGCCGGTCGTGCCTCCGGTCACGGGAGGCGGATATAAAGGCTGCTCATAGCCTGTCCGGCCCGGCGTCTCAAACGTTCAGGCCCTCTCTTACGCCGAAGTAATATGGAGGGTCGCCGTGGCCGGGCCGGGTTCGCACGCCATGGCCCGGATTGGCCTTTCCGGCCCGCCGTGCTACCGGCGCGACCATGCCGACTCCCCCGATTGACCGAATTCGCAACTTCTCCGTGGTCGCCCACATAGACCACGGAAAATCCACGCTTTCTGACCGGTTGATTCAATTCACCGGCGGGCTGACCGCGCGGGAAATGAGCGCACAGGTTCTTGATTCGATGGATATCGAAAAAGAGCGGGGCATCACCATCAAGGCGCAGACGGTGCGGCTGAACTACACGGCGAAGGACGGGCTGGATTACGTCCTGAACCTGATGGACACGCCCGGGCACGTCGATTTCGCCTATGAGGTCAGCCGCTCGCTGGCCGCCTGCGAGGGCTCGCTGCTGGTGGTCGATGCGTCCCAGGGGGTCGAGGCCCAGACCCTGGCCAATGTCTACCAGGCCATCGACAACAACCACGAGATCGTCCCGGTCCTGAACAAGATCGACCTGCCCGCGGCCGAGCCCGAGCGGGTGCGCCAGCAGATCGAGGATGTGATCGGTCTCGACGCCTCGGACGCGGTGCTGTGCTCCGCCAAGTCGGGCATCGGCATCGAGGAGGTGCTGGAGGCGATCGTCACCCGGCTGCCGGCCCCGAAGGGGGATCCCAGTGCACCGCTGAAGGCCCTGCTGGTCGACGCCTGGTACGACCCCTATCTGGGCGTCGTGGTGCTGGTCCGCATCTTCGACGGCACGCTCAGGGCCGGCCAGCGCATCAAGATGATGCAGCACGGCTCGACCCATCTGATCGACCGCGTCGGCGTCTTCCTGCCCAAGAACACCCCGGTCGAAAGCCTCGGCCCCGGCGAGATCGGCTTCTTCACCGGCCAGATCAAGGAGGTGGCCGACGCCGCCGTCGGCGACACCATCACCGACGAGAAGAAGCCCACGGCCGAACCGCTCAAGGGCTTCAAGGATGTGCAGTCGGTGGTGTTCTGCGGCCTGTTCCCGGTCGATGCCGCCGATTTCGAGGACCTGCGCGCCGCCATCGGCCGGCTGCGCCTGAACGACGCCAGCTTCACCTTCGAGATGGAATCCAGCGCCGCCCTCGGCTTCGGCTTCCGCTGCGGCTTCCTCGGCCTGCTGCATCTGGAGATCATCCAGGAACGGCTCAGCCGCGAGTTCAACCTCGACCTGATCGCGACCGCCCCCTCGGTGGTCTATAAAATAGGCCTGCGCGACGGCTCCGAGATCGAGCTGCACAACCCGGCCGACCTGCCCGATGTGATGCAGATCGAGACCATCAGCGAGCCGTGGATCAAGGCCACCATCCTGACCCCCGACGACTATCTGGGCGGGGTGATCAAGCTGTGCCAGGACCGGCGCGGCCAGCAGGTCGAACTGTCCTATGTCGGGGCCCGCGCCCTGGTCATCTATGAGCTGCCGCTGAACGAGGTGGTGTTCGACTTCTATGACCGGCTGAAATCCATCTCCAAGGGCTATGCCAGCTTCGACTATGAGCTGAGCGACTATCGCGAGGGCGACCTCGTCAAGATGAACATCCTGGTCAACAGCGAGCCGGTCGACGCCCTGTCGATGCTGGTGCATCGCGGCCGGGCCGAGATGCGCGGCCGCTCCATGGTCGAGAAGATGAAGGAGCTGATCCCGCCCCATCTGTTCGTGATCCCGATCCAGGCCGCCATCGGCGGCAAGATCATCGCCCGCGAAACCGTGCGCGCCCTGCGCAAGGACGTGACCTCGAAATGCTACGGCGGCGACGCCACCCGCAAGAAGAAGCTGCTCGAGAAGCAGAAGGCCGGCAAGAAGCGCATGCGCCAGTTCGGCAAGGTCGAGATCCCGCAGGAAGCGTTCATTGCGGCGCTGAAGATGGATGATGATTGAGGGGACGAGGCCACGCTGACCCCCTCCGCCGCGCTAGACCTTCGCCGGTGAGAGCATCCCTCCCTCCACTACCAGCACCCGGTCGGCCCGCTGCAACAGCGCCGGCCGGTGTGCCACCACGATGCGGGTGATCGGCAGTTGGGCGATCAGGTCGGCGATCACCTCCTCGGTCTGGACGTCCAGATTGGCCGTGCCTTCATCGAGGATCAGGATGCGCGGCTGACGGTACAGGGCGCGGGCCAGCAGGACGCGCTGTTTCTGGCCGCCCGACAGGGTCGAGCCCATGTCGCCGACCAGTGACAGATACTGCATCGGCATCCGGGCGATATCGTCATGCACCTGGGCGGCATAGGCGGCCTGCTGCACGCGGGTCATGTCGAGGTCCGGGTCGAAGAAGGCGATGTTGTCGGCGATGGTGCCGGACAGCAGCCGGTCGTCCTGGGCAACAACCCCGACTTGTTCCCGCCAGGCGCGCCACAGGTCGGGCGTCGCGGTCTGGCCGTCGAGGGTGATCGCCCCCTCCGTCGGATGGCGCAGGCCCAGCATCAGTTTCAGCAGGGTGGTCTTGCCACCCCCCGAGGCTCCGGTGATGGCCAGGAACTCGCCCGGTTCGACGGTCAGGTTCAGGCCGTCAAGAATGGGGCGATCGGCGGCCCCGTAGCGGAAGCCGATATCGCTCAGGTCCATACTGCCGCGAACCTCGAGCCGCGGCGGGGCGGCGGCCGATGAGGTCTCGACCTCGGCGGTAACGATGTCGGCCAGACGGTCGAGATGCAGGGTCAGGAATTTGAACTGGATGGCCTGGTTGATCAGGGCGTTGGCCCGGTCGGTGAAGGTCTGCCGGAACGACAGGAAGGCGAACAGCATGCCGACCGAGAAGCCGTCGCCGGCGACGATTGTGCGTGCACCGAGATAGATTACCAGCACCGTCTGCAGGCCGGTGATCAGCCCCTGGGTAAAGCTGAGGGAGATCTGGAATTTGCTAACCGAGACCGCCGCATTGATGGCGTTGGCGTAGAGGTTGCGCCAGGAACTTTCGCGCTCGGCCTCGCGTCCCATCACCTTGATCGTGGTCGCGGCCCGGACCGTCTCCATGATGTGCGACTGTTCGCGCGCGGTCTCGATGATCTGTTCCTCGGTCCGGGCCTTCAGGGCCGGGAACACGGAAAAGGCCAGTGCCAGATTGATGGCCACCGCCCCGACCACAACCGCGGTCAGGGTCGGCGAATACAGCAGCATGATGATGATCGCGACCACGGCCATCAGGCCGTCGATGATGGCGGCGATGACCCCGCGCGTCAGCACATCCTGGATGGCCGTGGCCGAGCCGATGCGGGACAGGATGTCGCCGACGTGGCGCTTCTCGAACCAGTCGGTCGGAAGCCGCATCAGATGCCGCACCAGATTGCCGACCATCTGGAAGCTGAGCATCTGGCCGAAGACCTGGAGCGCCCAGGCGCGTAGGGCCTCGATCGTCGCCTGGATGATCACCAGCGCCCCGAAGCCGATGGCCAGCACCGTCAGCAGGTCGCGGTCGGCGCGGAAGATGCCCTCGTCCACCACCAGCTGCATCTGGAACGGCATGGCGAAGGCGGCGATCTGCAGCGCGACCGACAGGCCCAGGATCTGGAAGAAGGCCGGCCAGAATCCGACCATGCGTGACCACAGGCTGGTCAGTTTGATCGGCGCGCGGGCGGTGACCTTTTCGAAGGTGTCCGACGGTGTCAGCTCCAGCGCCACCCCGGTGAAATGTTTGGACAGGTCGTCCAGCGAGTAGGTGCGGGCCCCGGCCGCCGGATCGTGGATCACGGCCTTGCCGTTGCTGACCGACTTCAGCACCACGAAATGATTCAGGTCCCAGTGCAGGATGGCCGGCAGTAGAACCTTGTCGAGCGCGGACAACTCCACCCGCAGGGCGCGCGGCGCGAAACCCAGACCGTCGGCCAGCCCCATGATACTGCGCAGGGTGGCGCCCGACATCGACAGGGAGAAACGTTGACGCAGGCCGTTCAGATCGACGTCATGGCTGTGGTAGCGGGCGATCATGGCCATGCACACCAGGCCGCATTCGGCCGCCTCGGCCCCCTGGATGACCGGCAGTCGACGGCGTCGCGAGAAATTCAGGTCAGCAAGCGAATTCATCAACGGCGTCCGGCGGCGTACAGGGGATCCAGCAGCCATTCGAGCAGGCTGCGGCGATCGATGACCACATCGGCCGTCAGCAGCATTCCGGGCTGGAGCGGCACGGTCTGACCATAGGCGGACACGCTGTCCTGCTTCATCCGGACCCGGACCCGAAACACCGGCTCCTGAACCTGCAGACCGGGAATGGCGACCTCGGCCGGGGCCAGAACCGTCCGGGACACCGACGTCACAGTGCCTTCGCCGGTGCCGAATTTCTGGTGCGGAAAGGCCTGGTACATCAGCCGGACCTCCTGACCTTCGCGCACGAACCCGGCGGCGCGGGACGGGGCATAGAGTTCGGCTTCAAGCGGCGAGTCGCCGGCGGTCAGGACGGCCACAGCCGCGCCCGGCGCGACGGTCTGGCCGGTGTCGACGGGCAGGGCGGCGATCCGGCCCGCCACGGTGGCGACCACGATATAGGTCGCCTGGGCCTCGGTCTGGGTCGCCTGCTGGTCCAGACCCGCCCGGACTGACGCAGCCTCGGCGCTGGCGGCGCGCAGGTCGATGGGGATGGCGGCGAGGCGGGCGCTGACTTCACCAATCTCGCGCTGATAGGTCAGGGCCTGGGCCGACAGCTCTGACGCCTGCTGTTCGACCGCCAGCGCCGCCGAGCGTCGGGCCTCCAGCTCCCGCCGCGGCAGAAAGCCCTGGGCGGCGATCGTCTCGGCGCGCGTCACCTCGGCGCGGGCCAGTGCCAGTCGTTGAGCCTGCAGGTCGATGCGGTGTCGGGTCTCGGCCAGTTCCCGCTGCAGGGCGGCGCGGCGTTCAACCATCTGGCGCTGTTCAGCCCGCAGACTGGCCTGGTTCGCGGCGGCCCGGGCCCGTGCCGCCGTGCCCTGGGCCGCCAGACTTTCCGACAGGGCCACGAAGCTGTCGCCGGCCTCCAGCGCCGAGGACAGGGTCAGGGTGGCGACCGGCTGACCGACATCGACGACATCGCCTTCGCGAACATGGATGGCGGTGACCACGCCGCCCTGGCGCGCCGTCAGTCGGATCATGCCCGCCCTCGGCGTCAGCCAGCCCGCGACGGTCTCCTTGCGCGCATAGGAGGCGGTGGAGGCGAAGGTCGCGCCCCCCAGAACCACCGCAACCATCAGGCCGGCGAGCACACGGGAGGAGATGGAAGTGGCCAGAATGACCTCGCCGGCGAGTCGGCGGGTGGCATGGATGATGGCTTCCTTACGGAACAGGTCGGACAAAGAGGAGAGTCTCGTAAAAAGGGAAGATAGTTCAATCTACAGGTTGACAGGATGTCCTCAGCGAGACAATCCTGAAGTTGCGGTCCGGATCACGCATTTCAACTGTAAATGATGGAGTAAGCCATGACGGCTTTAGCTTTGGACGTGCATGAATTGTCGTGGGATGAGGTCTCCTCCGTCGCCGGCGGCGGCATTGACCTGCCCGTTCCGGACCTCGGCTGGCCGGCGAACGGACAGCCGTTCCCGACGGGCACGGGTCCTTACGGCGGTGACAATGAGCCGACGATACCGAATTAGAGAGCAGCGGTCCGGGCCGGGACTGTCGCCGATCGTCCGCCGCCACCCACGTTTTGAAATCGTTCCCACTGAAGAAGCCCCGGCTCATCCGAGCCGGGGTTTTTGCTGAGCAAGATCAAAAGCCTTCGAACACTCGTCCGCTGGGAGAGTGAACCAACCGTTATTTCGACGGGAGCGATCGAATTATACAACTTGCGGGAGCGAGGGTTCTCTGCAACCTTCGGGATGCGATCCGGATCGCACACTTCAACCAATAGATGATGGAGGAAGCCATGACGGCTTTAGCGATGGACGTGCGTGAATTGAGCTTTGAAGAAGTGGACTATGTCAGTGGTGGCGACGCGGACGCGGAGAGCTTCGCTCAAAGCGTCGCCGCTGGTTTGCTGGTCGTTGCCCTTGTCGCCGCCCCCGTCGTCACCATCGGCGTTATCGCTGTCGTGGTCGTCGTGGCCGGTGCTACCGCCGCAAACTGATATATCAAAGCATCGGGTAACAGAACTCTCGGCGCTTCGCGCCGGGAGTTCCAAGGGGTTGGAGGTAATGGTTGTGTTCTTGGGCTAGCCCGTCAGGGGTCCGTTTCCATCGAACAATCTATCCCTTGCGGCCTAAGAGCCGTCGAGAAATGAAAATGACCCAGAATGCAATGGTTGTGGTCCAGGCTCCGGTCACCAGCGCCAGGTATCTGCTGTCGCTGTGCAGAGTTAACGCCCAGTAGGCGGTTGCACCCAGAATCACTATTGTCGCCGTCACTAGACCAATGAGGCCGGGGTTCGTCCATGGGTTGCGATGTGCTGTCTTGATCATTTTGTCAAACCTACTGCCTGCGTGAGTGATGGACCGGCATATGATCGCGTCATTCCCAAACGCAATCAACGTGTTGTGTTGTCCCGGCTGAACCGTCAGGGAGCTAGGCTGGCTGCTCGCGGGTCGATGTGGCTCGTAGAGACAACTTGAGGTTTGTGCCCGGCATTGGGCGGTGTCAATCTGGATTCGATCCGTTCCTCATAAACCTCGGTTTCAAATCGTTTGAAGCGACATCCGGCGCGCCAGGCGACTGGCGAAGGGAAGCCAAGCCAAGCTGGGCGCATCATGGAGAGATTATGCATGCCCAGAACGCTGATTATTGCCCTGAGGCTGATAGGTTTGCTCATCGCGGCCATTTTCATATCGAGCCTTTTTAACCCGCAGTTGCTGCTGTTTCCGTACGTTCGGATGATCGGACAGACGACCGTTTACTCGGACGTCCCCATCCCCGATGCTGCCGCGGCCGTCATCGACAGCGCCGACGCCCTGGTGAGCCGAAGTGCGCTTTTCGAGCCGGGCGTGCTCACACATCCAGTATTTCTGACCGACGGCGGCTGGCGGTGGCACGTGCTGTCGTTCCAGACCCTGAAGGCCTTTGCCCAGACGCGGCCGCTCAGCCGGGCCATTGTCGTCAACCGGTCCAATCTGGCCCGTGACAAGGTATGGGCGGGCCCGGCAGGTGAGCGGGATCTTTCGGCAGTCATTGCCCATGAACGCACGCACGCGCTGATAAGGGCAAAATTTGGCATTCTGGCTGACAGATCATATCCCCGGTGGGTCGTTGAGGGTTACTGTGACCACGTGGCCGGTTCGAGCACCCTGTCCGACGAAGCGGCGGCCACGCTGGTGGCCGAAGACCGCCGGACGCCGGCCCTGTTCTATTATCAGAGCCGAAAACGGGTCGAGGCCGTGCTTCAGGAGAACGGCGGGTCGGTGGAACAGATGTTCAGCTCCGCCGAGCGCTGACCGACCGGTTTGCCGCACGACCTTGCGCTGTACGCGACCGTTGTCCTGATCCTGTACGCGGCCTCGGCCCTGTACTGGCGGAAGGCCGGTATCCCCGCCCGCTATCTGCTGAAGAGTCTGGCGATCACGGTCGCCGTGGTCTTTCCGTTGACGCTGCTGGGGGTGGCGATCGGCTGGATGCCGCTGACCCTGGCCCTGGTCGTGCTGCCCGAGGAATGGGTGCGCTGGTGGATGGTCACGCGCCGCCCGCGGCACCTCAGGCGGCGACATGTCGTGATCGCGGTCGGGACCCTGTTCGGCCTGCTGGAGACCACCAATTGGCTGGGGATAGACAAGGCCCGCGTGGCGCTGGCCGACTCCGGAATAACCGCCCCGTGGTTCGTCGCGGCCGATGCGGCCTATATCGCCGCGGAGTTCGGCTTCGGCGTGATCGTGCATGGCGGGCTGACCGCCTTGTTGTTCGCGGTTCAGGGGCGGACCGACAACCGAGAGCGGCTGGCGCTGGGCGTCGCGCTGGCGATCGCGCTGCATCTGGCGCTGGATGCGGTATTTCTGGGCTAGGTCAGGCCCCACCCTGCGCAAGGACGTGACCTCGAAATGCTACGGTTGCGACGCCACCCGCAAGAAGAAGCTGCTGGGGAAGCAGAAGGCCGGCAAGAAGCGGATGCGCCAGTTCGGCAAGGTCGAGATCCCGCAGGAAGCCTTCATCGCGGCGCTGAAGATGGATGACGATTGACTACTGTCGCGATTTCAAGTTGCTCGATCTTGTGACCTCCCGCAATGTTAGGTGGATATGGAAATCAACGAGCGACAACGCCTACTCGAAAGGCTCATTGCCCAAGGCGTTCTGAGCGTATCGCCAACAGGCGTGCCAAGCATCGCTGATAAGGATAGCGTCGCGAGCGTCTGGATCGCCAAAACTATGTTGGAGCAAATAGCTCCACTCGATCCTCGTCCAAAACTAGCGGGACAAGCGGCGGGTAGTTTGTTCGAGCAAGGCGTCGGCGACTATGTAGAAGCTGTTTTTCCGAAACTAGCTCTGGTTCGCTGCGGCAACTTTGTTGTTGGAAGAAAACGTCGCGTCAGTGATTTCGACCAATATGAGCACCTAGCCGAAATTGTGCGACTAGCCAGCGAAAGGCGAGAGATCAAGATCGCGTTTGGCATGGATTACATTATCCAACCAGACGTAGTGATTTATCGCGAACCGACCAGCATCAAGGACGCTGGTCTTTCCGGAGTGAAGTCGACAGCCTACACCGCCCGTTACACTCCTTTATTCGCAGAAAACCAGGTCCGCCCGACCTTGCACGCCAGTGTGTCTTGTAAGTTCACACTCCGCTCCGATCGCGCCCAGAACGCGAGGAGCGAGGCCCTTAATCTCATCAGGAACCGCAAGGGAAAGCTTCCTCACATCGCGCTGGTAACGGCGGAACCTACCGCTGGTAGGATATCTTCACTGGCGCTCGGGACTGGCGATATAGATTGCGTCTATCACATCGCCTTGCCTGAGTTGCACGAAGCGACACGGCGATACTCAGCTTTCGCGTCCGGTTCATCGGTCAAGAGTGCGGCGGCCGGGCTTGAGCTGCTGGAAACGTTAATCGAGGGGCGGAGACTTAGAGATATTGCTGACTTACCTTTTGATCTCGCAATCTAGGCTGCCAATGCCTGGGGTTTCAGAATTGTTCTGACAACCCGTGCGAGCGCCCCCGCCAAGTTCGGTGGGACAGCATTGCCGATCTGGCGCGCGACCTCGATCTTTGTTCCGTAGAACCTGAAGTCATCCGGGAAACCCATAAGCCTCGCTGCTTCTCGATGGCTGATCGGACGGTTCGCCTCGGGGTGCAGATAGCGGCCCTTCTCCGGCTTGTAGAACTCCGTCCGAATTGTGACTGACGGCCGGTCCCACCATAGACGGCCGAACAAGTCGGTGCCGCCACTGGTCTTGCGGACCCAGCAGTCGGGTGTGATGTCGGGTCGGTTGGTTAGGAGGTCGAAACGGTTGCCGCCCGGGGGCACAGCCGCGTAGCGCTCGAGGCTTTTCGCCGTCGGCGTCCGTCCGAAGTGAAGATTCAGAGTCGGCCGCGAGCCGATCTCGATACCCACGGTCTTGGCGGGCAGGTCGCCGATCACGTCGCGCACCGTCCGCCAGCGGGGCAGATTGACCTTCAATTTCGGATCCGCGTGAGACGCCAGCGGGGGGAAGCTCGGGAGGTTGTTCGCTTCGCGCCAGCCCAGGATGATTGTGCGCTTTCGGGTCTGCGGCGCGCCGTAGTCTGCTGCGTTCAGGATCGCGGCTTGGGTTTGAAATCCGTGTTGAGCAGCCTTGGCTTCGATCAACTGCCGTTCCGGTGACCGGTAGAGCTCCGCGACGTTTTCCATGACAAAAACGCGCGCGCCTGAGCGCTCGGCGATTTCGATGAAGGGCTCCCACAGCGCACGTCGTGCGTCTCCGTCGCGCTTCTTGTTCAGGAGACTGAACCCCTGGCAGGGTGGCCCGCCGATCACGACATCCGCCTGTGGGACCTCGTTGTTCAGCAGCCATTCCTCGATGTTCGCTTGAACGGCGCGGCCGGGAAAATTTAGTTCGTGAGTTTTGACCGCGGCGGCGTCGTTATCGAGCGCCAAGACCGTCGTGAATCCACCGCAAAATTGCTTGTCGCAGAACCCTAGGCTCATGCCACCTGCGCCGCTGAACAGATCAATTAGGCGCAGAGTCATGGATCGCCTCGAGAAGGAATGGTCAGCAAACAAAACGCGAACATTGTGGGGCTGTCAATCGGCTACAGCCTACAGATTGTGGGTGAAGCAAGGGTAACCTACCACAAGTAGGTACTCAATCTTTGTCGGAGCTGATCGGAATTGTTGGTCTCGCACTCCCACAACGTCAGGACCCGCAGACCGAGACCACGTAACGACGCCTCTACGGCTATATCTCGCGCTTTGTTGCGAGCGAATTTCGCGACCCAATCCTCTTGGTTATGGCTCGGCACTGTTCCGCGTTTACAGTCGTGTTGATGCCAGAAGCAACCGTGGACCTGAATGGTCCATCGTTTGGATTGATTCGCAAAGTCCGGTTTCCCCGGCAGAGATTTCACGTTCCGGCGATAGGAAACGCCCATTTGCCGAAGAGTGGCGGCGACTTGTTCTTCAGGAGCGGTTCGCGACTGTCTAACCTTGGACATAGCGGCCGTCGTTCGAGCATTGAGCGGTTTCACTCGTGGAATTTAACAGGCCGCACCAAGGGCTCCAAGCTTCCCCTTGACCCCGCCCCCACTCCCGCCCATGGCCAGTGAAACCGTCTATATCCTGCAGACCTGGGTGGCCGGGCGCGGCGGGGCGTTGACGGCCGGGCCGCAGGTGGGGTGCCGGGACGCGGAGGAGGCCCGGCGCAAGGCCGGGCGGCTGGCGCCGCTGCGGCTGGGGGTGGTGGCGTTTTCGGTCTCGGCCGATACCGAACCGGGCGACTATGACGAGACGCCGGCCCTCCTCTTCAGGGCCGGACAGCTGCCCGAAATCTTCGACTGAGCGGCCGGGGCCCGCAACCGGCACGGGCGGCGGCGGGGGCATTGTGTGTCGCCCCCCGAGTCCTGCTGTGACCGGGGTTTTCGGGGCGGTTCCGGCGATTGACCGCGCACGGTCCGGGGCCGGGTTAGACTGTCGGATGTGATGACCGATCTGGTGCCGCCCCCGTCCGACCGCCCCGCCCACTACCGCCTGTCGACGGCGACGTGGGAACTGATCCTGAAGGAGTATCGCGAGGGGGCGACGGCGCGCGAGCTGGCGCTGAAA
Organism: uncultured Brevundimonas sp.; assembly: GCF_963975535.1. GTDB lineage: Bacteria > Pseudomonadota > Alphaproteobacteria > Caulobacterales > Caulobacteraceae > Brevundimonas. The sequence goes on along the minus strand of NZ_CAXBHE010000008.1, from coordinate 30,215 downwards.
TGGCGGGTGTCGCAGCACGCGGTGCGCAAGCGGATCACCATGCACGACTCGACCAAGCGGGACTGGGGCGACAGTCAGGCCATCACCCAGGCCGTGCTGCGCGAGGCCGAGCTGGCGAAGGCGCGGGCCAATACCCCGGAGGCGAAGGCGGCGCGGCTGTTCGCGACCGACCCGGGCGAGGATGCGGCGGCCGGGGATCCCGGCGAACTGGCGCGGGCGGCGGTGCTGGCCTCGGGCCGGGCCATGCGGGGGCAGCTGTGGACCGAGGCCCGCACCCTGGCCGGTCTGGCCGAGGTCTATACGCGGCTGGCCGAACGGCGCACGGCGGCGGCGGACGGCGATCGTGAGGGCGAGCCGCGGCTGGACGCGGCCGAGGAGGACCAGCTGCGCGCGGACCTGCTGCAGCGGATCCTGGCCATGAACGCGGATATGGCGGCCGGGGAGCGGGCGGCGGCGGCCGGCGACGGCGGGTTCGCGCCCGGCGACGCGGGCGGGCGCGACACGGAGGATTGACCCGGCGGCCGGGCAGGCCGAGTCTGGCGCATCCAACAGACGGAAAGCCCGCCCATGCCTGCCGATGCCGCCTTTCTCAATCCGCGCGCCCCGCGTCTGGCCGTGCTGATCGACGCCGAGAACGCCTCGGCCCGGATCGCCGAGTCGCTGTTCGCCGAGATCGCCACCCTGGGCGAGGCCTCGGCCCGGCGCATCTATGGCGATTTCGCCAGCGCCCAGATCCAGGGCTGGACCAAGGTGTTGGCCCGCTATGCCATCCAGCCGCAGCAGAATTTCGCCAATACCAAGGGCAAGAATTCAGGCGACATCGCCCTGGTCATCGATGCGATGGACCTGCTGCATTCGGGCCGGTTCGACGGCTTCTGCCTGGTGTCATCCGACGCCGACTTCACCCGGCTGGCGTCGCGCATCCGCGAGGAGGGGGTCGATGTCTACGGCTTCGGCGAACAGAAGACGCCCGAGAGCTTCCGCCAGGCCTGCACCCGCTTCATCTATACCGAGAACCTGAGCGCCCCGGTCAGCGAGACGGCGGCGGCCTCGGGCGGCAAGGGCGCGACGGCGGCGGCCCCGACGGCGGGCAAGCGCAAGCCGACCGAGGCGACGCGCATGATCGCGGCGGTCATCGCCGACATGGACGAGGACGGCGACGGCTGGGTGCCGTTCGGCGGCATCGGCAACCGGCTGAGGAATGCCCACCCCGATTTCGACCAGCGCACCTATGGCTATGCCAAGCTGTCGGACCTGATCCGCGCCACCGGCCGGTTCGAGGTCCAGGCGGGGGCCGGCGGGGCCATGCGGGTGCGCGACAAGGCGTAACGGCGGGGCCTGACCGACATTACGGCGTCGTAACTATCGCCCGGAAGGGGGGCTGCTAGGGTCTGGCTCCCGTTGTTCCGGAGCCGCCGCCGATGACCCGTTTCCGCCTGACCCGCGCCGCCCTGCTGGGGGTCTCCCTGTCCGTCCTGACGCTGGCCGCCCCGGCCCTGGCCCAGGCCCAGCTCGCCGCGCCCGCCGTCGCCCCGATCGCGGTGCCGCCGCTGGTCTATAGCCACCGCGAACTGGCCAACGGGCTGGACGTCTATGCCATGCCCGACGCGACGGCCGGCACGGTGACGGTGACCCTGTGGTACGACGTCGGCGGCAAGGACGATCCGCAGGGCCGCAGCGGCTTCGCCCACCTGTTCGAACACATCCTCAGCCGCAAGACCGTCAACCTGCCCTACGGCCAGATCTCGACCATCGTCGAGAACGTCGGCGGCTCGCGCAACGCCTCGACCAGCCAGGATTTCACCAACTATTACGAGACGGTGCCGCCCCAGTATCTGGAGACCATCCTGTGGACCCATGCCGAGCGGATGGCGCGGCCGGTGGTCGACCAGGCGACCTTCGAGGCCGAGCGTTCGATCGTTCAGGAAGAGCTGCGCCAGCGGGTACTGGCCCCGCCCTACGGCCGGCTGGGGCGGTTCGTGATCGGCGACAATGCCTTCGACCAGTCGATCTATCGCCGCAGCGTGATCGGCTCGCTGGAGGAGCTGGACACGGCGACGCTGGACGACGCCCGCGCCTTTCATGAGGCCTATTACCGGCCGGCCACGGCGACGATGATCGTCTCGGGGGCCTTTGATCCGGCCCAGCTGGATGTCTGGGTCGACCGGTATTTTGCCGGGATCGACAATCCGGACCGGCCGGTGCCGCGTCTGGAGCGGCCGGTGTCGCCGCCGCGCACCGCGCCGCGCCAGGTCGTCGCCTATGCCCCCAATGTGCCGCTGCCGGCGGTGGCCCTGATGTATCCGGGCACCCATGCCGCCGATCCGGACAATGCCGCCCTCGACGTGCTGCAGGCCATCCTGTCGCGCGGCGACAGTTCGCGCCTGTACCAGGCCCTGGTCTATCGCAGCCAGCTGGCGGTCAATGCCGGCTTCGGCGTCAGTTCGATGGAGGAGGACGGCTCGATCACCGTCACCGCCACCGTGGCCCAGGGCCAGGACATCGCCGCGGTCGAGGCGGCGCTCGACGCCGAGCTGGACCGGATCCGCACCGCGCCGGTCACCGCGGCCGAACTGGCCGAGGCCCGCACCGAAATCCTCGCCTCGGACCTGCGCCAGCGCGAGACGGCCGCGGGCCGGGCCTTCATCCTCGGCCGGGCCCTGGTCGCCGAACATGATCCCGCCGCCCCCGACGCGCACCTGCGGGCCGTCCAGGCCGTGACCGCCGCCGATGTGCAGCGGGTGGCGCGCAAATATCTGGTCGATCAGGCCCGGGTCACGGCCCGCTATCTGGACGAGAGCCAGCGGCCCGAGGGCGTGGCCGAGGACAGCTGGCGCAATCCGGCCCCGATGCCGGTGTTCCTGACCGTGCCGCCGGCGATCCGCACCGCCAATGCCCTGTTGCCCGAGGACCAGCGCATGGCCCCGCCGGCCCCGTCCGAGCCGCGGGCGGTGACGCCGCCGGTGATCGCCGAACGGGTGCTGGCCAACGGCCTGCGCGTCATTGTGGCGAAATCGACCGACCTGCCGATCATGAACGCCCGGCTGGTGATCGGTGGCGGGGCGGCGGCCGATCCGGCCGGCAGCGCCGGCCTGGCCCAGCTGACGGCGGCCCTGTCCAGCCAGGGGGCGGGCGGGCGTTCGGCCCCGGAACAGGCCCGGCTGCTCGAGGCCCTGGGGGCCGACATCGGCGGCGGGGCGGGGGCGGATTCCACGACCCTGTTCGTCTCGACCCCGGTCGCCTCGGCGCAGCAGGTCGGGGCGGTTCTGGCCGATGTGGTGCAGCGCCCGGCCTTCGCCGCCGAGGAACTGCAGCGCACCCGCACCCGCGCCATCAACGGCCAGCGGGTGGCGATGCGCCAGCCCGGGCCGCTGGCCGCGGCGGTGCTGGACCGGATCGCCTATGGTGACGCGGCCTATGGCGTGCCCGGCGACGGCACGGTCGAGAGTCTGGCCCGGATCACCCGCGACCAGATCGTCGGCTATCACCAGGCCTTCTGGCGACCCGACAATGCGACCCTGATCGTCACCGGGGCCATGAGCGCCGACCAGGGCTTCGCCTTCGCCGAGCAGGCGCTGGGCGGCTGGGACCGTCCGGCCGCGCCGGTGCCGGTGATCGTCGACCGGGCCGGGCCGGTGCGGCCGCCGCGCGTGGTGGTGGTCGACATGCCGGGCGCGGGCCAGGCGGCGGTGACGGCGGCCGTGCGCGCGCCGCTGCGCGCCAGCGATGACTGGTATCCGCTGGCTGTCGCCAATGCGGTGATGGGCAGCGGCCAGAGCGGCTATCTGTTCCAGGAGGTGCGGGCCAAGCGCGGCCTCAGCTACGGGGCCTATTCGTCACTGGGCGCGCGCGTCGACGGCGGCCTGCTGACCGCCTCGACCCAGACCAAGAACGAGAGCGCGGCCGAGGTCGTCGACCTGGTGCTGGCCCAGATGACCCGGCTGACCGCCGAGCCGGTCAGCGACACCGCCGTGACCGATCGCGAGACCTTCATCACCGGCGGGCATTCACGGGCGCTCGAGACCACCGCCGGCCTCGGCGGGGTGCTGGCCGAGGCGGTCCAGTACGGCCTGCCCCTGACCGAGATCGTCGCCTATCCCGAGCGGATCCGCGCCACCACCCCGGCCAGTCTGGCGGCGGCGGCGACGCGGGTCGATCCGGCCCGGGCCTATGTGGTGGTGGTCGGGGATTCGGCGCAGTTCATCGACGCCCTGCGCGCGGCCCATCCGGACCTGGTGGTGATTCCGGCGGCCGAGGTCGATCTGAACAGCCCGACCCTGGGGCTGTAGAGCCCGCTCCAGCCTCCTCCCGGCACCGAAGGCGCGGTCCCCCTCCCCCGGTGGGGGAGGATTATCCCGCCCGGAACGCGGCGATGGCGTCGACCGTCTGGCGCACCTGGGCCTCGATCCCGGCCCAGTCCTGCGCCTGGATGGCGGCGTCGGTGATCAGTTTCGAGCCCATGCCGGCGGCGACGATGCCGCTGCCGAACCATTTGGCGATCGAGGCCGCGTCGGGGTCGACCCCGCCGGTCGGCATGATCCTGGACCAGGGCATCGGGCCCAGCACCGCCTTGACGAAGTCCGGGCCGCCGACCGACGCGCCGGGAAACAGTTTGACGATGTCGCAGCCCAGTTCCTGGGCGGTCGAGATCTCGGTCACCGAACCGCAGCCGGGCGAATAGGCAATCATGCGGCGGTTGCACAGCCGCGCCATCTCGGCACTGAGGACCGGACTGACGATGAACCGTGCGCCGGAGGCGATGAACAGGGCGGCGGTCGGGGCGTCGACGATCGAGCCGACGCCGAGGATGATGTCCGGATCGGTGCGGGCGAATTCCTGTGCCAGACCGGTGAACAGGCCGTGGGCGAAGTCGCCGCGGTTGGTGAACTCCACGGCCGGTGCCCCGCCACGGGCGCAGGCGCGGATGACGTTGAGGCAGACCTCCGGGTCCGGATGATAGAAGACCGGAACCACGCCCTGGCTTTCGAGGGCAGTCAGGACGGTGAGGCGATCGTGGCGCATGGGGCTTCTTTTCCGTTCATCCCGGCGAAGTCCGGGACCCGGTTTGGTGGACGACCGGTCGGATCGACCGCGCACCATGACTATCCCAACCCGCCCGGATAACGAAAGCGCCCGAACCCGCTATTCGCCGGGTCGGGCGGAACTTATTGTTTCACCAGCGCCACGATCCGCCGCACCAGCGCGCTGTCCGCATCGAACAGCGGGTCCAGCACGGTGAAATGATTGCGGCCGGGCAGGGCGTCATAGCGGGTCTCGACGCCCCGGCCGCCCCACAACTCGGCCATCATCCTCGACTGGCGCAGGAATTCGGCGCTCTCGTCGCCGCCCACGACGCAGTCCAGCACCGTCCCGCCGGGGGTCGAGCCGTCGGGTACCGGCCAGTGGATCGGCGACAGGGCCGCGGCCTCGGCCGCGTCCAGGGCCAGGGCATCGTTCAGCGAGGTCGAAATCAGCGGGGCCAGGTCGAACACGCCCGAGATGGCGACGGCGGCGGCGGCCCGACCCTCGCTCAGCATACAGGCGGCCATATGCCCCCCGGCGGAATGGCCGAAGACGACCGGGCGGGTGCCGCTGCGGGCGCGCATGGCCTCGACCGCCGCGCGGACCTGACGCAGGATCCGGCCCAGCCGCACCTCCGGGCACAGGTCGTAGGACGGAATGGCCAGGCTGACGCCGTGGGCCAGGAACGCCGGGGCGATCCCGCTGAACCAGTCCTTGTCCAGGGCCTGCCAGTAGCCACCATGCAGAAACACGGCGACGGGCGCATCCGGCCCGGCCTCGAACAGGTCCATCACCTCGCGCGGGCCGGGACCATAGGCGATCGCCAGCGGCGGCGTGGCGGCGCGCGCGGCCTCGGCGGCGTCGCGCCAGCCCTGCATCACCGCCGGATGGTCGGGCACGAGGGCGCGGTTATTGTATTCGGCTTCGAGGGACATCGTGGGGCTTCAGGGCTGGTGTGAAGGGCGTAGGGGTTAGGGCTTAGGGCTTAGGAAGCAGGGATGAGCTTGGCCTCTGGCCGGAGAGCGGACTAAGCCCTAAGACCTAAGCCCTACTTCCTGCCGCTCCGGAGCCCCCCGCCATGATGACCGCCATCTTCGTCTTCATCAAATGCGAGCTGGGTCACGCCAACGACGTGGCGGCCGACATCGTCGACAATGTCGACAAGGTCTCGGAATGCTATTCGACCTCGGGCCAGTACGACCTGCTGGCCAAGTTCAACCTGCACAAGGACGAGGACATCGGCACCTTCGTCACCAGGGTCGTTCAGACCCGGCCGCATATCCGCGACACCTTCACCGTCATCACCTTCTCGCCCTTCCTGCCCGGCGGACAGTGAGTCTCCTCCCTGTCGCGAAGCGATGGGGAGGTGGCGCGGCGCGCTTGCGCCGTGACGGAGGGGATGCCGCTTCACACGCGATCGAGCGGCTTCAACAGCCCCTCCACCGCTTCGCGGTCCCCCTCCCCACGGCTTCGCCACGGGGAGGAGACGCTGACGCAGCGTCACCTGTGAATCGCTGCTATCGTCCCGGACGGACAGGAGAGCGCCCATGACCGATCTTGAAACCTTCCGCGCCGAGACACGCGCCTGGCTGGAGGCCAACTGCCCGGCCGAGTGTCGCGGGCCGGTCGAGAGCGACGAGGACCGGGTCTGGGGCGGCCGCAACCCGGTGTTCCGCACCCCGGCCCACAAGCTCTGGATGGAGCGGATGGGTGCGCGCGGCTGGACCGCGCCGGAATGGCCGTCCGAATACGGCGGCGGCGGCCTGTCGCGCGAACAGGCCAAGGTGCTGGCCTCGGAGCTGCGCCGCATCGACGCCCAGATGGCCCTGACCAGTTTCGGCGTCTGGATGCTGGGTCCGGCCCTGCTGCAGTTCGGCACCGAGGCCCAGAAGAAGCGCTTCCTGCCCGAAATCGTGCGCGGCGAGATCCGTTGGTGCCAGGGCTATTCCGAGCCGGGCGCAGGCTCTGACCTGGCCGGGCTGCAGGCCCGCGCGGTCGATCACGGGGACCACTGGATCGTCAACGGCCAGAAGGTCTGGACCTCCTATGCCGACAAGGCCGACTGGATCTTCTGTCTGGTGCGTACCGATCCCGAGGCCCCCAAACACCTCGGCATTTCCTTTGTCCTGTTCGACATGGCCACCCCGGGCGTCTCGACCAAACCCATCACCCTGATCAGCGGCAAGTCGCCCTTCTGCGAGACCTTCCTCGACGACGTGCGGGTCGAGAAGGAGAACCTCGTCGGCACGCTGAACCGCGGCTGGGACGTGGCCAAATATCTGCTGGCGCACGAGCGCACCATGATCGGGGCCATGGGCGCGATCGGCGGCGGCCGGCCGATGGGCCAGGTGGCCGCGGACGCGATCGGGGCCGATGACGAGGGCCGGCTGGACGATCCCATGCTGCGGGCGCGCATCGCCGAGCTGGAGGTCGACCTGGCGGCCTTCCACCTGTCGATGGAGCGGGTCGGGGACCAGGTGAAGGCCCGACAGGTCAGCCCGGCCATCGCCTCGATGCTGAAATACTACGGCTCCGAGCTGAACAAGCGCCGCCACGAACTGGCCATGGCCGCCGGCGGCTCCGACGCCCTGGAATGGGAGGGCGAGCGCTCGAAGGACGGCAAGGCCGCGCGCGACTGGCTGCGCACCAAGGCCAACTCCATCGAGGGCGGCACCAGCGAGGTGCAGCTGAACATCATCGCCAAGCATCTGCTGCAGCTGCCGGGGGCGTAGGCCCCTCCGTCACGGCGCAAGCGCGCCGCGCCACCTCCCCATCGCGTCGCGACAGGGAGGAGACGGACCGAGCAACGTCTCCTCCCCACGCCAGTGGGGAGGGGGACCACGAAGTGGTGGAGGGGCGGGCCCCCGACACCGGAGGAGATGAAATGCCCCTGATCCTGACCGAAGAGCAGACCCTGCTGAAGGACGCCGCCGACGGCTTCCTCAGTGAACACGCGCCGATCGCCCACCTGCGCAAGCTGCGCGACTCCCGGGATGCCGACGGCGTTTCGCGCGACCTGTGGCGGGCCTTTGGCGAGATGGGCTTTGCCGGGGTGATCATCCCCGAGGCACACGGCGGCTCGGGCCTCGGCGCGGTCGAGGCGGGGGTGGTGGCCGAGGCGCTGGGCCGGACCCTGACGCCGTCGCCGTTCATGGGCTCGGGCGTGCTGTCGGCGAAGGTGCTGATCGACGGCGGCTCGGCCGAGCAGCAGGCCGCCTGGCTGCCGCGCATCGCCGCGGGCGAGGCCATGCTGGCGCTGGCGATCGACGAGGGCGGCAAACACGCCCCGTCGAAATGGACGACGACGGCCCAGCGTTCGGGCAATGGCTTCAAACTGAACGGGGCCAAGGGTTTTGTGCTGGACGGCCATGTCGCCGACGCCCTGATCGTGGCGGCCCTGACCGAAAACGGCCTGACCCTGTTCCTGGTCGATCCGAAGACGGCGGGCGTCGCGATCGAACGCACCGTCATGGTCGACGCCCACAATGCGGCGCGGGTGACGTTGACCGATGTCATGGTCGACGCCGATGCGGTGATCGGGGCCGTGGACGGTGGCGAGGCCCTGCTGGAGGGGGCGATGAACCTGGGCCGGGCCTGCGCCGCGGCCGCCCTGACCGGGGCCGGGGACCAGGCCTTCCAGACCACGCTGGCCTATCTGAAAACCCGCAAACAGTTCGGCAAGGCGATCGGCGAGTTCCAGGCCCTGCAGCACCGGGCGGCGCATCTGTTCACCGAGATCGAACTGGCGCGGGCCGCGGTGATGGGGGCGCTGCAGCGTCTCGACGCCGGGCGTGAGGACGCCGGTCTGGCCGTCTCGGTGGCCAAGGCCAAGGCCGGGCGCGTCGCCGAACTGGCGGTGCAGGAGGCGGTGCAGATGCACGGCGGCGTCGGCATGACCGACGAATACGACGTCGGCCTGTTCATGAAACGGGTGCGGGTGCTGAACGAACTGCTGGGCGACGCCGGCTTTCATGCTGACCGGTTGGCCCGAGCCCAGGGCTACTGACGCCCAGGGCTACTGGAGCCAGTCGGCCTTCGGCTCGCGGTCCAGCATCTGTTCGTAGGACGGGCGTTCGCGCACCACGGCCCAGCGACTGTCGTCGACCAGCACCTCGGGCACCAGCGGCCGGCTGTTGTATTCGCTGGCCATCACCGCGCCATAGGCCCCGGCCCCCATGAAGGCGACCAGATCGCCCGCCTCGAGCGGCGGCAGGGGGCGGTCGCGGGCGAAGGTGTCACCCGTCTCGCAGACCGGGCCGACGATGTCGTGCGGGCGGGCGTCGCCCGGACGCGGCCGCACCGGCACCACCTCGTGCCAGGCGTCGTACAGGGCCGGGCGCATCAGGTCGTTCATGGCCGCATCCAGCACCAGGAAGCGGCGGCCGTCGGTGCGCTGGTTGATCTGGATGACGCGGCTGAGCAGGATCCCGGCATTGGCGGCCAGCAGACGGCCGGGCTCGAACGCCGCCTCGACGCCGAGGCCGTCCAGCACGCGGGCGGCCATGGCCATATAGGCGGCCGGGGACGGCGGATCGCTCTGGCCACCGACATAGGGCACGCCCAGACCACCGCCCAGATCGAGACGGCTGACCGTCAGCCCCTGGCCGCGCAGGCTCAGGGTCATGTCGCGCAGCACCCGGAAGGCGGCCTCCAGCGGGGCCAGGTCGGTGATCTGGCTGCCGATGTGACAGGCCAGGCCGACCGGGGTCACATGGGGCGAGGCGGCGGCGCGGGCGTAGAGGTCCAGGGCCTCGGCGACCGGCACGCCAAACTTGTCCGTATCGCCGCCGGTGGTGATCTTGGCGTGACCGCCGGCACCGATGCGGGGATTGACGCGGATGGCGATGGCCGGAGTGGCGGACCGGGCCGCGGCCACGGCGATCAGCCGGTCCAGCTCGACCGCGGACTCAATATTGATCTGGCGCACGCCGCTGTCGATGGCGAAGGCCAGTTCGGCGTCGGTCTTGCCCACGCCCGAGACGATGATCCGTTCGGGCGGGATGCCGGCGGCCAGGGCGCGGCGGATCTCGCCCTCGGACACGGTGTCGGCCCCGCAGCCCAGCCGGGCCAGGGTGGCCAGCACCGACAGATTGCTGTTGGCCTTGACCGCATAGGCGATCAGGGCCTCGCCCAGGGCGTCGGGCCAGGCGTTGGCGGCATCCCGCAGCAGGCCGTAGTGCCGCCGCAGGGTGGCGCTGGAATAGACGTAGACGGGGGTGCCGACCGCCTCGGCCACGCTTTCGAGCGACACGCCCTCGGCGTGCAGGCTCCCGGCCTTCAGGTCGAAATGATGCAAGGCCTAGCGGGGTCCGTCATAGGGATTGCCGGTGGTGCCGCCGTCGATCGGCAGCTGGCTGGGCGGGCGGTAGACCGTGGCCGGCTCGGTCGGGGTCGGACCGCGGGCGTCGGGCAGGGCCCGTTCGGTCTTGCGGGCCGGCGGGGCCTCGAGGTCGGCCATGCGGCCGCACCCGGCGGCGGAAACGACGATGAGGGCGATCGCGCCCGACAGGAGCAGTCTGGTCATGACAGGCGCGTCTTCCATTCGGCGATGCGCGCACGGACCTGTTCCGGCGCTGTGCCCCCGAAACTCTGGCGGCTGGCACAGGAAGCCTCAGGGGTGAGCACCTTGTAAACCGCTTCTGTCACGCCCGCTTCAAGCGATTGCAGTTCGGCCAGCGGCAGTTGCGACAAATCCACGCCCAGGGCCTCGGCCCGCTTCACCGCCGCCCCGGTCACATGGTGGGCCTTGCGGAACGGCAGGTTGAGTTCGCGCACCAGCCAGTCGGCCAGGTCGGTGGCGGTCGAGAAGCCGGCCCCGGCGGCGGCGCGCATGTTTTCGGTGTGGGGCTGGATCACGCCGATCATGGCTGTCATCGCCGCCACGGCCAGGTCGAGGGCGTCAAAGGCCTCGAAAACCGGCGGCTTGTCCTCCTGCATGTCCTTGGAATAGGCCAGCGGCAGCCCCTTCATCACCGTGCTGAGGGCGACGAACGAGCCGAGGATGCGGCCGGTCTTGGCCCGGACCAGTTCGGCGGCGTCGGGATTGCGCTTCTGCGGCATGATCGACGAGCCGGTGGTCAGGTCGTCGGGCAGGGTGGCGAAACCGAACATCGGCGTCATCCAGATGACGATCTCCTCGGCCAGGCGCGACAGGTGGCCGGCGCAGATGGTGGCGGCGGCCAGGCTTTCCAGCGCGAAATCCCGATCGGAAACCGCGTCGAGGCTGTTGCCCATCGGCCGGTCGAAGCCCAGTTCGGCGGCGGTCATGTGGCGGTCCACGGGGAAGGGCGATCCGGCCAGGGCGGCGGCCCCCAGCGGATTCTCGTTCATGCGTTTGCGGGCGTCGGCGAAGCGCGAGGCGTCGCGGCCGAACATCTCGACATAGGCCATCAGATGGTGGCCGAAGGTCACCGGCTGCGCCGTCTGCAGATGGGTGAAGCCCGGCATCAGGTCGGCGGCATGCTGGTCTGCCCGGGCCAGCAGCACCCGCTGCAGGCCCTGCAACTGGTCGACGGTGCGGTCGCAGGCGTCGCGCACCCACAGACGGAAGTCGGTGGCCACCTGGTCGTTGCGCGAGCGGGCCGTGTGCAGACGCCCGGACGGCTCGCCGATCAGCTCGGCCAGCCGCGCCTCGACATTCATGTGAATGTCCTCATAGGCGTCGCGGAACGGGAAGCTGCCGTCGCGGATCTCGCCCGCGATGGTGTCGAGGCCGGACAGGATGGCGGCGGCGTCGGCGGGCGCGATGATCCCCTGTTTCTCCAGCATGCGGCAATGGGCGCGTGAGCCGGCCAGGTCCTGCTGCCACAGGCGCTGGTCGACGCCGATCGAGACATTGATGGCCTGCATGATCGCCGCGGGCTTGGCGTTGAAGCGCCCGCCCCATAGGGTCTGTCCCTGGGCACGGTCCGCAGGGGTCGGGGCGTCGGACGAGGTGGACATGAGCGGCTCGAAGAAGGCGGGATGGACGTTGGCGGCGGCGGCGGTGCTGATCCTCGGGATCGGCGGTGGAGCCCTGCTATACGCCAACAGGACCGCTGTCTTCAAAGGCCCGGTCGCGGTTGAGGCCCCGAAGAGCGATCTGGCCCGTTTCGCCCGGGGGCCGCTGGCCCGGCTGGAGACCCCGGGCGTGCTGGTCATGGCCCCGGATCACGGCTTCAAGGCCCGCGACGGCGGTGCCGTTGGATTCGCGGAATTCCGCGGCAAGGTGGTGGTGGTCAATCTGTGGGCCATGTGGTGCGCCCCGTGCCGGACCGAGATGCCGACCCTGGCCCGGCTGGCCGAGCTCTATGCCGGGCGCGATCTGGTGGTGCTGCCGGTCAATGTCGACACCGGGCCCGACTCGATCGCCGACGCCACCAGCTTCATCGACGTGCATGAACCGCTGCCGTTCTACAACGACCCGGAATTCCGCCTGCCGTTCGTGTTTCCGGGCAAGGGCAAGATGCCCCAGACCATCCTGCTGGACCGCAGGGGCCGTATCCGTGCCGCCTTTGCCGGCGAGGCCGACTGGAGCAGTGCCGAGGCGCGGGCGCTGGTCGATGCCCTGCTGGCCGAGCCGGGCTGAACGCCCGACCCGGCCGACGCGGGTGGTTTACGGCTGCGGCGTGGGGGTGGCGGCCCCGGGGCGACCCTGGGCGGCGGCTTCGGCCTGGTTGGCCTCGAGCTTGTCGGCCATCTTGCCCGCGCCGGCCTCGACGGCCTGGGCGGCCTTCATGGCCCCGCCCTCGATGATCTCCCCGGCGGCGGCGGCCCCTTCCTGGATCTGATCGCCGGCAGCCGCGGCGGCGTCAGCGGTGTTGTCGGCGGCAGCCTCGGTATCGGCCTCGGCCTGGTTCTGCTCGGCCGGGGTGCAGGCGGCGAGGCCCAGCGCCAGGGCGGCGGTGGCGGCGAGGGTGGTGATGCGAATGGTCATGGAATGCTCCCGGAGCAGGTTGAACCTTGACCGTAAACGCGGCTCAACGGTGACGGTTGCGCCGTCCGGTTCCGGGTGTGCGAGGAAATGGTGGCTGGAGGCGGACTTGAACCGCCGACCTGTGGGTTATGAATCCACCGCTCTAACCAGCTGAGCTACCCAGCCACTATGCCTCGCCCCCCGGACCGGCCGGGGCCGGGGCGGGAGAGGCGTGCCTATATAGAGGCGCGGGCGCGGGTTCAAGTCGTCGCTTGCCTATCGGCGAGCGGACAGGTCGACGTCCTGCCGTGACGGGCGGTCATGGTCGCGGTATCATGGCGGTTTCGGGGTGTCCGGCCCCGCTGAAGAGAGTGGAAATCATGCGCCTGATCGGTCTTGTCGTCACCGTCTCCGCCCTCGCCATGGCCGCGGCCTGCAGTGCCCAGGACGGGGCCCAGGACGGGGCCCTGTCCGGGGCCGGCGCGCCGGTCGAGAGCCGTCCGGCCAATGCGCCGGACCAGCAGCCGGCCTTCGCCGGCCAGACCCGGGCCCCGGGCGTGCGCACCGACCTGGCGATGACCCATGCCGTGATCGCGTCCGGGCTCGATCACCCCTGGGGCCTGGCCCTGATGCCGGACGGGCGCTGGCTGGTGACCGAGCGGCCGGGACGACTGCGCGTCATCAGCGCCGACGGCACCGTCAGCGCGCCGGTCGCGGGCCTGCCGGCGGTCGCCGCGCGCGGCCAGGGCGGTCTGCTGGACGTGGTGACCGGGCCGAGCTTCGCCACCGACCGGATGATCTACTGGAGCTATGCCGAGGCCCGCCCGGGGTCCGGGGTCGACGGCGGCAACGCCACCAGCGTGGCGCGTGGCCGGCTGTCGGCCGACGGGTCGCGGGTCGAGGGCGTCCAGGTCATCTTCCGGGCCCTGCCGGCCTATGACGGCGACAAGCATTTCGGCTCATCCCTGGCCTTCGCCCCGGACGGCACCCTGTTCATCACCGTCGGCGAGCGCTCCGACGCGCCGATGCGGCCCCAGGCCCAGGACCTGGGTTCGCACATGGGCAAGACCCTCCGCATCCATGCCGACGGCTCGGTACCCGCCGACAATCCTTATGTCGGCCAGGCCGGGGCCCTGCCGGAAATCTGGTCGCTGGGCCACCGCAACGCCCAGGGCGTGGCCGTGCAGCCCGGTACCGGAGCCGTCTGGACGGTCGAGCACGGCGCGCGCGGCGGCGATGAACTCAACCGGGAGCGGGCCGGGGCCAACTACGGCTGGCCCGACGCCGCCTATGGCATCGAATACCGGGGCACGCCGATCGGGGCCGGGCAGACGGCGCGCCCGGGCACCGAACAGCCGGTCTACTACTGGGACCCGGTCATCGCCCCGGGCGGCATGACCTTCTATGACGGCCCGATGTTCCCCGGCTGGCGCGGCAACCTGCTGGTCGCCGGGCTGAAAGAGAAACACATCGCCCGGCTGGTGATCCGCGACGACCGGGTGGTCGGCGAGGAGCGGCTGCTGACCGACCTCGGTGAACGGGTCCGCGACGTCGCCGTCGGGCCCGACGGCGCGGTCTGGGCCATCACCGACGAGGCGGACGGCAAGCTGGTCAGGCTGGCCGTCCGCCCCGGTAGCTGACGTCCGGCAGATCGGGGGCGATCAGGCGGCGACGCCGGCATCGCCCTCGAAGGTGGTGGTCTCGGCGCGCTTGCCTGACTCAAACTCTGTGGTTGCCGTCTTCTTGCGGGCCCGCATCGCGTCGGCGAGGGCGTCCATGTCGAGGCCGGCGGACCGGGCCTGGCTGAACATGCCCTCGACCCGCTTCTCCTCCTCCTCGACGTGGTGTTCGATCATCTCCGACAGCACCTTGACCTTGGCGTCGTAGAACTGCTCGTCGGGGCCGCCGGCCTCGATCTCGTTGATCAGCACCTTGGCCGCGTCGTGCTCGACAATGGCCTCGTCGACCAGGTCATCCGCGATCTGGCCGCGGCAGGCCGGGTAGAAGACCTCTTCCTCGATCGCCGTATGCACCTTCAGCTCGAGACAGATGGTCTCGGCCAGCGACTGCTTCTTCGCCTTGCCGGACGCCTTTTCGAACTGTTCGAACAGGTCTTCCACCTTGCGGTGGTCGGCCTTCAGCATCGCAATCGCGTCCATCTCTTCATATGTCTGGGTCATGGCCTCGTCCGTGTTGGGGGTACTGACCCGATAAGACGCGGACCCGCATGACCGTTCCTACGGCCACGCTAGCTGAGAGTCGTTCTCGCCAGACCCCGGCTCCGTCCGGCGTCGGGGACAAAATACTTGACGTTGACGTAAACGTAGGGTTCTTGACGGGCACGCTCCAAACCGTTCGTCCCGTTCGTCGCCCGGCATCGAGAGCCGGGCCGGGGACCCCAGACAAGAGAGACGCCCCATGGCCGAAGCCTATATCTACGATGCGGTGCGCACCCCGCGCGGCAAGGGCAAGAAGGACGGCTCGCTGCACGAGATCACCGCCCTGTCGCTGGCCACCCAGGTGCTGGAAGCCCTGCGCGACCGCAACGAACTGGACACGTCGAAGGTCGATGACGTGATTCTCGGCTGTGTCTCCCCGGTGGGTGAGCAGGGGGCCGACATCGCCCGCACCGCCGTGCTGACCGCCGGCTGGGCCGAGACCACCTCGGGCGTCCAGGTCAATCGCTTCTGCGCCTCGGGCCTCGAGGCCGTGAACATGGCCGCGGCCAAGGTGAAGTCCGGCGAGGCTGACTTTGCCGTCGGCGGTGGCATCGAGGCCATGAGTCGCGTGCCCATGGGCAGCGACGGCGGGGCCTGGCCGGTCGATCCGACCAGCGCCTTCCCGACCTATTTCGTGCCGCAGGGCGTGTCGGCCGACATGATCGCCTCGAAATGGGGCTTCAGCCGCGACGACGTCGACGCCTATTCGGTCGAGAGCCACAAGCGTTCGGCCCGCAGCTGGGAAGAGGGCCGGTTCAAGAATTCGGTCATCCCGGTCAGGAACCAGCTCGGCCTGGTCCAGCTGGATCGCGACGAGACCATCCGTCCCGGCACCGACATGCAGACCCTCGGCGCGCTGAAGCCGTCGTTCGCCATGATGGGCGAGATGGCCTTCGATTCCGTGATCAACCAGCGCTACCCCGAGGTGGCCCGCGTCAACCACGTGCACACGCCGGGCAACAGCTCGGGCATCGTCGACGGGTCAGCCGGGGTGCTGATCGGCACGAAGGAAGCCGGCCAGGGCGCAGGCCTCAAGCCGCGCGCCCGCATCCTCGGTGCCGCCTCGATCGGCTCGGAACCGTCGATCATGCTGACCGGCCCCGAGTTCGTGGCCAAAAAGCTGCTCGCCAAGCTCGGCATGCAGTCGACCGACATCGACCTCTATGAGCTGAACGAGGCCTTCGCCGCCGTGGTGCTGCGCTTCATGCAGGCGCTCGACGTCGACCACGACAAGATGAACGTCTGCGGCGGCGCCATCGCCATGGGTCACCCGCTGGGGGCCACCGGGGCCATGATCACCGGCACCGTGCTGGACGAGCTGGAACGCTCGGGCAAGTCGACCGCCCTCATCACCCTGTGCATCGGCGGCGGCATGGGTGTCGCCACCGTCATCGAACGGGTCTGAGTCACTGCTCCCCCACAGGGAGAGCTGTCAGCGAAGCTGACTGAGGGGGCTGGCCCCAAATGCCAGCGTCTGCGGTGGAGCCCCCTCCACCGCTTCGCGGTCCCCCTCCCCCGATGGGGGAGGAATAAGGAAGAGAGACCATGGAAAATTTCAAGATCGACGTCGACGCCGACGGCATCGCCCTGATCACCTTCGACGTTCCCGGACGGTCGATGAACACCCTGACCAGCAAGGTCATGGCCGAGATCCCCGAGTGGGTCGAACGGGTCAGGACCGACGACGCCATCAAGGGCGCGGTGCTGACCTCGGGCAAGACCACCGGCTTCTGCGCCGGGGCCGATCTCGGCGACATGGCCGGCGGCATGCTGGCTGGCGGTTCGCTGCAGGAAGCCTACGAGGCTGGTTGGAAATTAAACGGGGCCCTGCGCGCGCTGGAAACCTGCGGCAAGCCGGTCGCCGCGGCCATCACCGGCCTGGCGCTCGGTGGCGGTCTGGAACTGACCCTGGCCTGCCACTACCGGGTCGCCGGTGACGACAACAAGATCCAGCTCGGCCTGCCCGAGATCAAGGTCGGCCTGTTCCCCGGCGGCGGCGGCACCCAGCGTCTGCCGCGCCTGATCGGCGTGCAGGCGGCGATGATGGCCATGACCGAGGGCAAGTCCTTCCGTCCCAACGACGCCAGAGGCGCGGGCATCATCCATGAGGTCGTGGCCAAGGGCACCGAGGTCGAGGCCGCGCGCGCCTGGATCAAGGGTGGCGGCAAGGCCGTGCAGCCGTGGGACGACAAGAGCTTCAAACTGCCGGGCGGTGGTCCCTACCATCCGGTCGGGGTGCAGAATTTCATCGTCGGCAATGCGATGATCCGCAAGCAGACCTGGGGCAACTATCCGGCGGCCACCAACCTGATGAAGGCCGTCTATGAGGGCATCCAGGTGCCGATGGACGCGGCCCTGCGCATCGAGACCCGCTATTTCATCAAGACCCTGATGACGCCCCAGGCCCAGGCCATGATCCGCAGCCTGTTCCTGTCGAAACAGGAACTGGACAAGGGGGCCGTGCGCCCGGCCGGCCAGCCCAGGTCCGATCCCAAGAAGGTCACCGTCATCGGGGCCGGGATGATGGGCGCGGGCATCGCCTATGTGCAGGCCCTGGCCGGGATCGAAACCATCCTGATCGACCGCAGCCAGGAAGACGCCGACAAGGGCAAGGCCCATGTCGAGGGTCTGCTGAAGAAGCGGCTGTCGCGCGGCCAGATCACCCAGGACAAGTTCGACGCCCTGCTGGGATCGGTTACCGCCACCACCGACTATGACCTGATCAAGGGCTCCGATCTGGTCATCGAGGCGGTGTTCGAGAACCGCGAGATCAAGGCCGATGTGACCAAACGCGCTGAGGCCCAGCTGGCCCCGGGGGCGGTGTTCGGCTCCAACACCTCGACCCTGCCGATCACCGGCCTTGCAGAAGCGTCTGTCCGTCCCGAGGACTTCATCGGCATCCACTTCTTCTCGCCCGTCGACAAGATGATGCTGGTCGAGATCATTCTCGGCGAAAAGACCGGCGAGGCGGCGATCGCCAAGTCGCTCGATTACGTCATGAAGATCCGCAAGACCCCGATCGTCGTCAACGACGGCCGCGGCTTCTACACCTCGCGCTGCTTCGGCACCTATGTCGCCGAGGGTATGGCCATGCTGGAAGAGGGCTATGCCCCGGCCCTGATCGACAACATCGGTCGCATGACCGGCATGCCGCGCGGCCCGCTGGAAATGCACGACGACGTGGCGCTGGACCTGTCGGTCAAGATCGCCAAACAGACGGCCGAGGATCTGGGCGAAAAATACCAGCCGTTGCCGGGCTCGCACATCGTCCAGAAGATGGTCGAGGAGCTGGGCCGCTACGGCCGCAAGAACGGCAAGGGCTTCTACGACTACGATCAAAAACCCAAGGTCATCTGGCCCGGTCTGGCCGAGCTGGCCCCGGTCACCATCGATGACTCGACGCCGGAACTGGTCGCCGACCAGAAGCAGCGCCTGCTGTATCGTCAGGCCGTCGAGGTCGCGCGTTGCTGGGAAGAGGGCGTCATCGACGACCCGCGCGAGGCCGATGTCGGGGCCATCCTGGCCTGGGGCTTCGCGCCCTGGACCGGCGGCCCGATCACCATGATCGACCAGACCGGGCTGAAGGAATTCGTCGCCCAGGCCGACGACTATGCCGCCCGCTACGGCGACCGCTTCAAGGTCCCCCAGCTGCTGCGCGACATGGCCGCCAAGGGCGAGACCTTCTACGGCAAGTTCGCCGGGGCCAAAAAAGCCGCCTGATCCGATCCGTCCTCCCCGTCGCAGCGCGGCGGGGAGGCGAGGCGGGGCCGACGCGTCCGTAGAGGGGCCTCAGTCGATCGCCGCCGAGGCGTCCCGCGGCTCGCTTCCGGACGGCCGAACCGATTGCGGTTCCCGGATCAACAGGACGTCGCCTGGCGCGATGTTCAGAATGCGCCGGGCCGTCCCGCCGAGACGCACGTCGAAAACGCCGCTCCGGCCATGCGTGCCGACCACGACGAGATCCACGTTCCTGGCCCGCATGTAGTCGGGGACGATCGTGTCGACCGATCCATGCTCCATCAGGACCTGCAGATCACGACGCTGGTCTTCAGAGAGGCGGGATTGGGACACGAAGGCCTCGTAGCCCCGTTTTTCCATCGCGGACCACTGACGTCGAAAGTCGGGCTTGTCGAGGAAGCCCGCGAACGGGACTTCCCAGGCGTGAAGCAGGGTCAGCGGCGTGCGCGGGAAAAAGCGGGCGGCCGCCGTGAGGGCATGTTGTGAGGACGCCGAAAAGTCGGTCGCAACGAGGATTTCGTCATAGGGCCGGAGGCGGTTCTTGACGACCAGGAGGGGGACCGGAGTCTGGTGCGCCAGCCGTTCCACCGTGGAACCGAGAAGATAGCGGCCGAGGGTTTCGTCCCGCGCAATGCCGGTGACGATCAGGCCTGCTCCGACCTCGCGGGCGACAGCGTCTATGGCGGCGGCCGGTGCCCCTTCGACAACGCGGACCTCTGCGGCCTTCAGGCTCTTCCCCAGATCACGGCGCAACTGGGCGGCGGCGACCGCCTCCCGATCGGGTGGCTGCCGCCAGCTGGGCAGGTCCCGGCCGCCACCGGAGCCTGGCCCCTCCGCATCGGGCTCAAGAACAGTGAGGACCACCAGCCGTGCGCGCCACCGCTTGGCCAGATCGGCGGCCCGGTCCAGGGCCCGGTCGCACCGGCTGCTCAGGTCCGTGGCCAGAAGGATGGTCTCGGGCGGTCCCTGGGTCCACGCTGGCGCGTTCATCTGGCTGCTCCGCATCTCGTTCGCGCCGAACGTCATGGGCCATTTCGGCGCGCCCTGGCTTGCCGGCGTTCGAAACGTGACACGCGGTCGGGCGATTGTGGAGTCGGCGCCTCCCCCGGGTCATGTTCCAGCAGCAGGGAACCGGCCCATGACAGGGCGCGAACGCCCGCTTTGGAGTCGGAGTCCGATAATCGCGCCTGCTGTGTCGTCAGGCGGTCGAGGTCGCGCGGTGCCGGGACGAGGGCGTCATCGCCGACCCGCGCGAGGCCGATGTCGGGGCCATCCTGGCCCGGGGCTTCGCGCCCTGGACCGGCGGCCCGATCCCCATGATCGACCATCAGGCCGGAGGACCGTTCGGCCCTCAGGGCACCGGCAGTTCCCGTGAAAAGAACCGCACCACGCCCTGATTGAACTCGGCCTTGAATGCAGCCCGGTCGAATCCGGGATTCGAGCGACAGAGTTCCGGCATGGCCGCACTCATGTCCGGCGCACACGGCGCGAGGAAGTCATGGTGAAGGGCTCCGGGGACGAGATGATACTCGACCTCACCCGGCAGTCGGTCGCGGAGCGTCTCCACGTGGAAAGGCGCAGGCAGGATCTGGTCCTCACCGGCCTGCCAAAGCTGGACGGGCACACGCACGCCTTGCAGGCTCACGTCCGAGAACGAGAAACCAAACCCCGGGGCGGCGGCCACAATCGCCTTGATCCGGTTGTCGACCCCACGGGGCCGCCAGTCAGAAACGTCCAACGTCTGCGGTGTGAACAGGGTGCAGACGAAAAACGCCGCATGCGCCGCGCAGTGGTCGAGAATCGCTCCGGCATCGGACTCACCGCCGGCCAGGGTAAGGACGGTGAACCCGCCCGCCGAAAATCCAAAAGCGCCGATCCGGGTCTTGTCGACACCTGCGGCACCGCGCCATTGGTCCGTCATGTAGGTGATCAGCGCGCTGACGTGAGGCGGGCGATCGGTCAGCTGCAACGAACGGCTCATGTCGAGATAGTTGTCGCCGGGATGGGTCAGGGCCGCGACGACAAACCCGGCTTCGGCGAGGGCTTCGGCTGTGTCCTGGTGCCCGCCAAATGCCCCACCATTCCCGTGTGACATGACGACGAGCGCGCGCGGCTCCGTGGACGGCGTTTCCGGGGTCCACACGGCGGCGCTTATGGTTTTCCCGGCGGGGTCGGCGAACTGGATCCGTTGCATGACGCTCTGCGCCAGCGCAGGGGCCGCAAACGTCAAAGCCAGCAGGGCGGCTGTGGCGGCGATCAATCTCATTGGGAACCTCGAGGCGAGGAATGTCCGATAAGGAACGCTCCGCATTAACGCCAGCATAGGGGCGTCATAACAGCCAGCACAACTTAAGCTTTTGTCATGCGGCGGTCTTCATGGAGATAAAGGCGGCAGAAAACCTGACGCTTGGCCAGGTAACCGCTTCTCCTCCTCCGCGAACATCCCGCGCGTCCGCTTGCCGGCCCGCGCCCTCAATACCGGGGCCGCACGGTCCCGCTGTTCGCCCTAGATCACATCCAGCGGCTGTTCCGAGGTCGGTGGCGGGAAGGCGCGGTCCAGGGCGGCGATGTCCTCGTCGTCCAGCCGGATCTCCAGCGCCGCGGCATTCAGCTCGACGTGCTCGATCGTTGAGGCCTTGGGGATGGCGATGACCCCCTCCTGACGCAGCACCAGGGCCAGGGCGATCTGGGCCGGGGTGGCGTCGTGGCGGTCGGCAATCTGTTTCAGCACCGGCGCGTCCAGCAGCCTGCCGCGCCCCAGCGGGGAATAGGCCATCACCGGCATGTCGCGGGCCCGCGACCAGGGCAGCAGGTCGAACTCGATGCCGCGCGAGCCGGGGTGATACAGCACCTGGTTGGCCGCGCACTGGTCGCCGCCCTCCATCCGCATCATCTTGCGCAGGGTCTTCAGGTCGATGTTGCTGACGCCCCAGCGCAGGATCAGGCCCTCGTCGACCAGTTCCTCGAAGGCGGCGATGGTCTCCTCCAGCGGATGGCGACCCTCCCAGTGCAGCAGATACAGGTCCAGCCGGTCGGTCCCCAGCCGTTCCAGCGACTTCTCGCAGGCCAGCATCATCTTCATTTCGCTGGCGTTGTCCGGCTTGACCTTGGAGACCAGAAACACCTCGTCACGGCGTCCGGCGATGACCTCGCCGACCAGTTTCTCGGATTGTCCGTTGCCGTAGATCTCGGCCGTGTCGACCAGGGTCAGGCCCAGGTCGATGCCGCGCGACAGGGCGCGCATCTCGGCCTCGCGGGTTTCGGGATGGTCGCCGATCTCCCATGTGCCTTGGCCAAGGATGGGAACGGCCGTACCGTCGGGCAGGGATGTCAGGCGGGTCATGATCGGCACAA
This sequence comes from uncultured Brevundimonas sp., assembly GCF_963975535.1. GTDB lineage: Bacteria > Pseudomonadota > Alphaproteobacteria > Caulobacterales > Caulobacteraceae > Brevundimonas. The sequence goes on along the minus strand of NZ_CAXBHE010000008.1, from coordinate 7,988 downwards.
ATCACAATGCCGCGCCCGGCGCTACTCCCCCGGAGACTCCATGCAGACGCGACCGTTGAAAACCGACGGCCTGACCCAGCAGATCCTCGAGGCCGGGACCGGCCCGCTGGTGCTGCTGATCCACGGCTTCCCGGAACTGGGGATCAGCTGGCGGGCCCAGGTCGAGGCCCTGGCGGCGGCCGGCTATCACGCGGTGGCCCCCGACATGCGCGGCTACGGCGGCACCGACAAACCGGCGGGGGCCGACAACTATACGGCCCTGCATCTGGTCGGGGACATGGTCGATCTGGTGCGGGCCCTGGGCGCGACGGAGTGTGTCGTCGTCGGTCATGACTGGGGTGCGCCGATCGCCTGGCACTGTGCCCTGTTGCGCCCCGACCTGTTCAGGGCGGTGGCCGGTCTGTCGGTGCCGTTCCAGCCGCGCCGCCCCGGTGGCCCCCCGACCCCGGCCATGGCGGTGCTGTCCAAACGCGCCGGTCTGGGCGACCTCTACATCAACCGGCTGCAGGCCCCCGATGCCCATCTGGCATTCGACGCCGACCCGGCCACGGCCCTGCGCAAGATGTTCTGGTCCTATGACGGGGCCACGTCGGACGCCGACCAGTCGACCGGCTTCCTGCCGCCGGGGGTGTCGATGCTGGAGCAGGTGCCCGACCGCGCCACCCTGCCGCCGTGGATGAGCCCGGAGCATTTCGCCGACTATGTCGCGGCCTTCACCGCCGGCGGTTTCGAGGGGCCGGTCAACTGGTACCGGGCCATGGATTTGAACTGGTCGCTGACCGCCTTCCTGCAGGGCCGGATGATCCATCCGCCGGCCCTGTTCATCGTCGGTGAGCGGGACCCGGTGCGCCACTATTCCGGGGCGCATGAGGCGGGCATGGCCGACTGGCTGACCGACCTGCGCGACCGCACCGTCATCCCGGGCGCGGGCCACTGGATCCAGCAGGAGCGACCGGACGCGGTCAATGCGGCCCTGCTGTCATTCCTCGACGCTGTATCCGCCCAGCGTGGCAGTAAGTCTTGAGCAAGGCTTGAAGCCTAGACTCGGACGGGTGCAAATTTTGGGGAATGCCCCGCGTGTCGACCCTCGTGTCCCTGACTGCCCTTGGCCACAAGCGACAGGACCAGCTCGACCGGGTCGTCGAGGCCGGGCTACCTGAGCAGGGGCGGGTCTTTGCTCTCTCGGTGGAGCCCATCCGCAACTCGCTCGGTCCGCGCTGGGCCGGAAAGCGGGATCAGGTATGGGATGCGGCCGAGCGGGCCCTGGCGCGCCGTCTGCCCCCGCCGGACGTCTTCCTGCGCATCGACGAGACGACCTTCCTGACGGCGATCGTATCGGTCGACGCCTATCAGGCGCAGGTGCTGTGTTCCGAGGTCCTGCGCGACCTGCTGACCTTCTTCCTCGGACGCAGCGCTGACGAGGACGTGGTCCTGACCCGGGTCGCGTCCCTGTCCGGCCAGAACCTGGTCTGCGAGCGGATCGATCCGTTCGCTCCGCGCCCCGTGCAGACCGCCGCCGCCGCCGCGGGCGGCCGGGTCGCCCGCCCCCTCGACCCCAGCGCCTGGAAACCGCCGCTGGCCGGGCGGCGTCATACGGCCCAGGTGGCGAGCCGAACCGGGAGGCTGATCGATATCGAGCTGGAGGTGGTTCCGGTCTGGCGGCTGGATCAGGGCACCATCAGCGCCTTCAGGATTGCCCGCGACCTGCGACAGACGGACCCGGTCGACAACCAGGCCGAACTGGAAATGATCGACCGCGCCACCCTGGATTTTCTGCTGCCCCTGCTCGAGGAGTACCGACGCGAGGGTGGAATCTTCGCCCTGGTGGTGCCGCTGTCCTTCTCCACCCTGTCGGCGGCCCGGCCCCGGATCGCCGTTCTCGATCGCTGCACCCCGGTCGCCGACCTGATGCGTCAGGTGGTCATCCTCGAGGTCGAGGGGCTGGATGCCGGCGTGCCCTCGGGCCGGCTGAGCGAGACCGTCGCGATGGTGCGTCCGTTTTTCCGCAGCCTGATGTTGCGGCTCAGCAACCCCGCCCTGCTGGGCCAGGCCATGCGGGAGCATGCGTTCAGCGGTCTGACGATCAATGTACCGAGATCCGGAACCGGCGTGTCGGGTCTGGGCAGTCTGATCCGGGCGGCACGCAAATACAGCCGTAACGTCATGGTCCTGGGTTTGCCGGGACGCAGCAATGACGAAGCCCTGCGTTCCAGCGGCGTCAGCCACATCTCCTGTCTGGAGCCTGGCGACGGGCCGGTGAGCCCGGCACCGGATTAGGGCCGCGCGATCAGACCGGGTGGGTCGGCGGGGGTTGGACCGGTTCCGACCGGGGGGTAACCGCGGCGTCCGCCGGCAGCGGGATATACTCCGCGTCGTCGTCCCGGGGCAGTTTCATCCGGCCCGCCTGCCAGTCGGCCCTGGCCGCATCGATGCGGGCCTGGGACGAGGCGACGAAATTCCACCAGATCAGCCGCTCACCGACCGGCTCGCCGCCCATCACCATGACGGTCGAGGGCACCAGGGCCTTGATGGTCGGTTCGGCCTGCGGCTCCAGCACGATCATCTGGCCGCGATGGAAGGTCTGGTCACCGACCTCGATCATGCCCCTGGCGACATAGAGGGCGCGCTCGCTCATGCCCCCGGTGCCGCGTCCGGGCGGCGGCGCGGTGCGAACCCCCGTCTGCAGTTCCCAGTGGACATAGAACAGCGGCGAGGAGGTCTTGACCGTCGCCCGTGTGCCATAGGCCTCACCGGCCACCAGCCGCGCGAACAGGCCGTCATTCTCATAGGTCGGCTGGTCGGCCTCGCCGTGATGATAGAAGGCCGGATCGCAGTCCTCGGCCTCGTCGGGCAGGGCGATCCACGCCTGCATGCCGTGCATCGGACCGCCGCTCGACCGTTTGAGCGGATCGGTGCGTTCGGAATGGACGATACCCTTGCCCGCGGTCATCCAGTTGACCTCGCCGGGACGGATGGCCTGGGTCACGCCGGTATTGTCCCGGTGCATGATCTCGCCCTCGAACAGATAGGTCAGGGTCGACAGACCGATGTGCGGGTGCGGCCGCACATTGACGGCCTCGGCCCCGGGCGCGAACGCGGCCGGCCCCATCTGGTCGAGGAAGATGAAGGGTCCGACCATGCGCCGGGCATGGAAGGGCAGGATGCGTCCGACCTCGAATCCACCGAGGTCCTTGCGGCGGGCGTCAATTACCATTTCGATCATGGGCAGGGCATCATCTCAGTCGCGTTGCAGCTGAACGATCACGGCCGGTTCGGGCGGGCCTGCACGCAGGCTGCCGTCGTCGGTGAAATCACTCCACTGGGACCGGGATACGAACACGAGTCTGCCCTGGTGGACCAGACCCGTGGTGGGCTCATCCAGGGCCGGCAGGTTGGCGGCCAGGGTCGTGACCGCCGTCAGGGCCGTCCACCCGGCGTCGGGGGTCAGTTCCAGGATCCGCTGCGGCGCGGTACCGTTCTGAATCGCATACAGCACCCGCCCGTCCGTCGTCAGGCCGTCGATCCCGATCAGGCTGGCCTCGGCGGGGGCGGCGAGGGGGCGGGCGCGGCCGCTGGCAAGGTCGACACGCCACACACCGGACGAATAGTCGGCCACGATCAGGGCCGTCCCGTCCGGGGCGACCACCAGGCCCTGGGGCGAGCCGAACGTCCCCGCGCCGACCAGCGGTTCCAGCGTCGTCGCGCCCGGCAACAGGCGGAAGATCGTACCCGCCGTCGCGTCGGCCACATACAGGCTGCCGTCGGGCCCGCGCACCAGGTCGCCCAGGGTCCGCTCCTGACCGTCGGCCGGGACGGGGTAGGTGGCCGTGATCCGCCCGCTGGCCAGGTCGATCCGCAGCAGGGCGGTCGCGGGCGGCGGTCCGGGCTGACCGTGGCCGGCCGGTGGCAGGGCGGCGGTGGTGGCCCACAGCGTATCGCCCGCAGCGTCGAGGGCCAGGCCGAGGACGCCGCTGACGCGCGGGTCCGGCACCAGGAACGGTGTGACCGTGCCCCGGTCGTCGAGCGCGACGATCGTGCGCCCGGCGACCTGCGAGACCAGCCAGCGATTGCGGGTCTCGTCGCGCACCAGGCTCTCGACCAGCCCGCGCCCCGGCACGGTCGCCAGCGGGGTCAGGCGATCGGCCCCGACCGCCGCGCGATTGAGCGCGATCCGGTCCGCGACCGCCGTATAGCCGGGCGTACCGGCCAGGGCCGACAGGGCCGCGTCATTGTCGAGGTCGAGGGTCAGGCCGGCGGCGGCATAGCGGGCCAGCTGGGCCACGGCGACGGCCGGCTGGTCATCGGCCGCTGCGACCCGGGCCCGCAGCAGCATCAGGCCGGGGTGGTTGGAAATCAGGGTATCCGCCTCGGCCAGACGGCCGGCGGCCAGGGCAAGGTCACCGGAATTGGCCGCGGCCACCGCCTGCGATCGCAGGGTGCGGAATTCCGCGACCGGTCCCGCATCCCCCGCCTGCGCCACGACCGGCGCGGGACCGCCGGCGATGACCAGGGCCACGAGGCCGATGCGAAGGCGGGACGGGATCATGACGCGGTCTCCTGCTGTGCCCGCGACGATCGCCGCCGCGGGTCGACCCTCAGGTCACATGCGGCGTGACGATGCCCAGCGGCAGGGCGGTCACATTCTTCACGCCGCGGGTGACGATATGGCTTTCGCAGTCCGAGACGATGCCCAGGGTCAGCAGCTTGTTGCGCAGGAAGCTGTCGAACGCGTGCATGTCCGAGGTGATGATCCGCAGCACATAGTCCTCCCGTCCGGTGATGGTCGCGCACTGGACCACCTCGGGCCAGTTGGCCACGGCGGCCTCGAACACGTCCAGGTTCTCACGTGTCGGCAGGCTCAGCTTGACGATGGCATAGACCTCGAAATCGAGACCCAGCATGGCGGCGTTGAGGAGGGTGACCCGCTTGCGGATCAGGCCGCTGTCCTCCAGTCTCTTGATCCGGCGCCAGCACGGCGAGGCCGAGAGCCCGACCCGTTCGGCGACGTCGGCGACCGAGAGTCCGGCGTCCTGTTGCAGGATGTCGAGAATCCGGGCGTCAACGGGATCCAGTTCGTCCGCCAATGCGTTTCTCCTATTGATGTTCTGGCGCAATAAAATACCCGAAAACGGCCGTGTGCAAGGTCGAATTTGAGCGAGCCAACGGCGGCGTCCCATGCTAATGGGCGCCTTCGAGGAAAAAGCGGTCGGATCAACAGACGGCAGGACGCATGACCAGGAACAGCCAACCATTGTCGCTTCGGGTGCCGGAGCCTTCGGGCCGGCCGGGGGACCCGACCGATTTTTCGCATCTGAAGCTGGATCCGGCGGGGGCCGTCGACCGGCCTGACGTGTCGACCACGCCCTATGAGATGCGCGATCACGCCTTCCGCCTGATCCGGGTGCTGGACGACGACGGCCAGGCCGTGGGGCCGTGGAACCCGAAGCTGGACCCCGAGACCCTGCGCAAGGGCCTCAAGGCGATGATCCTGACCCGGGCCTTCGACGACCGGATGCATCGCGCCCATCGCCAGGGCAAGACCAGCTTCTATATGAAATGCACCGGCGAGGAGGCCATCGCCGTCGCCCAGGGCATGATCCTGTCGCGCGAGGACATGGGCTTTCCCACCTATCGCCAGCAGGGCCTGCTGATCGCGCGCGGCTATCCGCTGGCGACGATGATGAACCAGATCTATTCGAACGCCGAGGACCCGATCAAGGGTCGCCAGCTGCCGATCATGTATTCGGCCAGGGACTACGGCTTTTTCACCATCAGCGGCAATCTGGGCACCCAGGTGCCCCAGGCCGTGGGCTGGGCCATGGCCAGCGCCTACAAGGGTGATGACAAGATCGCCATCAGCTGGATCGGCGACGGGGCCACGGCCGAGGGCGACTTCCACAACGCCCTGACCTTCGCCTCGGTCTATCGCGCCCCGGTCATTCTCAACATCGTCAACAACCAGTGGGCCATCAGCTCCTTCATGGGCATCGCCGGCGGGCTGGAGACGACCTTCGCCTCAAAGGCCATCGGCTATGGCCTGCCGGCGCTGCGCGTCGACGGCAACGACTTCCTCGCCGTCTGGGCTGCGACCCTGTGGGCCGAGGAACGGGCCCGCACCAACCAGGGCGCGACCGTGATCGAGCTGTTCACCTACCGCGGTGCGCCGCACTCGACCTCGGACGATCCCAGCCGCTACCGCCCGGCCGACGAGCACGACAAATGGCCGCTCGGCGACCCGGTCATGCGCCTGAAGCAACACCTGATCGCCCTCGGCGAATGGTCCGACGCGCAGCAGGAAGAGGCCGAGAAGGAGGCCGTCGAACAGGTTCGCGCCGCCGGCAAGGAGTCCGAGGCCATCGGCACCCTGGGCCAGTCGCGCCCGTCGGTGAAGACGATGTTCGAGGGGGTCTATGCGACCGAGGACTGGCGTCTGGTCGAACAACGCCGCGAGGTGGGGGTATGAGCGTGATTTCCCTTTTCCGCTCATCCCGGCGAAAGCCGGGACCCAGTGCTTTCGCGGGGCACAGTGTATCGGATGTGCGTGTGTGCGGTCTCGGTCAGACCGATCGCCCACAGAACTGGGTCCCGGCCTTCGCCGGGATGAGCGGTGAATTTTGATGAGCGAGCAAACCTTCACCGAATCCGACCGCACCGACGCCGTCGAGCCCGACATGGTCGACCAGAACCGCGCGCCGAAGTCCGAGGCTCCGACCTCGGGCGTCCAGCCGATGAACATGATCCAGGCGCTGAACTCGGCCCTGCACGTCAAGATGGCCGAGGACCCCAACGTCCTGTCGTTCGGCGAGGACGCCGGCTATTTCGGCGGCGTCTTCCGCGTCACCGACCAGCTGCAGCAGAAGCACGGCCTGACCCGCAGTTTCGACGCCCCGATCAGCGAATGCGGCATCGTCGCCGCCGCCATCGGCATGGGCAGCTACGGGCTGCGCCCGGTGGTCGAGATCCAGTTCGCCGACTACATCTACCCGGCCTATGACCAGATCGTCTCCGAGGCGGCCAAGCTGCGCTACCGCTCGGGCGGCCAGTTCACCGCCCCGATCGTGGTGCGTTCGCCCTATGGCGGCGGCATTTTCGGCGGCCAGACCCACAGCCAGAGCCCCGAGAGCCTGTTCACCCATATCGCCGGGCTCAAGGTGGTCATTCCGTCCAACCCCTATGACGCCAAGGGCCTGCTGACCGCGGCCATCGAGGACGACGACCCGGTCATCTTCCTCGAGCCGAAACGCCTGTACAACGGCCCCTTCGACGGCTGGCACGAGAAGCCGGTCAGCCCGTGGAAGACCCAGGACCTGGCCCAGGTCCCGACCGGCAAATACATCGAGCCGATCGGCAAGGCCCGCATCATGCGCGAGGGCAGTGACGTCACCATCCTCTGCTACGGCACCATGGTCTGGGTCTCCCTGGCCGGGGCCGAGCACGCCGGGGTCGACGCCGAGGTCATCGACCTGCGCACCCTGGTGCCGCTGGACATCGAGACCATCGAGGCCAGTGTCAAGAAGACCGGCCGCTGCGTCATCGTCCACGAGGCCCCCAAGACCTCGGGCTACGGCGGTGAGCTGTCGGCCCTGGTCCAGGAGCGCTGCTTCTATCATCTGGAGGCCCCGATCACCCGGGTCACCGGCTGGGACACCCCCTATCCGCACGCCTTCGAATGGGAATATTTCCCCGGCCCGCAACGGGTGTCCGATGCCTTGAAATCCGTCATGTCTGGCCAAAACACGGGGGCGCGCTGAGATGGGTCGTTTCGTCTTCAAACTGCCCGACGTGGGTGAGGGCACCGCCGAGGCCGAACTGGTCGCCTGGCACGTCAAGGTCGGCGACACGGTCGCCGAGGACCAGATCCTCGCCGACATCATGACCGACAAGGCCACGGTCGAGCTGACCAGCCCGGTCGCCGGCACCGTCACCGCCGCCCATGGCGAGGTCGGCCACCAGCTGGCCGTCGGTTCGCCCCTGGTCGAGTTCGCGGT
>NZ_CAXBHE010000007.1:0-198624 GCF_963975535.1 uncultured Brevundimonas sp. | reverse complement strand
GGTTTCGCGATCGCTGGCGCGACCGCGCCGCTGGGCCCCCCGGTCTGCGCCGCGCCGGCGCGGCTTGCCGGAGGATGACGACAGAGGGGGCTACCCCACGGCCATGGCACCGGGGGTCTGCTTGTCCTTCATCATCACCAGTTCCTCGGCCATGGTCGGGTGGACGGCGCAGGTGGCGTCCCACTGGGCCTTGGTCAGGCCCGCCTTGACGGCGATCGCGGCCAGCTGGATCATCTCGGGGGCCTCGGGGCCGACGATGTGAACCCCGACCACCTTCTGGGTCTTCGCCTCGACCACCAGCTTCATCAGCACGCGCTCGTCGGAGCCGGTGAAGGCGTATTTCATCGGGCGGAAGCGCGCCACATAGACGTCGATCTCGCCGCCCAGGGTCTGGCGCGCGTCATGTTCGGACAGGCCGACCACGCCGACCGGAGGCTGGCTGAACACGGCGCTGGCGACATTGTCGTGATCATAGCTCTGCGGATTGTCGCGGAAGACGGTCTCGTGGAAGGCCACGGCCTCGCGGATGGCGACCGGGGTCAGATTGATGCGGTCGGTGACGTCACCGACGGCCCAGATGTTGTCGGCCGTGGTCTGCGAGTATTCGTCGACCCGGATCGCCCCCCGGTCGTTCAGCGCGACCCCGGCGGTCTCCAGCCCCAGATCGGTGACGTGCGGGACCCGGCCGGTGGCGAACATCACCACATCGGTCTCGATCGCGTGGCCGTTCTCGAAGGTGTTGCGCAGGCCGGTGGCGGTTTTCTCGATCGCCGTGTGCTGGCAGCCGAGCACGACCTTGATGCCGCGCTTCTCGATCTCGCCCGCCAGGTGCGAGCGGACGTCGTCGTCGAAGCCGCGCAGGATGTTGGGCCCGCGATAGATCAAAGTGGTCTCGACCCCGAGGCCCGCGAAGATGCCGGCGAACTCGACCGCGATATAGCCACCGCCGGCGATCAGGATGCGTCTGGGCAGCTCCGGCAGGTGGAAGGCCTCTTCAGAGGTGATGGCATGCTCGATGCCCGGCAGGTCGCCAGGCGTCCACGGCCGCCCGCCGGTGGCGACCAGAATCCGTTCGGCGGTGACGATGCGATCTCCGCCGCCCTCGCCCTTGCCGAGAATGGCGACGGTATGGGCGTCCCTGAGCACGGCGCGGCCGTGGATCAGGTCGACCCCGGCCTTGCCGAGGTTGGCGACATAGATGCCCGACAGCCGGGCGATCTCGACGTCCTTGGTCTCGAGGAATTTGGGCCAGTCAAAGGTCGCCTTGTCGAACGACCAGCCGTAGCCTTCGGCAATCTCCAGCGCGTGGCTGACCTCGGAGGCCATGACCATGAATTTCTTGGGCACGCAGCCGCGGATCACACAGGTGCCGCCGACGCGATGCTCCTCGGCCACCGCCACCCGCCTGCCGCCCAGGGCCGTCAGCCGCGCCGCGCGCACCCCGCCGGAACCGGCACCGATGACGAAGAGGTCGTAGTCATAGGTGGTCATGTTTTTTTCCGATCATCCCGGCGAAAGCCGGGACCCAGTTCTGTGGGCAACCGGTGGAGTCCGGTGCGCGCCGTCGATACATCCCCAACACCCGGCCCCACGAAAGCACTGGGTCCCGGCTTTCACCGGGATGAGCGGATGAGAGGTCAGGGACTTAGGGTCTCCGCCCCGCCCCCGCCACCATCGATCGCCGTATTGCCCACAGCCCCGCTGCCGGGAAAATATCGATTGACGGTCGAAAGCCGGGGTGGCTAGCGTCCCGAACAACCCTGGGGTCTCCGACATGCTCGCATTCGTTGTTGCCGCCGTGCTCGGATCAACCGGGCCGCAATCGCCGCCCCCGGCCGTCGCGCAAACAGAGTCGTCCCAGCCGTCATCAGCGGATGCGGCGTCGGTGCGACTCGAGGACGTCGAGGTTACCGGTCAACGGGACGACATGGTCCGGGCCTTCGTCAACACGGTCGCGGCCCCCAACCGACATCGCGGCATCGCTCGCTGGGACAAGGACATCTGTATCGGGGTGGCCAACCTGCGGCCGGAAGGGGCCCAGTATATCGTGGACCGGGTTTCCACCGTGGCCGAGGACGTCGGCCTGACGCCGGGAGAGCCGGGCTGCGCGCCGAACGTCATCATCATCGCCTCGACGTCGGCGGACGCCCTGGCGGCGGAACTGGTCGAGGAACGCGGGCGGGCGTTCCGGATGGGCGGCGCGGGCATGGACAGGGGCCGCGCCGCGCTGGACGCCTTCGTCAATTCCGACAGGCCTGTGCGCTGGTGGCAGGTCAGCATGCCGACCAACGCCGATACGGGCGCGCCGGCCGTGCGCCTTCCCGGGGACTGCCAGGGCACCTGTTCCTCCGCGTCTGACTTCGCCCCGGTCAACCGGATCGCTACCGGATCGCGGCTTGCCCTGCCGATCATCGACAACCTGTTCCGCACCGTGATCATCCTGGATGTCGATCAGGTCAGCCGGGTATCGATCCGGCAGCTGGCGGACTATCTGGCCATGATCACCCTGGCCCAGGTCGACCCGGACGCCGACACCGGCGCCTATGTCTCGGTGCTCAATGTATTCGACGACCCGGCCTCGACCGACGGCCTGAGCGGCTGGGACGAGGCCTATCTCCACGGCCTGTACGAACCCGTCCGCATCCGGCGAAGCCCGAGCGCCGCCCGGTCTGCGCTCTCGACCTCGATCCACCGCGCCCGGGAGCGCCTGAACACGGAGGCACCGGACTGACGGGGCCGGAGGGCCCGCCGGGCCTGGCCATGCTGAGCGGCTTGCTTCTGCAGCGCCCGTGATCGACTTTATCGATTGTCCTCCATCCCGGGGGTGACTAGCGTCACGAACAATCCTGAGGCTGCCCAAATGCTCGCGTTCGTTGTTGCCGCCCTGCTCGGGTCCGCGCTCCCCCAGTCCGTACCCGCCGCCGATCCGCCGACCGAGGTCACCCCGCAGTCGCCGGGAGACGGCGCGACGGTAACCCTGGGGGACGTCGAGGTCATCGCCCGCCCGCGGGGCGACACGGTCCGCGCGTTCGTGAACGAGGTCGCGGCCCCCAACCGGAACCGGGGCATCGCCCGCTGGGAGAGGGATGTCTGCATCGGGGTCGCCAACCTGCGCGGTGCAGCCGCCCAGTTTATCGTCGACCGGATCTCAGCCGTCGCCCTGGAGATGGGCCTGACCCCGGGCGAACCCGGCTGCGAAGCCAATGTCATCGTCATCGCCTCGGATTCCCCGGACCGTGTGGCCGAGGAACTGGTCAACGAACGGCTGAACGTGCTGATCATGGGCGGCTCGGGCATGGACCAGGGCCGCGCCGCCCTGAACGCCTTTGCCGCTTCGGACCGGCCGGTGCGCTGGTGGCAGATCAGCATGCCGATCAACAGCCAGACCGGCGTGGCCGCCATCCGGCTTCCGGGGGAATGCAACGGCCCCTGTTCCGGAGCGGCGGATTTCGGACCGAAGGTCCGGGTCCCCACCAGCACGCGCCTGAGCAGCCCGATCGTCGACAGCCTGTTCCGCACCGTGATTATCGTGGACCTGGAACAGGTCCGCGGCGTCACCGTCCGGCAACTCGCCGACTACCTCGCCATGGTCACCCTGGCGCAGATCGACCCCGAAGCCGACACCCGCGCCTTTCCGTCGATTCTGAACGTGTTCGAAAATCCGGCCTCGGCCGACGGCCTGACCGATTGGGACCAGACCTATCTCCACGGCCTGTACCGGGCCAACCGCACGCGCAATATCGGCTCGGGTCTGCCCGAACTGTCGGACTCGATCCGCCGCGTCCAGGACCGTGAGAGCGCCGCCGCACCGGACTGACCGGGCGACACCGCTACGGCGTCAGGGTCTCTACGCCGCCGTCGCCGCCGATGAGGGCCAGATCGGCGAGGTCGAGAAACAGGCCGTGCTCGACCACGCCGGTGATCAGCTTCAGGTCCGAGGCCAGACGGGCCGGGTCGTGGATGGCCCCGCAGGCGGCGTCATAGATGACATTGCCGCCGTCGGTGCGGACCACGCCGCGTTCGGCCTGACGCAGCCGGGCCGGCAGGGCGATGTCGTGGTCGGCCAGTACGTCGGCGATGCGGTTTGCCGTGGTCTTGTGGCCGAAAGCGACGACCTCGATCGGCAGGGCGAACTGTCCGAGCGTCTTCACCACCTTGGCCGCATCGGCGATGACCAGGCAGCGGCTCGAGGCCTCCCACACCAGTTTCTCGCGCAGCAGGGCCGCGCCGCCGCCCTTGATCAGGGCCAGGCCCGGCCCGACCTCGTCGGCCCCGTCGACGGTCAGGTCGAGGCGCGGCGTGTCCTCCAGCGTCGACAGGGTCAGGCCCAGCTCGCGGGCCAGGTCGGCGGTGGCCTCCGACGTCGGCACGCAGCGCAGGCCATCCAGCTGGCGGGCGGCCAGGGCCTTGACGAACCAGGCGGCGGTCGAGCCGGTGCCGAGGCCGACGACCATGCCGGGCTCGACGTGCAGGGCGGCGGCCTCGCCGGTGGCGCGCTTCTGGGCGTCAGCAGTCATTGTTTCGCCGCCTTCTTCGCCCGCATGGAGTCCATGAACCGTCGGGCCCAGCCCGGCTTGGCCGTCTGTTCGCCGCGGCCCAGGGCCAGGTCGCCGGCGTCGACATTCTTCGTGATGACCGAGCCCGAGCCGACCATGGCGCCGGCCCCGATGGTCACCGGCGCGACCAGGGCGCTGTTGGAGCCGATGAAGGCCCCCTCGCCCACCGTGGTGCGGTGTTTGAAGAAGCCGTCGTAGTTACAGAAGATGGTGCCGGCCCCGATATTGGCCCCGGCCCCGATGTCGCCGTCGCCCAGATAGGCCAGGTGGTTGGCCTTGGCCCCGGCCCCGAGGGTGACATTCTTGACCTCGACGAAATTGCCGACCCTGGCCCCCTCGCCCAGAGCCGCGCCGGGGCGCAACCGGGCATAGGGACCGACCTCGGCCCCGGCGGCGACGCTGGCGCCCTCGATATGGCTGAAGGCGCGGATACGGGCCCCGCCGGCGATCCTGGCCCCCGGGCCGAACACGACATACGGCTCGATCGTGGTGCCGCCGCCGATCTCGGTGTCGTACGCGAAATACACGGTCTCGGGCGCGCTCATCGTCACCCCGGCGGCGAGGAAATTGTCGCGCTGCACCTTCTGGAACAGGGCCTCGGCCACGGCCAGCTCGGCCTGGGCGTTGACGCCCATGACCGCGTCCTCGGCCGCATGCACGACCCGGGTTGCAGCCCCGCGTTTGCGCGCCAGTTCGACCACGTCAGTCAGATAGTATTCGCCCTTGGCATTGTCGTTGCGGACCTCGGCCAGCAGGGCGAACAGCAGGGCGGCCGGCGCGGCCATCACGCCGGAATTGCACAGGGTCAGGGCCAGGACCTCGGCCGAGGCTTCCTTGGCCTCGGTGATGGCGGCCAGGGTGTCGCCCTCCATGACCAGCCGGCCATAGGCCCCGGGATCGCGGGCCTCGAAGCCGATCACGGTGACGCCGTCGTCGCCGCTGAACACCGGCTCGATGTCGGCGGCGGTCAGCAGGGGCACGTCGCCATAGGTGACGACGACGTCGCCGGCGAATCCCTTCAGCGCCGCCTCGGCCGCGCGCACGGCATGGCCGGTGCCGATCGGCGGGTCCTGCACGGCGATGGCCGCCTCGCCCAGACGCTTGGCCACATGGGCACGGACCGACGGGGAATGGTCGCCGACCACCACCACGATCCGCTCGCAGCCCAGGGCCTCGGCGGCGTCGATGGCGTGATCCAGCATGGCGCGCCCCCCGACCGGGTGCAGCACCTTGGGCAGGGGCGACTTCATGCGCGTGCCCTGGCCGGCGGCGAGGATGATGGCGGCCCGGGGCCGGTGTGCTCTGGTCATGAATCGGTCCGGTCGTTAGTCGTCAGCCGGGTCTAGCCCATCGGGCGGCCGAACGGGAGACGGCGACATGAACGATCCGGCGCGCGACCTCGAGGGCTGGACCGTCGCCTTCGACCTGGACGGCACCCTGGTCGAGACCGCGCCGGACCTGATCGGCACATTGAACCGGATGCTGGCGGCGCGCGACATTCCGCAGATGCCGGTCGCGGCGGCCCAGCATCTGGTCGGCTACGGGGCCCTGGCCCTGCTGCGGCACGGCTTCCAGGAGGCCGGCGCGCCGTGGGACGAGGCCGACGCCCAGGAGATGCTCGAGGAATTTCTCGCCGACTATATCCGCAACATCGCCGTCTTCAGCCGGCCCTACGACGGGGTGATCGCCACCCTGGAGCGGCTGGCGGCGCGCGGGGCGATCCTGTGCGTGGCCACCAACAAGCGCACCGACCTGTCGGTGGCCCTGATCGCGGCCCTCGATATGACGCATCATTTCGCCGTCATCTGCGGCCCCGACCGGGTCTCGGCGCGCAAGCCCGACGGGGCCCATGTCCGCGAGGCCGTGGCGATGTCGGGCGGGGACCCGGCGCGGGCCATCATGATCGGCGACGGTGCGCCCGATGTGCAGGCGGCGAAAGGCGCCGGCGTGCCCAGCGTGGTGGTGAGCTTCGGCTACACGCCGATCCCGGCCGGGGATCTGGGCGGCGACGTGCTGATCGACCATTTCGACCAGGTCGAGGCGGCCATCGACGGGCTGATCGCCGCCCATCACGCCCGCCGCGGCATCTGACATCTTGCCAGCACGGGACGCCCGGGCTATGTCGCCGCCTCCCCCGTCCCGACGGGGCCCGATTGATGGATGCGTAGCTCAGCGGGAGAGCACCTCGTTCACACCGAGGGGGTCACAGGTTCAATCCCTGTCGCATCCACCATTTTTTCCATTTAAAAACAGAAACTTACAAAACCCTACCTCTCCGTCCACGGAAGGTTTTTCGTGAATATCTGCGTTTGTGGGGCAGTAGTGGGGCAGTCGATGCGTAAGATCCTTGCGCGAGACGTGACAACACACCCTGAAATGCGTTGATGCGGGCCAGTTCCGGGCCTGATTCGACCTCACCGCCGCGCCGGCTTTTTGCAGGGCGTTTCATCGGGCAAGGCCTGACCTGCCCGGATCCATCGCGATCGCTCATTTTAAGGAAAGCCGATGGCATCCATTCCGGACCACCCCAACGACGCTGGAACCTGGGCGCGTCTGGAAGGCCGCGAGGGGTTCGCCCTGTGGCGCCGCGAGCGCCGGGAACTGGCTCCCGTGACGATGTACTATGTCGTCGCACCGCCGCGTCAGAGCGAAATCCTCTACGACGAAGCCAGGGCGCGGGCGCGCTTCAACGAACTCGCCGGGGTCTCAGACGCTGATGTCGTCACCCCGTAGAGGTCGTCACGCCGTAGAGGTCGTCACCTCGTAGAGAACGCTCCCCCCTTGGGCTCCGCGCGCCAGGCTGGTCATTCAGCGCCGCCCCAGTTGTCGCCTGGAATCGAGCGCGAGGTCTCTGACCTGACCACCACCACGGTCGCACCCTGGGCGACGACGCCCGCGGCGAGGGATCGCCTCAACTCTGTCGGGGCGGTGATCACCGATGAGGCGCGGGCGGTGCCGCGGTCACTGATCGGGTGGCGGCCTGCCTCGCCTTGGAAGGCCGCTCCGGGTCAGGGTTCGCGCCGGTAGTGCATGGCCACCGCCCCGCAACGAAGCGGCTCGGCCGAGATCAGTTCGAGCCGTCGCGTGCCCGGCAGTCCGCCCTGGTAGAGGGTCGGCCCGTGGCCGGCGATCCTTGGGTGAACGAGGAATCTGTACTCGTCGATCAGATCCAGCCGGTCCAGCTCGGTTGCCAGCTGGCCGCTCCCGAGAAGCACACCGGCCGGCGTCGCGTCCTTGAGCCTCCGCACGCCCGCACGCAGATCACCGACGACGGGGTAGCTGTTGGTCCACGGGAAGTCTGTTCGCGTCGACGACACCACGTATTTCGGCTTGGCCTCCAGCTTGACCGCCCACTCTCGCATCGCCGGCGGTGCTTCCATGTCGCCGCGAGCCACGGCCGGCCAGTAGCTCTCCATCATCTCATAGGTGACGCGACCCCACAGCATCGCCCCGCTCTCGTCCATCAGCCGGGTGAAGAAGGCATGGGTCTCGTCATCGACGACCCCCTCCTGGTGGTCGACGCAGCCGTCCAGGGTGACGTTGATGCTGAAGGTCAGAAGGCCCATGCGCCAAGTCTAGGCCATCCAGTGGAGAACACGGAAGCCACCTGCCCAGGTTATTGTTCAACTTCCGCCAAAGGTCGAAAGCCGCCAACGATCTGCGTGCGTGAAGCGGACGCCAAGCATCGAGCCAATTGCCCGCAGCTACTTTGCTCAACCTGTGACGGGGCCATGTCTGTGGCGAGTGATAGGCATGGCCAACGCCTTCTGCTCTATTCGCCACATGAAACCCGCAGCCATATTCGTCGCCCTGGCGTTGTTCGCCGCCGCCTGCACGGCGACCGGCTCGGGCAACAGCCCCAATTCCGGTCCGGTCATCAAGCTGGCCAGCTGGAATATGGAGCATCTCGCGGAGCGGAATAACTCCGGATGCCGCCCTCGCACCGACGGCGACTATGCGGCGATGCGGGCCTATGTGGACGACCTCGGCGCCGACATCATCGCCTTTCAGGAGGTCGAGACGAAAGCCGCCGCTGAGCGGGTGTTCAACCCTGCTATCTATACCGTCGTGATCGAGGACCGGATCGGCACGGATCGCGGCGGAGCGTGTCGGGGACGCGACGGGCTGACGATCAATGCCCAGCGCACCGGGTTCGCGGTCCGCAACGGTCTGGCATTCGAACGTCAACCCGACGTCACCAACATCCAGGTGGGCAATCCCGACCTTCGCTCAGGTGTCGATCTCATGGTTCGCCCCCGGGGCGGTGCGCCGATCCGGGTGCTTTCGGTGCATCTGAAGTCAGGGTGTTCGTCCGGAGACCGGAACGACGCCTGTCCGGTCCTGTTCGAACAGGTTCCGGCCATGGAACGCTGGATCGATGACAGAGCCGTGGAGGGGGCGCGTTTCGCCGTCCTGGGGGATTTCAACCGGCGCATGGGCATGGCCAATGACGCCGTCTGGGCCGAGTGGGACGATTCATCTCCGCCGAACTCGGACCTCGCCCTGGCGTCGGGCGACCAGTCCGCAAGATGCAATCCCCGCTACCGGGACTTTATCGACTTCATCGTCCTCGACCGGCGGGCAACCGCCAACCTGAGAAACTTTGAGGAACGGACGTTCGGCGGCCAGGCTCTGAGCGATCATTGCGCGATATCGGCCACCCTGAGCCTCCGGTGATGGTCGATCCGGGTCCCTTGCGGCGAGGCTGGTCCCGGTTGCGAACGACGTGGTCCCGCAATGATGGAAAGCCCCGCGAGGAATGGGCTTCTGGACCCGACCTCAAGGAAACGGTGTTGATCGGCGCGCTGCTGGTCGTCGTGGTCCTGACCGGGCTGGCGACCTGCAGCGTCATGGGGTCGATCTAGACGCGTCGCGAGCGTCCGGCAGAGGATCGGTCCATGCCATTCGCACGGTTGGTATCCCCGTTTTCCGTTGGGCCGGATTCTCGCAGAAAGCATTGGCGCGCGCCAGGATCGTGATGACGGCGCCCGCTGTGTCCTCCGAGCGGGCCGCGCTCACAGGCGGGCGGAATGGGGGCGACTTCCGAAAATGGAAGATCGGTTCCGCCATGGGAGCGCAGACCGGTGAGCATGTGTGAATCCGTCTGAAGGTGATCTCGCAAGGAGCCGGCCGGATTGAAAATGTCCGTAGCACTCTCCTGACCAGCCCCTATGTCCGTCAGGCTCTCCTAGTGAGCCGGAAATGGACATGCCATGCGGACAAGCCGGCCCGCGTGGTCGGCGCGGGCCGATCGGTCCGGGCGTCGGCATTCTGCGCTTCCGCGAGGGCTTCCACGACCATGTATGAATGGCTCCGTCCCACTGCGGGCCGAGAGCCCTTTCAGCTGCTTACGCTCAACCCGCCGTAAGCGCCTCCAGAACCGGGCACTCCGGCACTTCCCCGCCCGAGCATTTGGCGGCGGCGTTCGCAAGGATCCGTTCCATCCGCCGAAGATCGGCGATCTTGGCGCGCACATCCTTCAGGTGCACCTCGGTCTTGTCCTTGACCTCGGCGCAGGTCTGCGTCCCGCTGTCTGTCAGGGCCAGCAGCGAGCGCGTCTCCTCCATCGAGAAGCCAATGTCTCGCGCGCGCAGGATGAACCGTAACCGCTGCGTCAGATCCGGTGAATAGACCCGGTAGCCGTTGGCTGCTCGCGGCGGCGGGGGCAGCAATCCGACCGTCTCGTAATAGCGGATGGTTTCGAGGTTGCACCCGGTCAGCTTCGCCAATTGAGCTCGCATCAAACCCGTCTGAAGCACCATGAAAAAAGCCCTTGTGTCTGTAGCAACTACAGGGATTACGCTGAATTCAGTCAGAGTGAAATGGAGAGGCCAGTTCGATGTTTTCAGCGCCGGAACCCGAGCCGCCGGCATCCACGCCCGACGAGGGCGCGAAGCAGGGCCGATGGATCGCGGGCGGAGCGCTGATTGGCGCCGTGCTGGCGTCGGCCTGCTGTGTCGTTCCCCTGATGCTGGTCATGCTTGGCATTTCAGGCGCGTGGATCGCCAACCTGACGGCGCTGGAGCCTTACAAGCCCTACGTCTCCGCCGTCACCCTGGCCCTGCTCGGCTTCGGATTCTGGCATGTCTATTTCAAGCCGAAACCGCCCTGCGAGGACGGGACATACTGCGCCCGCCCGCAATCGGCGCGGACCACGAAACTGGCCCTCTGGCTGGGGCTGGTCGTCGTGATCATCACGCTCACCCTCAACTGGTGGGCTCCCTATTTCTACTGAGAGGAAAGACCCATGAAAAAGACGTTCCTGATCGGCCTGGCCGTTGTGACCGTGGCCGGCGTTGGTGCCGCCGTCGCGTTTGATGGTCCGGCACAAAACCGTCCGGCGGCGACCGCCGCTGCGCAGCAGCAGACGACCTTCGCCATTGATCACATGACCTGCGCCACCTGCCCGATCACGGTGCGCAAGGCGATGGAAGGCGTACCGGGCGTCAGCGCGGTGCAGGTGGACTTCGCCGCAAAGACGGCCCGCGCCACCTATGATCCGGCGCGCGTCACGGCCGCGCAGATCGCGGCCGCCTCGACCAATGCCGGCTATCCCGCCCGCGTCGTACAAAACTAGGCCCTGCCGGCAGCAAGACGACCTTCACCGGCGTCACGTCTCCCGCCCTCCAGAGGAGCGGCGGAATCTTGCCGCCAACGCGCGGTATCGCGCGCAGCCCGACCTCGGGCTGCAGCCGGGGAAGGCTGCGCGCCGTCAGGTTCAAAACGGAAGAAAACGGCATCATGGCTGACGAGACCGACAAGACGAACGAGAGCGGCAGGGCCGACAGCCTGCTGTTGCGGATGGGGGTGATCGGCACCGTCATTGTGGCGCTGTGCTGCTTTACCCCGGTGCTGGTGGTGCTGCTGGGCGTCGTCGGGCTTTCCGCCCTGACGGGTTGGCTCAATGTTGTGCTGCTGCCCGCTCTGGGCGTGTTCGCCGGGTTGACGGTCTATGCCGTCTGGCGGCGTCAGCGGCGGATGAAGACCACCTGATCGACAGCCCACCGGGTCGCGCCGGTCATCCCGGGATGCAGGCCCCCGAAATGGAGAAGACCGACATGACCGATGCATATGACTACGACCTGATCGTGATCGGGGCCGGGACCGGCGGCAACGGCGTGGCCCGGATGACGGCGGCGGCAGGGTGGAAGGTCGCCAGCATCGACAGCCTGCCCTATGGCGGCACCTGTGCACTGCGGGGCTGTGATCCCAAGAAGATGCTGATCGCCGTCACCGAAGGCGTGGACTGGGCCCACAACATGGCCGGCAAGGGCCTGGAGGCACGGCCCTCGGTCAACTGGCCCGAGATGATGGCGTTCAAGCGCACCTTCACCGACACCATGCCGCCGCGCATCGAGGCGGGCTTCCGCAAGGCCGGGATCACCGCGCTGCATGGCGAAGCGCGGTTCACCGGGCGCGATACGATCACGCTGAACGGCGAGACCCTGCGCGCGAAGCATTTCCACATCGCCACCGGCGCACGCCCGATGACGCTGGACATTCCCGGCGAGGACCTGCTGACGACCAGTACGGAATTTCTGGAGTTGCCCGCGAGGCCGGACAGGATCGCCTTTGTCGGCGGCGGCTTCATCGCCATGGAGTTCGCCCACATCACCCAACGCGCCGGGGCCAGCGCCGTCACGGTTCTGGAAATGGCCGGGCGGCCGCTCGGACCGTTCGACGCCGATCTGGTGGCGATGCTGGTGGAGGCCTCGGTCGATCTGGGCATCGACGTGCAGACCGAGGCGAAAGTCCTGAAGGTCGAGAAGCAGGGCGACGAATTCGCCGTGTCCTATGAAACGCCGTCCGGTATCCAGGTGCTGACCTGCGATCTGGTGGTTCATGCGACCGGTCGCGTGCCCAATATCGACCCTCTGAACCTGTCCGCCGCCGGGGTCGAAGCCGGGAAACGCGGCATCAAGGTCGACGCCGCCATGCGCACCACCAATCCCGCCATCTTCGCCGCCGGGGATTGCGCCGACAGCGGGCTGAACCTGACCCCGGTCTCGGCCTATGAAGGGCGGATCGCGGGCAAGAATCTTCTGGCCGGGAAGGACGCACGGCTCGTGTCCTATCCGCCGGTGCCCAGCGTGGTCTTCACCCTGCCGCCGGTCGCGACCGTGGGGCTGTCCGAAGACGCGGCGACGGAGAAGGGCCTGAAGTTCGACACCCGATTCGAGAAAACCTCCGGCTGGTATTCGTCGATGCGGGTCGGGGCGAGCCGGAGCGGTTTCAAGGTGCTGGTCGAACAGGAAACCGGCCTGATCCTCGGCGCACATCTGATCGGGCCCGGCGCCGAGGAACAGATCAATCTGTTCGCCATGGCGATGGGCGCGGGCCTTACCGCCAACCAGATCAAGGCGATGATCTTTGCCTACCCGAGCTACGCCTCGGACATCGGATCGATGGTCTGACGCCGCTCACGCGCGCGTCGGCTGAACCCATGACACCACTGGCCCGCCCAACAGAACGGACTGCACGATGAACATGCCCGTAAAGGACCTCGACTGCTGTTCGGGTACCGCGGAAGACTCCGGTCGTGGGGGTTTCGACGTCGCCGTCATCGGCGCGGGATCGGCGGGATTCTCCGCTGCGATCACCGCAGCCGATCTGGGAGCCCGGGTGGCGCTGGTCGGCCATGGGACGATCGGCGGCACCTGCGTCAATGTCGGCTGCGTTCCGTCCAAGACGCTGATCCGCGCCGCCGAAGCGGTCCATGCCGGCCAGGCTTCCCGTCGCTTTCCCGGCCTGGGCGGTACCCTCCAACTGGCGGACTGGGCCGCGCTTGCCGCCTCGAAGGATGAGCTGGTCGCGGGTCTGCGGCAGAAGAAATATGTCGACCTGCTGCCGGCCTATCCCGGCGTGACCTATGTCGAAGGCCGGGCGCGCTTTGTCGACGGCGGGCTGGTCGTCGATGATGCACCGATGCCGGTCGGCAAGATCATTCTGGCGATGGGCGCGCGCGCCGCCGTTCCGGCAATTCCGGGCTTGGACGACGTGCCCTGGCTCACCAGCACGTCGGCCCTGGCGCTTGAACGTTTGCCCCGGTCGCTGCTGGTGATCGGCGGGGGCGTGATCGGGGTTGAGCTGGGGCAGATGTTCGCCCGGCTCGGCGTCGCCGTCACGATCTGCTGCCGCAGCCGGCTGCTGCCCGAAATGGATCCGGAGTTCAGCGCCGCCCTGCAGACCTGTCTGGAGGCGGAGGGAATCCAGGTGTGTGCCGGGGTCGGCTACCAGCGGATTGCGCAAGCAGACCATGGGATCGAGCTCACCTGCGATCGTCCGGCCGGTAAGGGCGCGGGGCCCGAGCGGGATGCGGCGGTCCAGATCATCGTCGCAGAGCAGGTGCTGATCGCGACGGGCCGCCAGCCGAACAGTGACAGCATGGGGCTGGAGGCGCGGGGCGTCAAACTGGCCCGCAACGGCGGCATTGTCATCGACGATTATCTCGAGACCACGGCCCCCGGCATCTATGCGGCGGGGGACGTCACCGGGCGCGACCAGTTCGTCTATATGGCGGCCTATGGCGCGAAGCTGGCGGCGCGCAATGCCGTCGGCGGCAATGAACATCGCTATGACAACAGCACCATGCCGGCGGTGGTGTTCAGCGACCCGCAGGTCGCCAGCGTCGGTTTGACCGAAACGGCGGCAAAAGCCTTGGGGCTGGATATCAAGACGTCCCTGCTCCCGCTCGATCAGGTGCCCCGGGCGCTGGCGGCGCGCGATACACGCGGGCTGATCAAACTGGTCGCGGACAAGACGACGGACCGACTCATCGGCGGGCAGATCATGGCTCCCGAAGGCGCGGACGCGATCCAGACGATGGTGCTGGCGATCAAACACGGCATGACGGCGGCCGAGCTGGGTGCGACGATCTTCCCCTATCTGACCACGGTCGAAGGCCTGAAACTCGCGGCCCAGACCTTCGATCTGGATGTCTCGAAGCTCTCCTGCTGCGCGGGGTAAAGCCAGCTGATGGCCGCCGGCCGAGTCAGTGGCACGCTCAGCGGCACAGACCGCCGGGGACCCTCGGCCCTGCTCGCCCTCGCCTAGACGCAGCCCTTAAACCCCGAAAACTTTCATAATTGCGCGCCTAAGTCCCATTTTCTTGCTAAACAGGGACGGAGGAGCCGCTTAATGCCCAGATCCCCCGTGCAAGACTTTCCGGAAATCTTCGTCTCCACCAGTGAGACGGCGACCGCGGTGTCGCGCGCGGTCAGCCAGGGCGAGCTCCGGCAGATCGGGTCCAAGCTGTATACCCGCAATCTCGTGGACCCGCCCGAGCAAATTGTCGGGCGGCATCTATGGACGCTTGTCGGCGCCTATATCCCCGGCGCGCTGATCGCCGACCGAACCGCGATCGAGAACAAGCCGGCGGCCGACGGCTCGGTCTTCGTCGTTTCCGATCGCAAGCGCGACATCGAACTGCCGGGCGTGACGATCCGGACCCGCCGAGGGGCGCCCCCTCAGCCCACCGACCTTCCGTTCGTCGGCAATCTCTTCCTCTCCTCGACCGCGAGGGCCTATCTCGACAACATGGCCCCGTCCCGCCGGCGCGGTGGCGACGTCCCGCGCACCCTGACGCGCAGTGAGATCGAAACCCATCTCGACACCCTCATTCGTCGCGGTGGCGATGAAGCGGCCAACAGGCTCAGGGACGAGGCGCGCCGGATCGCGCCCATGATCGGGCGCGAAGTGGAGTGCGAAACCCTGGAAAGACTGATTGGAGCCCTTCTCGGCACGCGCGATGAGCCTCTGGTCACGGACGGGGCCCAGGCGCGTCGTTCCGGCTCTCCCTTCGACCCTGAACGGCTCGCGCGTTTCGAACTTCTCCATCGGGAACTGAGAGCAACCGCGCCCGTCATCCGCCCCGCCGCCGAACGTCCAGCGGAAGGACGGTCAAGCCTGTCCTTTTTCGAGGCCTATTTTTCCAACTTCATCGAAGGCACGGAATTCGAGGTCAGCGAAGCCGCCGACATCGTGTTTCGCAACGTCATCCCCCGTGACCGTCCTTCCGACGCACATGACATCCTCGGTACCTGGAGGCTGGTTTCGGATCCCGTCGAAATGGCCAGGACACCGCGCGACGCTCCTGAGTTCTTCGATATTCTCAAACGTCGGCATGCCGCGCTCATGGCGGGCCGTCCGGACAAGAACCCGGGGGCCTTCAAGCAGGAGGCCAATCGGGCGGGACAGACCACATTCGTGGACCCCGCTCACGTCGAAGGCACACTGACGCGCGGGCTTGAACTCTATCACAGTCTGGAAACACCCTTCGCCCGGGCCGTCTACATGATGTTCCTGGTGTCGGAGGTTCACCCCTTCACGGACGGCAACGGCCGGATCGGCCGGATCATGATGAACGCCGAACTCGTCGCCGCCGACGAAGAGCGCATCATCATTCCGACCATCTTCCGCAGCAACTATCTGACGGGACTGAAGGTGCTTTCAAACAGCGACAATCCCAACACCCTGATCCGCAGCCTGGATTTCGCGCAGAAATGGGTGGCGGCAGTTCCCTGGACCGAAATCAGCGCCACGCAGGACGTCCTGGACAGCTGCAACGCCTTCATGGACCCGGCCGAGGCCGACGAACGCGGCATAAGACTACGCCTTCCCCAGACCTTCTAGACGGGGATTGTCGACCTACCCGGCCTGGCTCCGCGCCATCGCACCTGGCCATGCGACGCTAGAAACCGAAATCAATCTGATCGGCGCAGGCCGGTCGCTTCCGCCGTCGGGGCACCGCCGCCGGTGCGGCCTGCCCTGCAGGCTCCGGCGAGACCGCGCCCGCCGCCACGACCGCCGGCTTCTCGGGCTTGCGTCGCGGCGAACGCGGGGTCTGGATCAGCTTCGGCTCCCGCGGCCGGGCCAGTGGCTTGGGATGCGGCAGGCCCCGGACCGTCCGGGTCGCCTTCCATGCGGTCAGCTCGCTTTCCCACCAGCCTACCCGGTTAGGGGAGATGCGCACGGGTTCAGGAAAATCCCCGACCTGTTGCAGTCGCCATGCGGTCGACCGGCTGAGGCCGGTGACGTCCCGGACCCGATCCCACGGCAACAGCCGGTCCTCCGGCCCGCCCGTCTCGATCGGTCCGCCTTCTGGTTCGAACGTCATGACGGGCCTCCGATCATTCTGTCAGCAGCGGCTTCAAAGACGGTGCAAAGCGCCCGGGCGTCGATCGCGGCATCAACGCAATCGCGCGTCGCCCATTGCCGGACCACCGCCTTGACCGCGAAACTGGCGGCAGGGTCCGCCAACAGTGCCGCGACCGTCGGAGCTTCTGCGGCATCCCTGGTCAAACGGTCAGCCACGGCGTCGCCCCCTTGCCGCGGGCGGCGCGGCGGTGCGGATGTCCGAAATCTGCGACCGGGCCCAGTCCCGCAACAGGTCTTGCGGATAGAAGGGCCTGGACCGGATGTGGCGGCAGGGCGGGCCGTCCCCACCCGTGGACCACAGCCGCGCCAGGGTGGCCGGCTTCAGACGAATCCCGAACGAGCCCAGGAAGGCGGAAGCCTCCGCCCGCGTCAGCAGCGGCTCGTCGATCGCCGGAGCGATCTCCACCGCCTCCTCCGTCTCCCCCATCATCGCCCGGCTCCGCGGGGACGGCATTGCCGGGCATTGACGACGCCCTGACCGGCCGTCAGCGCCAGGTAACAGTCAACGACAGTCGCCACATACGATCGGGTCTCGGCTATGTCCGGAACCCGGCCCAGCCTGGCCACGCGCGCCGGGCCGGCGTTGTACGCCGCCAGCGCCAGCCTCAGATCGCCGAAGCGCAGGATCTGCCGCGCCAGATAATCGGCCCCTCCCCTGAGGTTCTCGACGGGGTCGAACCGGTCGACCACGCCCAGCTCCCGGGCCGTGTCCGGCATCAGCTGGGTCAGGCCGCCCGCCCCGACGGGGGAGCGCGCATCCACCCTGTAGCCGCTTTCCGTGATGACCAGGGCGTGAAGCAGCTTGGGGTCCAGTCCGTGCGCCAGGGCGGCGGCCTCTATGGCGTCGCGAAAGGGCTGGTCCAGAACCGCCAGCCGGGGAATTTCCAGACTGTCCAGGGCGTCCGTGACGGCCGGCTCGACCGCCGGCGTCCCGAACAGACTTCCTCCGGCCCGGGCCCAGTCCACCTGCTGGGCCGAAGCGGAGGCCGGCACGGCCATCACCAGGGCGGCCGTCGCGATCCAGATCCTTCTCACCATGTCAGTATCTCCCGATAGACGCCGGTCACGCGGGAGCGAGCGACCGGACCAAAATAGCGGCTGTCGAAGCTCGACGGCGTGTCGCCGAGCAGGAACAGTTCTTCCTCGCCGAGCCGGCGGCAGCCGCGCCAGACCGGCAGGGCGACCCCGCGCCGGTCCCGGTCCTGGACGACCAGTGTGCGTCCAGGCGTGACCATCTGGTCGTCCCGCCGGCAAACGGTGTCGCCGCCGACCGCGGCCACCCGTTTGATCAGCAACAGGTCGTCGGGCATGCCGAGCCGCCCCAGATAGGCGCGGACGGCTGACGGTTGCGGGACGGCGACGACTGTATCGCGCGCGGGCGCGGCTCCCGGCAGGCGGACGTAGACGCCACGCGGCAGGCTGGCGCTTTCATTGATCAGCACCGGCGCCGGTGCGTGATCCGCGACCAGAGCCAGGCCGGCCAGGGCGACCAGGGCCAGCCCCGGCGCGATCCATCGCTTGCCGTGGGTCCGGGAGGCGGTCATGGCCGATAGGGCTCCAGGATCAGGTCCCGGGTGATCATGACCCGGACGGGCACCCCGGCCCGGAGCCGGATCGAAGGCCGGACCTCCAGTTCGCGGTCCACCAGCCGCCCGCCGACCTGGGCCCCCTCGATCGCCGCCGCGTCCCCGGCGTTGCCCAGCAGGCCACCGGATCCACCGCCGTCGTCATCCCGGGCGATCTGGCCCAGGGTGGTGATGGCGCCGGCGAACAGCGTCCCCACGAACAGGGGCCACAGCCGGCGATCCACCTGGCCGCGGACGCCGACCGCACCCTGCGCGTCCACCCCCGGCTCACCGGTCAGGATCAAACTCTTGCCATTGGGCAGGATCAGCCGTTCCCAGGTCAGGAAGGCGCGGCGGTCGCCATAGGCGCTGCGTCCCTCCGACGACCCGATCAGCCGCGTGCCCTGCGGCAACAACAGATGGCGACCGCTCACGGAGTCATAGACGTTCTGGGTGACGGTCGCGATCACGGGGCCCGCGCGCGCGGTGTCCACGGCCGTCAGAAGCGCCGCGGGCACAATGGCCCCGGCCTTGAGCTCGAACGGCGACAGCGGCGCCACCAGCGCATGGCCATTGTACATCGCCTCTTGGTCCGGACTGACAACGGGCGCTCGATCCGCGCCGGACGCCTGCGGCCCTGCCCTTGATCCCGTGGGGGATCCAGCATCCGCAAAGAACAGGCCGGAGCGGGCCGCCTGTTCCCGCGGGCTCGGTCCGCGATCGCGTGCGGCCGCCGCCGGACGATAGGCGGGCTGATAGGATCCCGCGGTCCCCACAGTCGGTCCGTTCGCCTCGGCGGGTTCAGCCTGCCTGTTGGCAATGCGCGGTTCAGGCAGGCGATCATAACTGGCCGGCTGGTCGGTGACCGCCTCGGTGGGCCGGACGACGCCGCGCGTCTGCTCCTCGCGGGCCTCGGCCTGCCGCGCCCGGGCGCTGTCGCGCAGCTCCGGCTGGACCACGAAGGCCCAGGCCAGCGAGCCCGAGACCAGCACGGCGCCGCCGATGACCAGAACCTGGACCACGGATTTACGCAGGCGCACGGCATGAGGCGGTGCCGCCCGGGCGGTCAGGCCCGGCGCGGGCTCCTTGGGCGGCAGAGACCCCGGGGCGGACTGAAGGGGATCGACGTCGGTCATGAACGGGCTCCTGCGAGACGACGGATACGGACGACCTGAGGCCGCCGGTCGCCCAGGCGCAGTTCGGCCCGGTCGAACACCCGGTCGACGACGTACAGCCCGCCGACCTGCCGGTAGTTGACCATCTGGGCCTCCCCGTCCGGGGCGATGACGAACAGGACCGGCGCCTCATCGACCTGAAGGTCCGCGTCGAAGGTGATGAAGGTCCGCCGGCCGTCGTTGAACACCGAGGTCGGGGTCCAGCGCGGTCGCCGGCCCCGGGACTCGATCCGGTAGCGGGCGTCGAGCTCACCCCGGGGCATCACCACGGGCTCGCGGACAGGCGCAGCCACACCGGCATCCACCGGCGCGCCGACGGCCAGGATCGAGTCCGCGTCCCAGGCCACGGCGGCGTTGAAGGCGTCGACCCCGCCGCTTTTCAGATCAATGAGATACATCCGCCTGTTCGTCGTCAGGACGAGGTTGGTCTCCAACCCCCGCTCCAGCGGTTTGAGCAGCACATGGGTCCGCTGGCCCGCGCCTTCACCGGACACCGCCTCGCCGATCTGCCAGCGCACGGTGTCGCCCGCCGCCTTGGCCACCAGGGTCTCGCCCGGGGCCAGGGTCAGGGTGGTCACCCGAAGCGGGGCGGTCCAGACCTCGAACACCCGGCCCGGCGACCAGGTGAAGACCTGGACACCGCCGACGAAGGCGTCTTCCCGGGACAGCGCGCGCGCCGTCGCATTGGCCGCGGCGATGGCCCGCCGCCCGGTTGCCCCGGTCGGCGCGTCGCCGGTCGCTGCATTTCCAGTTGGTGCATCTCCGGTCCGCGGCGACGCCTCATAGGGCTGTTCCGTCGGCGAGAGCGCATGCGGATCCTCGACGCCCGCGGCGACCGGTTCGGCGCCGTCGGTCGATATCGACGTCGGCTTCGACGTCGATATGTCTACTGGGACAGTGGCGGCCGTCCCGTCCGCCCAGGGCACGGCGGGCGCCGGATCGTGGCGGAACATCGCGCAGCCTGACAGCGACAGGCCCAGGGCGGTCAGGATCAGGAGGCGTCGGGGGTCCATGATACATCCTCGATTTTCAGTCCAAGGGGGTTCTTCATCAGCTCGGCCTCCGTGCGGGGCGGCTGGACAGTCGTGGTGATCAGGGCCCGCCAGCGCTCGGTCCCCGCCGACTGGCCGTTGACGAAGCGGGTCTCGCGCCATTGCAGGTCGAAGGTGCGATCCGTGCGGCGCACCACGTTCAGGATCTCGACATTGACCGCCTCGCGCCCGACCTCGGCGAACGGGTCGTGGGCCTGGGCCCAGGCGTTCAGGAAGGCCGCCGCCTTCGGCGTCATCAGGTCATAGGCCCGCAACCAGTTCTGGCGGATGACGATGGGATCGATCGACTTGGAACGGACATCGCGGACCCAGCCCGCGAGAGCATGACCGATCTGGGCCTCATTGGGCTCATAGCGTCCGCCGATGGCCGTGATGCGCTGGGTCTCGCCCCAGTCGGAGACCTCGACCACGAAGGGCTTGACCACGGCCCGGTCCGCCTGGACCCACCAGCCGGCGCCGAGAAATCCGGCCAGCACCAGATTGGCCAGGGCGATGCGGCGCCAGTTGCGGGCATGGGCCAGGGACAGGCCCATGCGGTCGTCCCAGACCTGGCCGGCCCGCTGGTACGGGGTCTGCTCCGGCGCGGAGGCCAGGGCCCGTCTGGGCCGGAAGAAGGGATGCATCTCAGGACTCCTCGGTCTTCAGATTGGGCGACAGCACGCCGCTGGTTTCGCCGGACGGCAGCAGGCCGCGGCCGGCATTGGCGACGAAGAAGGCCTGCAGGGCCGCGGATCGTCCCGGCGGGTTGCCCGCGGCGGCGGCCGGTCGTGACGCGGCGCGGTGGAAGTCGGCTCTCGCGGTCCGGGCCTCGGCCGCGATCGTCCCGCCCGGCCGGCCGGGCGCGTCCTTCGAGGACTGCGGCGCGCCGGACGCGGATGCCTCCCCGGTCGCTTCGCCGGCCGCGCCGCCGGTCGGTTCTGCCCGCGACCGCCAGGCCGCGGCGGGCTCGTTGACCCCGCTCGCGCTGGACGCCGGAGGCGAGCTCATGGCTCCACCCGTGGGGCGGCGTGGTCCGGACGGTGGCGGATTGTCGTTCGAGGGCCGCGGCGTCGGTGAGGGCCCCGCCGGGTTCGGCGGGTTCGGCGGCCGGCCCGCGCCCGCCCCCGCCGCCGCGCGCGCCGGCCCGGCCAGACGGGCCGCGCCTCCTGCCGCCATGGCGCCGGCGCCGGCGATCCCCGCGCCGGCCAGGGCTCCCGCGCCGCCCACGGCCAGGGCGCCGGTCAAGGCCGCACCCGCGCCCAGGGCCGGGCCGCCCGTCACCAGGGCCGACGCCAGGCTGGGGATGAACAGGGCCAGCATGGCCAGCAGGATGGCCGCGACCAGGATGGTCAGGGCTTCGTAGATGTCGGGATTGGCCGAGGGCTGGAGCTGGTCGAAGATCGCCCGCGCGCCCGAGACCACGATGGCCAGGGCCAGAACCTTCAGTCCGGACGAGACGACATAGCCGAGCGGCCGCTCGGCCAGGAAGGCGGACTTGTTCCAGATTCCGAACGGCAGGAGCACGAAGCCGCCCAGGGTGACGATCTTGAACTCCAGCAGGGAGACGATGATCTGCAGGGCCAGCACGGCGAAGGCCAGCATGATGCCGATCATGGCCAGGCCCAGGATCAGGGCGTCGGCCATGTTGCCGACGATATCCAGGGGATTGTCGACGGGCGCGGGCGTCTCGCCGAGCGCCTTCACGATCTCCCAGCCCTGGGCCAGGATGGCCCCGGGATTGAGGAATTCCTCGCGGCTCAGCGAGCCGCCGCCGGCCGTCAGTCCCAGCTCCAGAAAGCCGGCGTAGACGGTCTCGGACAGCTGCTGCCAGTCATTGATCAGCCAGGCGAAGGCGCCGATCAGCAACACCTTGCCGAAGCCGGAGGCCAGGACCTCCCGGTTCGGGGACAGGGCCCACTGAATGCCGGTCAGGGCGACGACGAGGACGATCAGCAGGCCGAACACCCCGTTGACCGACCCCTGCAGGGCGTCGAACCCGGCCGAGATGGTGTTGGAGAACACCACCATCAGCTCATTGGGCGTCTCTACTCCGACCGTCATCGCCAGACGCCCTCAGTCGCCGGCGTGGGACAGGGGGTCGAAACGCGGTGCCGTCGGCGTCCCGGCCTGGCGGCCCCAGCGCTGGTGACGGGCGGCGTCGCCAGAGGCCCGGTCCGCCGCGTCCCGCGCCGTGGCCTCGGCCAGAAGGCGGGACTGGGCCAGCATGATGGTGCGCAGCGCCGCCAGGTCCTCGGCCAGGACCGCAAGAAGCTGGTTGGACGATTGCACCGCCGCCGTCTGGCCGCTCGCCGCCTGGCTGGCCGACAGGGCCCCGGCGAGGCGTTGCGACCGCCCCTGCCCCATCCGCTCCAGTTCCGCGGCCGTGCGGGCCACATCCTCGGCCGTGCGGCGGGCGTTGGCGGTTCTGGCCCGGCCCTGCTCCAGCAGGTCCAGCATGTCGGAACCCGACAGATCCTCGGGATAGAGGTTGCGGAACTGCTGCTCCAGGCCGCTGACCGAGCCGGCGATGCCGCGCGCCGTGCGCGCCAGCTCGGCCATGTCCTGGAGCGACTGGCTCGACTGCGCGAGGTGACTGTAGGGCGAGGCGGCCAGGCTGCGCGCCTCATTGGCCAGGCTCTCGAGCTGACGCGCCGCCTGCAGCGCGTTCTCGATGTGATTGCGCGGGTCGAACACGACCTGCTGGGCCGGGGCCGGCGACGCGGCCAGCAGACTGACCGCCGCAAGCCCGGTTCCCAGGATCGAGGCGAGCCTATTCGGCCGCGAGCGGGCCGGCGAAGGCGTCGAGAACGGAATCCACATTTTGCACTCCCTTGGCTTTGAGGAATTCACGGGCGAAGGTGCCCGGTCGGCGGTCGTCAGGTCCGGATCGCTCCAGAATGGCGTCCATCAGGGTCTGGTCTTCGGGCGCGCTCGAGCCGCACAGGGCGAGCGCCACGCCGGTCAGTCGCAGGTCGAACAGTCGTCGCCCGCGCGGCTGGCGCCAGTAGTAGGCCCGCTTGGGGGTGGCGAAGGCGATCAGCTCCAGCTGTCGCCGGTTCAGGCCGAAACCGCGGTAGAGCTCGGCGGAGGCCGGCTCCAGCGCGCGGGGATTGGGCAGAAACACCTGGGTCGGGCAGCTCTCGATCAGGCTGGCGGCGATCGGCGAGGCCGCCACGTCGTCGAGACTCTGGGTGGCGAAGACCACGCAGACCCGCTTCTTGCGCAGGGTCTTGAGCCATTCCCGGATCCGGGCGGCGAAGGCGGTCTCGCCGAGGAACAGCCAGGCCTCGTCCAGCACCAACAGGGTCGGCCGGCCGTCGAAACCCTGTTCGAGATGGTGAAACAGGGCCGAGAGCACCGGCGCCACCGCCGACGGCGTCCCCATCAAACTCTCCAGTTCGAAGGTGTCGAACCGGGTCGGCGTCAGGGCTTCCCCCTCCCCGTCCAGCAGCGCGCCATGGGGCCCCTTCAGGGTCAGCGGCTCCAGGGCGGCGGCGACCGCCTTGTCCTGGACCAGGGCGCAGAACACCGTCAGCGTCCGCTGCGACACCGGCGCCTCGGACAAGGCCGACAAGGCCAGCCAGATCTCCTCCCGCACCCTCGGCGCCGGCTCCAGCCCCGCCAGGCGCACGGTCTCGGCGATCCATTCCGACGCCCAGGCCCGCTCATCCTCCCGATCGATTGCGGCCAGGGGCTGGAGCGAGACCCGGGCGCCCGGCTCCAGCGCCTGCCATCGCCCTCCGGCCGCGAGCGTCGCGGCCCGCGCCGACCGGCCCTTGTCGAAGAATACGACCCGGCCCCGCGGATAGCGGAACCACTGCAGGGCCAGGAAGGACAGCAGGGCGCTCTTGCCCGATCCGGTCGGCCCCACGACCATGGCGTGGCCGACGTCGCCGACGTGCAGCACCAGACGGAACGGGGTCGCGCCGGTCGTGCGCGCGGTCGCCAGCGGCGGCCCCTGCAGGTTGGCGTCCTCGGCCGGCCCGGCCCAGACGGCGGAAACCGGCAGCAGATCGGCCAGGTTCAGGGTCGAGACCAGAGGCCGGCGCACATCCGCATAGGGTTCGCCGGGCAGAGAACCCAGCCAGGCCTCCACCGCGTTGAGATCCTCGATCCGGGCCACCAGCCCCTGGGCGTTGAGCGCCGCCTCGATCGCCCTGGCCTTGGCCGCGGCCCCCGCCTCGCTGGCGTCCAGCACGGTGACGGTCACGGTCAGGTAGCCGAAGGCGCAGCTCTCCGCTCCCAGGGCGGCCAGGGCCCCGTCGCATTCCTCGGTCTTGGAGGCCGCGTCCGTATCGAGGAGCGGCACCTCCTCCCTGGTGATGGCCTCGCGCAGCAGGACGCCGACGCCCTTGCGCTTGGCGAACCAGCGTTTCCTCAGCTTGACGATCTCCCGCTCGGCCTCGGGCTTGTCCAGGCCGATCCAGCGCGCCGTCCAGCGGTATTCGAACGGCAGGGCCCCGAGCGCGTCGAGCAGCCCGGGCCGGGTCATCGACGGCAGGCCCCGCACCGAGACCACCTTGAGCCAGCGGTCGCCCAGCCGGGGCGCGACCCCGCCGGTCAGGCCGGCATCGGCCAGCCAGGCGTCGAGGAACATCGGCGTCTCGGGCGGCCGCACCGCGAAGGACGTCGGCGACACGCTGTCGTGCAGCCAGGTCAGAAGGTCCGCGTCGCCGAGCCGTTCGATCTCTGGCAGGGCGTCGGACAACAGGTCGAGCGTCGTATCGGCCTCGCGCCCGAAGGTCGCCAGCGACAGCCGCCAGTCGTGGCCGCCCCGGGCCAGGCCGTCGAACAGCCAGCGCTCCATGCGACGGGTCTCGTCGGCCGGCGGCAGCCAGGTCAGGGCCAGGCGAAAATCCGTCTCGAACGCCAGATCAGCGTCCTCGAAACGGATCCGGCGCTCGGAATCCAGCAGCCAGGCGACATCGAGTTCAAAGGCGCTCTCCGGATAGGCCGTGGCCGGACGGCGGCGCGCCTCCATATGCAGGCACCAGCCGGACCCGAGCCGTTTCAGGGCGTTGTTGAGCCGGGCGCGCACCGCCATCAGCTCGCCCTCGGTCGAGGATTCCAGATCGGGCCCCCGAAACCGGAACCCGGCCGTGAAGGCGCCGTCCTTGTTCAGGACCACGCCGGGCGCGACCAGGGCGGCCCAGGGCAGATGATCGGCCAGGGCGGCCGGACGTCTGCGATGTTCGTCGAGGAACCGCATCGCGCCCTCACCCGTCCAGATGGCCGGGCAGCGCCAGATGACGACGCAGCACATCGAAGAAGCGCCGGTCTGACCGGGCGGCCCACAGGCCGATCGCATGGGCGACCGCCCACCAGAGCAGGCCCAGCCACCAGATGCGCAGCGCCAGGCCCAGCACCAGGGCGATCGTGCCCATGGCGATGGCGTAGCCGCGCGGCATGCCAGCCATCAGCACCGGCTCGGCCAGGGCCTGGGCCACCGGCAGTTCCCACCCGTCCGGCCGCGGGTCCATCACCCGATCTCCACGCCGCCGGCGAAGCCGAAGAAGTCCAGGAAGAAGGTCGAGGCGGCGAAGGCGATCGACAGGCCGAACATGATGCCCAGACCCCGGCGCATCGACGAGCCGTTCTCGCTCATGGCGATGCCGGCCCCGAAGACGACCACGGCCACGACCGCGGCGGCCTGGACCACCGGTCCGGTAATCGACTGCACCACCTGCTGCAGCGGCCCTTCCCAGGGCATGCCCGAACCTCCGGCCAGGGCCGGTCCGGCCAGCATCAGGCCGCACGTCATCGCTGCGCCGAACAGGCGGCGCCCCAGTCTCCGTTGCATGATCTGCTTCCTTTGTTTCAGCGCAGGTCACTGCGCAGCGACTCATTGCAAGCAAAGAATCCCGCGCACTGTCAATCGTTTTGTATAAGTAATTTCAATGACTTGCTGACGACTTGTTGACGACTTGCATCAACTCTGGAAACGACTTGGCCTACGTCGGTCCCGAGGACCTGTTCCCAACTCGTCGGATGAGTTGCGACGACTGGCGGTCGGTCTGCTCGCGACGGAGCGCCCCTGGTCGCGCGCGGCATATGCAGCCGCAGGCGGCTGACGGCGATGCCCGCCTTGCGCCAGCATGACTGAACTTGCGCCTTCGCCCGTCTCCCCGGACCCGGCCAGGGCTCCGAGGGTGGCGGTTTGGCAATACGAGAGTTTGATCACTCCGGGTGCTCAAACAGGGAGCCTGAAAACTCCACTATTTGACATTCCTTCATTTTGATCACTATAAGTGCTCAAATGTCAGGTAAGCTAAACAAGCTGGAGCGGCTGTTGCCGGAGGGTCTGGTGGTGGACTCCGCCTGGCTCAACGAGCACGGCTACTACAATTCGCTCCGCGCCAAATACGTCGCCGCCGGCTGGCTCGAGCAACCCGCCCGCCGCGTCTATCGCCGCCCGCGCGGCACGCTTGACTGGCAACTTGTCGTCCTGTCGCTGCAAACGCTGCTCGACCACCGACTTGTCGTCGGCGGCCGCACCGCGCTCGAACTCCAGGGGTTCGGCCACTATTTGAACCGCGAGGTCCGGGAGGTTCATCTGTACGGCCTGACCCGGCCGCCGACCTGGCTGAACGACCTCAAGCTCGGCGTCGCCTTCCTTTATCACAACCCGGCCAGGCTATTTGGCCACGCCGCCTGGTTCGGGCTCCGGGGTCAGGAGCCTTCCGGGCCGGCGGATCCCTCTGCCTGGGGCCAGGCAGGCGTGGCCGACATGCCCATAGGCCACTGGAAATGGCCGATGCTTGTCTCGACGCCCGAACGGGCCCTGCTCGAACTGCTCGACGAACTCCCCGACCGCGAGACGTTCGATCAGGTCGACGCCCTGGTGGAGGGCTTGGCCAATCTCAGCCCGCGTCGCCTGCAACTACTCCTCGACGACTGCCGGAGCATCAAGGTCAAACGGCTGTTCTTCTTCTTTGCCGATCGTCACGGTCACGCGTGGCTGAAGCGGCTTGACCGGCGCTCGGTTAACCTCGGCAGCGGCAACCGCATGCTCGCCAAGGGCGGGCGGCTCGATCCGACCTACCGCATCACCGTACCGGAGGACTTCAATGCCGTTCGGTGATCTCTACGAGCGCCAGGTCCGGCTGTTGATCCGCACTCTGCCATTCGTGCTGGCCGAGACCGAATTCGCCCTGAAGGGCGGCACGGCCATCAATCTGTTCGTCCGCAATCTCCCGCGTCTTTCGGTCGATATCGATCTGACCTATCTGCCCGTCGCCGAACGGGCCGCGTCCCTGGCTGCGATCGACGCCGGCCTGAGGCGGATCGCGGCCGCCATGGCCGAACGACTGCCCCGCGTCGCGGTGACGCCTGGCCAGGCGCGGCCCGAGGGCACGATCGACAAACTTCTCGTCGCCGCGGACGGAGTCCAGATCAAGATCGAGGTCACGCCCGTATTGCGCGGCACGGTGTTCGCCCCGGAACTGCGGGGCGTCACGCCGGCGGTGGAAGACCGGTTCGGCTTCGCCGAAGCCCGGATGGTCTCTCTCCCCGACCTCTATGCCGGAAAGATCGCCGCCGCCCTGGACCGCCAGCACCCGCGCGACCTGTTCGACGTGCGCGACCTTCTGGCCAATGAAGGCGTGGACGATCAACTGCGGCAGGCCTTCATCGCCTATCTGATCAGCCACCCTCGCCCGATGGCCGAAGTGCTGCGTCCGCGCCGCAAGGATATCGCCGGGGAGTTTCGCCGAGGCTTCGTCGGCATGACGCTGGAGCCGGTCAGCCTCGACGAACTGATCACCGCGCGCGAAGCCCTCATCACGATCATCGTCGATGATATGCCGACCGCGCATCGCGACTTCCTGATCGGCTTCAAATGCGGCGAGCCGGATTGGTCGCTCGTAGGCCTGCCGGGCATCGCCGACCTGCCGGCGGTACGCTGGAAGCAACGGAATCTGGACCAGCTCGCGCCCGGCCGACGCGACCACCTGGTGGAAGGGCTGCGCGCCGTCTGGCCGTCGTAAAGCGGCGCCGCAACCGGAACGACCACGCCCGGACATCGCCCTCCTGACTGGACTGACCGGACCGGCGCGTGGCCGCGCCGCCGGCCGCGCCCGCATCACCAGGCCGCGGCACCGAAGCGCGTCTCCAGGCGTCGCGATGTCAGGGATCCACCCGCAAGCAGCATAGCGCCGTCGCGCCCTGTCCTCACGCGAGCGGCGTCAGCCGGTAACGATCCGCCTCAAGCCCTTCGACGGCGAGCACGGCCTCCACCCGTCGGCCCTGGGCCGTGCGCCGGATATGGACGATCCGGTCGACCGCCTGGGCGATCGCGCGCCGGGGCGGCCGGGCCACCACTTCGATGATCAGATCCTCGACACGACGCAGCACGTCTTCGGCGGAGTTGGCGTGGATCGTCGACAGGCCACCGGGATGCCCGGTGTTCCAGCTCTTCAGGGTCTCCAGCGCGGCGGCGCCGTCGCGCATTTCACCGACCACGATCCGGTCCGGACGCATCCGCAGCGCATCCCTCACCAGATCGACCACCCCGATGACGACCGGCGCGCGCCGGGTCAGCACCGCGACCACGTCCCAGGCCGAGCACTGCAGTTCCGGCGTGTCCTCGATCAGGAAGACCCTGTCCCCGGAATAGGCAGGCTCCGCCAGCACCGCATTGGCCAGGGTGGTCTTGCCCGAGCCGGTCCCGCCGGAGATGAGGATGTTGCGGCGTTCGGCCGCCGCCTGTCGCAGCGCGTCCGCCTGGGTCTCCGTCATCACGCCGTCGCGAACATAGTCGTCCAGCCTCCAGATCACGGCCGGCCGCTTGCGGATCGAGAAGGCCGGCGCCGCGACGATCGGGGGCAGCAATCCCTGGAACCGTTCGCCCGTCCCCGGCAGGACGCCGGACAGACGCGGGTCCTCGCGCGCCACCGTCTCCCCGACATAGTCGGCGATGAGCTTGATGGCGCGCTCGCGCGCTTCCGGCGAAAGGGTCTCGCCGGTGTCGCGACGCCCCTCTCCGCTCCGGTCGAGCACCAGCCGCCCATCGGGATTGGCGAGGATCTCCACCACGGCGGGCTCCTCCAGGGCTGAGAGAACCGTAGGCCCGAGCGCGTGGCGCAACGCCTCCAGCTTGCGTTCCGCGACGATCGGATGGATCGCCATCAGGTCGAGGGGTCAAACGAGCGGGGTTCGCCGGCGACCGTGTCGGTCGCGGTCCGGCCCGCGACGATCCGCGCCGCGGTCGCGTCAAGCAGCCGTTCGATGCGCCGGTCCACGGCCGCCTGGACCGTCGGGTCCTGGTCGACCACGGCGTCCGGCAGACGCAGGAAGAAGGCCCGCGCCACCTCGATCAGAAGCTCCTGGACGATCTGCATGTCCCTCGCCGTCGACCGCATGTGGTCCCTCAGCGAGCGTTCGAGCTGCAGCAGCCGATCCTCGGGATCGGCATGGGGCGATTTCTGCAGCCCCCGCGAGATCGCCCGCCCGGCGGCCTGGCTGAGCGGCATCCGGCCGGCCCGCGCCTCGCGATTGAGGGCCGTCGCGAGCTTGGGATCGGTGAGATAGACCTGCACGCGGGCGGTCTGGGGGTTAGTCCTTGGCATTGCCTGGTCCTTGCAACTGATCGAGGGCCGCCTGTTGTGCGGCCATCTCCTGCGCCACCCGCCCGTAGATATCGGCCGCCCTGGCGGCGACCTTCTTGTCGTCCATGGCCGCCACCACCTCCTTGAACAGCGGCAGGCTCGCCTCCGCATCCTCCCCGAGGCTGCGACGCCCCGCCCACGGATGAGGGGCGCGGGGCGGAACGTCGAGGCGGCGGCCCTGATCGGGCGCGGCCTCCCCCGCCCGGCTCCGGAACGGTTCGCGCCGGTCATAGAGAAGTTTTTGGGTTCGAAGCGGCCGATGCCCCGCCAGGAACAACAGCTGCTGGTCGTCCGGCAGCGCGCGAATCTCCCCCGGCTCCAGCAGGGGCCGTTCGATCTGCGAGCGCGACACCGAGCTGCGGCCCGCCCCCAGACCGGCGGGGCCACTGCGGCTGGTGCGGGTCTCCGTCACCGAGCCCGTCAGCTTCGACACCTTGTCCTGGGTCAACGGATCCAGGGCCGAGAAGGCCGTATAGACCGCGCAGTTGTCGAGGATGGTGTTGTGCGGGCCATAGGTCTCGACGATGTCGTTGAGCGACTGGGCCACGAACATCGCCTTGACCCCGTAGCCGCTCATCAGGCGCAGCGACTTCTCGAAGAAGGCCAGCCGCCCCAGGAGCGGGAACTCGTCCATGACCATCAGCAGCCTGTGGCGCTTCTCCCGGCCGGTCGCGTCCCTCGTCTCCTCCGCCGTCAGGGCCTGGGCCGCGGAATAGAACATCAACCTCACGAGCGGCCGCAGCGCGGCTGCGTCCGCCGGTGCCACCTGGACATAGAGCGACACCGGCGCCCCGGCGCACATCAGATCGCCCATGGCGAAGTCCGACGCCGACAGCGCGCGCTCCACATCCTCGCCGGCCAGCCATTTCAGATAGGACCGCGCCGTTCCCTGCACCGAGGTCCGGAACCGGTCGTGCATGGCGGCATAGCCCTTCACCGCCGTCCGGATGAACGGATGGGTCTCGGGCTTCCCGTCCGCGCCCGACCGGTGGAGGGTCTTCATCATCGCATCGGCCGCATCGTCGAGATCGGCCAGGAGCTCGCGCACCCTGAGCAGGGTCTTGTCGGCGTCCCGGGCGGTGTAGAGGACATGCAGGATCACGGCTTCGAGGATTTCCGAGGCGGCCTTGTCCCAGATCGCCTCATCGTCCCGCGCGCCGCCGGGATCGGACAGTATGGCCACCAGACGCTGGACCTGCGCCAGTTCGCCGGGTCCCGGCCGGATCTCGGCCAACGGATTCCAGCGCGCGGACGCCGGATCCCGCGGCGCGAAATAGAGGACGTGCGAGAACCGCGCCCGCCAGCCGGCGGTGATCCGCCACAGTTCGCGCTTGGGATCGTGGACCAGGACGCTCGGCGTCCACGACAGCAGCGTCGGGATGACGTGGCCCCGTCCCTTGCCGCTGCGGGTCCCGCCGGTCACCAGCGTCGGTCGCAGGTCCGCCGTCGCCAGCAGCCTCCCCCTGAATACCCCCAGCACCGCGCCGGCCGGGCTGAGCAGACCCGCGCCGCGGACCTCGGCCCATCCGCCCCACCCCCGGATCCGGCGCGCCGTCCGTTCCCCGAAAAGCGAGCCCAGGCCCAGCCCCCCGACCGCGCCCATCAGGATCAGCGGCGCGCTGCGCGAGACCGCCGTACGGGCCTCGTCGCCGAACTCCCCGCGCCAGACCAGGATGGCCCAGGGCGGATAGAGGGCCAGGTCGGGATTAACCCTGAGCGCCGGTCCCAGCGCCGCGGCCCAGTGATAGGTCCAGGCGAACAGTTGCGTGGCCGCCTGCAGTCCCGCCAGCAGACCCAGACCGAGCAAGGCCAGCCGCGCCGGCACCTAGACCGCCCCGCCGGGAGGATCCCGCCGCTCGCCGGAAACGTCGAGAACCAGCAGCGGCGCGGCATCCAGCCGGCGCTGGTGATAGGCGACCAGGGCCTGCCGCAGGGCCGGGATCGGGCCGGAGTCGGCCAGCCGAAGGATGGAGACGGCCTCGGCTTCACGATCATGCAGGATCCGCTGCTCCGCCTGGGCCAGCGGCAGGAGCTGGCGGCCCACCCGCTCGAAGGCTTCCGCGAGGACCTGATTGCCCGCGCCTCGGACGATGCGGTCGAGATGTTCGGCCAGCCGCTTTTCCGGGGCGGCGGCCGACGGAACGGGTTCATCACGGTCCCGCACGGCCTCGGCCAGTTTCAGGCTCGTCGTCAGGCAATGGAGCCGGAAGGCGAACCGGTCCCGAACCAGGGCCGCGTCGATCCGCGAGGCGAGATAGCCGCCGAACGGCGCCCGTTCGACCAGGCCCTCGCCGCACAACCAGGCGAGGGCCTCGCGCACCGGCGTGGTCGACAGCCGCAATCGTCGGGCCTCCTCGATGATCACGATCGGCGTCCCGGGCGCATAGGCCCCCTGCTCGGACAGATGGCGAATGCTCTCCAGGGCCAGCAGGAAGGGATCGCGCTTTCGGGTCACGGCCGTCTCCAGGAAGGGAGCCGGGGTTTCTGGCGCGGATCGACCGGCTCGCCAATGAGTTGCAAGCCCGAATGGCCAAAAGCGCCATAAAACGTCGAGATATCCGCCGTGCGCCGTCGGTTCATCCGCCGCTTTGTGGCGGAGGAGCGCCGGTTGTGTACGGAAACGAAAGGATGAGCGTTGCCCACTGAAGCGTCCCGTCGCACCATCCCGTGTTTGAGAGGTTTCGCCGATGAGTGGAGTGCCGCCTGAACTGCCCCGTGACGGCGAGTTGCTTTCCGCGGCGGTCAAGGCGGTGCGCAAACATCGCGGCATGACCACAGCCGAGGTCGCCAGCGCCATGAACATGGCGCTCAGAACCTATGAACGCTTCGAGTCGGGCGCCACCCGCCTCAACCTGGACCACATCCACCGGTTCGCCGCGGCGACCAACAGCGATCCTTATGCGCTCATCCTGTCGGTCGTGATCGGATCGTCCGACCTGGCCCGACGCTGCGCCGACAACAAGATGGCGACCATCCTCACGGTAGCCATTCAGCGCTTCGACCAGGCCATCCAGGATCGCCTCATGGACCTGGACGCCCGCACCCTGATCGCCGCCATCACCGGCATGTTCGACACCCTGCTGGACGGCGACGAGACCAGCGAACAGGCCCAGGCCTGGCTGCAGACGGGCGCGGCCGAGCTGCTCTCCAAACGCCCCAAACCTGGGCGCTGACCCCTCAATATACTCCAGATATAGCTTTTCAGACGGTCAAGCCGCGCGCTCACTCCCTGCGCCACATCCGTGGCGATCAACCCAAGGAGAAACCGTGATGACCCCCACGCCCAAACTCCGACTCGTCGGCCTGGGAAGCGCCAAGGCGCTTACCCGGGATGGCGAGGAAGGACCGTACCTCGAACTGATGTTCGTGAAGAGCCGCACTCCGGCCTGAACGGTTGAGTGGTCG
This sequence comes from uncultured Brevundimonas sp., assembly GCF_963975535.1. Classification (GTDB taxonomy): domain Bacteria; phylum Pseudomonadota; class Alphaproteobacteria; order Caulobacterales; family Caulobacteraceae; genus Brevundimonas. The sequence continues at coordinate 165,131 of NZ_CAXBHE010000007.1, read as the reverse complement.
CCCCCAAAGGGGCGGCCACGGAGGCCTTATACTGAAGCCGCATACAGGCCATCCCTGTCCGGAAGCCCTCGCGTCCGGGAAAATCTCCGTCGACGCTCTCTGCGGCCCATTCGAAATCGCGAGAAAGTTCATTCCTCCCAGCCCGATGACGAGCCTGGGCGCCGCGTCCGACCCGTTGGCGGCCTGGCGCTTTGCAGGTCACTGACAACCACGGTCCGGATGTGCGGGGTCGGGAAGGAGCCATTGAATATACTCCAGATATAGCTTTTCTGCGGGCAACACCGAGCGCTCACTGGGGCTGCCACACCCGTGGCGATCAACCCAAGGAGACTGTGATGACCATGCCCAAACTCCGCCTTGTCAGCTTCGGCAGCGCCAAGGCGCTCACCCAGGACGGGGAAATCGGTCCGTACTTCGAACTGCTGATCGTCCAGAGCCGCACCCCGGCCTGAACAGAAGGGCGGTCGTCCTCGTGGCGACCGCCCCGAGGCCCGTCATCCGGAGGCCCCATGGCACGCCAGGTCACCCTCGCAGCCGGTCTGCATATGGTCGGAATACGTGACGACGTGGTCATTCTCGACGTCGGCGCGGACCGGTACTCGTGTCTCGTCGGCGGCGGAAATCAACTCACGCCGGTCGGATCAGGCGCGGTCTCGGCAGACGACGACGTCCTGCAAGAGCTTCAATCGGCCGGACTCATCGCCTCCGATCCAGGAGCGCCGACCTGCCGCTCGCCGGTGGCGCCGCGAGGCGAACTGACCGCCGGGGAATATCCCGGGCGGATCAAGCGTCTGGACACCATGGTCCGGACTCTGGCGGCGACCGCGGCGTTCCGGAACCAGTCCCTGTCGCAACTGATCGACGACGCAGGCCCCCGGCGCAGCCGGTCGGCGCGTGTCGACTGCCGGAGGGTTTCGGCCCGGGCGTCCGCCTACCGCACCGTCCTGCCCTTCATTCCGTTCGAGGGGCTATGTCTTCAACGGGCCTGGCAGCTGCGACGCATCCTCGCGTCCGACGGCCAGCCCGTGGACTGGGTCTTCGGGGTCAAGACCTGGCCCTTCTTCGCTCACTGTTGGCTCCAGATCGACGACCTCGTGATCGGTGACCGGTTCGACCGCGTCCGCTCCTTCACCCCCATCGCCGTGTTCTGAGGTGGGCGACTATCTGATCGTGTCCCGGGGCTCCGCGTCGGCGGTGAACGCAAGGGCCGACGCCCTGCGAGACCGGGCGGTCGCCGCGGGCATGACCGTCTCGAGCCTCGGCGAACGGACCTGGCTGGCGGTCGACGGACCGTCGCCTCCTGCCACCCTGGTCGTGGGAGGCTGGCGGCTGATCGGTCAGGTCTTTCACCGCGAGCATCGCATCGTCAGGACGGACACGGACCAGGAACCCTGGAGCTACGAACGCAAATTGTTCGCGCGGTTCTGGGGCCGGTTCGTGGGGGTTCGAATATCGGCTCAAGGCGAGGTGGCGGAGATCCTGCGTGATCCTTGCGGGGGCCTGGACTGCATCGCGTGGGAGGATGACGGCCTGACGATCGTCGCATCCGCAGTGCCGGCCTGGCTGCCGGTTCCGCGCTCCTGGTGCATCGCATTCGATCGCGTCGCCCAGGCACTGCATGATCCGTTGCTCGTGTGGGAGGACCTGCTGCTCGACGGTCCGGTCGCCATCTTTCCCGGAACCATCCAGCCGGCGCCCCTTGAGACCCTTCCGACCGCGCTTTGGTCGCCCGCGGCCATCGTCCGGCGCGGAGCGGCGGAACCTGTTGCCGACGCCGAAGCCGCCGCGTCGCTGACGATGTCGCTGGACGACGCCGTTCGGGCGCTGGCTCTCGCCGCCGGCCCATTGGCAGCGGAAGTGTCGGGCGGACTGGATTCCAGTCTCGTGGCGGCCAGCCTCATCCGCGTCCGCGAGGATGTGGCTCCATGGATCAATCTTTACGGGGCGGAGGCCCAATCCGATGAACGTCCCTATGCGATCGCCCTGGGTGCCGCGCTCGGGATCGATATCCTCAGCGTCCCCCATGCCACCGGGCCGCTGACCGAAGCCGACTTCGAAGCCATTTCCCGAGGCGTCCGTCCGGGCCTGGCCGGGATCGACATGCACCACGATCGTGACTGGTCCGATCGCCTCCGGACTGCCGGCGCGACGGCGATCATGACCGGTCGGGGCGGAGATTCCATCCTGCTGCAGGGTGCGACAGCCGACGTGTTTACCGATCTCTGGCGCGCCCGTGGCTGGAGATCGTTGACCTCCCCTGCCCTCACCGGGCTCGCCAGGCTGAATGAACGATCAATCTGGTCTCTGATCGCCGGGGCGCGAAGAGAGACCGAAGCCCGCCCCGCGCGACGCAATGAACTGATCACACCGATCGCTCACAGAACGGTTCCTCGCTGGCTCAATGACTGCGACGACCTCGGGCCCGCCAAGGTCTTGCAGATCGCCGGTCTGATCGACGGTATCGGCCGCCAATCCCCCTCCCTGCAGACCCGGACCCTCAGTGTGCTGACGCCCCTGCTGTCGCAACCGGTCGTGGAGACCTGCCTGGCCCTGCCCGCCACACAGCTCGTCCTCGGCCAGCGTGACCGCGGACTGGCGCGCTTCGCCTTCCGTGATCGCCTGCCCTCGATCATCAGCGAACGGCGCAGCAAGGGGGAGATGTCCGCCATCTATGGCCGGATGGTCGCAGACAACCTCGATTTCCTCCGGCCGTGGCTGCTCGACGGGCGGCTGGCGGAGGTCGGCCTGATCGACCGGGCGGCCGCTGAGGTCTTGCTTTCGCGCGACAATCTGATCTGGCGAGGGACCTATGGGGAAATCATGACGGTCGCGGCCGTAGAGGGATGGGTGCGGGCCTGGAGCCAGCGTCTGGTCCCGCTGTGACCCCGCCGCCGAGGGTCTCATCCAGCCAGCGAAGGATCTGGTCATAGACATCGAGGATATTGGCCGGGCTGATGTTGACGTGTCCCTCGCCCCAATAGGTGATGAGACGGGCTCGGCCGCCCTGGCGGTTGACCACGCTGAAAACCCGCTCCGCCTGGGACATCGGCACATAGTCGCGATCCGCGGTGATCAGCAGGATGGGCTGAGTGATCCGGTTCGCCGTCAGATAGGGGCTGGCTTCAAGGTAGCGCTCGCTCGCCGTCCACGGTGGACCGGGCATCCCGCCCTGGTTGGCCTCTACCCAACCCGTCTGCTGTCGCAGGGTCAGGCCTTCCTCCGGCATGGCGCGGCTGGCCGGGGTGAACTCGCCCCAGAGGCCCAGCAGGTCGGTGGCCGGAGCCCAGGCGATGTAGGTCTGATATCGCGTTGAACGACCCGCAGCGGCGACGGTGAAATATCCTCCGAAGCTATGCCCGAGAAGCGCCGTCCGGTCTCGTGGGAGGCCCGGCCAGGCGGCCCACATGGCGTCGACCGCCAGATCCGTATCGGTCAGAAAGCTCGCGATACTTCCGCTGCCTGAGGCGGCGACCGGAATTGAGGGCGAGAGGACGGCATAGCCCTCCGAGGCGAGCAACGCGGCCCGCGGCCCGTAAAGCAGGTTCGGCGGACTCAGAAAGCGTCCGTCATCGACCGCCCCGGGATAGGCGAGAACCACCACCCCCCTGGCCTCTTCCGGCGTCCGACCCGGCGGCAGGAAGAGCCAGCTTGTCGTCGACCGCCCCGAGGCGTCCAGGTGCGGCACGGGCACGGGCCGGGACAGGGATAGGTCCGCGAACCCTGCATTGACCTCGTCCAGTTCGCGGTCTTCGCCCGGCGCCAACAGCCTCAGGGTCTCCCTGCCGCGGTCGCGGCTGATCACGAGGGCGGCCTCCGCCGTAGCGGACAACACCGTCGTTTCGCCGGAAGGCGCGGTCCCCCCCAGCGGGATCGGACTCGCACCCGTCCGCAAGACCGCCAGGTGACCGGCTCCGTCGATCGCCAGCGCCCAATCCTGGCGGGGCGGCGCGTTGACGCGCAGACGGACGGGCTTCATCCGATCCGCGGTTCGGGCATCGGAGACATGGACATCGTGGGCGCTTCGGCGCGTCGTTCGGCTCGCCCCGACCTCCCACAGGCCGCCGCTCGCAAACAGGAGCGCCGTATCGTCGCCAAGGGCCGACAGTCTGCCCGGCGGCTGGTCCAGGTCCGCCGTGAGCGCGCGCGGCGGCTCTCCCGGGGCCAGGGCCTGCCAATCGAACCGGGAGGCGTCTCGCCGCCGCGCGTAGAGAACAGGGGTCTCGCCGACCCAGTCCGCGCGCACGCCCGCGAGCTGGTCGATGTCGCCGCCCGGCGGGAACGGGTCGAGGCCATGACGGTCAATACGGACGAGCGCGCCGTCCCGGTCCACGCGCGCCAGATCGCCGCTCGCCCATGGCTCTCCATCTCGCCGGACCCAGACCAGCAAGGCGTCGGAGGCGGCTGTCCACCGCAGCAGGTGCGGGGCCACATCCAGATCCGCGGGCAGAGAGGTCGCCCGTCCGCTCGAGACCTCAATCAGCTTCAGCCGCCCCCGCTCGGAGTTGCCGAACTGACGCACGCCGTCGGGACTGATCGGCACCGGAGAACCGGAGCGCAGCACCGCGATGGTGCGACCGTCCGGGGAGGCCGCCCAGTCCCGGATCAGGCCGGACGCCAGGGGCCGGACCTCCCGGCGAGCGACATCAAGCAGGACCAGCGACCGGTCGCGCGCGGGAGTTTGCGCCGTGGCCGCGCCGCCGCGCGTGTCGACCACGGTCCGGCTCGGCTCGCGCCCTCGGGCCTGGGCCGACCACTGGCGCGCGATCTCGACCTGGGCTCCCCCGGCGTAACGAAAGAGCCAGGGAAGCCCCTCGTCCGGAAGCACCGTCAATCCAAGCCGGTCATCATCAAGCCAGGTGGCGGTCGAGCCGGTAAACGGCGCATCCGGGGTCAGGCCGGTCCACCAGACGGTCCGGTCCGACATCTCGACCACACCCGCCTCGAACCGCTCGTCTCTGAGCCTGTAGATCAGCAGCCGCCGCCCGGACGGCGACCAGTCCCCGAGGAGCAGGCCGGGTCCCTCGGAAGCCGGCAAGAGACGTTCAGGCGACGTCCCGCCTCCGGTCTCCGCGATCCAGAGTTCGCTGAGGGTCCAGACCGACCGGTGGTCGAGGTCGAAGGCCGGGGCGGCGTCATACGCCCCCCGCCGCTCATAGGCGGCCCACCTTCCGCCCGGATCCAGAGACGCCGCGCCGAACGACGACATCGACACAATGTCCCGGATCGTCATGGGACGACCCTGGGCGTGAGCGACGGATGACAGGCAGGCAAGCGTCATCGCGATCGTCGCCAGGCGACGCAGCAGGACGATGATCATGTCGCCCTACCAGCGCTTGATCATCTGCAGGGCGATGGTGCGCCCCAGGACGCTGGCCTGGGCGGCATCGAAGCCGTAGCCCGCCGGTGAGTCGTAGAAGGGCGGGTCTTCGTCCATCAGATTCTGGATCGAAAGCGCCAGTTGCAGACCGGCGAAGGGCCCCGTCTCCGCCGACCAGGACGCCCGGACGTCGATCGTGTTCCAGGCCGCGATCTCCTGACCCGCGAGGCCCTCATAGGCCGACACGTAATTCCAGTGAGCGTCAAACCCCCAGCTTCCGTATGACCAGACCGCGCCGGCGCGAGACCGAAGTCGGGCCGGATATCCGACAAGGCCCAGTACGTCGCGCACATCGGCGGTCGGCGTGGCCTGGATGTCATAATCGATCAGCCAGGAGGCCGAGGCGTCCAGCGAGACCGCATGGCTTCCCGTCAACAGCGGATAGCGCGCCGAAAGATCCAGACCCCGGACCGCCACGGCGCCGGTGTTGACCCAACGCCCGTCGAGGATGGCCCCATAGGCCGTCGGCGGGAACAGGCTTCCGCTGGCGAAGTCCGGACGGGCCAGGTAGCTGTTGACCAGGGCCAGGTCGGCCGGGTTGTTGGCCGGATCGACGAGGGTCACGAACGGCTGGAGCGACGGGTCCGTCAGCGCGCGGGCGATGTTGGCGGCCAAAGGCTGTGCGATGCGGTCGCTGAAGTCGGTGCTGAACAGGCTCGCGCTCACGATCCCGCCGCCGTCCGGTCGGTAGTCGAAGCCGAGTGTAAAGGTCTCCGCCGTCTCCGGCTCGAGATCCGGATTGCCGCCATAGAGATACAGGGACAGGACGTTCGCGCCCGCCCGCGGCACGGACGTCACCGAGATGGCCGAGGCGTCGTGGAGCTGTGGCAGTCCGGGCGCCCTGAAGGAGGTGCCCCAGGACGCCCTGACCGACAGGGAATCGAACGGCGACCAGATCACGCCCAGTTTCGGGTTCGCCGTGGAGCCGAAGTCGTCGTACTCCTCGAACCGCCCCGCGAGCGAAAGCTCCAGACGCTGGACGCCGGCCCGGGCGTTTCCATCGCCCACCAGCGGCACGCGCACTTCGCCGAAGATGGCGCTGATCTTGCGATCCTGCTCTGGCGTGACTGTCAGCACGGGGGCCACGGTCGAGCCGAGACTCTCGACCTGTGTGTTGAAACTCTCGCGCCGGAACTGCAGACCGACCGCCGCCTGCACCGGTCCCGCGGGGAGGTTGAAGAGCGGGCCGCTGAACAGCAGGTTGGCCGAACTGGCCCCGCTCCGGTCATGGGCCCGGGTGTAACCGCTGCTGATGAAATCCAGCACCGCTCGACCGTTGGCGGACCCGTTTCCGAACGGATTGAAATAGCCGTCCACCGCCGCCCGATAGGGCGTCGCGGGATCATCCGGAATGTTGCCGAGCGCCTCGTTCAGGAATCGCGAGTTGACCCGACCTTCCGTCCCGGATGAGCCCCGTTCCTCGGCATGAGCCAGATAGCCCTCCAGCGACCAGTCGCTGCCAAGCTCCAGAGCCCCGCCGGCGGTTACGCCAAGACTTCGGGAGGAACCGGACCGGTGCGGCGGCCCCAGGTCCCGATAGAACGAATAGCCGATCGTGTGGGACGCCGCCCCGGACGGGGACACAAACCAGGGGTTGGCGCTCGTGACGTTGAACACGGCCGGCGTTGTCGCCCCGGCAATGCTGTAATTCCTCTGGCTCAAGCGCAGATCGGCCGTGAGCTCCAGGCGCTCGCCGACGCTCTGCCGAACCCGCCCATAGACGCTGCTGCGTTCGGTTTCGGGCGAGAGGTCCTGCCCCAGGGCCGTCGCCTGGAGGTTGGCTTCCCCCGCCACAAAATCCGCCGGGGTCGTGGCGACGCCCGAGGCGCCAGGCCGGATGGCCCAGCGGGAGACGTAGCCCCTGGCCACCGGGTCGAAGGCGACGATGTTGCCGGGCGAGGCGAACGGCGTCCGGTGATCCGTACCGCCGAAGGGTCTGAGATCCCCGTCCGCGGTCCAGGGCCGGTCCAGAGAACTGAAGGCGTTCACCTGCTGGTATTCATACGACAGCAGGGCCGACCCCGTCGTCCAGGAGGTTCCTGCGAGATGCGAGACCATCAGGTCCTCGGCCCCACCCTCGGCGGCGCCGATCCGGACCCGGGATTCCTGGCCGTTGAAGGCCCGGCGCATGATCACATTGACCACGCCGGCCACCGCATCAGCGCCGTAGAGGGCCGACGCCCCGTCGAGCAGGATATCGACGCGTTCGACTGCAGCGGAGGGAAGCGCCGATACGTCGGCGAACTCCGCCCGGTAGCCCGTGCCCGCGAGCCGGCGGCCATTGACCAGGACCAGGGTGGCGTCGGCCCCTAGACCGCGCAGGTTCACGCCGGTGGCGAACACCGAGTTGGATCCGGCTCCATCGACGCCGGCCAGGGTCGCCGTGGGATTGGCCGAGCCGGCGTAGTTCTGGGGCAAGTCCTTCAGGATTTCGGCCACCGTGGCAGGCCCGCGACGATCCAGATCGTCACGATCCAGGACGACAACGGGCGAGGCGAGTTCGCCCGATGTCTTCAGAAGTGTACCCGTGACGATGATCTCGTCCAGCAGGACGGGGCTTTCCGCCGTCTCGGACGGCCCGCTTCGACGCAGGAATATGACCCCCGGACGCGTCTGGGACCAGGACAGGCCCGACCCTCGCAAGAGTGTGTTCAATGCCTCCGGCGGCGCATAGCGACCTCTCAGTCCCGGTGTCCGCAAACCGGCGACCAGATCCCCGGTGAAAAATATCTGCTGGTCCGATTGGGTCGCGAACAGGTTCAACGCGTCTCCCAGCGACCCGGCCGGGATGTTGAACTCGCGCGCCTCCTGGGCGCAGGCCGTCGTGCTGACGGCGAGAATGCAGGCGACCAGCGCACTGCAGGACAAAAGACTCGAGCGACTCATATTCATGGCTCCCCTCCCCGCCACATGGCGTCAGAGAAGAGACGGTTCAGACCCCGGGTAACCCCGGAGAGGTTTCTCAATTATTTTTCCGCTCCGAGAGGCGGACGGTTCCATCCGGCCCCGGAGTGACTTCAAGTTCGAACACCTGCGAGGCCGTGGAGACGAAGGCGTCCCGGTCCCCCGCCTTGAACACCCCGTTGACCGGGACGGCGTCCAGCGATGTCGCGTCCAGTTCGATCTTCGCCGTCAGGTACCGGTTCACTTCGGCCACGGCCAGACGCAGCGGCGTATCGCGGAAGACGATACGCCCGTCCGTCCAGCTGGTCTCTGCCTGCACATCGACAGACCGGACAGCGACCTCTCCGGCGCTGACGCGGGCATGCTGGCCGGCCGCCATCCGCTGCACCGCCCTGCCCTCCCCCGCCGGCGCCACATCGACCACGCCCGACACCAGGGTCACGCTGACGGCGGCGCCGTCGCGGCGAACATCGAAGACCGTGCCGACCGCCGTCACCTGCGTCCCGCCCGCCTGGACGACGAACGGCCTCGTCCGGTCGTGCGCCACGGTAAAGAGCGCCTGTCCGTGCTCCAGATCCACGAGGCGCTGATCGCCCGCGAACCGAACCCTGACCCGCGAGGCCGTATCCAGCCGGATCGACGATCCGTCCGACAGCTGCACCACGCGCTGCTCGCCCACGGCCGTAACGAAGACCGTCCTGCTCTGCATCCAGGCCCATCCGCCGATCGCCAGCGCCGCCGCCGCGCCGACCGCCGCCAGGCCCAGAAGACCGCGTGGCACCGCACGGGGTCGAGCGCTGCCAGCCTTGCGCGACATCGCAGCATCAAGGGCCTCCAGGATGGCGGGATCGTCCGCCACCTTGCCCGTATCAGCCCAGACCTTCTCGACACGGCGGTAGGCTTCGGCGTTCGCCGGCGCCGCGCGCCAGGCGAAGAATTCCTCGATCGTGTCGGTACTGACGTTGCGCGCGCCCAGACGGGCGTGCCAGGCGGCCGCCTCGGTCTCCGCGGTTTCAACCCGGACCGTCGGGCTGGTCATGGTGCGCCCCATCTCTAGCGCCGAAGCTGGGCTGCGCAATGAGCCAGGGCCTTGGTCATGCGCCACTCAACGGTTTTGGGACTGATCCCGAGCTGCTCTCCGATCTGAGTGTTCGTCAGACCGCCGAACCGGGATAGCACAAAGACATCGCGAAGGGGCACAGGCAAGCTGAGGACCAGCTGTTTGGCCAAAACCTCATCCGTCTGGGCGGGCATCTCAACGCCCCAGCCGTCCAGTTGACCAACTTCACGGGCGCAACGAGCCCGACGATCTCGCCCGGCATAAAGGTCCGCCGCCAGATTTGAAGCGATGCGCAGCAAGAGCGCTTTGGGATGCCGGATGCCCTGACTGGCTTGATACGGGCCGACCCGCAGCCAAGTTTCCTGAAACAAATCCTCCGCATCTTGAACACCGTATCGCCTTACCAGCCGAGCCTTCAGCCAAGCGGCGTAACGATCGTAAAAAGCCGATATGGCCCCCCGTCCGGGATCACCTAGTCGATCAGAGCCGTGGGACACGGATGTCTCCGCCTAACAGCGTATCGGCGAGTCACTTCAACTGGCCGTTCGAGAATCTAGCGGACAGCCAGAATGGTTACTATAGTGACTGGCCCGACGCGCTCAAATCCGTGCGCCTATGGCGATGGAGTTGCGGGCTCAATTTGGTCAGAATGTTCGGCGCGCTCGGCTCTGGCGAGAGATCACGATCGAAGGATTGGCCGAGGACGCTGGCCTATCCTACAGTTACCTCGGCGAGATCGAGCGAGGGCTGAGAAACCCAACCTTGGCAGTCATCGAAAGACTCGCGGTTAGCTTGGCGGTGGAGCCGCATCTGCTTCTGCGGCCATTGGAGGCCCAATAAGGCTCTCGGGCACACCGCATATGTGCGGTGTCTTCCCTTCCCACACCACGTTCGCGAGCGAAGTTACTATAGTAACTGGCCCAAATTGCCGATCTGGCTGTGTTAGCCGGGATGGGTCTAGCGGCAGATTTCGGACGGAATGTGCGTGAGCGACGGCAGGCCGCCGGGATCACCCTGGAAGCTTTCGCTCACGATGTTGGGCTGTCGTACAGCTACGTTGGGGAACTGGAACGCGGTCGCCGTAACCCAACCCTCAAAGTGGTGGAGCGCATCGCGATTGCGTTAGGTGTGGATCCTCTAAAACTCCTCGCTCCCTAGGCACCTATTGCATGCCGGGCTCGGCTCGCGGCTCACATGCGCTAGGAGCGGTCATTCACTTAGCGCTACAAAGACGACATTCAGCCTAGGCCGCTGCTGGGTGGCTGAGCTGATATTTCTGTAGGCGGAGGACCGGCATCACGCCACCAGCGAAATCGTTGGTTGTTGACGGCAACAAGCTCAACTGTACCTACTGGCGCATGAAATACGATGGTGACGACGTCCGGCTCAGCGCCACCGATCTGGTCGGGCATCTGAACTGCCGCCATCTCACCGAGCAGGACAGGGCCGTCGCCCGGGGAAGCTTGCCGGAGCCCAAGGTTTGGGATCCGGCGTTGGAGGCTCTCTGGGAGCGCGGCAAGCAGCATGAGGCGAGCTACGTCGACCACCTCACAGATCAGGGTCTGGAGATCGTCACCATCGACGGTGTCGATATCACCCCAGAGGCCGTCGCCGAAACCACAGCGGCGATGCAGGCGGGCAAGGCCATTATCCTTCAAGGTGCCCTGCGGACGGGCGCTTGGGCTGGTCGGACGGATGTGCTGCGCCGCATCGAAACGCCGAGCGCGCTCGGCGACTGGTCATATGAGGTAGAGGATACGAAGCTCGCCCGTGAAACCAAGGGCAGCACCGTCCTGCAGATCAGCCTCTACTCGGATTTGCTCGCGGACGTGCAGGGTCGTTCCCCCGAGTTGATGCACGTCGTCGCCCCCTACACCGACTTCACGCCCGAGACGTTTCGCACAGCGGATTTCGCCGCCTACTACCGCGTCGTGAGGCGCAGCCTGGAAGCGGCGGTCGCCAACCCGGCCGATGGCCAGACCTATCCCGAGCCCAACCCGTTCTGTGAAATCTGTCGCTGGCGCGACATCTGCGATCAACGGCGACGGGCTGACGATCATCTCAGCCTGGTGGCGGGGATTTCCAAGAACCAGATGGTCGAACTCGTCGAACGGGCCATCAACACCACAGCCGCTTTGGCCACGATGCCGGTGCCGATCTCCTGGAAGCCCGAACGTGGCGCAGCCAGTTCCTACGTCCGCGTGCGGGAGCAGGCGCGGGTGCAGTTGCAGGCGCGCGAGACGGGCGCGAGCGTCTTCGAGCTGCTCGACCACCAGGAGGGGTTTGGTCTGTCGCGCCTGCCCGCCCCCTCTTCCGGGGACGTCTTCCTGGACTTCGAGTCGGATCCTTTCGTGGGTGAGCACGGACTTGAATATCTGCTCGGCTACGAGCACCAGGCCGAAGACGGCCAGTGGACCTATACTCCCCTCTGGGCCCTGACCCGGGCGGACGAGAAGGCCGCTTTCGAGCAGTTCATCGACTTCATCATGGCGCGCTGGGATCGCTTTCCCGACCTCCACATCTATCACTTCGGCGGTTACGAGACGGGCGCACTCAAGCGGCTGATGGGCCGCTACGCCACGCGGGAAGACGCCCTCGATCGCATCCTTCGCGGCCTCCTGACTGTCGACCTTCTCAGCGTCACCCGCCAGAGCCTCCGTGCCGGCGTAGAGAGCTACTCCCTGAAGAAGCTCGAGCCGTTGTATGGCTTCATGCGCGACACGAGCTTGCCCGACGCCCGGCTGGCGCTCACGCGGCTGCAGACCAGCCTCGAACTGAATGACCTGGCCGCGATCGACGACGCGGATCGCGCCACCGTGCAGGCTTATAACCGCGAGGACTGCGTCTCGACACGCCATCTGCGGGGCTGGCTCGAGGAACTGCGGGCGGAACGCGTGGCGGGGGGCGCCGACATCGCGCGGCCGGATCCGGGCGACGGCGCCCCGTCCGAGAAGGTTGGGCAATGGCTGGCCACCATCGCGCCCCTTGTCGAGGCCTTGACGGGCGACGTCCCCGCCGACCCGCTGGAGTGCACCCAGGAGCAACACGGCCGCTGGCTGCTGGCCAATATGCTGGAGTGGCACCGGCGCGAGGACAAGGCGACCTGGTGGGAGTTCTTCCGCCTTAAGGACCTGACCGCGGCCGAACTGATCGATGAGAAATCGGCCCTGTCAGGCTTGACCTTCGAAGGCATCGTGGGAGGCACGCCGGCCGCGCCTATCCATCGCTACCGGTTTCCGCCGCAGGACACCGACGTCCGGCCCGGCAAGGCGCTGCAGTATGTGGGCGGCCACCCCATGGGCGCGGTGGAAGATATCTCCTCCGCCGCCCAAACCGTCGACATCAAGACTCGCAAGGATACGGCGGCGCTGCACCCCGAGGCCGTGTTCGTCCACGAGTATGTGTCGCCCGAACCCATGCAGCTGTCCCTGGTCCGTCTCGCAACACACGTGGTCGCGCACGGCATGGCGGGCGAGGGGCCTTACGCCGCCGCGCGGGCGCTGCTGATGCGGTACGGTCCACCCCTTCTTGACGGCGCCGATCTGAGGATTGAAGGCGAGACGACGCTCGACGCAGCGCGCCGCATCGCGACGCACCTCGCCGCCGGCGTGCTGCCGATCCAAGGCCCGCCGGGCACCGGGAAGACCTACACAGCCGCCCACATGATTTGCGCACTGGTGGCGCAAGGAAAGACCGTGGGCGTCGTCGCCAACGGCCACACGGTGATCCGCAACCTCCTCAACGCGGTGGTCGAGGCCGCCGACGAGACGGGCGTCGACGTCCAGTGCGTTCAGAAGCCCAAGGAGAAGGAAGACGACTCCCACCGGATGCGGATCGTCACCAGGACCGCCGACCTGTTCGCCGCCCTTGGCGTCGGCTGTCACGTGGCCGGCGGTACGGCGTGGCTCTGGTCGTCGCCAGACGCCTTCCAGACCGTGGATGTCCTGTTCGTCGATGAAGCCGCACAAATGTCGCTCGCCAACGTCCTGGCCGTTTCACAGGCGGCGTCGACGCTGGTGCTGGTCGGCGATCCGCAGCAACTCGACCAACCGACCCAGGGCAGCCATCCGGAAGGCACCGAGTGCTCTGCCCTGCACCATCTCCTGAATGGCAAACAGACCATCGCCCCGGAGGAAGGCCTCTTCCTCGAGGAGACCTGGCGGCTCTGCCCGTCCATATGCGACTACACGTCCGAACTATTTTACGAGAGCAAGCTCAGCCCGCGCCCTGGATCCGAAGCGCAAGCCATCGTCGGTGCCGGCGCATTCAGCGGCTCAGGATTGCGATTCGTGTCCGTCCCACACAGCGGCAACCAGAGTTCGTCACTCGAGGAGGCCGCGGCCATCGCCGCTATAGTCAAGGATCTCGTCGACGCGGGGGCCAGCTGGATTGACCGCAAGGGCTCACATCCCTTGACCCTCGAAGACATCCTAATCATCGCGCCCTATAACGCCCAAGTCTACGAGATCCAGCGGCGGATCCCCGGGGCCAAGGTTGGAACCGTCGACAAGTTCCAGGGTCAGGAGGCGGCGATCGCCATCTACTCGATGGCCACATCAAGCCACGCCGACGCCCCCCGGGGCATGGAGTTTCTCTACAGCCCCAACCGCCTGAATGTCGCCACCTCACGGGCGAAATGCCTCTCCATCATGGTCGGATCGCCCAGCGTGTTCGAAGCCGACTGCCGCACGCCCCGGCAGATGCAGCTGGCCAACGCCTTCTGCCGGTATCTCGAAGTCGCAAGCTAGTGTCGGTCAGCCTCTTGGCGCCGCCACACCGGCCGGAATGAGGCTGCACCCGCAACGCCTATGCACCAGGGCGGCCCAGGCACCGCGGCCAGAGGCGGCCTCCAGGACCGTCGGCGAGCGTCACAACAGGCGACAATGGCGTTGCCCGTATCTAGAGCCGCCCCGCGGCCCGCAGTCGCGCCTGAACCTCGGACGCGAACGCCACCTCTTCGGCATCGACCTCGCCGTCCGCATCGATCACGCGCCGCATCGACAGCATGAGGGCGGCGGGGTCGCCTTCTCCGGCGCATAATCGATTCAAAGCGCGCTCGAACGCCCGCTCATCCGGCACGATAGACGCTACGCGCTTGCGGATCGTGGGTTCATGAAGCGGTTCGTCCGATCTCAGCATGACATGTCTGACGACCTGCTCCCGTTCGTCCTCGTCGAAGTCGCCGTCAGATGCACCGACGAAGCTGAGAATGATGATCTCGTCCCGGCAATCCTGCAGCGCGAGGAGTTCGGGCGATCTCGCGGCGACCTCGCTCGCCGTCATCATTTTCAGAAGCGGATGCTCGCGGAAGAATTCGAGACCGTCCTCGTGCACTTCGCCGGTCGCCAAGTCGGTCGCCTCGACCACCCGTGACGCCATGAACATTCTCATCGCCGAGCGCATATAACAGTAGCCTGTCAGCCTGACGTCCGTGACCTCATGCTTGAGGCTGTTCAACGTCACGCACCGTCCCGACAGGGCATTCCGGGCGTCCGAATAGATCAGGTGAAACGCCATCGGCGGGGCTGGCGGATCATCGACCTCGACGTACATCCCGTGATCGTCGAACTCATGCCCCTTGATCGGCCGTCCGAGCCGTTCGGCGCGCGACTGAGTGAGGTTGCGCCTGAGCCCGGCTTTGGCCGTAAGAAAATGGTCGATGGTCAGCGTGGTCATGACAGCGCCCCTTCCATCAGCAGCTAAGCTGCGCGCATGACGAGAGTCTAGTGCATCCCGGGACTCGTGGGGTCCACCAAGACCTCTGGAGCCACGGAACTGTTTGGAGTGGATCGCCACACTCACAGATAGTAGCCTGACCATCCTGCGGGGGTGGCATGGGTTTCTGGTTCTGGGTATTGGCGCTAGCCGCCCTGGTCGTCTGGTTGAACCTGCGGGGAGCCAGCCGCAGGGCCGCGCGCTCTGCGTCACGTCCAGCCGCGCCGTCGCGTCTCGAAACTGCGCGACTGACGATAGATCTCTCGGTCCCCTCCGATCCAGCGTCCTCACAGGCGTCTGTAGCCATTATTGACCTGGACGCCTGGATGGCAGGGTTGGCGGCGGACGACCTTCGGCTTGTCGAGCACTACGGGATCAAGCGCACATCGCAGGGATTCTTCTGCAGGCATCGGCGGTTCGACACCGTTGATCGAGTGCTGGACCACGCGCGGGCGCTCCAGAGCGGCGCCGCAGTGGCCCCGCCGGCAATGGACGTTCATTCGATATCGCCATCGCCGAGGCCGGACCGGGCCGATCAGAACGACGCAATCGGAATTGAACAACCGCCGTCGGCGAATTTCCCCAGGCCCGATAATGTCCGGCCGCGCTGGTACGGATCGGCTGAGCCCATAGAGATCGGCGGCGTCAGGATCGCCTCCCCGATGATCTACGTCGGCCCCACACGCTCATATGACACGCCGCGAGACCGTGTGGATCCGACGGCTCGAGTAGGGCTGACCGGAGAGGACCAACTCGGCATCGCCCTGTCGTACTGGCCCTCCTATCATGCCTTGTCGCCCGGGGGCCGCCGCACCTATCTGGATTGGCTGGCCGGCGGGCGCACGACGAGGGTGGGGATCGGCTATGTCTTCATCTTCTTCTACGGACTCGAACGCCGTCTGTTCGTCGACAACGCCCGCGCCGAACTCGACGTCATCATCGCCGAAGTCGAACGCCTCTACGCGCAATACCAGGACAACAACTCCTTCCACGGCTATGCGAAACGACTACTGACGGCCGCGAGACTGGTCCGCAGCGCGGCGGCACAGGCCCCAGAACTCTCCCCTGACCTCCGGGCCGGCGACTGGGAGATGCCGCTGTCGGTCCGCCGTTATCTCGGCGGAAAGCTGGCAACCGGAGAGGCGCTCCAGGCGGATGATTGCCTCCTCTGGATCCTCGGCATGCCCGACACCTATCTGGGAGCGGCGGGCCGCCGCTGTTTTCCAGAGCTGACCGAGCTCTGGCGGCATCGGTTTGCCCAACTCTATCCCGAAGGGATCAAGGTCCGGGCCCCGAAGCGCCCGCTGAGCGCCCAGTATCGCGCGGCGAGCAGCGAGTTCCAGGTCAATCTGTCCATCGGCGACCTGCCCGACATCGCAGCCCTGACGCAGCCGGTCACCCGCCTACGTGATCTGTTGCTGAGCTGGCAACCTGAACTCGACGCACTGAGCCGCCTCTTGCTGAAACGGCCGGATGCTAGGGACACGCTCGAGGGAGCCCTTTGCCTGCCCTCGGATACGGTCGATCTACGTTTCGGCGAAAGAGTCGGGGCTGTCCGGGCCGCTATGAACCGGCTGCTCGGCGACGCACAGATGTCCAGCGCGCGCACGCGCGAGGTTCTGGCCCTTCTTGAGATTGAAGACGGCGACGACAAGCTGCCCGTTACACTGCAACGTCATATCGCCGTGCTGCTGGATCGCCTCGGGTTTGCCTTCGAACCCGATCGCCGCCACACCGAGGCGTCCCTGAACCGCGACGGCACCCTCGTTCTCTTCAAGGGCTCAACGGGTGCCCCCGCCCAGACCAGCGCGACATTCATCGCGGCGCGCACCCTGGTCGAGATCGCGCTTCTCGCCGCGGCTTCGGACGGCGAGGTCGTACCTGCCGAACTCGACCAGGTCGCAACAGACCTCGCCGCGCTTCCGGAGCTCTCCACCGACGAGCGGCGGCGCCTCTCGGCCCATGCCTTGTGGCTTAGCCGTGACCCGCCCCGTCTCCAGGCCGCGCTGAAGCGTCTCGGCGCCCTCCCCGCGAAAGCCACGCGCGCGGCGACCCAGGCCGCCGTCTCCACGGTCCTGGCCGACGGTCGCGTCTTGCCGGTCGAGGTGCGCTTTCTCGAAAAGCTCCACAAGGCGCTGGGTCTGCCCCAGGACGAGGCCTACGCCGCACTGCACCGGGGAACAGGGCGCGCGGATGAACCGGTCACTGTGGCCGCCGCGGAATGCGCGGCCGGCGTCCCGCTTCCGCCCGAAGCTGACGCGGTCGTCGCGTTCGATGCGACCCGCCTGGCGCGGATTCGGGAGGAGACGTCACAGGTGTCCGCCCTCCTCACGAGCATCTTCATCGAGGACCCGGTGGACGCGATGCCGGCGCGGGCTGTTGCGACGTCCAGCTCACGGTTCGAGGGTCTCGACGCGCGGCATGCCGATCTTCTGTCGGCCATCCTGACGGCCGGTCGGCTGGATCAGGACGCCTTCGCGGCCCGGGCTCGTGACCTCAAACTCCTGCCCGGCGGCGCGCTCGAGACGATCAACGAATGGGCCTTCGAGATCTTCGACGAAGCCCTCCTCGAGGAAGACGACGACATCTATCCGGCCAGCCACCTCCGGGATCGGCTGAGCGCCCTGGAGAACGCAGCATGACCACCACAGCCCCGCTCAAGACGCGCGACCGCGACACCATTCTCCAGGCCCTGGCGGCGGGTGTCGTGCCGCGGACGGGTCTCGCCCACATCCAGGTCGGGCGAGCCGGAGAGGTGGGCGCGCTGGTGCGCGACATCGACCGCATCGCGGACGGGGGATCCGCGGTGCGCTTCGTCATCGGCGAGTACGGCGCGGGCAAGACCTTCTTCCTCAACCTGGTGAGGCTCATCGCGCTGGAGCGCAAGTGCGTGACGATCCACGCCGACCTCGCGCCCGATCGCCGAATTCACGCGACCGCCGGACAGGCCAGGGGGCTTTATGCCGAGGCGGTTCGCAATCTGGCGACGCGGACCAAGCCGGACGGCGGCGCGCTCGCCACGGTCGTCGAGAAATTCATCACCGAATGCGTGCGCGACTCGGAAGAAAGGGGGACGGCGGTGGAGGCCGCCATCGACGCACGGCTCGCCGCCCTTCAGGTGCATGTCGGAGGATATGACTATGCGGCCGTGCTCAAGGCCTACTGGCGCGGCAGCGAGACCGACGACGCCGGCCTGACCGGGGCGGCCCTTCGCTGGCTAAGAGGCGAGTATTCGACGAAGACCGAGGCGCGGCAGGCGTTGGGTGTGCGCAACATCATCGACGACGGAGATGTTTACGACAGTCTGAAGCTGCTCGCCGCCTTCGTCCGGCTCGCCGGATATGCAGGTCTGGTCGTGGTCTTTGACGAGATGGTCAATCTCTACAAGCTGCAGAGCGCCCAGGCGCGAAACCAGAATTTCGAACAGATCCTGCGCATCGTGAACGACGGCCTGCAAGGCAGCGCCTCCGGGATCGGGTTCGTGTTCGGCGGCACGCCCGAGTTCCTCATGGACTCACGCCGCGGGCTCTATAGCTACGAGGCGCTCCAGTCCCGCCTCATGGAGAACGCCTTTGCCGGCCAGGGACTCATCGACCTCTCCGGCCCCGTTGTTCGCCTGCAAAGCCTGACGCCGGAAGACCTGCTCGTGCTGCTCGCCAACATCCGCAACGTCTTCTCCCAAGGCGATCCAGCCCGCCACCTCGTTCCGGACGAAGCGCTGCCGCTATTCATGACCCACTGCAACAAACGGATCGGCGAGGCCTATTTCCGGACGCCCCGGAACACCATCAAGGCCTTCGTCCAACTTCTCGCCGTGCTTGAACAGAACCCGGGACAGGGCTGGAGCGAGCTGATCGGCGGTGTGGACGTGGCCAATGACACCGAGGGTGCCCGCGATCACGAGGTGGCCGACGAAGCGACGGATGACGGCCTGGCGACCCTGCGGCTCTAGGATGGAGACGTTTGACCGGCTGCATCCGCAGGTTCGCAAATGGGTTCGGGAACAGGGTTGGTCCGAGCTCCGTCCTGTCCAGGTGAACGGCATCGAGGCGGTCCTGGAACATGACCGGGACGTGCTCATCTCCGCCTCGACAGCCGCGGGGAAAACCGAAGCGGTGTTCCTGCCCCTCCTCACACGGGCCGCGGAACGGGAAGCCCCGGGCCTCTCCGTCCTGTACGTCAGTCCGCTCAAGGCGCTGATCAACGACCAGCATAGGCGACTGGAGCTGTTGTCCGAGCGGCTCGAACTGCCGGCTGCGAAATGGCATGGCGACGCGCCCGCCGGCCCCAAGGCGCGAATCATGAAATCGCCTGCGGGGGTGGTGCTGATTACGCCCGAATCCATAGAAGCGCTGTTCCTGCGCCGGACACGGGACGCCGAGCGACTGTTCGCGGGACTCGACGCGATCATCATCGATGAACTGCATGCATTCCTGCAAGGTCCACGCGGTCTCCATCTCGCAAGCCTGTTGCGGCGGATCGACCTGCTGATCGGCCGTCGGGTGCGTCGGATCGGCCTTTCGGCAACTCTCGGGGATATGGCCTTCGCCGCGACATGGATGAACCCGCAAGCGCCCGACACCGTTGATCGCGTCGCCGAAACCTCCGGGTCTCCAGAGCTTCGCCTGCAGGTTCGGGGCTATGAGGAGCCGCCCGAAAGTGATCCCGGGGCCGACGCCCTGGAGGGCGAGGCACCGCAGGCCCTGGACGTCATTTCCGACCACCTGTTCGAGACGCTGCGCGGCGACAACCATCTGGTCTTCGGCGGCTCGCGCAGAACGGTCGAGGCCCTGTCAAACCGGCTTCTGAGTCGATCAGAGCAGGCGGGCGTGCCCAACGAGTTCCTCCCCCACCACGGGAGCCTTTCCAAGGAGCTCCGCGAGGAACTGGAGCGCCGCCTGAAGGCCGGCAAGCTGCCGACGACCGGCGTGGCGACGACGACTCTCGAGCTCGGAATCGACCTCGGGTCGGTGAAGAGTGTGGCCCAGATCGGTGCCCCCCGTTCCCTCGCGGGCTTGCGCCAGCGACTGGGGCGAAGCGGGCGCCGCGCCGGGGCGCCGGCCATCCTTCGCATCTATACGCGCGAGCGACATCTGGGGCGCGCCCTTGATCCCCTGGATCGCCTTCGTCCCCAGACCATCAGGGCGGTCGCGGTGGTGCGGCTCCTGCTGGCCCGCTTCCTGGAGTCGCCACGATCGGATCCGGCGGTGGTCACTGTCCTGATCCATCAGCTCCTGTCGATTATTGTGGAGCGAGGGGGCGTTAGGCCGGATGGCCTCTACCGGATTCTCTGCGAACAGGGCCCCTTGTCCTCGATTGAGATCGCCGACTTCATCGAATTGCTCCGCCATCTCGCCACGCCGGGACTGGCCGTGATCGAGCAGTCGCCCGATGGCCTGATTATGCTCGGACCCGAGGGAGAGGCCCTGACGTCAGCGCGCGACTTCTATGCGGTGTTCGAGACGGACCAAGAATGGAAGCTGCTTCACGGTGCCCGACCCCTCGGTCAGATTCCGATTTCCAATGTGCTGGCGACCGGCAGTCTGCTTGCCTTCGCTGGCCGGCGATGGCGGGTAGTCGATGTCGATGATCGGGCCCGCGTCTTGTCGGTCGCCCCCCATCCAAGCGGACGCCTGCCCAAATTCGACCGTCAGTCGAACGAACCGCTCGACGACCGCATCCTTGAGGAAATGCGCAAGGTCTATCTGGACGCCGACATGCCGGAGTGGCTGGACGCCCAGTCTCTGACATTCTTGACCCAAGGACGGGAAGCCTTCGCGGACCTGGACCTTGAACGCACCGGCCTCGTCAGGTCGGGGAGCGACACCCATGTGCTGTTATGGCGGGGAACCGCGATGAACAATGTGGTCGCCGTCGCGCTGACGGCTGCGGGTATCGGCTGCGAAGCGCACGATCTCGGCGTCACCTTGGCGGACACGACGGCCGAGAAAACGCGAAGCCTGCTTATGCAGCTTGATCGTTCGCCCTCGGCTGAAGCGCTCAGCGAGTTTGTCGAGAACCTTCAGAGTGCGAAATACGATCATCTGGCACCGACAAGCTTGCTGCAAAGGCTCTGGGCGAGAAGGCACGCAGTCATTTGTGATGAGCTTCCGGCTATCGCCGCGGTTGCGGAAACTTGGCCGGCCTGATCCGAGGGGCAACGAAGCTGCGGCCTAGTTTCACGAAATGCGGATACGATTCGAGGTTGATGAGGCGCCCAGTAGCGGACGTTGGCACCGCGGCCCAGGTCAGTCAGTCTCCTGACTGCGGAGGGCATGCCTGACGCCTTCCACTGGCGACACGAGAAATGACATGGCTGAGAACGAAGGCAATGATGGCGTGGGGCTTAGCGACGACGACTTTTCGTTTGCGTCTTTGCTGGCCTTCCAACGTCGGATGGAGGCCGATCCCGATGCCGTCACCGACGACGAGATTCGGGAGGAATATGGGAGCGACATCTCCCCCGCCGAACTTCGGGAAATCTTCCGCCGAAGCACGTTCGGGCGTCCTTCCAAAAAACCTCGCGCCAGTGCTCGAGCCAAGCTCCGGAGAAGGCTCCTTTGGCTCAGCAGATCTCTGCAGGAGGTAGAGAGTGCCGTCGCCGCGGTCCATAGTTCGCCCGGCCGCACCAACAAGCCAAAAGAGTTGGAAGACATTCTGGCCGCGATTGGGGAATTTCGTAGCGCGGCCAACCTGCCCGTGCCGGAGGAGCCAGCTGAACTCGATCCGGACCTATTCGAGCGACTGTTCGGTATTGTGGCGGACGACGAAGGGCCAAGCTGATCGCCCATTGTCCGATAGCGCCGCATCGCGCCAGTAGCGGACTTTGAACCTGGGTCGCAAAACGGACCTTCCAGTCTCCAGATCTGGCATTCGCTCCGTTGAACTTGCAGATGGGGGATCCCGGCTCCGCTTGTTAGCTCCCGCCGGGCTACACCCAGATGATGCGGCCGCCCCGAACCCAAAAGTGGGATTGGCAACCGATATGGCGCCACACCGACGGATGGAGTGTGGCACGGCCTTGCGCGTCGGCCGTCGCCTTCCAGGTCGGGTGATCATCAGGAATGAGGTTGAGTTCGAGCACCTCACCACAGCCGCACGGGCAGACCAATTTGGCCTCCCATGGATCGCCGTCCTCTGTGAGAATGTAAATGCGGCGCTTCTCCAGGCGCTTCGGAAACGTGCCCTCGTTGGTCTGCAACTTGTACGGTTGGTCGAAGAGCCTAGCCAGCCACGTCCAGAGGCCGACGAACCAGGTCCATATCGCGCTCATGTCAGCGGTCCCAGTTGCGGCAGACCGAGCCAAAGCGGGCGGTCGCCAAGGCCGACCAAGGCTGACATCATCCGACAGTCATCCATCTCTTCATCAGCTGTGAGGCGGATTTCCCCGAGACTGAATTCGATGGAGGCGACCTCCGAGTTGGGGCGTTGGCGGTAAGGATGGAGGCGAGCCAGGAAATCGTTCGTGGCGAGCGAGGCCGCCAGCATGTTGACGCTGATGACCGCTGGCCGCTGGACCTGAAGGCCCTTGATGTATTTGTCCTGCACCTGCTGTACGGCCGCCGCCGGATCGCGCTTGTGCAGCTCCTCTGTCGATACGTCCTGCATGGTCAAAACTTGGCGAGAAACCAGGCTCGATTTGCCGGGAACGAGATAGTTCACCGTTCCGAGAATGTCCTTGATGCGGCCGCGCTCCTCGCCTTCTTGCACGGCATCCAGAAGGATACCCATGTCGAAGTAAGGTTGGATGTAATGGGTCGCCATCAGGTTCATAACCAGCCGGCCGGTTGCCGTATCGACGCACCCGAAAATCACGTCGCACTGTGACAGCGCACGCAGCGCTTCCGGACTTCCGAGCTCCTTCGGGATAGGGATGATCTTCACGCCGAGGCCCTGACGGTCTGCTTCCTTCTTTAGCGCCTCCACCTTCAAGGTCCCATCCTTGGCGTGTTTGGCGGTCGCGAAGGTGATGCGGTTGAGGTTCCGGTCCTCAACGTAGTCATCGTCGATGGGGACAATCTCGCCGACGCCAAGGCGCTTTAGCTGCTCGATCGTCGGGCTTCCGGTGCCAGACGCGCCGCCGACACCGATGCGCAGCCGGCGCAGCTTCCTCGTGGTGCCTTCGCCGAAGGCCTGATCCTGTGACGCGCCGAATGTCGGCACCGGGGCGCTGTCTTCCTTGCTCCACCAGAAATGCAGGTCGGGGCCCACGACATTGATGAGCTCGATGTCGTGGAGCTTCGAACCGCGCCAGAGATATCGGCCGAACATCCGGCCATCCGGGAGCATGATGACGCTACCGTGCGGAATGTCGGCCTCAACCCAGGAGCGGATTGTCGGAAGGAGCTGGGCGTCGCTCTCGTCGTCGACCTTGGAGAAGGCCGCGAAGCCCTGCGGGTGGCTATGGACTTTAATGAGGGTGAGCCCATCGGCTTCCGCCTGCTCGATCAGCGGCTCAACGTCTTCCGCATTCCAGTTGACGCTGTTCGGCGTCCGCTCGAAGTGTTCATGCGGGATCAGGTGGACGGACTGGGCGACGAGGCGGTGACGCTCAGGGCCTGCCGCACGCCCACATGCGATGAAGGCGACGGCCTCAAGGCCGTCGCCGTGCAGCAGATGCCGCTTCAGTTCATCGTGATGGTCGCCGGTGAGCGAGAGCGAGACCCTCGGGATCACTTGAGCAGCTCTTCGGTCAGGGCGTCCTCGACTAGGAAGATGTGAGTTTCCAGGCTGTCCTTGCCGGCCACCCACGGATTGGCGTCCGTCCGGTGGCGCGACCAGCGCTGGAAATCGCGGCCGTCGATATGCTGGATCACGTCCGCCTGCCGGATGTGCTTACCGTCGGCCCGGCGGATCGCCGGGTGTACGTAGAACATGTCGAGCGGCGACAGCGGGTAGCCACCCTCCATGCGGATCGCCAGGGTCACCTCGGTCGCCGTGTAGCCCGCGGGCAGCTTGAAGTTCGGGATCAGGATCCAGGTGGAGCCATCGACGACAACTTCCCAGCGGGTGGCGTAGGTGTCCAGGAAGTCACAATCCTGATCGAGGGTCGGCGCATCACGCCGACCCTGATACTCGCCCTCGCCCTGGCCCTTTTTGATCGCGCGAAACTTCTCGACGCCCGGGCGGCGCAGGTCGACCGGAACGTCGAGCCCGATGGCTTCGGGCTTCTGACCCGCCACCTTCAGACGGACGTTGTAGTTGTCGGGCGGCGTCAGGTTCGCCCTGGTCAGCGCCTCGCGCGCGGTGACCACCGGCGTCGGCCAGATGATCACCTCGTCGTTGACCTTGAACTTGTAGCCCTTGGCGCGAGGCGCGCGCTTGCCGGTCTTCGAGTGCAGTTCCAGGTCGATGACCTCATCGAGCAGCTCTTCAGCCTCCTCGATCAGCTCGGCGGGAACCTCAAGGAGGCGGGCGGCCTCCGGATCGCTGTGGTCGTTCGTTTCCATATTCCAACTCCAATTTTCTCCGCTTTCGCGGTGCTTGCGTTTAGCCCTGCCGAGTGGCACGTTGGTGTCCGGTCAGACAACACTAGGGCTCTAAAAAACGCCCTGTTCGGCAGAGAGCCAATTCAGAGCGCGTTGTCTGTGTGGACAACAGAATGGGGTAAGCAGTGACCATTGTCAAGGAGGGCGTATGCCGGAGTCCGCGCTAGGGGTTTGGCTTAAAGCGCTCCGCGGAGAGCGGAGCCTTCGGACGGTCGCGGAGCAGAGCGAAGTCGACCATGCTTATATCTATCGCCTTGAGACTGGCGCGAAGGAGTCGCCATCGTCCGAGGTCTTGGACAAGCTGATCACCGGTCTGAGGCCCTCAGAGCGCAACGCGGAGATTCTGCGTTTTTTGGCTAGCCACCCCAACGTAGACCCAGGTCTCGCCGAGTTCGCGCAGGCCGATGATGCCGTCACTCCCGAGGAATTACATATGCTCACCACCGTCGTGAACCGCGGCACCCGGCCGGACTACGCCACATCGCTCGCCCGCATTCGCAGGTACATGAGAGAGGACGACGGTGGATGAGCTCGCCGTCGCGATGAAGGCGCGCGACTTCATCGCGAAATGCGGTCCTCTCGCACTCCCAGTCTCCGTCGACGCCTACGCCGCACAAATCGGCGGCGTGGTGAAGATCGATACGCTTCAGGCGAACGAAGACGCCTGGTCCTTCCGTGACAAGAACGGGAAGTACCGGATCTGCGTGAACTGCCTGCATGATGGCCGTCGCCAGCGTTTCAGCGTCTGCCATGAAGTGGCCCATGAAGCGCTCGGAATCGCCGCCGACCATACGGCTCCGAGCTGGAGCTTTGCTCGTCGCCCCCAGGGTGAAATCGCCTGCGATATTTTCGCAGCGGAGCTTCTCCTGCCCCACAAGCTGTTCAAGCCGCGCGTGGATGCCGCCGACATGGGCTTCGCTGCGATCAGCGACCTGGCCGAAGACTTCGATGCGTCGTTGATGTCCACGGCATCGCGGTTCGCGACCTTCTCCCGTGAACTGTGCGCCTACGTCCTGTCAGAGAACGGCAAGATCCGTTACAGCGCGCGCTCCACGTCCCTTCGCGACGCCAAGGCTTGGATCAGGCTGGGCATGGATTTGCCGAGCGACTCCTACAGCGCCCGCGTTCGCGCCGGAGCCGCGCAAACGGACCCTGAGGACGCCGAGCCTGACCAGTGGTTCGAGGATTGGGATCGCGATGGCACTCTCTATGAGGACGTTCGCCACCTGGGCAAGTGGGACCAGACGCTGACGCTTCTTTGGTTCGACGACGAGGACCTTCCGCCACCTCCTGCTGAGCGCAAGCGCTGGGAAGAAGACACCTACGGCCTTCGCGAACTCGACGGAAATCTCCCTTGGCCGGGTAAATCCAAGCGGCGGAGATAGGCAATGAGCTGGGCTCAGCGCGCCGCCCGAAACCTGTTGCCGCTTAGCCGCGAGAAGTCAGACCTCGCCGTGGCGCTGCGCGAGTGGCGTTACGAAGGCGGCTTCTACGATCTCGAACTGCCTGAAGAGACCTGCGAACTCTGCGATCATCCCGACATTCGCTACCAGTTCGAGATCAGGAACCGATTCATCGACTCCCGCCTTCCGATCAGCTCCGAGTGCATCAACCGCTTCGGCATCAGCGCGACCGGTGAAGACGGTGAAGACTTGGACGCCGCCGGCACCAGAAAAAAGGTTGGCCGCGATCGGCGGACGCTGGTGGAGGAGGCTAGGAAAAAGCGCGTAATCACCGCCTTGGTGACCCTGTCCCAAGCGGACGACCAGTTCACGATCCTCTCGTTCATCGACTACCTGAAAGATCGCGGTGCGTTCACCCCGAAGCAGCTGACGATCCTCCTGTGGCGTTTCGAGAAGTACCGTGTTCCGTTCGGCGTACGCGACTTCAAACTCACCATCCGGCGTGACCGGGAAAAGGTGCAGCTTATGGAGATGGCCGACTGGCAGATCGAACGGCTGTTGCCGGCGATGTCGGTGTCACAGCGCAGTTCGTGGCGGAAGCCCCCGGGCGCGGAAGGCCTCCCGTCCATCCATCGGCAATAACGAATAGGCAGCTCTCCTTGCGTGGTGCGGACATTACGAACGTCACCTTCGAGTCAAAAAGCGCCCTCATCGACCGGCTTCCGCACCCCGTCCCGCCACCACCTGCGCCAGCCCGTTCGACATCGGCGCCAGCGCGATCCTGCTCCCCACCCTCGCGGCGTCCCCCGCCCTCACCCGCGCATAGTGTTCGACCCCGCCCGCATCCTTCACCACCACGAACGGCGCCGCACCCGCCTCGTCGTGAAACCCGCACTTCACCACCACCCCGCGCACCCGGTCCATCCCCAAGGGTCGCACCTCCCGGGCGCCCTCGAGCCGTCTCTGGTTCAGCGTCCTGATGATGTCGCGCCGCGCCTGCAGCGTCCGCAGCTTCGTCTCCATCTCCCCGTCGAGCCTGTAGCGCCGCCCCGTCCGCACGGCGAGCCCCAGCCCCTCCAGGTGCCGCAGCCGTCCCCGGGTCAGCGCCGCCCAGGCGTCGTTGACGCCGACCCCGTCCTCGACCATTCCGTTGGCATCCGCCGCCGCCAGCAGCCGCCGGTCAAATCCCGTGAACCGGTCCGCCCCGGTCTCCTTCCAGATGCGCCGTTCCGCCTCCACCCGCGACAGGTCGCCGAGCCGCTCCTGCGCCACCTCCTGCGCCCGCGCCCGGAAGCCGTATCCGATGTAGTCGCGCGGTATGACCAGGTCCCGCCCGTCACCTCGCCGACCCCGCACCAGCACATGGGCGTGCGGCTGATCGGTGTCGTAGTGGCAGGTCGCCACCCATCGCAGATCCGGCTCCCCAAGGTCCGCCGACACCCGACCCATGACCTCGCGGACATAGGCCTTCAGGCCCTCGATCCGGTCGCCGTGCTCCGGCGAGATGATGAAGCGGAAATGGTGCCGGTCCTCGCTCCAGCCCCCGGTCTCGGCCGCCGGCTGAACATCGTCCGTCGCCCGGTCGAAGAACTCCGGCCGCGCGCCTTCGACCCCGGCTCCCGAACGTCCGAGATAGCTCACATGCGCCGCCAAAGCCGCCGCCCGCTCGGCGCCCTTGCCGATGTGCCGGGAAACCAGCGCCTTGACGATCACCCTCTGGCGAACGTCCAGCCGGAAGGCCCTGCCCGAGCGTCCCTGCGCCGCCCTGAGCACGCCTGACCGGTCACCCAGGGCGAAGGCGCGCGAGCTCGCCAGCCGCCGCATCAGGCCGGTGCGGACGTTGACCCGGTCGGGTTTGAGGGACAGGGGCAGTCGGACCTGGACCGCCTCCGGCTCCACACCGCCGCCCGCCGAAAGACGGGACTGTATGGCTTCACGGATCAGCATTCGACGCCTCCGACCAGGCCGCCGACGTCGTCCGAAGACGACAACTCACCGCAAGTCGTCCAACACCCTCGGATGCGCCGCTAACCTGCGGACAGGATACGAAAAAGCGGAACCGCCAAACACCCTCTTTTATCTTGCCCTAAGCCCCTTTTCGCAGATTTCCGGACACCACCATCAAACCTTCGCACAGCCGACCACACCCCGTCATCGCCTCCCCGGTCTGTCGATCTGTCACCCCTGAAGCGACTTCCTGAACCGCAGGAAGCGCCCGGACGACAAACAAAAACCCGCCCGGCCGAAGCCGAGCGGGTCGTTGATGTCAGTTGCAGGCGATCATGCCGCGCGCGCCTTGATGGAGACGTGCCGCAGCCCGGACTCCATCGCCTTCTGTCCGAGATTGAGCGCGGGCCCGAACGGCCGGCTGTCCTCCGAACGGACCCGATCCACGGAATGGACCAGGGTGAGGCAGCAGGTCGGCTCGAGCGCGATCAGTTCGTCGTTGGCCCGGAAAGGCGCGGCCTTGCCATGGGTGTCGAAGTCGGCCCGGGCGAGGATCAACTTCACCCCCTTCTGCCGGGACCATCTGATCGCCAGCTTCTCGGATCCCTTCGCCCCGGTCGTCGCGAGCGCCATGTCGGGCCACTCCTTCAGCGCCCAGTTCAGGGCGTCGAAGATCCGCCCGGCGTCATCGGCGGTGTCGGCCGTCGGCGCGCCCCGGAAGGCGACCACCGGACCGCCCGGATCGGCGTCCCCCGCCCTGCGGTTCCGGATCGCGCGGATGGCCTGTTTGGCTTCCAGCTGGGCCGCCGTCAGATGCGTGCCCCGCCGGCTGCCGCGCCAGGCCGTCCAGACCTCGCCGGTCGCGATGGTCCAGGTTTCCGCGGCGGCGTCCCGGATCAGTTCCGTCGCCCGGGTCGCGGTGTCTCCGGCCCGGGCCCGGGCCGTGGCCTCCTGAAGCTCGGTGTCGGCCGCCTCGGATCCATCGAAGTCGCGGTCGAGGCTGCGCATCGCGTCGCGCGCCCGGTCCGCGTTGCGCTCGATCCGTCCGGCCGCCGAATGGAAGGCGCCGATCAGGGCTTCTCCGAGGATGGTCTGGAAGTCCTCCAAGGCCGTGTCGGAGATCACGTCCACAAGCTCGGTCATGACCGCGCGCCCGAGCTGGATCAGGGCCTCCTCGGTGGGATGTGGGCGGGGGTCGCCGAGCGCGGCGGTCAGGTCGTCGAAGGCGGAGTCTGATTTGGCGAAGAAGGGTGAGGGAAAGGCTTGCATCGGGAACATCCTGTAAAAGATGTCGAAGCGCCCCATGCGCAACGACCCCGGTTTTGGCCACATCGGGGTCCCCGGCAGTCACCGGAGCGGATAGCCGCTTGGCTGTCCGTGGAGGGGAACGGCGCAGCCGTTGACTTCCGGGGTGATGTGACAAAATCGGAGGGCGTTGTGTGGGGGCAAGTCCTCGCCCGCCTTCGGGCGAGGACACCTTTCGGCGCCGTCGCGCCGATACGGACGACCGGGCATCGATCTTCGCCGGCCTCGTCGGCGGCGAGCCGCCGGCGCCGCACCCGGGGCGTCCATCGACGCCGACCCCGACCGGACCTCAACCCCTTGACCGCCGGTCCTGGAGCCTTCGACGCCGGCCGAAGACAAAACGGCGACCTCATCGAGGCCGCCGTCGAAACAGTCACTGATTTCTTCACCGCGAAACCGGCCAGAGACCCGCGCCTCAATGCAGCCCCGCGAGCGCCTCCAGGCTCTCTGGCGTCTGCCGCACGGGGCGATAGGCGACAGCCGCATGCGGCCCGCAGAAGGCGCCGCGCTCGACGGGCCGCCCACACAGGCTGAAGCCCTCAGCCTTGGGGTCGCCAAAGGGCCACCGGCACTCACAGCGCCGCACGGACAGCAGGGTCGTCCGCCCCTGGTTGGGGACGGCCGCCGGCCCGGCAATGGCCTCACTCACAGGCGTGAACGGCGGGCGACGATCCCTGGGCGGCGACCGGACGACGGCAGACGCCCCTCGGGGTCGCGGGCGACCCGCGGACAGGCCCATCCTGTGAACCTTGCCGAGGACGGCGCTGCGGGTGAGGCCCGCACCCAGCTCGCGCGCGATCCGGGCCGCGCTGTGGCCTTCGAGCCAGAGGGTCCTGAGGCGGTCGATACGGTCTTCGGTCCAGGCGGAGGCGGTCATGGCGGAACTCCGGTGCCAGCGAGCCCCATCGGCTCGCCCGCGCCCGCCCTCGCCTTCCCCTCCCGGTGCGTTTCCCTCCCGGTGCCGCACAGGAAAACGGCCCGGCGCTCGCACGCCGGGCCGTTCCGTCTGTCTCGCCGTCGGATCAGAACGGAATGTCGTCGTTCAGATCATAGCCGCTCGCCGGTTCCTGCACCTGCAGGTCGGCGGGACTGTCATCCGTGGAAGGCCGGGCGCGCCGGTTCTTCAGCCGGATGTCGCCGACGATCAGGCGCAGGTCGTAGTGTTCGACCCCGTCCTTACCGGTCCAGGTGTCGTTTTCGACATGGCCCTGGATGACGACGCGGCTGCCCTTGCGGGCGAAGGCCTCGATGTATTTCTCGGTCGTGGCCTCGTTGAAGCAGATGCAGTTGAAGCCGGTGGTGCGCTCGCCGGGCGTGCCGTCGGCCTTGCGAAAGCGGGTGGTCTCCAGCACGCGAAAGCTCGCGCGCTTCTTGCCCGAGCCCTGGGCCGACAGGATGGACGGGTCGGCGGCCAGATAGCCTTCGAGGGTGAGGGTTTGCATGATCAGTCTCCTTGGAAATTAGGGTTGCGAGGAAATGAAGGGTCGCGGGGTCAGGCGGCGGCGCGGCCGTCTTCGGACGCCCCGAGAGCCGCGGCCTCGCGGTCCTCGGCCCAGTCCAGGACGGTCAGCCGGTTCACCACCAGTTCCTTGGCGGTGCGCTCGGTCCCGTCCTTGGCCGCATAGGCCGTGTCGATGAAGGCGCCGACGACGACGGCTTCGCAGCCCTGGGCCAGACCGCGGGCGATGACCTTCTCATTGAGGCCCTTCGACCAGCTGACGCAATTGACTCCGACGAGCCGGTCCTTGCCGGCGGCGTCGACGCCGCGTTTCTCGAGCAGCCGGAACACCGCCTTGGCGAAGTCCGGGCTGATCTGGGGGTCGGCCGCCAGTCGGCCGGTGAACACCATGGTCTGCATGTCAGTCTCCTGTTGATCCGAAGCGCCGGGGAGCCGATCTCCCCGATCCCGCTTCACCCGCATCCTCCCTTCCTCCCGTCCTCCTCCTGACCGGGCGGGGCCTTGGCCCGTTCGGCCGGTCTCAGGCCGCCGCGCCGTCGAGGACCGACTGCACCGGGTGGCGACGCAACACGGCTTCCAGAACCCGGGGCCGGTCGAACGGGATGAAGACCCTGGGCGTGAAGGCGATGATCTCGACGAAGCAGCCGAGCGCGACCAGGGCGTCGCGATCGGTTCGGCCGCCGACCACCTCGATCCGCCAGCGGTCCATCACCCGGGCCCGTTTCAGCCACAGGCCGCCGTCCAGGCAGATCTGGACGCTGCGGTCGAGCAGCTGGGCGACGGTCCTGTCGCCGTCCGTCCAGGCCTCGCCGATGTCGATCAGGCCCAGGCTCGCCTTGAGCGTCCGGGCCTGGGTCTCGTCCAGGACCCGCCCCAGCCAGCGTCGGCCGTCCGGCGCCCGAACCCGGCGCACCGAACAACCCCGCGCCGGCAACCGCCCCCAGACCGGCAACAACAGGCCGGTCGCGAGGGTGAGCTCGCGCCGCCGCCAGGGGTCCGTGCCCGCGACCTCCTCATCCCAGACCCGGCGCCAGTCATCGATCGCCGCCGGCTTCCAGGCGGATTCCTCGAAGGCCTTCTCCGCCAGGGTCTGGCGTCCATCCGGCCGGATCAGACGGACGGCCGCCACGAGCCGGTCCTCGTCCGTGGCGGTGGTCAGGCCGAGTTCGGCGATCGCCGCCCGACCGGATTTTGCGTTGACGACGAGCTGATGGGCGATGTCGGCGGCCCGGGCCAGGGCGTCGTCCACGAGCA
The DNA here is from genome assembly GCF_963975535.1 of uncultured Brevundimonas sp. Taxonomy (GTDB): domain Bacteria; phylum Pseudomonadota; class Alphaproteobacteria; order Caulobacterales; family Caulobacteraceae; genus Brevundimonas. Next base: position 133,219 of record NZ_CAXBHE010000007.1, on the reverse strand, counting down.
GAATGTCGCGACGAACCCTCAGCGAAAAGGTCACCAAGGCGGTTTCCGCCCCCGTCGAGACATCGGTCCGGATGGTCTCCTGGTTCAGAACCTCCAGTTCCTCGGCCTCGATATCCTCAAGACCCCGGTCCAGCTCACCCGATGCGGCCGCGCGTTCGAGAATGCCCGAGAGGATGCGGTCGAAATCCTCGAACAGGGCGTTCTGGTCGGCGATCCGCAGCGCCAGCAGCCGGTTCAGGAAGGTGTGGATCGGCGGCAGGTCGTCGGAGGGTTTGAGGCCGCCGTCGGCGTCCAGAAGCTTGAGCCCCGTCCGGGTCATGAAGGTCTCGAGCGTCATCGAGCCGAGCTCACCGAAGGCCAGGGCACCGTAGAAGACCAGAAGGGCCCTGCGCGCCCACGGGCTCTCGAGATTGTCCTCGGCCCGGAACAGGCCCGCGCCGGCCGTGCGGCGCTCGCCGCGTGTCAGGGCGCCGAGCGTGTCCAGCCGGCGCGCTATGGTCGAGGTGAAGCGCTTCTCGCCCTGGATGTCGGTCGTGACGGGGCGGAACAGCGGAGCCGAGGCCTGGTGGGTGCGGTGGCTGCGGCCCAGACCCTGGATGGCGGCGTCGGCGCGCCAGCCCGGTTCGACCAGATAATGGACCCGGCGTTGCCGGTTCGCCGCCGACAGGTCGGAGTGATAGCTGCGCCCGGTGCCTCCGGCGTCGGAGAAGATCAGCACCCGTTTGCGACCGCTCATGAAGGCGTCGGTCTCGGCGCGCGCCGCCGAGCCTCCCCGCCGTTCCACAAGCCTGCGACCGTCGCGCACGACCACCCGCCGCGACCGGCCCGTGATCTCGGCGACGGCGTCGGTGCCGAAGGCTTCCAGCAAGGCGTCGAGCACGCCCGGCACGGCGGGCAGACAGGCCATACGCTCGATCAGGACCTGGCGACGGGCGAGGGCTTCCTGACTGACAGCGGGCCGGCTGCCGTCCATGACGGGGACCATGGTGACGTTGCCGTCCCCGTCCTCGATCGCCTCCATCAGATGGACCGGAAAGGCCTCACGCAGATAGTCGAGAACATATTCGCGCGGGGTGAGGTCGATGGAGAGGTTATTCCACTCATCCGGCGGAATGGACGACAGCCTGCGCTCCATCACCGCCTCATTGGTCGAGACGATCTGGACCACAGCGGAGCGATCCGAGGCGAGATCTTCCCGGATGGCGGCGACCAGGCTCGGCGCCTTGAGGCCGGCGAGCAGGTGACCGAAGAAGCGCAGCTTGGCACCTTCGAAGGCGGAGTGGGCGGCCGAGGCGACCTGGCCGCTTCTGGCCTTCCCCTCTTCGTCGTTGACGCCGACCGCCTTCAAGGCCTCGGCCAGATTGGCGTGGATCAGCTGGAAGGCGTCGGCCCAGGCGTCCCAGATGGCGATATCGTCCGGAGTCAGGGGATGGACGAGCGGCTCATATTCGACCCCCTCGAATGACAGGCTGCGCGCCACATAGAGCCCCAGCGCCTTGAGTTCGCGCGCCACCAGCTCCATCGCCGCGACCCCGCCGCGGTCCATGGCCTCCAGAAAATCCGCCCGCGACATGAAGGGCGCCTCCGGACCGCCCCACAGACCCAGGCGCGCGGCATAGGCGAGGTTCTCGGCCGTGGTGGCGCCGGTCGCCGAGACATAGAGAACCCGCGCGTCCGGCGCCCGGTTCTGCAGGGCGAGGCCGGCCATGCCCTGAAGCGAGGCCTTCTTCGCTCCCCGCGCGCCCTTGCCGCCGCCGGCGGCATTGGCCATGGCATGGGCCTCGTCGAAGGCGATGACGCCGTCGAAGTCCGCGCCCAGCCAGGCGATGACCTGGTCGAGGCGGGATTGGCGGTCACCGCGGGCCGGCTGGCGCAGCGTGGCGTAGGTCGCGAACAGGACGCCCGGGTCGAGCCGGATGGCGTCCCCCTGTTTCCAGCTCGACAGCGGCACGATGTCGTGGGCGCTCCCGCCGATCGCGGCCCAGTCGCGCCGCGCGTCCTCGAGCAAGGCGTCGTTTCGGGACAGCCAAAGCGCCCGGACACGTCCCTGGCACATATTGTCGGCGATGACCGCCGCGATCTGGCGACCCTTGCCGCATCCCGTGCCGTCGCCGAGAAAAAAGCCGCGGCGCAACCGGACAGCAGCTTCATGGTCCTCGGAGACCAGCACCATCTGGTGCGGCGCCTGATCCGGCCGCCACCATCCGGGCAGGTGCGCGGCGTGCGCCTCCCCGGCGTAGATCACCATCTCGGTCTGGGCGTCCGAGATCCGCCCCTCATCGCGAATGGCCGGCGGCAGGACCGGCCGATAGGTCGGCGCCGGCGGGGCCACCGACGCCATCGGTCCGGACTCGACCAGGGGCGAGGGATGCGGCCGGGACGCGGGCAGGACGATCCGCCCCAGGGCATGGGCCTGGTAGAGGCCGACATCGCGCCCCTCGCCGGTCCAGGCCTGCACATCATAGGCCAGGGGCGCCGCCCCCGCGAGGAAGGCCAGGCGGCCCGAGGGCAGGGCCAGGCCCCGCGCGCGCGGTGCCAGCAGGGCGGCGGTCGCCACGGGCAGGCGCGTCCGCGGTCTGGCGCCGACCCGTGGCGCAAGCGCTCCGATCCTCCGCGCCGCGTCCTGCAGATCGTCAGGGGTCTGAAGCGGCGCCGCGGCCTCGTCGCCCTCGGCCCGGTCGATCACCAGCAGGCCCGTCTCCACAGAGGTCCCGTGTTTTGCGAAGGCATGGGCTGGAAAGGCGATGCGTCCCACGACGCGTCCCGCCTCACCGAAGCGGCGGAGCAGGCCGGCGTCCTCCAGGGCGGTCAGGGGGACGATCGCGGCCAACCGGCCATGGTCGGCCAGGGACTTGAAGGCCGCTGACAGATGCTCGCCGAGATCCGAGAACGGCGGATTGCACACCACCACCTCGAACTTGCCGCTGTCGGCGCTCAGGTCATGGATATGGCGTCCGTCATGGCGGGTCCGGTCGGCGTCGGGGAACAGACCGTCAAGCAGATCGGCGCGCCCCGGCGCGATTTCGTTCAGGCTCAGACGTCCGCCGCAGGCCTCGACGACCGCGGCGAGCAGACCGGTGCCGGCCGACGGCTCCAGGACCCGGTCTCCGGGGCGGACCCGGGCGGCCAGGACCGCGAGCGCGGCCAGATGCGGCGGGGTGGAGAACTGGTCCAGGGCGACCTGTGCCTCGCTGCGTCGGGTCTGGGTCAGACCCAGCGCCGAGACGGCCGCCAGCAGGGCGGCGATCTCCGCCGGCGCATCTTCCAGACGCCCGACCTGGGCCGCCAGGCGCCGGATCTGCAGAACCGTCGCCGCCTCGATCGCGTCATAGGCGTCGCGCCAGGCCCAGGCCCCCTCGGCGTCGGACGCGCCGAAGGCGGTGGTCATGACGGCGGCGACCAGCCGGCGGTCGAGCGGACGCGATCGCGCCAGATGGGCCGCGAGCGCCCGGGCGGCGGCCAGGACATTGGCGGCGGCGTCGCCTCCGGCCGGATCGGCGAACAGGGACAGGGTGCGGGTCGAGGACATGGAACAAGCTCCGTCAGCCTGGAGCGGAGGGCTCCTCCCTCCCGGTCCTGCAGGCTCGTCCCCGCTCGCCCTTCCCTCGCCTTTCACGGACGGGACGGCTGGCACGACAACGCCGCCCCGGCGCGAACCGGGGCGGCGTCCTCGGGCGGATCGACGTCAGGCGGCGGCGGGGCCGAGCGCGGCCTCGCCCGCCGGGGTGACGGTGAAGGCCCCGACGCCGTCGTCGTCGAGGGTGGAGTCGTCATTGCCAACGTCCCCGTCGCTGGCTGCCCGATCCTCGTCCGGCAACGGGCCCGCCCAGGCGAGGCCGGCCGGCGCCCAGCTCCGCGACGCGGCCTGTTCGGCGACCCAGTCGACCAGTTCGGCCTTCTTCAGGGACCGCGCCCGCTCATCGACCGCGCCCATGTTCTCGAGCATCCCCAGCAGCAGCGCTTTGGAGTGGGCCTGCAGGAAGGGCGCGTCCGGCGTCCAGTGGAGGGTGATGTCCGCCGCGCACAGGGCAGCCAGCTCCGCCGCCTCCATCCGGGCGCTGCGCCGGATCAGGCTCGTGCGCGTCTCGCGCACGTCGAGACTGATCGCGGTCAGTTCGGCCAGCAGTCCCATCTTCTCGCCGTGCGGCAGGCCATCGGCCCAGGCGATGACCGTCTCACCCGACGCCTGCCAGGCCGCACGACGGTCATCGAGCCGCTGCCGCACCTCGCCATCCAGGGTCTCGATCACCCGCCCGTCCACCGGATCAAAGGCCGTGGCGACGATGGCCAGGGCCGAGTCGGATCGCGCCACATGGGTGCGCAGAACCAGGAGGGTGAACAGGCGCGCGATCAGGGCCGTCAACGCCGCGCCCGGATCGTCGGCCAGGGCCCGGATCAGTCCGCGCGTGGCCACATCGGTGCGCACCCCATGCAGGGCGTGGTTGACGCCGTCGGTGTCAGGCTCGGGCGCCGGCGCCTCCGGAGCGACATAGGCCGGCGGAGCCGACGCCCGGTCCGCCGGATCACTGTCGATCGATCCGGCGTCCTCGATCTCCGGCTCTTGCGGCGTGTAGCAGCGCACATCGACGCCCGTGCCGGCGGCCGGCCACAACACCATGGTCGTCACCACCCGCCCGCCGCAACCGGTCTGGTCCGCCTGCACCCGGGCGCGGATCATGGCGACGATCGCGGCGTCGACGGCCTTAGGATCACGGGCCTCGGCCAGGGCCTGCCGCACCGCGTCCGCCCGCGTGTTGAACGTCTCCCGTTCGGCGCGGTAGCGCGCCATGTCGTCGGCTGGAAGCTGGCCACCATAGACATAGCCCAGGGCCTCAAGGTCGTCCGGCAGGTCCGGCTCGGGTCCGGCCGTGACATGCACGGCGATCCCCTCGGCCTCGAACACGGCGGCGATGGCGCGCGCCCGTGCCATCCACAGGTCGGTCAGCAGGTCCGGATCGAGCAGGACGGGGGCAAGTTCCCCGAACAGATCCGCCTCGGTGCGCCCGCCCGCCTCGCCATAGCTGACCGCGTCGACGAGGGCGCAGCGTCGGTCCCGGCTGGTGACCCGCCCCTCGTCGAGCCGCTCGGTGATGCGCCAGTCCTGGAACCCGTGCCCGTCGAGCGCCGCCTCGGCGAGCTCGGCCTGTTCGGCGGTGTCTGGCAGCCGGGCCAGCAGCCTGGCCTGTTTGAGGGTCATCCGGCCGGCCTTCAGGGCCAGGAGCGCGACCGGCGGCAGCCCGGCCAGGGCAGCCAGGCGCTTGATGTCGATCTCGGCGTAGCCGAGGGCCCGGGATATCGTCGACACCGTCAGCCTGGATTTCAGCATCCGGCCGATGGCGGCGATGATGTCGGCGACATGGACCGGCACGGCGGTGTTGGTGAGCAGGACCGCCGCGGCCTGACGGGCCGGATCGGTTTCGACACAGACGGTGACGGGATAGTCCGCGTCGATCCCGCCGGCGTCCAGCAACAGACCCAGGGCGAGGCGGCGGCGACGCCCGTCCAACGCCATCCAGGGCTGCTCCTTCCTGCCGCGGCCGGGCCGGACGGTGAGACGCTGCAGCTGGCCGGCGGCCTTCAATGTGGCGGCCAGGGTCGGGATGTCGTCATCCGGCGGCTCGTTGAAGCGCAGATTCTCGCGAGCGATGCCGATGTCGCCGAGGCGGACGGTGCGCTCATCGCGCTCGACGGTCACGGCCGGGACGGGCTGGGTAACAAGGTCGGTCATGGGGGCTCTCCCGCCGGGCCACGGGGCCCATCCCCGCCGCTCCGGCGCCCGTCAGCGTCCTCGCTCCTCTCCTTTGGCCGCCTCCACCGCCACCTCGTTCCAGTCCCCGAACGGGGGGTCCGGCAGGCGGATGCGAACCTCAAGACCGACGGTCTTCAGGCGTCGCCGGAGGCGTACCGCGGCGCGTTCGCCCGCGGCTCCCCGGTCGGCGGCGATCAGCAGGCGGCGCACCGGCGGCGGTGGCGTCCAGGCTGAGAGATTGTTCGCCGCCATCAGGGCCCAGCCCGGAAGCTGGAAGCGATCCATGGCGGACAGGGTCGTCACCACCCCCTCCCCGACCAGCATCTCAGGGGCGCACGGAGCCAGACGGACAGCGGCGCCGGGCGGGACCCGGCCCACCGTCTTGCGAGTCAGGCGAAGCCCCGCAGCGCGATGTCCGTTCGGATCCAGATAGGTCAGCTCGACCCCGGTCAACCGATCCTCTCCGTCGCTGACCCGCGCGACAAGGGCCGGACGGCCTCGTCCGCGCGGCCGGTAGACCGAGATCGGCGCCCCGGGATGGAATCTGAGGTTCAGGGCGGAGCCGACACCCCGACGACGCAGATAGCGATCCGCCACGTCGCCGGAGCGGATGGAACGACAACCGGCCCAGAGCTCGGCGGCGACCCGGAAGCGGACATGCGGATCGGGTCTGGGGGCCGACAGACCCGGTCGCGTGCCGCCGATCAGTCGGCCGGCGTGATCGATCAGGCCCGCATCGCGCAGTTGATCGCGGACGATCCGCCAGTCGGCGCCGCCGAAGCCGTGAATGACGACCCGGTCATCGGTCAGCAGAAGCGAGACCGAACGATCCCCGGCGCTGTGGCCGGGCGCGGGGATATTGGCGCGCCGCCCCTCGCAATAGAGTTCGCCGCCCAGGGCGGCCACGATGGGGTGCAGGGTCATGACGGCCTCAGATCAGGCCGAGGGCCTTGAAACTGGCCGTCCCTTCCCGGCCGACGACGAGATGGTCGTGGACCTGAAGATTGAACACCCGGGCCGCCTCGACGATCTGGCGCGTCATCTGGATATCGGCCTGCGACGGCGTCGGATCGCCGGAGGGATGGTTATGCACCAGGATCAGGGCGGAGGCCGAAAGCTCAAGGGCGCGCCGGACCACCTCGCGGGGATAGACCGGGGCGTGGTCCACGGTGCCGTGAGCGACCAGTTCGTCCCGGAGCAGCTTGTTGCGCCGGTCCAGAAACAGGGTCCGGAACTGTTCGCGGGGCTCATGCGCAAGCGCCGCCCGGACATAGGCCACGAGCGCGGTCCAGGAGGTGATTACGGGGCGCCGGCAGGTTTCATCGCGGGCCAGGCGGATCGCCAGTTCACGCAGCAGCTTGAGATCGGACAGGGCGGCCGGGTCGAGTCCGGGCGCGCGCGCCAGTTCGCCGGGCTCGGCGGCGACGACAGCGCCCAGTCCCGCGAACCGCTCCAGCAGGGCTCCGGCGAGCCGATGTGTGTTCCTGCCGGGATCGCCGTCCGGACCCTGAACCGCCCGGCTCAACATCAAGCCCAGCAGGGCCTGATCATCCAGCGCCGCGTGCACCAGGGTCGGCGGCGCGAGCGCACGGCTGTGGGGGTCCGGGCCCCAGGCCCGGGTCGGGTTCGGTCTCATGGCGGTCTCTCCTTCTCCGCTCCACCACGGAGCACCCGCCATCCGGCCTTCCTTTCTCCCTTCGGCCGGGCTTGTCCTCTCGTCGGCGGCGCGCCACCCTGCGCCGATGAAAGGCCTTCTGATCTGCGCCGGGATTCTGCTCGTTCCCGCCGCCGCCCGAGCTGACCCTTGCGAAGACCGGCTGCCCGGGGCGCGCCGGCGAGACCTTCGCGGGCATCGTGCGCTACGTCGGCGACGGCGACAGCCTGTGCCTGGGAAACACCACCGACCCCGCCACCTGAATCGAGGTGCGGCTTTCGGACTTCGACGCCGCCGAACTGCACAGCCCCAACGGCCGAGCCGACCGCGACCGCCTGATCCGCGTGGTCGGCCGGCACGCATCGAATCCGCATGGCGCGGCGTGAAGTCGATGCCGCGTTGCGTCGGGGCGTTCCGGAGGCCGAAGCCTCCGCCGGTCAATGGGGGTAGATCGCCGTCACCTCTCCTGCTCCATCCCGAACCGTCAAATCAAACTGGATGCGGTCACCGACCGCGGCCTCCTGCAATGCAGCCGGCGAGGCCTTGAACTTCATGGTCATTGCGGGCCACCCGATTGAACGGATGGGTTCGTGGTTGATGGTGATCGTCGACACCGCCGGATCCACGGCCGTGATCACGCCCGCACCGTCTGCGGTCTTGGCCTCGGCGGCCGGGGAGGACGACGCGCCATCCACCGCAACACTCGCCCTCGGCGATCGGGGCTCGGCCATCGGCATCGCCGGGGTTTCGGGTTCCGCCCGCTGACCGCAGGCGGTCAAAACAGTGGTAAGACCGAACATCAGGATAATGCGGCGCTTCATCGTGTGTCTCGTCGAGGAACAGGGGTCGAACGGACTCTGCGGCGTCTCAGCAGCAGAAAACTCGCATAAATAATGAGCATCGAGAACAAAAGCGCCGTGAACATGCCGCCGACCACGGGGCAGGCGCCGTCAGCCCAAATTCAGATTGTCAGCAAGGCGAACTGGCTAGGACCGTGCCCATGGACCGCTCGAACAATCCCTCCGTTGCTTAGCCAGCGCGCCCAAACCGCTCGCGACCGATCCGGGCGTCCCCTCCACGCCGCAGCCGTGCTGATCGGCGCGGTCATCGGAAGGAACCTGCGCCTTCGCATGGCGTCGCTGTGGTGCGCTGTGGTGCGCTGTGGTGCGCTGGGCGCTGGTATTGAATATAACGGGGTCAAGCTGATCGGCGTCTGCTGGATCCCGCGCGCGCTGGCCCCTCGCTGGCCGATCGTCGACGAGTCGGCTTTCCGTCCGACATACGCGCCGCGACCAATCATAGCATGTACCCGATGTCCGAGGCCCCGGTCGGATAGGCGAGCATCGGCGATTTAAGGTCATCGGCGGTCAGCCCATGGCGGATCGCCAAGGCGAACAGGTTGAAAACCTCGTCCATGTTCGGCGCCATGAGATGAGCCCCCAAGACCCGCGAAAGATGGACGAAGTGCTCGTCGAGAGGGTCGCCCGCTGCGCCGACGGCTCCACTCCGGATTGCCCGATCCTGAAGGCTCCGTTCGATTCCGACGTAGGCACGGAAGCGAGGGTTTGAGGACCGCACCGACGCTTCAAGATCTACCCGGTCGCTATCGCTAACAAGTGATTGCCTTGGAGATTCTGGACTGCGGGCCAGGAATTTGGCGACCCACGAACCACAAGCATAGAGGGGGAAGGACCAACCATTGCAGTAGAGGCGTCAATCCTACCCCCAGAAACGGCACGACCGGCATGGTGCCGGCATACTGCCAGCGGTCGAGCGGACCTGTGGCCAAACGTTCGAGCACGATCGTTATGGCAATACCCGCCAATAAGAAGACTGTGATCGGCCACTGGCGCGGCTTGACGAACCACTGGCGCGAGCGCGCCGCGAACGCTGCCATCCAATAAGCGCCGACCATGATGAGGGCATCGCCGAGTGTGGCGAAAGCGCAGACCTTGGTAGCGGCCCAGTGGGGCGCTTCGGCCATGCCGACGTACAAGGTTATCTGCAGCAACTCCCATGGGAAGTTCAGCAAAAAGGCGAATACTGCAAAGTTTAGTTCCGGCAGATCGATCGCCTGGCGGAGAACGCTTGACCGATCGATTACACGATTTGTCGGGTCGGTTTTACGCATCGTCATCTGGCCCCGGATCTATTGAATCTTTACGCGCTTGTTGCAGAGTCCTTAACCTCGCCGAAGCTCCGACATCGTCCGTTCAGTGCCCGCACACCGGCTCGTGTCGCCTCCGGCCCCGGGCGCGTCAGTGTATAGCTCTCTTCGTTCGGCAAGCCACATCTGTATCAAAGCGCGGCGATGAGACGACCGCTCAGACGATAAGCCGATCCCAACTTCCGTAGTGCTCCTGGCTGCGACGCCCGCGCGGTAGGCTCAATCCGATCAGCGCCACACCAGCGGCCATGCCCGCGACATCGCCGATGACATTCGATCCCTGGAGCAGCCATGGCGCGGCGATCAACCAGAGTCCGAAAAGGACGTTCACGAACCGCAATGGTCGCGCAACCTCGGCCATCGCGATGATGGCGACCGTCACGACCAGGGCACCGACGAGATGATCGCTGTCGGCGATGGGCGGAACCGATCCGAGCGACGTCCGGGAAAACATCAGCCAGACCCCGAGGCCGGCGCAGACGACGAGGGTCCATGGCGCATTGACGCCGCGCAACGCCGAGGCGGCGGCGGCCGGGAAGCCGTCCGCGAACCCCGGGCGGCGATCTTTCGTGCTCCCGGGCAGGGCGTCGCCGCGGAAGAAGGCGCGCCAGAAGGGCCGTCCCCGACGGGTGTTCAGCACCATGAACTGTCCCATGGCCACCAGTTCGTCGAGCGAATAGGGGATCATGACCAGCATGGCGACGCCCGCCGCAATGCACAGGGTGCAATAGGTCTCGATGACGATCGGCTGGGCGATGATGAAATAGATGCTGACCACGCCGAGCGGCACCACCACGATGCCGAACAACAGCACCATCCAGGGCATGGTGCGCCAGCGCGCCCGGCCGCCCATGGCGCCCATCAGGATCTCGGTCATATAGGTGATGGTCCCGACCCCGCCGTCGGCCACCGGCCAGGCCTTGGACATGTCGGAGGTGATGATGTGCTCGGTTCCGTTGAGCGGTCCGGGAACATTGAAGAACGGCTCCCAGACCCCGTCGATGTGGCCCAGCTGGTAGGCGGTGAGGATCCGTGACAGCACGAGACCGATCAGGCCCAGGGCGATGATCGGCACGCGCTGGAGATAGGTCGAGGGACAGTAGCTCCAGCCCGGCGGGGTGTCGGTCTCGTCCATCATCCCTTCCATGCTCATCCCCGGCATCATCGGGATCAGGATGGTCAGGGCCACCACCAGGGCGCCGACCAGCATGTCGTTGCTGTAGACGGCCGCGCTCGGCGTCCAGAACAGGATGGCGGCGCCGAGCAGCCAGATACCGATCACCGCGTTGGCCCATTGGGCCCAGCCGCCCCTGGGCGACATGGAAAACCCGGCGAAGACCATGATCAGGACGCCGCAGATCACGTCGTTCCAGCCGCTCAGGGCGTTGCGAAGGGCGGGGGCCCACAGGTTCCGTTCCTCGGTGACCATCAGAATCGCGGTCGAGAATTCGGTCTGGGTGAAGACGCCGAATATCAAGGGAACCGTCGCCAGCCACAGGCCCAGCCCCATGGTCAGCCAATGCACCCACAGCATGTCGAAATGCATGCCACGCATGGAGCGGGCGTGATCGGCGAGCATCCGGCTGTGTTCGGCCGGCTTCATGGCGTGGGCCCGCGACGCCGCCGCCTCGACCTTGTCGTCGGCGACCCGGGCCGCATTAAGCCGGTTGGCCTGATACCAGGCGAAAGGGTCGGCCTTCAGCCCGGCGACAATGGTTGGCAGGCTCTTGCGAAGGCTGTGTTTCGCGGACCAGCCCAGATGGGTCCGCGCCGCAGTCAGATCGAGTTCGTAGTGGTCCCCGGAGATGTCGACCATCCAGGGCCGGATGAAACTGTCCTCGTCGAAGACGGCGGTTTCCGCCCAGGCTCCGGCCCTGGCGGCGGCCTTGGGAATGGAGAGGGTTTCCCATGCCTCGTCATGGATCAGCCGACCCAGATCGCGCTGGATTTCGTCATAGGTCATCACATCGGTCTCGCCGAGCAGGACCGGAAAGACCTCGGGAAGATCGGCGCGTCGATCGATCACCCGCTCGATGGCGGCCATCAGATCATCGAGGTGCAGGGAGGGCTGGCCGGTGGCCAGACTGCCCGGATAGACCCGCGCGCTGGCCCGCTTCTCGTAGATGCGGGCGATTTGCTGGGCCAGGAAGGCGGAGTGACCGCTGTCGTCATAGATGCCGGCCGGCCGCAGGAAGACGGCGGGAATCTTGCCGCGTTTTTCGCGGATCAGGGCCTCGGTGAGAACCTTTGATTCGCGATAGGGCAGACTCGCGTCGAGCGGCGCGGATTCGTCGATCGGCCGGCCCGGCTCCGTCGGCTGGTGCACCAGCATGGTGCTGGAGAAGACAAACTGCTCGACGGCGAAGGCCTGGAGGGCGTCCAGCAGGCGGCCGGTTCCACGCACCGTCACCGCCTCGTAGCGCGGGTCGGGCTCGCCACTGAGATCGAAGAAGGCCGCCAGATGGATGACCGAAGCAATCTTGCGCCCGTATCCCGTCCGGACCCGGTCGAACGCCGCCTCGACGCTGGCGTCATCCGCCAGGTCGATGCAGACGCATTCGGCGTCGGCGGGGGGATGGGGCGGCAGGTCGCGGTCGAAACCGATCACCCGGAACCGATTGGCCAGACGTTTGACCAGGGCCGAACCGATGAAACCGCTGGAGCCGGTGACGATGACGACCGGCCGGTCACTGGCCGGCGTCGCCATCAGCCGCGCCCTCGCAGATAGTTGATCAGGGCCGCGATCGCCAGCACCAGAAAGACGATCGCCAGAAGGCTGACCAGCCCCATGCCGCCCATCATCCAGCCCATTCCTTTCCATCCATCATCGCGCTTCTTCCTTGTTCAGGCCCGTCCTACGACGGGCGTTCCGCCCGGCCGGGGCACCCGACTACTGCGGGCGCAGGGCGGTGACCTCATTGACCCCGTCGTGCACCGAGACTTCGAAGGCGACCCGGTCTCCGACCTTTGCGTCCTCCAGCACAGCGGCCGGGGCCGAGAAGGTCATGGCCATGGCCGGCCAGCCCACACCCGGGATCGCGCCATGATCGATGGTGACGGTGCCGGCCGAGGCATCGACAGCCGTGATCGTGCCTGTGCCGGCACCGGTCTTGGCGGCCTGCCCTCCCGCCATCGGCATGCCGGACATATCCGGTGCCATCGGCATGCCGGACGCGTTCGACGCCATGGGCATTTCAGAAGCGGGGGCCGGGTCGGTGGCCGGCGCGGTCTCGGATTGACCGCAGGCGCTCAGGCCGAGGGCAGCGACCGCGGACAGGATAAGGGCATGGTTCATGGTGTTTCTCCTTGGGGTGACGTTTTCGAACGGGACCTGCGGCGTCTCAACAGCAGATAGCCTGCGGGGATAACGAGCATGGACAACAAAGGTGCCGTCAGCATGCCGCCGATGACGGGCGCGGCAATGCGGCTCATCACCTCCGAGCCGGCACCGTGGCCGATCAGGATAGGGAACAGGCCCGCCAGTATGACGGCCACCGTCATCGCCTTGGGACGCACCCGCAACAGGGCCCCCTCACGCACGGCCGTCTCAACCTGATCCGGCCCCGGGTTTGGCCCCTGGTCGTTGAGCGCCGTCTTCAGATAGATCAGCATCACCACCCCGAACTCGGCGGACAGTCCGGCCAGGGCGATGAATCCGACCCCGGTCGCGACCGACTGGTGATAGCCCATCAGATACAGCAGCCAGACTCCGCCGGTCAGGGCAAACGGCAGGGTGGCCATGATCAGGGCCGCCTCGTCGAAGCGTCCGAAGGTCAGATACAGCAGGACGAAGATAATCAGCAGGGTGGCCGGGACCACGATCTTCAGCCGCTCGGCGGCACGGGTCAAATATTCAAACTGCCCGGAATAGGCGATGGTCACGCCCGGACTCAGCTGAACCTGATCTGTGACCGCCGTTTGCAGATCGCCGACCACCGAGGCCAGATCCCGGCCCCGGACATCGATATAGACCCAGGTCGTGGGACGGCCGTTTTCCGATTTCAGCATCGGCGGGCCGTCCGCGACCTGAAGGGTCGCGACCGTGCCGAGGGTGATCTGCTGGCCCGAGGGCGTCAGGACCGGCAGGGCTCGAAGCTCCGCCAGGCTATCTCGGATTTCGCGGGGATAGCGGACGCTGATCGGATAGCGAGCCAGGCCTTCGACCGTCTGGCCGATGGTCTCACCGCCGACGGCCCCGGCGACGATGCTCTGGACGTCCGCGATGTTGAGGCCGTAGCGCCCGGCCGCCTGACGGTCGATGTCGACATTGATATAACGTCCGCCCGTCAGGCGTTCGGCCAAGGCCGAGCTGACGCCCGGGACGGTTTTCGCGATCTCGGCGACCTCGGCGGCGATCCGGTCGAGGGCCTGAAGATCGGCACCGGAGACCTTGACACCGATCGGGCTCTTGATGCCGGTGGCCAGCATGTCGATGCGGTTGCGGATCGGCGGCACCCAGACATTGGCCAGACCGGGGACCTGCACGGCTGCATCCAGTTCTTCGACCAATCTCTCTGGCGTCATACCGGGACGCCACTGATCGCGTGGTTTGAAGCGGATGGTCGTTTCGAACATCTCGAGCGGTGCCGGATCTGTGGCCGTGTCCGCTCGTCCGGCCTTGCCGAACACGGTGTCCACCTCGGGCACAGAACGGATCATGCGGTCCGTCTGCTGCAGCAGTTCGGACGCCTTGGCCGCTGACAGACCCGGCAGGGCCGACGGCATATAAAGCAGGTCGCCCTCGTCCATCGGCGGCATGAACTCACCGCCCAGCTGGCTGATCGGCCAGGCCGAGCTGGCGAACACCGCGAGCGCGATCAACAGGGTCGTGCGGGGACGATGCAGCACCCAGTCGAGCGGCCGACGATAGATATGGGTCAGCCAGCGATTGATCGGATTGCTCTGCTCGGCTGGAATCCGTCCGCGGATCAGATAGCCCATGAGCACCGGCACCAGGGTGATCGACAGGATCGCCGCCGCCGCCATGGCATAGCTCTTGGTGAAGGCCAGCGGCGCGAACAGCCGCCCCTCCTGGGCCTGAAGGGTGAAGACCGGAATGAACGACAGGGTGATGATCACCAGACTGAGGAACAGGGCCGGTCCCACCTCCGCCGCGGCCTCGGTGATCACCCGCCAGCGGGCCTCGCCGGCCAGAACCTCATCGGGATGTTCGTGATCCCATCGCTCGATGTGTTTGTGCGCGTTCTCGATCATGACCACGGCCGCATCGACCATGGCTCCGACGGCGATGGCGATGCCGCCCAGCGACATGATGTTGGCGTTGACGCCCTGCAGATGCATCAGGATGAAGGCCGCCAGCACCCCCAGGGGCAGGGTGATGATGGCAACCAGGGCCGAGCGCGCGTGCCAAAGGAACAGGCCGCAGACCAGCGCGACGACGATGAACTCCTCGATAAGCTTGGTGCTGAGATTCTCGATCGCGCGGTCGATCAGGTGTGAGCGGTCATAGACCGTCACAACCTCGACCCCCGCCGGCAGCCCGGCCTTGAGGGTTTCCAGCCGCTCGCGCACCGCCGTGATCACCGCCTGGGCATTCTCGCCCGAACGCAGGATCACCACCCCGCCGGCGACCTCGCCCTCGCCGTTCAACTCGGCGATGCCGCGCCGCATTTCGGGGCCGATCTGTATGGTGGCCACGTCGCCCAGCTGGATCGGCACGCCGCCGGCCGCCGTACGGATCGGTACGGCGCGGAAATCGTCGAGCGTGGTCAGATAGCCGTTGGCGCGAACAACATATTCCGTTTCGGCCAGCTCCAGGACCGACCCGCCGGCCTCGCCATTGCCCTGCTGGATCGCCGCGACGACCTGCTGGTGCGTTACGCCAAACGCGGCCAGTTTGGTGGGGTCGAGCACCACCTGATACTGGCGCACCATGCCACCGATACTGGCGACCTCGGCCACGCCGGGAACCGTCTTGAGCTCATAGCGCAGGAACCAGTCCTGCAGGCTGCGCAACTGCGACAGGTCATGCTGGCCCGTGCGGTCGACGAGCGCATATTCATAGACCCAGCCGACACCCGTGGCGTCCGGACCGAGCGCGGGTCGAGCGCTGTCGGGCAGGCGCGCCTGGACCTGGCTGAGGTATTCCAGCACCCGCGAGCGGGCCCAGTAGAGGTCGGTCCCGTCCTCGAACAGCACATAGACATAGCTGTCGCCGAAGAAGGAATAGCCCCGCACCGTGCGGGCTCCGGGCACCGACAGCATGGTGGTCGCCAGTGGGTAGGTGACCTGGTTTTCGACGATCTGCGGGGCCTGGCCGGGATAGGAGGTGCGGATAATCACCTGCACGTCGGACAGGTCCGGCAGGGCGTCCACCGGCGTGTTGCGCACGGCCCACAGACCGGCGGCGACCAGGGCGAAGGTGGCCATCAGGACGAGGAAGCGGGCCTTGACCGAGGCGCGGATGATGGCGGCGATCATTGGCCCGTCTCACGCCGGGTCACACTACGGATCGTGGCCTTGCCGCCGACCAAGTCGAAGGTGAAATCGACCTGGTTTCCCACGGAGATGCCTGCCAGTGGGACCGAGTCTGCCACCGTAAAGTTCATCGTCATGGCCGGCCATTGCAGCGCGGGTACGGGTCCGTGCGCCAGGGTGACCGACCGCCCTTCGATGACCTGGACCCGGCCGCTTGTCCGGTAGACCGGGGTCTGGGCTGCGGCCGGAGCAGGAGCTGGAGTTGGGGCTGCCGATGGAGCCCGGGCCTGTTCCAGGCTGCGCGCCTCGACGCCGGACAAACTGGCCTCGGAATCGAACAGGAACTGGCCTGAGGCCACGACCCGCTCGCCTTCGCGCAGGCCGGCGAGGACCTCGGTCTGACCTCCGGCCTCGCGCCCGACCCGGACTTCTGCGGGCTGATAACGCCCGCCCTCTCCGGCGAGCATGACCAGATTGCGCTGACCGGTGCGGATCACCGCTTCTGACGGCACCAGCAGGGCCGGTGTCGAGGATCCGCCGAAGGCGATCCGTCCGTACATGCCCGGACGCAGACGGCCGCCCGGATTGCGCAGTTCGATACGCGCGGTCAGCGTCCGGCTGTCGCTGGCCACCTCGGGCAGCAGGGCGATCAGTCGACCGCTCATGCGTTCCCCGGGGAAGGCCGCGAGGGTCACCTCAACCGAGCGGCCAACCCGTAGCTGGCCGCCGAGGGTCTCGGGCACGGCGGCGTTGAGCCACACGGTCGACAGGCCGTTGACCTCTGCCAGGGTCAGACCCGCCGGCACGGTCATGCCGGCGCGCACGCCGAGAGTTCGAATGACCCCGCCAATCGGACTGGTGATGGTCACCGTGGTGCGCGGGCGACCCGAGCGCTCGACCGCCGAGATCAGGGACTCCGGCATGCCGAGCAGAAGCAGCCGTTGGCGCGCCGCCTGGATCAGGGCGGCGTCATCGGTGCGCCGGACCGCGAGGTATTCGAGCTGGGCTCCGCCCCAGTCCGGAACCAGCAGGTCGGCCAGTGGAGCGCCGGCGGCGATGACGTCGCCGGGCGCGCGTCCATAGACCCGTTGGACAAAGCCGCTGGCGCGCGTTTGAACCACGGCGACGTCACGTTCATTGTAGTCCACCACCGCACTGGCGGTCAGATCACCCTCAAGGGTCCCCGACCGGACGGTGGCGAAACGAACGCCGAGGTTCTGGACCAGGGCGGGATCAATGCGAACGCCCGCCGCGCCTGGCTCCTCATCGGCGTATCGGGGCACCAGCTGCATGTCCATGAACGGCGACTTGCCCGGCTTGTCGAACCTCTGGCCCGGGGTCATGGGATCATACCAGTAGAGGACCTCACGCTCGCCCGCAGAGGTGGCGACGGGGTCCCCACCGCCCGGACCGAAGCGGGCCAGCGCCAGACCGGCCACACCGCCGATGATGATCAGACCGGCGGCCGCAGCCGCCAGCCTCAGGTTCTTGTGCTCAAACCGGATCATTGGTCGTTTCCATAAATCAGGGTGAATCGGACGGCGCGGCGCGCCACATCGGCTTCCTTGTCGAGAGCATCCAGTCGGCCATTGGCCAGGGCGGTGAAGGCGTCCAGCACCTCCATGATCCCGGCCCGACCCGCGCCGTAGCTTGCGGTTTCGAGATCGGCGCGCGTGCGCAGGTTGGGCAGGACCACGTCCCGCGCCCGGATCCAGCGGCTCCGGGCCACCTCATATTCGGCGAGGTCGCCCTTCAGGGTCGCCGCCCACTCACGTTCCACCGCCTCCCGCTCGGCGGAAACACGCCGGGCATCGGCGGCGCGGGCCGCGATCACCGGTGCCTGGCGACTGCCCTGGAACAGGGGCAGGCTGACACTGGCACCGACGGACACCAGGTCGCCGAACATCGGATCGCGGCGGGCGTAGCCGGCCTCGAACGACCAGTCGGGTCGGCGGGCAGCCCGGGCCAGATCGAGGTCGGCATCGGCCCGGTCCTGCACCGCGCCGTAGGCGCGCAGGGTCGGAAGCCGGTCGAGATCGACATCGAACACACCGGGTTCAAGGTCGATGGAAGGCGGTGATCCAGTGACGCCTGGCATCGGATCGCCGGTCCATCGTGACAGTTCCGCCCGCGCCCGGACGAGATCGACCCGCAGGCCGTCACGTCGATCATCCAGAGCGGCGCGCAGCTCAACCGGACCCAGGCTCTGCGCCGGTCGGCTCGCTCCCGAGGCGACGCCCGACGGGGCCGTCTCCCACAAAGGGTCGAGGGCGGTGAGCACATCGTCCATCTCCGCCAGTCGCCGTTCGGCATAGTACAGGTCGATCCAGGCCTGACCGGTCGCGACCTGGACATCCCATAGCGTGATGTCCTCCCGCGCCCGGGCCACGCCGATATCAGCCTCGGCAATGCGGCGTTCAGCCCGACGGCGCGCGCGACTGGGCACCTCCTGCTGCAGGCCGACCTGGACATTGGTCATCTCGATCCCGTCAAACCGCCCGGCCGCGGGACCCGATACCGGAAAGCCGTCCAGACCGAAGCTGAGCCGCGGATCCGGCAGGCGTCCTGCCGCCTCGACCGAGGCCTCCGCCGCCGCCACGCCCAGGGCACCGGCGCGCACGCCCGGGGCGTCTGAACGCGCCAGGGCCAGCGCCTGCGTATAGGTCAGGGGTTCAGCGCGCGCGGCGCTCGCGGCGACCAGCGCACAGCTGACCAGGGCCACACGGACCCAGATCGGCGCGACGCGGCGCGCCCGACCGTTTATTGAATTCAACACGACGAAGCTCCGGACACACCCACTCCACTGGAGCAGAGGTCAGCTGATCGAAAAGGTCCGCAGACGCCGGGACGCCGCACAGACCCGCGAATGCAGGATCAGGCTTCGGTTTTTGGAGGGGCGCGGGGCGGTGCCGTTACGATTCCGGTCAGACGCTCCGTCACTCCGCCATAGGAGGGAGAGAGACCTGAAGCCGGCTGGTCCAACGACGGCTCGTTCGAAAACACCGGCGAGACCACTGCGCAGCCCATCTTGGCGATGCAGTCCGCTGTCATATCACTGCATGGGGTCTGCTTCTGGGTCGGCGCGGCGTCTGTGGGTCCCACCGCCATCTCGGCGCAGTGCGCCATATCCTGTGTTAGGGACGCAACTGAAAATGGAGTCGCCCGCGCCTCCGTCTGGCCGAGGAAGCCGACGAACGCCAGGGAGATGATCACAATGCGCAGCAGGCTCCACATGGCGAGATAATCCCACTTCGCCGGCGGTTGCACAACCCGGTTGCCGCCCAAATTGACGGTCGTCAAGTCACCGGACCAGAACGGACAACCCCGGTGCGACGGGTTTCGGATCGGGAAGCCGACCCGTGAGCGACTACCCGCTTTCGGACCGGCGTAGGTGCACTGTGGCCTCGGCTCCATCCCGCCATCAGCGTCGACCCCGCAGAATCCTGGCCGGCGCGAACATCGGTTTCGAGTAGCTCGAGCTCGACCACCTCATGCTGGCACCGGACCCCGCGATCAGTCGGGCCTTGCTCGCCGTTTCACGGCGCGCCAGGACTTGATGTCCCGAGCGATCCGTATCCACAACAGGATGAATCCCGAGATGACGATGCTCAGCGTCAGGGCCGTGGTGATGATAATCAGCGGGTGATTGAAATCCTCGCCGTCGTCCCAGTCCATGACGTGCAGACGCCAGAAGAAGTCGAACAGACGCCAGATCCCCGAGCGACGCGACACCACCTCACCGGTGGACGGCGACACATAGAAGGCGGTCTTTTCGCCATCGGCAAAGTCGACCCGCCACAGCGGCCCGGTTTTGCCCGTCTCCTCCGGCGCGCTGGCCAGATAGGCCACCCCCGTCACCTCCGCTTCGCCGCGATAGGCCCGTTTGGCGAAGGCCGAGACCTCGTCCGCCGACATGGGCGCGAACGGTCGCCCGGTGATGGCCGAGACGATCACCGGCTCGCCGCTCGCCGGTTTCAGCGTCCAGGCCGGGCCGCGCGGCGTGCCGTGCAGGTCCACCTGCACCGGCACGACCCCGGCGCGACCGGCGATCTCGGCCAGTCCCGGCAGGCCGTCGAGGGCCAGAGGCTGCGGCTGCGCTTCCGCCACGCGATGTTCGCTGCGCACCGTCTCGATCGGTATCGCCACCATCACCAGGCCGCCGCCGACCCAGAACAGGACCTGCAGGCCGACCACCAGCGCGATCCATTTATGCAGTTGAGTCGAGAGTTTGAGGACTTTCAGGACAGCCTCCGTTCAGGCGTGACGCGCGAACACGCGCGTGCCGCCGCCCTTGAGGATCAGCAGGGCCTCATAGGTTTCCCGGCGGCCATCGGGCATCTCCATCCCCGGCGAGCCGAGGGGCATGGTCGGCACCGCGAGCCCGAGGGCGTCGGGGCGCTCCACAAGAAGTCTGCGCACATCCTCGGCAGGCACATGCCCCTCCAGCACATAGCCGCCGATCACGGCGGTATGACAAGCCGCCAGCGGGTCGGGGACGCTCCAGGCGCGGCGAACCGCGCCGGGATCGGCCACCTCGGTTGTCCGCACCTGGAACCCCGCATCCGTCATATGCTCGACCCACGCGCCGCAACAGCCGCAGGTGGGCGACTTGTAGACAGCGAGGTCGGACGACGGTCGCGCGGTTTGCGCGCAGGCCGCGGTCGCCGCCGCGCCGACACCGACGAGTAGAAGGGTGCGGCGGGAGAACGATGCTGTCATCGACTCATTCCTCCAGTGATCAAGAGCAGGGTGAGCCCGGTTGCATGCGCTCAGGCCGCCGGACGAATGGGTCGGGCCGACGAATGGTAGACATCGAAACGCCATTGGTCATCGCGCTTGCGCAATACGCTCGTGGCGACGCCGCGGCGCTCGATCGGTGCCCGCCCGGTGTCCTTGAAGGTGATACGATAGGTATAGGTTTCGCTGACGAAGGCGGTGTCGCCGTCCATCTCCACCGTCATCTGATGATTGCGAAATTCGAAGCCTGCCAGGTCGGCGAACTCCGGCCCGAGGTGGTGCTCCAGATAATAGGCGAAGGATCCCTCGACCCCGCCGTTCTCGAAAATCTCCGAGTCCGCCCAGAACAGGGCCGGAGTCTGTGACACATCCATCCGCGTGATGGCGTCCTTGTAGGCTGTCACGACCGAGCGGACCTGCTGCTCATCCGTGACCTGTGCCTGTGCGGAGGTGGCGAGGACGGCGGCAAACGCCAGTCCGGCGAAGATGGAACGTGCTTTCATGGGTATCTCCAAGGTGGCCGCCCGGACATGGGATCGGCGAAGGTTGCGGACGTGCCGACGGCGAACATGTCGGCCGCCGAAGAAGCAGGTGGGGACGGGGGTTCAGGACCTGCCGGATGGGGACAGGCTAGTATGCCCCCTCAGAACATCAGGTGTTTCACGCCATGCGTCAGTATGCCGCCCAGCAGGGCATTCACCAGAATGGCGGACGCGGTGACGGTCAACGCGCCGATATAGAGCAGTTCGCGCTTGGGGCCCGGCTTGCGGACCCAATGCTCCTTGGCCCACCAGCTCAACAGGCCCAGCGCCGCGATCGAGGTGCCAAGCCAGCGGTGATAGGTATGGGTCACGTCATCGGATCCGGGCAGGCCCATGGCGAACCAGCCGAGCACCACGGCGCCCACGGCCGAAATCGCGGCCAGGGCGATGATCACCCGGGTGCCCTGGGTGAGGACCGGTCGACGCAGGGTCAATGCGGCGATCTCGAGCACAGCGGCCACGAGGAACAGGGCGATAGGAAAATGCACGGCCGCGGGATGCATGGCTCCCAACCAACGGACGAGACGCTGGGACATCGTGCGGCGCGCGGCATCGGCCGACATGCCGCCGTGATCCATGCCCGCCGACATCGCCGGCATCCCCGCCATGTCCGATCCATGACCGTCCGCCATCGGCGTGGCGGCGACGGATGCTGCGGCTGGAGGATCGTGATCTTCATGGGCGAAGGCCGGCGCACTGACCGACACGGCGACCAGGACGGCGAACGCCGCCAACATTTTCCGCAATCCCATGACCCACTCCGGTTCCGCCTCTTCTGCTAACTACGCAGCACGGGGACAGCCCCCTCACCCGAGGGATTCGGCGAAGGCACGCGTAGCAGTTATCAGGGGCCGTGAAGGAGAGTTTCAATGCCGCGTAATCTGGATGACCTTCTGACAGGACTGGCCGCCGCGCCCGTCGATACATCGCTCGAGGGGCTTGAGCCCCTCGTCTGGAAACGGGTCGACATCCTGCGAGGGGAACGGCTTGTGTCACAACTGCGTCTGGGCGCCGTCGCCATGGCCCTGGCGACCGGTTTGACGGCTGGCGGCTTCGGCGCGATCGCCGCGCCGAGACCCCCTGGAGATCTGACGATCTTCACGGCCGATACCAGCCTGGCTCCCCTGGCGAGACTGGATGTGGGTCGATGATGCGCGGCTGGCGGGCCATTGTCGTCACGGCCTTGCTGGCCGCCCTGGCCGGCGGCGCCGGGACATGGATCAGCGCCAGTTGGGTCCTGAGCAACCGCGCGCCTCCCTCGCTTCACGACATCGTCCACGACGATCTGACGCTGTCGCCCGACCAACACAGCCGAATTGAAGCGATCGAGGCGAGATTCGCGGCGCGGCGGCCGGTGCTCGAAGCGAATGTCAGGGCGGCGAATCTGGAACTCGCCCGGGCAATTGAGCAGGGCGCCGGGGACGGCCCCCAGGTCCAGGCCGCCGTCGACCACATTCATGACGCGATGGGCGCGCTGCAGAAGGAGACGATCACACACGTCTTCGAGATGCGATCCGTGCTGACCGCCGCCCAGGCGAAGGTCTTCGACGAGCGTATCGTTTCGGCCCTCGCGCCCGACGAACGCTAGCCGTTCGGGTGGAGGCTCCGGACGATCTTTCAGCGCGCGCCGCCAGCGGTGAGCGCGCGGCGTTTAGCGAACTGATGCGGCAGACCAAGGCTGCCCTGTTTCGGGTCATCCGGCGCTATGTCGGGGACGAACAGGAGGCGTGGGATCTCCTGCAGGAGACCTATGCCGCGGCCTGGATCAGCATTCGCCGCTATGATCCCGCGCGCCCTTTCGAGGCCTGGCTTCGAACCATCGCCCTCAACAAATGCCGCGACTGGAGTCGCCGCCGGTTCGTTCGGCGGCTGATCCGTGGCGGCATCGATCTGTCGGCGCCCGAGGCCCTGGCCGTGCCGGACGGGAGCGACCCGGCGGATGAGCGGATGGAGGCCACCGACCGACTGCTCCGGCTGAACCAGGAAATGGACCGCCTGCCGCCTCACCTCAAGGCGCCGCTTCTGCTCACGGCGATCGAGGGACGCAGTCAGGCGGAGACGGCGGGGATTCTCGGGATCTCCGTAAAAACCGTGGAAACCCGCGTGGCCCGGGCGCGACGCAAGCTGTCCGACGCCTTGCGCGAGACGGTGGCCGGGCCGCCGTTTCCCGAGGGATCAGTCTGACGTGCACGGAACCGGATGCCGGTCATCAAGAGAGAAGCGGCGTCCGGGTGATCCCCACGGCGAGGCGAGGGCTCCGGCGCACGCGCGCGTATTCTTGATATGAGGGCGCCGCTCGTTCACGCGGGCGGTGCCGGGCGACCGGTCCTCGTTTTTCGGCGGTCGCCAAGTCGAGAGCCTGTTCTTCGTCCCCAATCCAGGAGCTGTTCACGTGAGAATTCTCGTCCTTTCCGCCCTTGCCGCCGTCGGCCTTGCCGCCTGTCAGCCCGCCGCCGAGCCAAAGCCGGTCGACGCCCAGACAGCGCCTGACGCCCCGGCGGCTGCACCCGTCGAGACCGCTCCGGCGGCCATGCCCGAGCCGGCACCGATGCCCCCGGTCGCAACGCCCGGGCCCACCCCGTCACCCAGGGTCTCGGCGCCCCGGCCAGCCCGCCCTGTCCCGACACCCGCGCCCACCCCCACGCCTCCCCCCGCCGATCCGATGGCCGGCCATGACATGTCCAAGATGGACGGCATGACCATGCCGCCCCAGCAATAGTTCGCGTAACCAGGAGTTTTCCCATGAACCGTTCATTCCTCGCCGCTCTGGCCGTTCTGACGTCCCTCGCCCCCATATCGTTCGCCCAGGCCCAGTCCCATTCCCACGCGGGCATGCCGATGCAGGATCACGCTGCCATGCCGGCCGCGTCCTCGGCCAACGGCGTCTCCACGACGCCGGCGGACAACGCCATGCTGGCCGCCGCACCGACGGCGTTCGCCGTGACGTTCCCGCACGCCATGACCCTGTCATCTCTCAAGCTGACAGGCTCCGGCGGTCAGGCCACGGACGTCACCGTGATCGCGGACGCGTCGCCGGCCACGACGGTCCGGGTGCCCCTGCCCGCCCTGGCGGCCGGATCCTATTCCGCCGCCTGGGCCGCAACCGGCGCCGACGGCCACCAGATGAATGGCGTCGTCCGCTTCATGGTTCATTGAGGTGCCGGCCTCTTCCTTCCCGAGGACCGGAGCCTGATTGAAGGAAGCGCCGCGCGGTTCACCGCGCGGCGCTTTTTCCGTCTGTCCGGTGTCGCATCGCGCTCCAGAAAAGTATCGGTTTGTGGTCGATCGACGGCCCGACCTGGCGGAAATCGCCGCGCCGATCAGATTTTCATCCGGCCTCGACCGCGCGGTCCCGGGAAATGGATGAGGAGGCTCTCGAGGGTTCGCACGACGATATCCGCCTCAACCTGATCCGCCTGGTCTCCGTTCGGCGCGTCGGGATCGTAAAGAGCCGTGCGGCAGCCCAACGTCCGGGCGGGCCGAATATCCCATTCCAGACTGTCGCCGACCATGCAGACGGCCGCCGGATCGACGGCCAGGGCCTCGAACACCTTGTTGAAGGCTGCCGGATCCGGCTTGCCGAGACCGACCTCGCCCTCGATCTGGATATGGTGGAAACGCGAGGTCAGATCGAACCGTTCGATCTTGGCGCGCTGCAGCGGGCCGGCGCCGTTGGTGAGCAGCCCCAGCCGGTAACCAGCCTCGCGCAGATGGTCCAGCACGGCGTCCGCGCCCGGCTCAAGCCGCATGTCGCGGTCGCGTTGAAGGCTGAAGGCATCGGCCATCAGCTCACCGATCTGGGGGGACGGGGGCCGTCGCCCGCCGTCCCCCAGTTCCCGGAACGCCTCGGTCACGATGATGCGTCGGGCCCCAAGGGGGTCGAGGCGGCCCAGGGCATGGCGGTCCGGATCGTCCCAGAACGCCGCTCCGGCCCTCGTCAGCGCATGCGCCGCCTCATCAGCTTCGAGGACGCCCAGCTCGGACCGGAACCGCCGGCAGACCCCCCGCCAGACCAGATCCGGACGGCGATAGGCCGAGATCAGGGTGTCGTCGAGATCCATCACGACGGCCCGAACGTCCTTGAGAATCTCCATCCCGGATGCCCCTCCGTGACATGCCGCGGGTCCTCCTGGCGGCGTTAGAACCAGGCCCGAATGCCGACGACCAGCCGGGTGTCCTCCGCGCTCCGCCCATCGGCCTTGAGGAAGTCGGCAGTCCTGCCAAAGCTGCGGCTCCACTCGACACCCACATAGGGCGCGAACTCCTTGCGGATCTCGTAGCGCAGGCGCGCCCCGAGCTGCAACGAGGTCAGGCCTGAGCCGATCGCAAGCTCGGGAATGTCCTCGGCGGAGAGGTTGATCTCCGCCCGCGGCTGAAGAATCCAGCGGTTGGTGATCCGTTGATCGTATTCCACCTCGGCGCGGGCCGTCAGTTCGCCCTTGTTGGACAGGAAGGCCGCGGCGTCGACCTCGAACCAGTACGGGGCCAGACCCTGTATTCCGACCACGAGATCGGTCCGATCACCTTCGGGCCGGTAGGTCTGGCGCAAACCCGCCTGAACGTCCCAGAAGGGCCGGAAGGCCCGGCTGTAGAGGGCCTGAATTTCTGCATCCTCCACCCCGTCGCCGAACGCGCCTTCGCCCTCCGACTTCCACCAGAAACGGTTGATGTCGCCTCCGATCCAGCCCTGAGCATCCCAAGTGTAGCCTTGTTCGCCATCCGAGAAGGAGGCTTCCAGCCGGTCGATAATGACGGCCGTGGTGCGAATGTCTCCGTTCTCGACGCGCAGCTGTTCGCGAGCCGCCGCCATTTCCGCCGGATCGAACATCAGGTCCGCGGCGTGGGTCGGCCCTCCGAATGCCGAGGCCGGAGGGGGGGCTTCAGGAGGACGTCCCGGGTTGTTCGCGCTGGTCTGGATGTCGGGCGGCATGGCCATACCGGCCATATCATGGCCTGCATGCGGGTCCGCCGGTGTCTGGCTCTGGCCCATCGTCGACATGTCATGACCCGCAGGCATCGCCGGTGCAGGTGACGAAGGGCCCATTGGGGTCATGTCGTGGCCGGCGTGTGGGCCGGCGTGTGGGTCGGCGGGAGGTGTCGCCGGCGTCTGACCCATGGTCATGCCGGTCATGTCGTGACCCGCGTGCGAGCCCGCTGGGCTCTGGCTCTGGTCCATCGTCGACATGTCATGACCCGCAGGCATCGCCGGCGCGGGTGACGCCTGGCCCATCGGGGACATATCGTGGCCGGCGTGTGGGTCGGCGGGAGCTGTCGCCGGTGTCTGACCCATGGCCATGCCAGACATGTCATGACCCGCCTGCGGATCTGGCGCGGATGTCTGCAACCGGGCCGGAACGGCACCCGTCGGACAGATCGGGGCTCCGGGGGTTCCGATCCGGGTTGCATCCGCGTCAGGCGCGCCAAGACGGACGCAGCCGGGCGGCAGCGGGGCAGGCTGGACCTGGGCCGTCGACGCGTGACCGGCGTGGGATTGGGCGAAGGCCGGTGCGGCGACGAGCATCAGCGGCAGCAAGGCGACCGAGGTCCGGATCATGCGGCTGCTCCTTCCATGGGTCGGACGGTGACGACGTTGAACATCCCGGCGTGCATGTGCATCAGCAGATGGCAGTGGAAGGCCCAGTCGCCGGGTGCGTCGGCGGTCAGGTCGAAGGTGACCTTGCCGCCCGGCGCGACATTGACCGTGTGCTTCAGGGGCTGGTGGCCGGCCGGACCGCCTGTGACCAGTTCGAAAAAATGACCGTGCAGGTGGATCGGGTGGGCCATCATCGTGTCATTGACCAGGGTCACCCGCACCCGCTCATTGCGTTCGAAACGGATCGGCTCGACCAGCTCCGAGAATTTGCGCCCGTCGAAGCCCCACATGAACCGTTCCATGTTGCCGGTCAGATGGATCTCCATGGTGCGGCTGGGCGGGCGCTGGTCCTTGTTGGGCTCCAGAGAAACCAGATCGGTATAGACCAGCACCCGGTGATCGACGTCGGCCAGGCCGGTCGGGCGTTCACCGAGCCGGTTCTTCGGCGACATATTGACCATGTCGACGCCGACGCCGACGACCATGTCGGGCGGCGCGTTCTCCGGATCGCGCATGTTCATGCCGCTCATCGACATACCCGCCATGGCGTCGCCGCCGGTTTCCATGCCGCTCATGCCGCCGTGGTCCATGCCGGCCATCGACCCCGCCCCTGTGGAGCCATGATCCATCCCGCCCATGCCCATGTCGGCCATGGTCAGATTGGGGACCTCGCGCAGCGGCGGGACCTCGGCCGTCATGCCCAGACGGGGCGCCAGGGTGGCGCGGCCCATGCCGGAGCGATCGATGGCTTCGGAGACGATGGTGTAGGCGCGGTCCTCGGTCGGGCGGACGATGACGTCATAGGTCTCGGCCACCGAGATCTGGAACTCGTCGGTCTCGACCGGGCGCACATTCTCGCCGTCGGCCTGCACCACGGTCATGGCCAGGCCGGGAATACGGACGTTGAAGATCGACATGGCCGAGGCGTTGATGACGCGCAGCCGCACCCGCTCGCCGGGCCGGAACAGGCCGGTCCAATTTTCCTGCGGACCGTGGCCGTTGATCAGATAGGTGTAGGTGGTGCCGCTGACATCGAGAACGTCGCGCGGATCCATCCGCATCTGACCCCACATGCGGCGCTCTTCCAGACTCATCCGGTCGCTGCCGTCCAGCAGCCCGGCCAGGGTGGTGCGCTGGCGATTGAAATAGCCGGGGCTCTTCTTCAGCTTTTCGAGAATCTCGTGCGGATGCATGAAACTCCAGTCCGAAAGGACCAGCACATGCTCGCGGTCATAGCCGACCGGGTCGGCCCCCGCCGGGTCGATGACGATCGGGCCGTAATGGCCCAGCGCTTCCTGCAAGCCCGAATGGCTGTGGTACCAGAAGGTGCCCGACTGCTTGACCGGGAACTCATAGACGAAGGTCTCGCGCGGCTTGATGCCGGGAAAGCTGACGCCCGGTACGCCGTCCATCTGGAACGGCAGCAGCAGGCCGTGCCAGTGGATCGAGGTGTCCTCCTCGAGCTGGTTGTGCACCGCCAGCCGCACGTTCTGCCCTTCACGCAGGCGCAACAGCGGGGCCGGCAGAACGCCGTTGATCGTGGTCGCCGTCGCGGTGCGTCCGTTCACGGTGAAGGGAGACTGACCGATCGTCAGATCGATGTTCGAACCTGTCAGGGTCGGCAGGTCGGCGCGCAGGCCGGGCGATCCTGTCTGCGCCCAGGCGGGCATCAGGCCTTGCAGTCCCAGCAGGCCGCCCCCGGCCACCGCGCCGCGCAGCAATCCTCGACGATCGAGCTTCATGGGGTACTCCTGGATTTCATGCGGCCGGCTCGCTTGATCGAGCGACGACCTCTAGATGTTTACGCACGCGGCGGGGCTTCCCCTCGCGACAGGCTGACGCACGGCAATAGTCGGCTGAAAGGTGCACAGGCGTGTCGTTGGGTCGGGTCGGCCAGATTGGCGGCTTCTCGCCTAATCCAGGCCAGCGGCCACGGTTCCAACCTGGACGGAAACACGGATGCAAACGACCGGCGGCCGACGCCCGGCTCGCCCGGTGCCTGTCGGCGGCGCCCGTCCTTGATTGCGGACCGCCTCGAGCCGGCCTCTCACAGTTTGACGGCTCGCAGCCTCAGGGCATTGCCGATCACGCTGACCGAGGACAGCGACATCGCCAGCGCCGCGATAGCCGGCGACAGCAGCAGGCCGAAGGTCGGGTACAGCAGACCCGCCGCGACCGGGATACCCAGCGCGTTATAGCCGAAGGCGAACACCAGGTTCTGGCGGATATTGGCCATGACCGCCTTCGACAGATGCCGGGCCCGCACGATCCCCTGCAGGTCGCCGCTCAACAGGGTGACGCCGGCGCTCTCGATGGCCACATCGGACCCCGCGCCCATGGCCACGCCGACATCGGCGGCGGCCAGGGCCGGGGCATCGTTGACCCCGTCGCCGGCCATGGCCACGATCCGGCCCTCGGCGCGCAACTGCTCGACCACGTCCGCCTTGTCCTGGGGCAGGACCTCAGCCCGGACGTCGTCGATCCCCAGCTGTCGGGCCACGGCCTCGGCCGTGGTGCGGTTGTCGCCGGTCATCATCACCAGCCGCAGGCCGGCGGCCTTCAGGGCAATGATGGCTTCGGCAGTGGTCGCCTTGACCGGATCGGCGATGCCCAGCACCCCGGCGGCCTTACCGTCGACGGTGACGAAGATGGCGGTGGCCCCGTCGTGACGCAGCGCCTCGGCCCCGGCTTCCAGCGACGTAACCGCGATGCCGAGCTCAGCCAGATAGCGGCTGTTGCCCAGCACCACGCGGCGGCCGTCGACCAGGCCGGTGACGCCGCGCCCGACCGGGCTGTCGAACTCACTGGCCTCGGACAGGGTCAGGGAGCGATCCTTGGCCGCCTGAACGATGGCGTCAGCCAGCGGGTGTTCACTGCCCCGCTCCAGACTGGCGGACAGGCGCAACAGCTCGTCTTCGTCGAAACCGGCCACGGGCTGGATCGCGATGACGGACGGGCGACCCTCGGTCAGGGTGCCGGTCTTGTCGATCACCAGCGTATCGACCTTCTCGAAACGTTCCAGCGCCTCGGCGTTGCGGATCAGCACCCCCGCCTGGGCACCACGCCCGACGCCGACCATGATCGAAATCGGCGTGGCCAGACCCAGGGCACAGGGACAGGCAATAATCAGCACCGAGACGGCGGCGATCAGCGCATAGGTCAGCTGTGGTGAGGGCCCGAACAGTCCCCAGATGATCGCGGCCAGGACGGCGGTGGCGATCACCATCGGCACGAACCAGCCTGAAACCGTATCCGCCAGCCGCTGGATCGGGGCCCGGCTGCGCTGGGCCTGGGCGACCATCTGCACGATCCGCGACAGCAGGGTGTCCGCCCCGACCTTGTCGGCGCGCATCACGAATGATCCGGTGCGATTGAGCGACCCGCCGACAACACCGGCCCCGGGCTCCTTGGTCACCGGCATCGATTCCCCGGTCACCATCGACTCGTCAATGGACACCCGTCCCTCGAGGATTTCCCCGTCGACCGGCACCTGTTCACCGGGCCGAACCCGCAGGCGGTCTCCGACGACAACAAGATTCAGGGTGACGTCCTCATCCGATCCGTCGTCGCGGACGCGTCTCGCGATCTTGGGCGTGAGATCCAGCAGGGCCCGGATCGCGCCAGAGGTCTTTTCCCGGGCCCGCAGCTCCAGAATCTGGCCGATCAGCACCAGCACGGTGATGACGGCGGCCGCCTCAAAATAGACCGGCACGCTGCCGTCCATGCCGCGCACCGCCGCCGGAAACAGGCCCGGGGCCAGCACCGCGACCACGCTGTAGATCCAGGCCGCCCCGACCCCGATGGCGATAAGGGTGAACATGTTGAGGCTGCGACTGCGCAGCGAGGCCCAGCCGCGCTCGAAGAAGGGCCAACCCGCCCACAACACCACCGGCGTCGCCAGCACGAACTGGATCCAGTTCGACGTCTGGCCGTCAATCCTCTGATGCAGGCTGAACAGATGGCCGCCCATCTCAAGGGCGAACACCGGAATGGTCAGCACCAGCCCGATCCAGAACCGCCGCGTGAAGTCGATCAGCTCGTGATTGACGGGTGCCTCGGCCGTTACCGTCTCGGGCTCCAGCGCCATGCCACAGATCGGGCACGATCCCGGTCCCTCCTGACGGATCTGGGGATGCATCGGACAGGTGTAGATCGCCCCGGGGATGGCCGCTTCGGGCTCCGGCCGGTCACCCCGATAGCGCTCCGGATCGGCGATGAATTTGGTCCGGCAACCGGCCGAGCAGAAGAAATAGTCCTCACCTTCATGGGCCGCGCGATGCGCCGTGGTCGCGGGATCGACCGACATGCCGCACACCGGATCGAGGGTCACAACGGCGGCTTTGTCGTTCTTGCCGGCACAGCAGCTGTGGCCGGTCGAGCCAGACTTGGAGGGCGTGGACATGGGGGTCTCTCCTTGTTCTCGATGGTGCCACATATACCCACTGGGGGTATATCGCAATATACGGCCAGGGGGTATATGCAATTGACCAACAGAGGAATTCGGATGCAGACCCAGACCAAGCCCAGGCTGATCAACCGCCTCAATCGCATCGAGGGACAGGTGCGCGGCATCGCGCGCATGGTCGACGAGGACCGTTATTGCGTGGACGTGCTGACCCAGCTCCAGGCGGTGCGGGCAGCCCTGCTGCGCGTCGAGAGCGAGGTTCTGAAGGACCATCTCGACCACTGTGTCATGGGCGCGATGACCGGCGACGATCCCGCCGACCGCAAGGCCAAGGCGGAGGAATTGATCGCCCTGCTGGCCCGCGCGTCACGGTAGCGGCGGCGGTCCCGCGTTCAACCACGCCGGCGGAACGGCTCGACGAGCTGAAGAAGATATCCCCGCGGGTAGTCGGATCGACCATGGACACCGATCTCACCGGCTCTCGGCGTGTCGATACCGGATCGAAACGTGCCCAGAAGGTGATCCCACAGATTGGTGAAAAGGCCAAAATTGACGTCCCCTTCAGTCCGGGACGCCAGGTGATGGTGGCGGTGAGCCGGCGCGACCGCCCAGATATAGATCAGGGGTCCGATCTTCATGTCGACATTGGAGTGCTGCAAAAGGAGCTGGATCGCCACGGAGAAGGCCAGGAGCCAGGCGACATCCTGGGGGAGCCCTATCAGGACCAGAGGCGCAATACCCGCAGTCAGCTCGATCGCCTGATGAAGGGGATGTTTCAGCAAACCGTTGAACCCGTACATGCGTTTGACGGAATGATGCACCGCGTGAAGTCGCCACAATATAGCGAAGCGGTGGCTGGCGTAGTGGGCCAGGGTGATCCCCAGGTCGGCCATCAGAATGGCGAACGCCAGTTGGCCCCACAGCGGCCATCCAGCCGGCCAGACACCCAGTTCGGGACCCCACGCGGCGACCGCGGGCAAGGCCAGCACCGACAGAAAAATCGAGGCTTCATTGACCAACGCATGAATCAAGTCGCGACCATCGTCCCCGTGAGAGCGGTTCCACGCCCGCTCGTAGGGGGCAATGCGCTCGGCTGCAAAGGAGACGGCCAGCGCCAGGCCCAGCAGGACCGGCAATCCCCATAGCGGAGCGCCTCTCTCGACCAGGGTCAGGGCTGACCAGACGAAAACCGTGAAGAACACCGGTGCATAAAGGACGCGAACGACAAACCTGAGCAGGGGCATGGGGAGGCTCCATTGACGCCCCTACCTGCTCCACCCAGGCGGCATTCTATTGAACGAAACGATTGCCGACCGCGCGAACCGCGCCCGACGCCTGTGACGGTGTCACGCCGAACATGCGCCTGGTGATACGGGTGAGGTGTGCCTGATCAGCGAAGCCGCCGGCGACCGCCGCTTCTGCCAGTCCGGCGCCGCGGGCCATCTCATGCCCGGCTCTCTGCAGCTTTTGCCACAGCAGCCATTGTGACAACGGGACGCGTATTTGTGTCTGCGCCAGCGCCCTGAGTCGCGCGGGCGACAGGCCAACGCTGGCGGCGGCCCGGGCGACGGCCCCGGGCGCGGGGTCCTTCGACGCCTTCAACAAGGCCTCTTCAAGCCGCGGGTCCAGGCGCCCTTCCCTTGACCCAAGCCCCACCGAGAGACCCTCGACAATGGTCATCGCGGATGCCCGCAGGTTCAAGCTCGCCATAACCGCCGGAGGAGCGACGGCGGCGCCGGCCGGGGCAATGGATGCAAGTAGTCGCGAGGCGAGGGCCGTATGCGTCTCCAGGTACAGCAACAGGAGCGGGTCGCCCACGTCCACCATTTGATGTCGCACGCGAGGCCCGACAATGACCGCCTGCCCCGTCAGCACGCGATCGCCGTCCAGGACCACCCGAACCATGCCCGAGCGCGCGATGGCCAACTGGATGGCGACATGGGCATGGGCAAGGTGATCCGCGTGCGGTCCCTCATACGCCGCCCAACCATCACCGATGGCGAAGTCCATGCTTGATGAAGGCCTGGTCATCGTCTCACGGCACCCTCGTCGGCCCTGTCGCCGTACCCGACCCTGGCTCCATCTTCGCTCCTCAGCAATCCGGCAAGATGCCTGATCTCGCCCGGCATGAATGGGAAGCCCCGACGGTTGGACGGCTCCGCCTTTCCTCGCCTCAATGAGGGATGTCGCCGGACCATGCGTAATCCAATTAGGCGGACAGTCCGGTCCCGTCCTGCCCCGGGGGCCATCGCACATGACGTCCGTATCGCCCACCCGCGAAGGCTATCCCGCCGATCTGAGAGCCCTGACCAGCCTGCGGGCCTTCCTGGCCGTGGGCGTGGTTCTGTTCCACTACCAGCTCCAGTGGGATCCCGCCCTGGGTTTCAGCCCGATCATCGAGCGGTCCCGGCTGGCGGTGGACGCCTTCTTCATGCTGTCGGGCTTCATCTTGGCCCACGTCTATGGCCCGGCCTTCGCCGCCGGTACCTTCAGCTACCGGCGCTTCATCGTCGCCCGCATCGCCCGACTCTACCCGCTGCACCTCGCGGTGCTGGGCAGCGTGCTGGTCATGGTGATCGTCGCCCGGGCCGCAGGGGTCCAGTATGATCCGGCCACCTACACAGCCGAGGGCTTCTTCAAGACCCTGCTGCTCGTCCAGGCCTGGTTTCCGAGTCTCGTCGGCTACAACTGGAGCGGCCCGTCCTGGTCGCTCTCGGCCGAATGGTTCGCCTATCTGCTCTTCCCTGCCTATGCGCTGATCGCGATGAAGCTGAAGACCCGCCCCTGGGCCTTGCTGTTCCTGGGCGTTCTCGGTTTCGTCGTGATCGACGCCATTTATGGCCAGGTGTTCGGCAAGGTGCTGCCGCGCGCCGAGGACGACATGGGCATTCTGCGCATTCTTCCGGAGTTTCTGATCGGCATGGCCCTCTACGGATTGGGCCGTCGATGGCAGTGGTCGCGCGGCTCCGCCATCAGCGCCAGCGCAGTCGCGACCCTGTGCCTGTTGCTGGCCATGCAGTTCAGTCTGGACGATCGCTTGGTGGTCGCTCTCGCCGCCCCGCTTATCCTGACCTGGTCCATGCTGGCCAGAACCGCCAAAGCCGGGCCCCTGTCCGCGCCCCTCGCGGTCTTCTCCGGCGAGGCCTCTTTCGCGCTCTACCTGGTGCACATGCCGCTGCTGGTGGCCTACAAGGGCGTCGCATCAGAGCTTCGCGGGATAGACAGTAGTTTCTACATGTCGCCCCTGGAACTGGCGGGCCTGTTCGTGGTCACCATGGTCGTAGCCGCCGCGCTGCATCTGGGTGTGGAAAAACCTGGACGCCGCTGGATTCGGCGACGGTTTGAAGGCCGGGCAACTCCCCCCAGTGGCACAGTCTGACGTCCGTCCGCTGGTACCTTCGTTTCATCTGGCCCGGATCGGGAGGTTCAAGTCGTCCCGGAACGGTAGGTGGATTACGCAGCGGGATCCGA
The DNA here is from genome assembly GCF_963975535.1 of uncultured Brevundimonas sp. Lineage (GTDB taxonomy): Bacteria > Pseudomonadota > Alphaproteobacteria > Caulobacterales > Caulobacteraceae > Brevundimonas. The sequence goes on along the minus strand of NZ_CAXBHE010000007.1, from coordinate 98,463 downwards.
ATTCCCTCGTCGACATTCGCTGAATTCATCGGGTCGGCTGATCTTTCTTCCTCCCTGCAACCTCGAGGCGTCATGACACGTTGCGGTCGGACTTGAGAGAACGGAGATCTACCATGGAAGCCAAAAGCTATCTGCGTTTCGGCGCGATGATCGCGACATCCACGCTGGTCATGTTCGGATTGATGTATCTGAACACCTACCAGCTGGACCACGTCCGGTTCAGCGAGACCCGGGCGTGGATGGCGTTGGTGATGGGCGCGGTCATGATCGTTATCATGCTGCTCTTCATGCTCAAGATGTACACGGAGAAGCGTCTGAACCTGGCCATCATCAGCGGGGCGGTCCTAGTGTTCGCCGGATCGCTCTGGCTCGTCCGTAGCCAGGCGACGGTCAACGACGTCGACTATATGCGCGCGATGATCCCGCATCATTCAATCGCGATTCTGACGAGCGAACGCGCCCATATCCGCGACCCGCGGGTTCGTGAACTTGCCGACGGCATCATCGAGGCCCAAAAGCATGAGATCGCCGAGATGGACGCGCTCATCGCCGACCTTGAAAGCAACCCCACACCGGCGGCAGCGCCCGACCTACCTGCCTACACCCTGCGCTGATCTGAACCGTCGATCGGGGGAACTTACCCACGCCGCCATCGTTGAAAAAAACCAATCTCAAGGCCCGGCGACTCGCGGTTCGTCCTCAACCGCACAGTCGATCCCCCTCGGCGGGCCGTGCACTACCCATCGCACTTGCGGCCCGGGGATCCTGACCCGGGGTTCCGCGCATGCGTGCGGGGGAGATGGGCATGTCGCCACAGCCCATTCCGGATGCCTAGTGCCGGACCTACGGGATTGTTCGTCGCCGCAGCCCCGATCCCGGCCACCCGGAAACTCCGCGTTGAAAGACCTGGTGGACCATAAGGATATTGTTGCCGGTCGAGCGCCTGTGAGGCGCCCATTCCGCCTCACGCCTATCAACCGACCTGCTGGCTTCGGCTACAGAACCGCCCTGGTCCTTCGGGTGCCAGGCATTACGAGCCCCCATGCCTTACCCGCTCGAACGGTGACGCACAGTCACATTGCCGGCGACTGAAGCTCTGAAGTCGGCGGTTGCCCGGACGGCTTTTTCGATCGTGGAGGAAAGTACAGCAGCACGATGACGCTGAGCACTGCTGCGAAAAAGCACCACACGGAGATAAGCCACACGGAATAAAAAACGTAGGCCGCAACGAATGCCACAAAGGCCGCGAGACCAAACAGCCTGACTTTCGTGTGACTGGAGAAGAGCATGCTGACGCAAGTGCTGAGGACATACAGCAACATCACAACGACGATATAGAAATGCGTGGAGACGTAGGCGATATGCCGTCCCTGCACCTGTGAGACGATCGGCAGACTTACCAAAAAATACAGGAGGTAGAGGCCCACCGCGGCCCCGACCAACGCGATGGCAAGCAATACCCGGCGACGCCAGAGCACCGGCTCGATCAACAGAATCGCGATTGGTACATAGATCGGCCAAAGGACGTGCGAGAAGATCGAATAGACGAGCGTAAGCACGGTATTCATCATCGGTGCCTTGTCGGGAAACGTTAGCCAGATGGTTCCCTCAATCAGCTGCTGAATGCCGAACAGGACGGGGATCAATGCAAAGGGCAGCTCGGCGCGCCGCCGTGCGCGACGAGCTGTTATCGAGCCAATGATCAGCAGCGAAGCCCCTGCCGTGAAACTGGCTGTAGCGGAAAAGCACATGCGATCGTAAGTCCTCGGATCTCAACAGACTTAGGGGTGGGTTTACAGCAGTAAACTGGCACCTTCCCACCGAATTTCCGAGCCGAAACTGGCGGTGATCAATCTCGGTCGGCATTGGGGCCAGCCGGACACTCTGAGTTGCGCTTCGTCCGAGCGACACCTTCTTGGGCATGCGGCTTCATCGACGTATCCGCCGAGAGAGACTTGGGAAGAGCCGAGGCTGGTCTGTAAGAAATTTTGACTCACCGCGTCATAGCTCTGTGGGCGCGACCCCGGCAATTTGGTGACCGGGCCGGCACGCGGACAATACGCTCCAACGAAGATCCAGGAGAGACTGATGAATTGGATGGTGGAAAACTGGCCCTGGCTTTTGATCGGGGCAGCCTTTGTGGGACTGCACCTTGTGGGTCATGGCGGCCACGGCGGTCATGGGTCGCATCGATCCACGAAGGGTAGCGATGGCGCTCGCTCACGAAAGGGCGACCTGAAACCGCCCCATGAGCACTGAGCGAGCTCACCTCGGCAGCTTTGCAGAAATCTCGGCGGAGTCGACCTATGATAGACACGAAAATTGTGAGCTGGACTCTCGGAATTTGGGCTTCCGTAACGTTTCTCATTTGCGTGGTCTACGGACTGATCGCGCCTGAGAACCTGCATGCACCGGCTATGTTGGAGCAGTTGTTGCCTGGCTTCACGTGGCTAACCTGGCCCGGATTCCTGTTGGGATTTGCAAAAAGCTTTCTCTACGGAGCTTACGCCGGATTGGTTTTTTGCCCGATCTACAACTGGCTGAACCGGCGCTGGGGGCGGGGCTAGAGCTAGGGGACGAGGGAAAGATGAGACCATCATGACAGACACCAGCTGCTGTCTGTCGTTGGCTAGCTGCTGAGTGCCCCCCCCCAGGTTAAGGTTGTTTGCCTACTACTGAATTCCGGTTGGAAAGCTGCGCCCGAGCGATGCCCAGGTCGCCGGTCTCAAATGAGACTCCTGCTCGCCCACCACGGTGAAGGTCTCTGTTCCGTTGCACCTGATCCCGCCTACAGTGCGATTGTCGGCTGCTGCGGAGTCACGTGGATTGGAACCTGACAATTGCGCAAGCGGAGCCCTGCAACCGCGCGGCGCGGCGCGGCGCGGCGCGGCGCGGCCAAAGGTGCTGGAGCAGGCGGCGTCAACCAAGACTTCCGGAAAATCCGGGACGGCGTCGACTCCGCATGGGGCCATCCTCCTCCCAGGTCTGTAACGCCGCCGCTATGAGCGGCGCGAGCGTGATGGTATTGCTTGCATGGGGAACGCTGTCGGTGGACACGACCCTTTCGGAGAGCAGGGAGAGTTCCGCGAAGGCCTCCCCCGCGAAGATTCCATGAACGACGACGCTGACGGGCGGCTGCAAGCCTTTTCGTTGCAACTGATGGGCGGCCTCAATGAGTGTCCGCCCGGAGGAAGCAATGTCATCAAGCAGGACCGGGCGGCGGTCTTGCCAGGGCGTAAGGTCCGGAAATGCGATCTCGACCTCCCGATCTCCGTGCCGAATTTTTCTCAGCACAACGTGGGGCGCACCGACTGCTGCGGCAACCGCCTGGACCCACTGCTCACTTTCTTCATCGGGTCCGATTATCAACGGATGGGGAACTTCAGCGGCGATCCAGTCGGCCAGTAAGGGCGCGGCATGCAGCGTCCGCGCCGGAATGTCGTACAAGGCAGCCAGCGCTGAATAGCGGTGCAGATGCGGATCGACAGTGACCAGTCGGTCAAAACTGCTCGAGATGAGCCGGGAAAATGCACGCGAGGTTACGGCCTCACCGGGCGTGAAGCGCCGGTCCTGGCGCATATAGGCCAGATAGGGTGCGACCAGGGTCACCTCCGCCGCGCCGAGATCCCGAGCTGCATCAGCTGCAAAGATCAGGCTCAGAAACCCTGGATCCGGACGCGCCAGACTACAGACCAGGTCAACAGGGCGTCCCGCTATGTCTGACACCAACCGGACGTAGCTCTCGCCGTCCGGAAAGTGACGGGTTTCAAGCTTCCCCAGTTCAAACCCGCCGGCCTTGGCGATTCGCTCGGCGAACACCTCGTTTCCTGGCAGAGGCAGGATCAATCGCATGTGAACTCCCGAAACAAGGGCTGAGAACCAAAGCTACGAGTGGCCCCTGAGAGCTCGACGCGCTGGCTCCCAATGGCCGGATGCACGTTCAGACGCTGCGGTCTGCCCATTCTTACAACGTACTTTGGCCTTTAGAGCGAAGGGCTCATAGCCATCTCGCGGGGGCGGGCGAAATGGGGCGGATTTTCGCTTGGGTGAAGGGGGCCAGCCGGTCATGTGCGGGTGCAGTTCGCCGCTTGGCCAAACACACCACCCTCTTGACACGGGGAGCCTTCGCCACGATCCGATTGACCGAGGTATCCGGCGCGACGAGTGCTCGCACACGACGTCGCAATAGAGGAATACGCGCGGATTCGCAGATACCATTAGAGTCGCCCCCTCGTATAAGAAACACCGATGTCTGTATCCTGACGTTCGACTTTGCCGCTGATGCCAAACCAGAATCCGACCCCGATGAATCTGGAGCCGCCAATCCTGGCCGGGGTGGAGCGGAAGGACAGGGCTCGGCCATGCTCGTTCGCTCGAATAGACCGCCCAGGATACCCACAAGGTCACTGGAGACAGGCGAGAAAAGCGATCTTCCACTGCAGCGACACGCACCCGACCGCGGGCAATACTCCCTAAGCGAAAGAGCCGCAGAATCGGGCCCATAAATCATTCCGGCATCGCCTCTTGCAGGAGGTCGGCAATAGTGACCGCAAACGCCCCCGGGGTACTGCCTTCGGCAGATGAACGGCGGTCAGAACCTGCCGCCTGAGGATGCTCCACGAACCGATCAACTGTCTGGACAATGCTAAGCAAGGGGGAAAGATATCCAACCGTCGGAGACCGAAACGCTGTAATTATCGTGAGGCGGATATGCGTCATTCGTCGATAGAGGGAGAGTGCAGTCCATCGCGGACGGACCGGAGGATGTCTGACATCCATTACATGCGCGACAGGGCACGACCGCTCCTGTTGGTTGCCGCCGTCGCGCTGACGCTCGGTTCCTGCCAGGCCCAGCCTATTGACCGTCAGTCGCCGACCGTCGACGGCCTTCGACTTGTCTACGACGTCATCGAAAGTGCAAAGGTGACCGATCACCCGTAGTCCCATCTTGAGACCCGGATGCACGACGGGCCACCACCAGGGACCGACCACACCACGCTTGCCGTGTTCGACGCTGCAATAAACCAACGCATCAATGACGCCGAGGTGTCTTTGAGCATTGAAGGGCCGCGTAACTCCGGCCCCGGAGCCGAACGACTTGACCCTATGCATCTGGACGGCTCCATCACCTACGGCGGCTATGTTTCGCTCCAGAATCCCGGGCACTACCTGCTGATTCTCCATACGGCTCGCCCAAGTCGGCGCGACGATCCAGTCAGGGCCATCTTCGTCTACCAACGATCGTGACAGGCCGTACCGGTCGAAGACGTTCCGGCACCGGCGCACGGATCGGTGTCCACTACAACTGCCGGTAGAACGAGGACCGGCGCGAAACCACCGCCCGGCGTGCGCATATTGGTGGTCTGCCCCTGGTAGAGCCGGGCTGCAGCAAGCAGAATCCGCCCGCCGTAGGTGTAAACGCGGACATCGACCTTCAGACTGACAGGCGCTTCGTCGGGCTGGATTCGTCGTTGTCCCGGAGCGGCATAGGCCTGCGCCACGTAGGCGGAGGCTTTGATCTCTTCCCAGACCCGCCGGGTGAGTTTGGCACCGCGGTAGGCCGCCTTGCTGGCGTGGCCCCGTACCGGTTTGAAGAACCAGTTCCGCCGGTCTGCCCAAAGCTCTGCGGCGTTTTTCGATCGCACGAGGACGGTACGGGGAACGGCCGCCGCAAGAACTGCGGCATGGTTCGCCGCCAGTCCCCAACGACATAGTCTTTCGGGGTCGGACAGCAGGGTAAGGTTATGCTTGTCGGCCAAGCGGCTATATATATGCGGGTTGGGCGTGACTACGACCAGGTCACGTTCATAGGCTTGTCTGAGGACCGCGTGGGTCGGCTCCTCCAGCAGAAAATCGACCAGACGATTGTAGACAATGTCTACCCGGACGCCGCCGAGCGTCAGCACATCACCTTCGAGCTTCAGATCGCGAGGATCGCCAATCAGCGCTTCGAATCCGACCGCCCGCAGCTGGGTCTGAGCGAGCCTGAACTCCGGATAAAGTGCCTGCGCCAAGGGATCATCATCAAGGATGGCAAACGTTTCCGGCGTCCCTTTCCCGTTCTGCAGCCGCCACTCATTGCGAAACATCTCTCCGACGTGCTGCTGAAACGTCGCTGGCCCCGGAGTCTCGAAGCCGGCTACGACGCCCGCGCAGCAGGCTTGCTGCGACCGGGCGAGAACGGCGTTCAGGAAGGCACCTCCGGCGTTGGTGTTGATCTCAATGAGCTTGGGGCCGGCGGGTGTCACGTGGAAGTCGTAACCCATGAAGGCACCCAGAGGACCCGGATCCCGACGCGCGAGCGGCGGGGTCCAGGCCAAGGCCACTTCGCGATAAGCGGGCAGCACGACAGCCACCTCCGCCGCCGCCACCACGTCCATCATCCGGCCGAGCGTCTCTGCGGGCAAGAAGACGGGGGACCGCGCGAACAACCAGGGGTGGGTTTCAGCCAGTTCACTGGCGAACCCGGGGATCTCCGTCTCGCGATCGAGTGCGGCCGCGAGGGCTGCCTGATCCACCCCCACGCAAAAGCAGCCGCCGTTCAGCTGGTCTGCACGTACGGAGCCGGCCAAGGGCGACAGATCAGACATCAACGAACGAGCCTCCTTCTGGGTGGCGAACCGACTTGCTCTGCGTCGAGTCACCGGTCGAGGCCAAGCAGCCGGGAAGCATGGCGTGCGATCATCCGTTCTTCGTCAGTGCGGATCATCCAGACGGTGACAGGACTACCAGCTGCGCTCAAGCGTCCAGTCCCGCGGCTATTGGCGGCCGGGTCAAGCTCGACACCCAGCCAGGCGAGCCGTGCACAGATCTTCTCCCGGATGCGCGGTGAGTTCTCGCCGATGCCGGCGGTGAAGACCAGGCCGTCAAGCCCCTCCAGCCCCCCCGCCAGGGTCGCGACCTCGCGCGCCGCCCGGTAGACAAACAGATCGACCGCCTCCCGAGCGGCAAGGCTGTCGCTCTCCAACAGGACACGGATGTCGTCGCTGAGGCCCGAGATGCCCAGCAGGCCAGAGCGCCGGTAGAGCAGATCGACGAGTTCAGCGGCGTCGAGCCCCGCGACTTGCTGCAGGTAGAGCACCACCCCAGGGTCCAGGCTCCCGCAGCGCGTTCCCATGACTAGGCCGTCGAGCGGGGTGGCCCCCATGGTGGAATCGACGCTGCGACCGTCCCTGAGTGCGCAGAGGCTCGCGCCCGAGCCAAGATGGGCCGTGACCACGCGTCCGGTCGCTGTCGACGGATCGAGCGTCGCGAGCTGCTCCGCTACAGACTCGTAGGACAGACCATGAAAGCCGTATCGACGAAGCCCCTTGGCTTCCCAGCCCCTGGGCAGGCCCAACCGATCCACCACCGGCTCGTGACCGCCATGAAAGGCAGTATCGAACGCCACGACCTGGGGCAGATCGGGATAGGCGTTCCGGAGCGCCTGGACTCCCGCAAGTCCCTGTTGCTGGTGCAGAGGCGCGAGCGGGGTCAGGACCGCCAGGCTATCCAGGACCGCCTCAGAGGCGACGACCGCCTGGCTGAAGTCCGGCCCGCCGTGCACGACACGATGTCCGACCGCGGCCACGGGCCGGGTCAGACGCGCCTCAACCCACCGCAATAGGTCCGGTGCCGTGTCTCTGCCCCTGTCCACCCAAGGGGCCTCAGTCAGGACAACGCCGTCAGTATCCAGGCTCAAGACCCGTCGGCCCGGGCCGTGGAACTCGATCCGGCCACGCATCACCGATGTAAGAGCCCCCCGGGCGGTTTCGAACGCGCCGAATTTGACCGTGGAGGATCCGGTGTTGAGAGCGAGGATGGACGGCATCCTGGCGATGGTCCCTGATTGGCGCACGTCCGGCGTGCCTATCATGTCCTGACGCGGCCAACCCGCTCTCCTTACGCTTCCGGCAGCGCCGACCGCGGTAGTCGCCTCCCCTGCGATCCCGGCCCGGCGTAATGGCTTGGCCCGGCGTCACACAGGTAGCGACGTTCCGTCTCGCCCTGAGAGATCCCACCCAGACACGCTTCCCCGGCACCGACTGGTGGTCGCACGACGCCGGACATTTCGTCGAGACGATGTTCGGCTGAAGAGCGAACCCCCATTTCGGACCTTTTCAAATCCTCAGCTTTGCCCTTGTCGGCGGCGGCTTCTGGCTGATCTCGTGCTCACCCTGGCGATGTTCCCAGTGCTGGCTCGTTTACTGGCGGCTTACCAGGGGTGAGGAGCGCGAGATCGACGCCCGCGTCACACTTCAATACAGGGTCTACAGGCTGGCCACACCGGCCTTCGTTCCGCGACTGCGACGAAGGGGCGGGCTCGCCCGTTCTCGCACCTGAAATATCCGTCCGGCCTGACCTCCATCAAGACCTTTCACTCCCACCTCTAGACATCCATAAGCGTCGGAGGATTCGAAACGGTGTTCGAAGCGCGCGGCTCAATTCGATGTCAATCTCGCCCGTTGCTACTAACTTGAACAAATCGGCTAATACGCATCACAAACACTGACCCCTCATAAATTCGGTTTCAAATAGTCTTGATGGGATCATTTGACCTAAACAATGTTCGCGCGCAGATTCCGAACATATCCTGCTTTTCGATTGAAGAACGGGACTTGTCAGATGAACGCCCAACGTACCTCCGCATCGGGTGCGCCAACCGCAGGGTTTCGCCAGGTTGTTCTGGTGCCAGCACTAGCTTGTCCGCAGGAAATTCTGCGCCTCGTGGAATTGAGCCTTCAAAAGGGACGAGCTGCTCATTTGCGCTTCCTGAGGCAACGCCTTCGGTCGAAGGAAGATGCCGAGGATGTTCTGCAGGAGTTCGCTCTGAAGGCCACGCAGGGCGTGCGATACCTGACCAATCCCGGCAAGATCGATGCATGGCTCGGCATCGTCCTGCGCAATGCCCTGTTCGATCTTTACCGTCGAAATGCGAGCCGTACCCGGCTGAACGAGGCCATGCTGTCGGAGCTTCCCGTATCCACCGGAGATGATGCGCCTGAGAGCCTGGACCGGGCGTTGCAGTGCCTGTCCAGCGCTCTCGGCGACCTCAAACCGGAAACCGCCCAACTCCTGCGGCGCGCCGAGCTCCAGCAGACGCCTCTCAAGGTAATCGCCCGTGAGATGCAGCTCACCGCCAACAACGTCGGCGTTCGGGTGCACCGGGCCCGCGCTACGTTGCGCCGGGCGATGCAGGTGCGCTGCGGCTCCTGCTCCGACCCCTGCGCTCTTGCGGCACGGTGGCGATCAGCCGTCGGCCCGACAGGTCAAACCTCGACCGCAGCAGCGCGCAGAAGCGGCGGATGAATCAGGTGCGCAGCGACGTCTGATCCGAATCCTGCACTCTTACGGCACTGCAGAGACCAGTCGTCGGGTCTGCGCGTCAGCCTTCAATCTCGATCATGTCGCCATGGGAGGCCGCATAGTCCAGCGCATAGGCCAGTTCGCCCGCCGTCTCGGCGTGCACTGTCAGCAGAGGCTGGCCAACTGCGACTTCAGTTCCCAGGCGCACCTGCATCTCGACGCCGGCCGCCTTCCGTTCGGGTGCCCCCGCCAGCTTGGCCAGAGTGGCGATCTGGCGGTTGTTGATCAGGATGACGCGGCCGGATCGACTCGCATGAATTGGTGTTCGCTGGGCCGCGACGGGCGGCGTCCGCATACCCCCTTGCGCCTCGCAGATCCGCTGAAATTTAATCCAGGCGCGACCGTCGGCAATGACCGCTTCGGCAGTGGTGGCCCCAAGACCAGCCTCCGCCGCGCCGGCGAGTTCGAGCGCAGCACCCGCCAACAGACAGGCGCGTTGGCGAAGATCCTGCGGCGCTTCGGGACTATTCTGCAGTACCGAAAGTATATCGAGCGCTTCCAACGCCGGTCCAATGCCGACGCCGACCGGTTGGGTCCCGTCGGTCTGAACGCAGCGAGCCTTCAGGTCGAACCGTGCTGCGATCTCTATGAGACGCTGCGACAGCTTCCCGGCGGCTTCTCTTGTGCGCACTTTGGCGGTCGCACCAACGGGAAGGTCCAGCACCACATGGGTCGAACCTGCCGCGATCTTCTTTGACAGGACCGAGGCGATCAGCTGCCCTTCGGTGTCCACATCCAGAACGCGCTCGACCCGGATGAAGATATCATCGACGGGGCTTAGCCTCACGGCCCCGCCCCAGACGACGCAGCCCCCCTCGGCTTCCACCACGCGACGCATGGCGGGCAGATCGAGATCGACCGGCGCCAGGGTTTCCATGGTGTCGGCTGTGCCCGCCGGCGAGGTGATGGCCCGCGAGGATGTCTTGGGGGTAACCAGGCCGCAGGCGGCAAGAATGGCCACCACGATCGGCGTCGTGCGGTTGCCCGGAAGACCGCCGACGCAGTGCTTATCCATTACGACGTCGGACGCCCAGTCGAGCTGCTCTCCCGCCCCGACCATGGCGCGTGTGAGGGCTACGGTCTCGGCGTCATCCAGCGGCAGGACCGAAGTCGCGGTGAGGAAGGCGGCGAGGTGAATGGGGGTGTACTGGCCCGCGGCCACGTCCCGGATGATGCCGTCTATCGCTGTGTCGTCCAGCCTGGCACCGTAGATGCGCCGTCGCACGCTGGACATGGATTCGATCGCGGGCGCGTGCCGCACGGTGACGGGGTCACCAGCCTTTACGCCCAGCGCTCGCCAAGCTTCCTCGGAGAGCGCGGCCTCGTCCATGGCGAGAACGCTGCCGTCCATCTGATAAAGGGTGGCGTAGACCTCCCGGTCTGCGGACTTCACCACGACCTGCGACCGGGCCGACAAACCCTCCGAGCGGCAGGCGGGGCAATCCCGACGCATCAGTACGATCGAGTCGTGCTGGGCGTGGAGGCCGAAGCGGCGCGCTTTCAAGGGCGCTGCCGCCTCGGGGGCGTTTTTGACCATGTCGCTCACAGTTCGTGACGCTCCATCATCTCGGGGATAACGCAGTCCCATCCGAACCGGTCCTGGATCCGGACCCGCAAGGCGTCGGACGCATGGGGCTCGCCATGGACGATGAAAGTTTTGCGTGGCGGCCGCTTGATCCCGGAAAGCCAGCGCAGAATTTCCTCGTAGTCAGCGTGGGCCGAAAGCATCGGCAGGGTAGCCACCTCCGCGTTAATCGGAACCCACTGACCGTGGATTTTCACTTCCCTGGCACCTTCGACCATCGACCGACCTCGGGTGCCGGCCGCCTGGTAGCCCGAGAAGAGTATGGTGTTGCGGCGATCCGGGCCGAAGGCCTTGATGTGGTGCAACACCCGGCCGCCCGTCGCCATCCCGCTTGCCGCCAGGATCACTTTCGGCATGGGACTGGCGGTGATCTTCTTCGACGCTTCGACGTCCCGCACATAGGTGGCGATCCCGCACGCGGCCTCGCAGACGTCGCGCGGCATGCGATGATCCTCCAGGTGCGCGCACAGGAGGTCGGTCGCGTTGATCGCCATGGGACTGTCCATGTAGATCGGCACCAGGCCGATGCGGCCCGCCTCCTTCAGTTGCCAGAGATGGTACAGCAGCGACTGGGCGCGACCGACGGCGAAGGTAGGGATGACAATCGTGCCGCCCCGCGCGGTGGTTCGCTCGATAACGTCCCCCAGGGTCTGAGTGGGGTCCTGCGGATCATGGAGCCGGTCCCCGTAGGTCGACTCGACCACGACGTAGTCCGCCTCCGTCACCGGCTCCGGATCGACCATGGTGGCGTCGCCGTAACGGCCGAGATCCCCGGAGAACAGAATCCTCGTTCCGTTCCACGTCACCTCGGCCGTCGCGGCCCCGAGAATGTGCCCGGCCCGGCGTAGCATGAGGGAGGCACCGCCCGGCAAACGGACCTCTTGCCGAAAGGCCGTGGAAGAGAAGCGCTCCACGGCCCGCTCGGCGTCGTGCACGCCGTAGAGGGGTAGCGCAGTCTTGTGCTTCGAGTAGCCGTACCGGTTGGCGTTCTCGGCGTCCTTTTCCTGAATATGACCGCTGTCCCGCAGGATAATCTCGGCGACGTCCCGCGTCGCCGCGCTGGCCAGGATCGGCCCCCGAAAACCGTCCTTGACCAATTTCGGCAAATAGCCCGAATGGTCAAGATGGGCGTGGGTGAGGACTACGGCGTCGATGCTGGAGGGCTTGATCGGAAACGGATCCCAGTTCTGCTCGCGGAGCTTCTTCAGACCCTGAAAGAGACCGCAATCGACGAGGATACGGCGGCCATCCGATTCCAGCAGATGCTTGGAACCGGTGACTGTGCCTGCGCCGCCCAGACTTGTGAGGGTGATCACGATGTTGCTCCTTCGTATGTCATGCGGGCTGCAGGATGCGGGGATGAGCCTTGCCGGCCACGGCAGCGGCCTCCTCGAGCGTCAGGACCTCGTGCGGGTCAATACCCAGCAGTTCAACCGAAGCGGCGACCGCGTGCGCCCAGGTACAGCGGTTGGCGAATAGGAGGCCGGCCGTGTCGAGCGTTCCGCCGCGGCTCAGATAACCGAGCGCCCGGGTGCGCTCCGGCCCTCCGTCGAGGCGACGCAACAGCCCAAGCATCGGTTCCGGGCGGGTATGGGTGAGGATCAAACGGGGAAGACGTCGGGGAAAGAGTGCTTCGAGCTCCTCGGCCGAGGCAGCGTGGGCGGCTTCGATCTCGTCTCTCGGGACCCGGAACCGCCCGGGCTCGAGCAGGGCCGTTACACAGGCGCGACGGCCACTTCGATTGAGCCGCGCGGCCGCCGCCAGCGCCTCTCGCGCCTGATAGGCGCCGACCGCAACGATCTGGATCTCGGCCCTGTCGAGATCCCCTCCAATGAGGGCTGCGCCGCGTTCCCAAAGATCCAGGCCTCCCTCCCCGCTGAATACCTGGGGCAAGATCCTTTTGGGCGTGATCAGACAGGCGACCTCGCCGCGCCGGCCGTAGACCCCGCGGAGCGTGGCAACGGCGCTGTTGGCATCTACAGGGAACAGCACACGGGCGGTGTCCGACATCTCTCCGAGCAGGGCCTCAGCGAGGGTTGGATCCTGGTGCGATTGTTCGTTCTTGCCGTTCTCCCAAGTGTGGGATGTGGCCAGGAGCGGGACGGCGAGCCATCCTGGGACCTGACCGCTCTCGCGCTGATGGCGCGCGAAAATGATCTCCTGGCGCAGAAGACCCAGCATCTTCACCGCAAACGCTTCGTAGCTCACGATGAGATTGAGGCCGCCCTTGTTGCCGAGTGCGGCACCCGCGACCGCCTCTTCATTGAGAGCGGTGATCACGGCCCCGTCGATCGCCTCGGCGACGCCGGCTTCCGGTCGGTTCACCCTGTGGCGAAGCCGGTCGAGCGTGCGCCCCATGCCGTTGCTTCTAAGCTCGTCGGGATTGCCCAGGCGCACGCGCAGATCCGGGTTGGCGTCGACGAATTCCACGAACCAGTGATCGATCACCTCCATCGGCGACCTCGGCCCGTCCGACCAATCCGGGACGGGTCTCATGGGTGCCGGCGGCGCCCGCCGCGCGGCCGGATGGCTGCTCTCCAAGGGGCGGCGCTGCAGACTGTGGGTTGTGAGAGCCCCCAGCGCGGCTTCAAGTTCGCTTTTTTGCACGAACAGCGCCGCCGCCGCCGCGTTGAAAGCGGCTCGCGCTTGCTCGCTTGCGCGGGGGTCGCCCTCCAGCGGCAGGTTATGCGCCCGGTTCGTACCAGCCCCGGGAAAACCGAACCCCTTGACCGCCCGGGCGATCACATAGGGCAACGGCGCTGGATAGACCCGGTCGGGATCCGCCTTGAAGCGTGCCATCCGCTCTTCGGAGTCGAGAATGGCCCACGCCACCGCGGCCGGATCGTGTCCGTCGATCTGGACCGGGTCGAAACCGTTCAGCCGCAGGTGCCGTTCGAGCCAGCACGCGCCGCCGTCCTGGGCGATCTCGGTGCGCTCCTCAATGCGGCGCCCGTTGAGGATCATGATCGGCGTCGCCAGACCGCTGTCCTCTGCCCGCCACCAGCGCGGAGACCAGTCGGAGCCGCGCTGCTCCTCGAAAGCACCGTCGCTGAGAAAGGCGACCAGACTCTCGCCGGGCAGCGGGATGTGGACGTATTCGAGCTCGGCGAACCCGAGGTAGCCGCCCTCCGAGATGGCCCCGGCGGTGTCCGGCCCGGCGTGGCTGCCGAGCGGCGTGGCGGGCCGACCGTCGGCTCCTATGGCATAGCTGTAGAAGTCCGAAACGAGCTGGGACAGGCCGGCGTCCGAACGGCTGTAGCGACCCTTCTGTCGGGGCGACACATCGCCGGTGAGGGCATTGACCGCCTCAATGGCGGCCACGCAGTGCCCCTGGCCCATGATCCACGACCGCGTGGTCCCGGACAGGGCGTTCGCCAGCAGATAGCCGACGAAGGCGGTGACCATGTTCAGGGATCCGCCGGTATGGCCCTCCGGCGGGACCTTGAAAGCCTCCGCCGGCAGGGGCGCACCGGACAGGTCGACACGGCGTGCGTAAGTCATGTGCGCCACCAGCCACATTCCGGCGCTCGCGAGCCGATCTGCAGCGGCCACCAGACGGTAGACCGACTCCTCGTCCGGGCTGAGGCCGCGCCGCACCAGACGCTGCGCCATGCTTTCGATCCGCGTGATTGTTTCGGCGCGTCGGGCCAGCGGCCCATAGCCGGATCTCCACGTTTCCGCCCAAGTGATCGACACGGTTCCGCCTTGCCATAAACAGGCGGGCGCAGTGCCCGCTCTGGAGATAAGACGTCCCCTACCCGGAACGCTTACATCGTTGCGGAGAGACCGACAGCGGGATCGCCCATTCCACGCCGGTGCGCACCGGCCGGGCGCGCCAACCCCGCCCTGACCTTCCGGGCATCACGGTCAGGGAGACCGGCTGTCCCTCCGACCGGGTGATGCCGGATCGGCACGCAGGTCGATCAGATCCGTCTTACCGAAGGTTTTGCTGTAATCCAGGATCGAGAAGATGGTCGGGCGCAGGCGAACGACCGCGACACCCTCCAGAACCTCAGCCGGCGCAGGACGTCCAGATCTGGGAAACTTCTTCAGAACAAGATCAGCCACTCTCGCGAGCTCGGTGTCGTCGGTAACGCGCTCCGCCTCAGCCGCGAGGGAGAGCGCCTGGATGTCTCTCGAGGTCTCGAAGCCGAGCGTGACGGTCGCCGACACCCGGGGGTCCCGGACGATGTTGCTGATCTTTTGCGACAGAGGATCCGTCCCGAAATAAAGATTCAGGTCGTCGTTCACGAAACTGACGACGGTGGCGTGCGGCCAGCCATCTTCGCGCACTGTCGCCAGGGTGAGGGTCCCGGCCTGGCCGAGAATGGAGAGGATCAGCCGCCTCTGCTCAAACTCCACTACACACCCTCCAACGTGTCGGGGACATCGGACGGAGACGGGCGGAGCATGTCGCGGCTCCGCCGCCCTGTCCTCGAGCGATCAACCCGGATGGCGCTCAAGCCAGGATTCCAGTTCCGCGACTTCCCGTGTCTGTGCGTCAATGACGGCCTGCGCCATACGGCGGGCCTCCACATCCGTCGCATCGCTCGCCAGAAGAGCCCGCGACATCGCGATGCCCCCCTGGTGGTGGGCGATCATCTTGCGCGCCCAGATCCGTTGGGTGTTCACATCGGTCGCCATCATCATGGCGCGGTGCATGCCCATCTCGGCCTCCGAGAAGGCGGTCCGAGGCATGTTCATCCCCGGGGGCATGGCATGATCCTGGCCCATCATGCCGTGACCCTCTCCGGCGTGTGGCATGCTCATCCCGGCCATCGGCCGATCCGGCATCGCCGTTCCGGAGTCCGCGGCGGTGGCGGCGCACCCGGCGGCTCCGAGCAGGGAAAGAATCGACACGGCGACCGCAGTCCGCCTGACGGAGCGTTGAGTGACTTCAAACATGGAGGAGATCCTATGGATCACGCCACCTGCCAACAGAACGTGACGTCCCGATCGCGGCGGCTTCTGATTCAACGAACACCGGCGTGCTTGGTTCAGTTCAGCTGTCAAAGCGCGCTCTCGGTCGAACCGGAACAGGGTGGGCTGAGCATCCGGGGCAGGCCGAGGCTGAGCACGACGCCAATCCCAGTCAATGTCGACATGATGAGGAACGACCCACCGGGCAACCAGGCGACATCATACAACAGGCCCCCCGCGGCCGAACCGACGGCCGCCCCTAGGCTTGCCGCGGCGGTTTGCCGGCCGAGTTGGAGCCCCTGCGCCCTGCCGGCCCGGCTGGAGATCCAGTAGACTAGGATCGGTGTCAGTATGCCGGCGCTTGCCGCCACCGCCCCGATCACCGCGAGCATCCAACTGAAATTGGTCGCGCGTGGCAGCAAAAGCAGTCCGATCGTCAGGACGACCAGGGCAGGCGCGATCATCCAACGGGTTGTTGAGGGTCTGACCCAGGGCGAGAACACCATCGCTTGCACCACGATCATCACCACGCTGCACTCCGTGAACATAAGGGCGATCTGGGTCGTGCTCATGCCCAGTTCCTGTTTCCCACGAAGCGACAGACCGACCTCGAATACCCCGACCCCGGCGGCAACGATGAACGCCAGAATCAGTAGTTTGGGAATCAGCCAGCGACTTGTCACCGCCACGGCCAGGTCGGGCCTGCTCACCTGCACCCGGTGCCTGGTTCGCGGCAAGACGAAGACTGCGGCACCGGCCACGGCAAAGGCGAGAACGGCGGTCGCGCCCAGCGGAAACGCTAGAGACCCCATCGGATCGCTACTCGAGACCAGATCCGCGGCAGCGCTAGCGATGAACACGCCCAGCATCGGCCCCAGCAGGAATCCCGAGATGCCCGACAGGCTGACGAATGTCAGCCGGCGCGCCCGCGCCTCCTCGGTTGCCGCCAGATCGCCGATGGTGGCCAACGCAACTGGTGTAACCGCAGCGGCGAACAGGCCGCTTAGAACCCGTTCCGCATAGACGGCGACGAGGCTCTCAATGAAGGCAAACACCAGCATGGTGGCGCCGAAACCCACAAGCCCGATCAGCAGGATCGCCCGACGTCCATACCTGTCGGACAGGCGCCCCCACATCGACGCGAAGAGAAACAACGACAGCATGTAAAGGCCGGTCAGCAAGCCCGTTGACTGGGAAATCTCCCCGACCTCCGCCCCCGCGCCAAGCAGCCGCTCGATGATGAACGGCAGCAACGGAAGGAGAACGCCGAAGCCCATAGACACCGTAAAGACCGCTGCCATGAGGACGGCCATCGTCGCGGTCGGTATGCCTTGCGGAGCGAGGTCTTTCATGCGGCCGCCGTCGGTAACGGGGAGGCCGCGGGAGCCTCGCCCGGGCGGTGGATGCCAGTCAGTTTGGTCCGCTTCAACATCAAGGCGATGACATTATAGCCGACCGCCCACGGCAGGTTCTGATGTATCTTCCCGAGCGTAGCCAGCGACAGCTCGACGGCACCCACGACGTCGAACGGGTCACTCTTGATCAGCACGATATCAGCACTCGCCATGGCGACGTCGGTGCCTGCGCCAATGGCGAAGCCGACGTCGACCTGGGTCAGGGTCGGGGCGTCGTTGACGCCGTCGCCGACCATGCCGACCTTTCTGCGTTGCGCCTGGAGCTCCTTGACCTTGCTCGCCTTGTCGCCGTGCAGGACGTCAGCGAACACTTGGCCTGCGCTTCCCGCATGGTCCCCATGTGCCTCGGCAGGCACCGGCCCGTCTCGACCGGACGCGCTTTTGACAGGCTCGGCGTGATCCTGACAGACAAGCTTGAGCATAGCCTCGCCGGCGCAGGAGAAGCCACATGCTTTGGTCGCGGTCATGACTGCGGACAGGTTGGTCCTGGACGCGTCGTAAGCAACCGTCGCGGAATCAGAAACTGCGTTCACCGACACACGACCGACTCTATCAATACGGCCCTGTCGTTTCTGGGTCCCTCCCGCCCCAAGGATCGAGAACAGATTGCCAACGTCGAGTGTGCGGATGGTCATGGCTGCGTTCCGTCTGGTGACGAAGGATCCGAAGGATGCCCCGTTCGATTGTCTGCGCCCCGCCCTGGAGCGATGGGCTATAGCCGTCGCGTCTACATTGGGAGCGGGTTTCTAGGTAGTCCGGGACCCGGCTTCAGAGAACAGACCGCCTTCGATGCCCATGGCCAGATCTGTTGCGGCGATCGAGCGGCGTCCCGATATCTCGCGACCGTCGAGCGCCCTTATGGCGTCTATCGTCTCCGGCACCACGATCGCCTGGTTGTCGACCATATAGGCGTAGAAGAGTTCATCGCCCTGCACCTTGAGCATGTTGGCCCAGAGCGCCACCTCATAGAGGTCGCTGCGAGATCGGCACCGATCCGCCATCAGCTCCTTGACGGCGTTGAGGGCGTTAAGACCGTACGCATCCTTCATCAGCAGAATGCGTGATGAGGATCGCAAGGCGTCGAGCACCTCGTCCTTGTCCGCCGTCCGGGTCATCTGGATCGACCAGTAGTGGAGATGGGCGATCGTCTCCGGAACCCTGACGGCCATGGTCACCACATCGAGGTCAGGATCGACGGTTTGGGCGTCGGGGCCCTGGTGACTGGGGATTTCGGGCTCCGGAACGAGGGTATTCATGATGCCGCCCAGGTGACTTTCCCACGGATCGGTCGCGCGTCGAAGCAGGACGCCGCGGGCCCGAAGGAGCAATCCTGCGCGTTTGAGAGCGCCCAGCGTCCGCACCGTCGCTGTGGTGTTGCAGGAGACGACCCGGGTCGCCTCGCGCCCGACCGCCGTCTCGAAATTGGCCTCCGAGACGAAGGAATGGCCGGTGACCGCGTGCTTCTCTCCGCCCTGCAGGACGAACTTCAGTCCCCGGTCCCGGTAGAGCGGGACATTGTCGGCCGCCACCCGCTTGGGCGTGCAATCAACGATGACATCGGCCTCATCCAACAGATCGTCCAGGTCGCCGGCCGTCGGCACGCCCGCGGCACGAAGTTCAACGCCTGCCTGGGGCGTGGCGGCAAAAAGCTGCACACCCCGGTCCTGAAGGACACGCGTGCGCCAGTCCGTCGCGACGTCAGCGACCCCTACAAGGGTCATATCCCTCTGGACCCGGACCGCATCGGCGACCCGTTTACCGATGACGCCGTACCCGTTCACGGCGACCCGCGTTGGTTTTGTCATGACGACATCTCTCCTCGTAGTCCAAAAGCAGGTAACAGGCGGGAAGCACATTGACGCTGATCAATGATTGGTTCCAGTGACGCGTGTCGTTCCTTAAGAACGACGGGTGAGGCCGTAAATTTGACGCCGATGACGGAAGACGCGAAATCATGAGCGGGTCGCCGCATTCGCTGACTACGGTCATTTGAGATTGCAGCTGGTACCCACATCAACCAGTCCACCCAGAGTCATCCCTTCCGGGGGTAGCAACCGCGCACCAAATACCTTGCCTGAGCACGCGATAGCCGATGACACCTGCTCGAATTTGTTCGGAAACATGAGTGAGATTGTCTAGGCTTAATGAGCTGCCGGATAGGACATCAGCAGTTCCACCTAACCGGGTTGGTGATGATGGAAAACTAAGTGTGGACCATGTAATCTCGAGTAAGGGGAGCAGCGGTCGGCTGCCGCGCCAGTTGGATCTGGAATACCATCAGGCCTCCGACGCGGAATGCGGCCTCACAGACAGCGAGATAATATTCCCACATCCGGCAGAAGCGCTCGTCGTAGAGTGCGGCGGCCTGCGCCCGCCGAGCCTGAAAGCGTTCCGACCAGTGCCGCAAGGTCTCGGCATAGTGTAGCCGAAGAATCTCAACGTCGGTCACCCACAGGTCATTCTTCTCGACGCTGGCCAACACCTCGGAAAGCGACGGACAATAGCCACCAGGAAAGATGTATTTGTCGATCCACGGATCACTGTCGCCCGGTGGATTGCGGTGGCCGATCGCGTGAATCACGGCCAATCCATCCGGAGCGAGCCGGCGACGGACCACATCGAAGAATTCGCCGAAGTGCGGCACCCCGACATGTTCGAACATGCCGACCGAGACAATTCGGTCAAATATGCCTGATGAATGTCGATAGTCTTGCAGGTGAAATCGCACTCGATCATCAAGGCGCTCCTCTCGCGCGCGCTTTTGCGCAAGCGCCAACTGCTCCTTCGACAGCGTAAGGCCGTCGACCTCTACCCCATGATTCCTCGCAAGGTCGAGCGCGAGACCACCCCATCCCGATCCGATGTCTAGGACGCGAGCGCCAGGTTCGAGGCAGAGCTTCGCGGCGAGGTGCCGCCTCTTCTTCATCTGGGCTTCATCAAGTGTTTCAGCACCAGTCTGGAAGTAGGCACATGAATACTGGAGATCTTCATCAAGGAACAGTTTGTATAGATCTTTCGACAGATCATAATGGTGGGCTACATTGTCCCGCGCGCGCTCGACCGGATTATGACGCTGTAGCCTCTGGACCCGAGCCGCGAAGCTACGAAGAATCTGGGCCTCCTTGGTCAGAGCCTCCGCCGCAGCCACCGCGATGAGAAGGAAGTCGCGCAATGAACCGTCCTGTAAGATGAGGTCGCCATCCATATAGGCTTCGCCCGCCCGGAGGCTGGGGCTGGCGAGCAAGCGAGCCGGTACTTCAGGATCGGTCAGGCGCACGGTCGCGAAGGGCCTAGTGCCCGTCCCGAACTCGTGACGCCCGTTCCAAGGATCGAGGACAACGAGCGTTCCGTACTTGACGGCCCGTTCCAGCACCTTGGCCAGCACCGTGAATGCTGCGCGATCGGGTGAAACAGCACGCAGGGCTTTTTTCAACATCGGATGGTCTCTTCTTGCCCTGTGGATTGGCATCAGGATTTCACGAATAAGACGGTGAACCCGCCAGTGCCTTACAGTTGCGGTTTACCAATGTTGACAGAGTGAAATCGTTGGGTCGTTCATCCATGTCCGAGCGTCGCCCGGCGGGCGGATTGAACCATGGGGCCGCGTGGGGTTTTGCTGACATGTGGATCCGCAAACTTTGGCATTCCGACCGCAAATTCCCAGCAGCGGGGCTGGAAGCCGACACGCACGCACGAACACCTTCCAGTGGCGATGATGACACTCCGGCGCAGTCCTTGCTGCTACTCTCGCAGCCCTCAGCTCCATGACAATGTTCAGCGTCCGCCTGCGCTGCTGAAGCGCGACAACGTCAAAGGCTGCAAGCCCGCCCAAATTTCGATCTGCCCCGAAGGCATTCTGACGTCGCTATGGCTGGCGAGCGTCGATTTGGATTTCGAACCTAACGGAGTGCTGACGATCAGACGCGGTCGCAGTGGCCTGAACCGTTCGAATCCAACGGCGTCCGGCCCGATATACAAGTTTAGCGCAACCGCTCTAGCAAGAGGCACGAAATAGACCGGCCTCCGCTCCGGCCCGCAACCGTAGCGGTACAGGATGCGACTTAAGGCAGGGACGTTGGTCCGGTAGGATGTTGGCTTGGCGATGGCCCAGAGGTCCGTTCGGAAAGCCTCTAACGCAGGGCGTCACTGTCCTAGGCGCGTTCAGCCAGCAGGATACCTCCGACACCGACGGTGCCCAGCAGGTTCGCGGCCGAACGGCAACTCGAAAGGCGCTGCGACTTGTTCGCCTTCCGGAAACCAATTGCCTTCCAACCGACTGAAGGGACAGTCCTCCTGTCGTTGAGATTGTTCACCCCTTCCACGAGCACAATAGCAACGCTAATCTCAGCTGGGCGGCCAGCGGTGCCGGGACGGCGCGAGGATTGCGGATGATAGAGCCGAGCGATGCATCAGTGACGCTTTCAGTGGACACCGAAGATGCGGCCAAAGTCGCCGACGATGCCGTTCGAAGGGAACTGGTCGAATGCCATCGCGCTTTTCTGATGTTCCTTCGTCGGCGTCTCAGCAATCACGCCGACGCCGAGGAGGTGCTGCAGGACTTCATGGAGCGTGCGCTGAAGCGCGCCGGCGACCTGCGAGACATCCAGTCCTTGCGTGGCTGGTTGAGCCGGGTTCTAGCCACCACACTCATCGACCATCATCGTCGGACTTCGCGTCGCAAAGAAACGCTCCGCGAACCCAGTGAGATGGAAGATATTGCCTTCGTACCCGACGACGAAATAGATGCGGCCGTTTGCCACTGTCTTTATCGACTCCTGCCGACGATCAAGGCAGATTATAGCGACCTTATTTGGCGTATAGATCTGCTTGGTGAGCCCCGCGATCAGGTCGCCGTTAGCGTTGGACTCAACTTGAACAACGTCAATGTCAAACTACACCGCGCCCGCCGGGCGCTCAAGGCTCGCCTGGAGGATGTCTGCCTGACCTGTCCGGAGCACGGTTACCTAGACTGCCAGTGCGACACGGGAAGTCACATCCGCGATATCCGCCAAAAGTGACGGCAGGGAGGTTTGAGCCCGTCTCAAAAGTGCATCTTCGCTCAAATTCCCTGCGGGGCGTTCAACAACCACAAGGGCCCGACCAAGAGCTTCGACTGGGTGCGCGAGCACAATGGGGCGGTCAACTGGCTGGATGTGATCCTCGGCCGCGCGCCGGTGACGACCTCCTATGAACCGGGCTCGCTGGTCGAGGTGGCCCAGCATGACGGGTCCGTCCTGATGCTGCGCAAGGTCGCCCAGGACTACGACGCGACAGACTGGGTCAAGGCCACGGCCCATCTGCATGAACGGCAGGCCGTCGGCGAGATCTTCACTGGCCTGCTCTATGTCGATCCCGAGTCAGAAGACCTGCATGACGCCCTCGCGACGGTCGCCAAACCTCTCAATGCCATGTCCGATGCTGAACTGACCCCCGGAGCGACCGCCCTCGACGGGATCAACGCGGCGCTGCGCTAATCAACCAGAGTCTCGGCAGCCATCAGAAGTATATGGTTGATATCGTGAGCAAGAAGCGCCGCTCCGCTTCACCCATAGACGGTCGGTCGAAGAGCCCGCAGGAAAACCTGAACCTGTCGAAAAACTCGAGTCTACCGGTCCCCTCCGTCGGTCGAAATGGAAGACGCTCCTACGCTGACTTGTGAGGACCCCGCCGAGGTCGAACCTTCATCGCTACCTTGCATGATGCTAACTTTGTCAGAAGTAACGATTTCCGGGTGAACCTCAGTATTGCGAAGAAGGTTCGTCAGCGGATTCTATACCGCGAGCTCGTACCGGTATATCCCGACCAAAACGTCGAGCACCTCGCCCACGTCGTCGACGCGGTAGGGAACCGGTAAAGAGTGGAACCGGTTGGGTTCATTTTGCTCCATACCATGACGTCAAATCCAGAAACGTTTCATCGTTAGCCTATCAGCACCATACGGGAGCTTGCCTCAGATCACGTGCCTGACCAGCCGCCAGAAGTCTTTTCTGAGACTGACGTTAAACCCTGGCGAAGCAGATGTGATCAACGGCAGCCTGATCACCGTCTAGGGCGGCGTGGTGGCACCGGATGGTAATGAGTGCGCGAAGGGTCAAAAAGCTGGCGATCCGGCTAGGGGCTTGTGTGGTTTTGGATATGCTGGAGGTAGGCGATCAGGTCCGCTACCTCGTCCCCCTCCAGGGCGATTTGAGGCATATCCGGATGCCCATTGGATATGCCCTCGGCAAAGGCTTCCTGCAGGTCCGTCACAGGATAGCGAGTCCCGAGGTGGCGTAGCGCAGGGGCGGTCGGACGAGGACTGTTGCCCACAGGTCCGACGGCGTGACACGCAGCGCAACGACTGTCCACGAGCGCCCTGCCCCGCGCCACTGCGTTCACGTCCACGGCTTCTGCTGGATAGTATCGGGCGGCTTCGGCAGTCCGTTCAGCTTCGCGATTTGTCGGCCCAGCCGTACATCCCATCAGCAGCAATACGCCGACAATCGCGATCAACCGCAAAACGTTCTCCAAACCAGTTCCGGCTCCGCAACTTTTTCATAGGGCACCCAACGTTGATAGAAATCAATCCCATTGGCAGTGAACACGAGGATTCGTTGGCATTCGGATATGCTCAAAATCAATAGCCCCGCCCCTCCCTGTTGCGAGGGCCTGCCTGTCGTTTCCAATCAGGTTGTTCGCTCGTGCCCACCGGGTGAGGCCGTTGATGCCGGGGTGTGGGCGGTCGCGCGCCTCCCCGGGCCCGATAGACCCTGTAACCGCAGACTGGTTGCACGCTAGTGTTGGCTTAACTGAATCAGATCGCGAGAGGGGGCGACCCGACCAACCGCGTACTGACTGAACAGCACCGACCAGAGGCAAGACGATATGCAGCATGATCTCGAGGGCAGTGACTACAAGAGGGGCTCGATAACCCTGGGCGGAGCGGTGGCCATGGGCACCGGCGTGATGATCGGTGCCGGCATCTTCGCTCTGACAGGCCAGATCGCCCAGTTGGCTGGACCGCTGTTTCCGCTCGCCTTCGTCGCGGGCGCGATCATCACGAGTTTCAGCGCCTACAGCTACATCAAGGCATCGAACGCTTGGCCCTCGGCGGGCGGGATCGGGATGATCCTGCAGAAATGCTACGGCCCGGGTGCCGTCGCCGCTGGGGCCGCCCTGCTGATGGCGCTCAGCATGATCATCGCAGAAAGCCTCGTGGCCAGGACCTTCGCCACCTATGTCCTGCGGCCCTTTGAGATCGTGGGCGGGCCGCTGGTGCCGATCCTCGCTGTCGCCGTGATCATATTCGCCTTCCTGG
The DNA here is from genome assembly GCF_963975535.1 of uncultured Brevundimonas sp. Lineage (GTDB taxonomy): Bacteria > Pseudomonadota > Alphaproteobacteria > Caulobacterales > Caulobacteraceae > Brevundimonas. The sequence goes on along the minus strand of NZ_CAXBHE010000007.1, from coordinate 73,901 downwards.
TCAATATCGCCGGCAACCGGTCGGTCGGGCGGTTCTCCCTGGTCATGGCCGCGGTCAAGATCAGCGGAATCGCGCTGTTTGGTATTGCCGCACTCTGGTCGAGCGGATTCCAGTTCGCTGCGGCTTCAACCTCGGTAGAGGCCGCGACTGTGACGGGCTTCATCGCCTCGGTAGCCCTGGCGATCCTTGCCTTCAAGGGCTTCACCACGATCACCAACAGCGGTGCGGAGGTCACCGAACCCCATCGCAATGTGGGCCGGGCGATCGTGATCTCTATCGCGCTCTGCGTCCTCGTCTATCTGCTCGTGGCCTTCGGTGTGGGATCGAGCCTGACCATCGACCAGATCGTCGCCGCCCGGGACTATTCCCTGGCGGAGGCCGCCCGGCCGGCGCTCGGTCAGACGGGCTTCTATCTGACGGTCCTTCTGGCCGCCGTTGCGACGGCCTCCGGCGTTCTCGCCAGCGTTTTCGCGGTGTCCCGCATGCTGGCGATGCTGACCGATATGAAAATGATCCCGCATCGGCATTTCGGCATGCCTGGAAACATTCAACGGCACACGCTGGTCTACACGGTGGTCATCGCCTCGACGCTCGCGATCTTCTTTGATCTCGGCCGGATCGCATCGCTGGGTGCCTTTTTCTACCTGGTCATGGACATGACCGTGCACTGGGGCGTGTTTCGTTTCCGCCGAAAGGAGGTCGGTGCCGCAGGGGCCGTTGTCTTGGCTGCGCTGGCTTTCGACGCCGTGGTTCTTTCGGCCTTCACGGCAATGAAGCTGCAAAGTGATCCGGCCATTGTCCTCATTGCGGGCATAGCTATCGCGGCGGTCTTCGCCTTTGAACGCATGTACCTGTCACGCTGGCTAGCACCGCAGGCGATCCACGATCACTGAAGACCGGCCTACGCGTCAGTTCAGTGATTGTGTGGCGCAGTGAGCAAGAGTCTGCGTTGTCCTATTGCGAGCCACTGAACGTTATAGCGCAAGCCGTCGAGTAGTGGGTGTGATCCAGGTCAACTTTTCCGGTGATTTTGATTCTGCCAAATCGCGGCATAACTCAAACTAAATCCCCACACCCTTGAAGTGCGAAAGCACGAGAAGCAGTTGTCGCGGCACTGGGAAGTCACGGCCTGCGAACCAAGCCCTCAATGGGGCCGCTGCGACGATCCGTGCAAGAAGGAACTCGGAGTGTTTCTGTCCCTTCCGAGCACTGGAAATCCGGCTCGGAAATTCACCGACGATTGGCCCGGATAAGGGAAATCGAACCACTCGGTGTTTGAATAACCTGAGTCTCCTCAACCTCGCTGAAGCCTGCTGCGAGAATCAGTTCCGGTAGGACTCCGTCGGCCTGCGGCTGGGTATTCTCGAATCCGTCCAGTTTCTGGACAGTCGCCCGAAAGAGACCTCGCATAAGCGGTGTGCGCTGGAGGCCGTAGTCGGCAATGTGCAACTCGCCACCGGACGACATCGCCGTGTAGCCGGCCGCGAGCGCCGCAGATTTCTCTGCCATCGATACTTGGTGGAAAACCAAGCTTGAGACGATCTTGGTCACAGAGCGTTTACTCAACATCCGATTGGCGTCTCGACCAAATCCCTGCAAAAGCTCTGCATTTGCGCCAGCTCGGGCGAGCTTAGCCTTGGCTAGAGCTAGCACCGTCGGATCAGGGTCGATCCCGATCAATGTGGCGCTTGGCTGCGCCAATGCGATCTTCACAAGGAGGGATCCCGTCCCGCAACCGAAATCCGCAATGACATCTGCCCCTGCGGGCTGCATCTGAGCGATCAACGCATCCCGCCAGCGGCGCTCCCTGGTGAGCACAGCCAATCCGAAGTCATAGAAGGGAGTCAGCCAGTGATGGCCGGCAGCTGGCGTGAAATCTAGGTCGGCGACCTGTCGCTTCTGCATTTTCATATCGGGTCTCAGCGTTATCAAAAGAGGGACGGATCGGCAACACGGGCGGGGAGATCAAGCCGTACCAAATGACATTCCTGGCGGAACTTGGTCGCTAGGTCGCTTCGCTTCGGGCCAATGCGTCGGCGTCTTGCGAGCGGGGAAGCTTACGATTGTCGGTCTTCCTCGTCCGTAATGGATTGTTGGGCGCGACGTCAGAAGGTGGATAGTGTTCAATACGGAAGGTACGTCGCATGACCTCCTATTCCCCCGGGACAGGCCGGATATTCAGGCTTCTGGCCCTGGCCGCCTTCGCCGCCGGGCTGGCTTATCTGTTGATCGGCGAGCATCGGGTTCACCTGCTCGGCTGGACTCCGTTCCTGCTGCTTCTGCTGCTCTGTCCCCTGCTGCACATGGGCATGCACGGCAGCCATGGCACGGCACACGGTGCCGATCATCCGGGTACCCGCGCCCATCCTCCAGCGCCTGAGGCCTGACCATGGCGGAACCGCAAGCATACGGCCTTTGGTCGCTGGTCGTTCTCAACTCTATCCTGTTCATCTTTTTCGCCTTCATCTTCTTCAAGCCGAAGACGGCGCAGGATTGGCGGGCCTTCGGAGCCTTCAGCGCCTTCCTGATCGCCCTATTCACGGAAATGTACGGGTTCCCGCTGACGATTTTTCTGCTGGCCGGCTGGCTGCAGAGCCGTTTTCCCGACGTGAACTGGTGGTCACATGATGCGGGCCATCTTCTCGAGACCGTGTTCGGCTGGAGGGCGAGCCCGCATTTCGGACCCTTCCATATTCTCAGCTTGCTGCTGGTCGGCGGCGGATTTTGGCTCATCTCCGCGGCCTGGCCGGTGTTGCATAGCGCCCAACGCGACGGCAGGCTGGCGATGACCGGTCCCTACAGATCCCTCCGTCACCCACAATATGCCGGCTTCGTGCTGATCATGATCGGCTTCCTGATTCAGTGGCCGACGCTGCTCACCCTCGCGATGTTTCCGGTGCTCGTCGTCCTGTACTGGCACCTAGCCGTGGTGGAAGAGCGCGAAACCGCCGCCCGCTTCGGCCCGGCATGGGCCGGATACAGACGAGCGACGCCAGCCTTCATCCCCAGATTCCGACCCATACCCGGGACCAGTGCCTCACGGCCCCAAATCTAATTAGACCGGAGTTTCTGTATATGACGACCACCACCGTTGATGTTTCGGGTTTCAGCACGCCGCTCGATCCCCTGGTGATCGAAAAACACCTGCGTGGCCTAAAGGGCGTGTTGGACGTCGCCGCCAACTTCGGTTCAGCGACTGCGACAATCCAATATGACGCGACTCGAGTCAGCCAGATTGAGTTGGAACAGGCCGTGCGGGACTGCGGCTTCCATTGCCGCGGCGAGGTCGTGCCCCGGCACCTCTGCGTGCCGCATAGGGACACCTTGGACGCCCTGACCTCACACCTCCACCATCCCGAAGCTGGGGCGGCGGCCAATGAGGACGCCTCGACCCACGCCGACCCGGACGACATGGCGGAGATGGGACACGGTCCCGGCATGGATATGCAGGCCATGGCCCGGGACATGCGCAACCGCTTCCTCGTCGCGGTCGTCTTCACCGTCCCGATTTTCTTCCTCGCCCCGATGGGCATGGATTTCATGCGAGTGGAGCCGCCGTTCGGCCTCCCGTTGAAGCCCTTGCTGTTCGTGCTGGCCAGCGCAGCCATCCTCTATCCCGGCTGGCCCTTCTACATCGCCGCGATCCGAGCGCTGCGACGCGGCGTGCTCAACATGGCGGTGCTGGTGCTACTCAGCGTCGGCACCGGCTATTTGTTCAGTGTCGGCGCCACCTTCCTCTACGACGCGCCGGACTTCTACGAAGCCTCGGCCCTGCTGCTCGTCTTCATTTTGATGGGCCACTGGCTCGAGATGCGGGCGAGGGCAGGCGCATCGGACGCTATCCGCAGGTTAATGGATCTGGCTCCGCCGACCGCCCGTGTGCTGCGCGACGGCGTCGAGGTCGAGGTCGCGACCTCTGCGGTACTGGTGGACGATCGGATAGTGGTCCGTCCGGGCGGCCGGATTCCCGTGGACGGCATCATCGAGGACGGCGGCTCCGAGGTCGACGAATCCATGCTGACCGGCGAATCCTTGCCGGTGATGAAGGGCGTCGGCGATTCCGTGACCGGCGGCGCGATCAACAAGACCGGTGCCTTCCGCTATCGGGCGACGCGGGTCGGGGTCGACACCGCCCTAGCCCAGATCGTCAAGCTGGTGCAGGAGGCGCAAAATTCCAAGGCCCCCGCCCAACTCCTCGCCGACCGCGCTTCCCAGTGGCTGGTGCTGGCGGCCATCGTCATCGGCCTGCTCACCTTCGGAATCTGGTTCTGGGTCCTGGGCCATACCCTGCTGTTCGCCCTGACCCTGACCATCACCGTCTTCGTCATCGCCTGCCCCGACGCGCTGGGCCTCGCCACGCCCATGGCCATCATGGTGGGCACTGGTCTGGGAGCGCGGCACGGCGTGCTGATCAAGAACGCTGGCGCTCTCGAGGATGCCGTCAAGCTGGACGTGATCGTCTTCGACAAGACCGGCACCCTGACCCTGGGCGCGCCGAAAGTGGTCCAGGTAACCCCGGCGGTTGGGGTGGATGAGACCGACCTTCTGACCACGGCTGCGGCCCTGGAACGTGGGTCGGAGCACCACATCGCCAAGGCCGTGCTGGAGCGAGCGAAGCATCTCTCCGAAGTGCCGGCGACCGGTTTTGAATCCTTCGGCGGCAAGGGACTACGGGCGACGGTAGGCGGGCGGACCGTACTTTCCGGAAATCGCATGCTGATGGCCGACAACGGCGTCGAGCTCGGTGAGCTGGCGGCGGAATCCGAACGACTACAGGGTGCTGGCCGCACCGTGGTCCACGTCGCCCGGGGCGGGCGGGTAATCGGCCTGATCGCAGTGGCTGACGCCGTGCGCCCCACCGCCGCAGCGACCATTCAGCGGCTGCAGGCACTTGGTGTGAAGGTGGCCATGATCACCGGCGACAACCTCGGAACGGCTCGGCGGATCGCCAGCGAACTGGGGATAGACATTGTGCTGGCGGAGGTTCTGCCTGGCGACAAGGCGCTCAAGGTGAAGGAGCTCCAGGCCGAAGGTCGCAGGGTCGGCATGGTCGGCGACGGTGTAAACGACGCCCCCGCCCTGACCCAGGCCGATGTGGGTTTCGCCATCGGCACCGGGACCGACGTCGCCATCGAGAGCGCTGACGTGGTGCTAATGCGCAGCGACCCTGGCGATGTCGTCAAGGCCATCGAGCTGTCGCGTGCGACCCTGCGCAAGATGCATCAGAACCTTTGGTGGGCCGTCGGCTACAATGTGATCGCCTTCCCACTGGCCGCGGGGGTCCTCTATCCCTTCACCCTCAGCCCCGAAATTGCCGCCCTGTCGATGTCCGGCAGTTCGGTGCTGGTGGCGGTCAACGCCCTCTTGCTCAAACGTCTGCGGCTCGGCGCAGACATGGCACCACAACCGCCCAGCCCACATCGACCCTGAAAGCCGTCGCGCCGGTCCTGTCGGTCCAAACCTTAGTCGCCCGGTAAGGCGGTCCGCGCCACGCTCCCGGCATGGCCAAATCGACCAACCCGTTCCGCTGGTTTGACAGCTCGCCCGAGATCATCCGCCTCGTGGTTCTGATGTACGTTCTTTAATTGAGGCAAGCAGTTTCTGGATCGACTTAGTCGTCCCTGGATCAAGGTTTTTCGACGTCGCTCAGTGGGGAGCCCGTCATGGCAGCATGCAAGGATCGGAGCGCGCAGGGTGAAATCCGCAGTACCGTCGTAGGTCGCAAGTACATGTATCGCGCTGCATCGACGCCTTCCGTCCAGGTGGACGAAACAGGTCACATCGACGTGGGTGCCTCCGTCGTACTGATCAGTTGGGGAGAGGTTGACAGGGCCGATGTTCGAACGTTCTGCTGTCCATCCACACGTCACGACCAACCTCGCGTTCGGCGATCCCAAGATGACGACGGCCTTGCTCGACCGCATCCCCCACCACTGCGACATCGTCGAGACCGGCAACGACAGCTGGCGCTTCAAACACCATAGCTGACCCTACCTGGAAGAACGCCAAGCGAGGGTTGAGCCTCCAGTCGGTCCTGTCAGCCCAAACTTTAGTCGCTCGGTAAGCCGTTCCGCGACAGGCTCAACGCCCTGAACGTGGTGGTGATGGGCAGCCCCGGCGGCGCAACCTCGCGGCTGAAGGGATGACAGATCATTTGCACCGGCACTGCGGCATGCGGCATGCGGCATGCGGCCGCAGTGCCGGCTATCCTTGGGGGCAGACAGCCGACGGTGCGTAGAATCTAGAGAAAACCGATCGGTCGAGACCGTGCCCAATGGCATGGCCATCCGGCGGTGATCATTGGAGACACCTCATGACCAGAACCCGAACTTCGTCGCTCGCCATCGCCGGTCTGCTGGCTGCGCTGGCGTCCGGTCCCGTGGCCGCCCAGACCGCGCCTCCGGTGGCCAACGCCCATGCCGCCCACGCCGCAGCGGCCCAGGCGGCACCGGCGGCACCGGAAGCGCCGGCGACGAACATGTCGGCCTGTCACAGCATGGCGGGTATGGATCATTCGTCCATGACCCCCGAGCAGCGGGCCGCGATGATGGAACGCCGTCAGACCATGATGGCTACCCATGGCGCGGCCTCGGCCGATGGAGCCGGTATGGCAGGCATGGCGGGTATGGATCATTCGTCCATGACCCCCGAGCAGCGGGCCGCGATGATGGAACGACATCAGACCATGATGGCCGGCATGGACCATTCCAATATGTCGAGCGAAGAGCATGCGGCGATGAAGGCGAAGCACGAGGCCATGATGGCGGCCTGTGCCGGCGGTATGGCGGGTATGGATCACGGTGCGCACGACCCGGCCACAGCCGCCGCGGCTGAACCGGCCCACCAACACTGAGGCCAGCGCCCGCCGCCGGCCTTCGGGTTAGCGGCGGGTCCGTTTTCTGCTCTAGCGCGCGCTCATCAGTTCGTCAGCGATCACCGCAGTCAGATAGCCGTCGGCGATCCGGCCATTGGCAATCTGCCAGCGACGCAGGGCTGCGCGACGTGAACAGCTGCGCCGCCCGGCCGCTCCCACCGGAGCCCAAGATCAGCTGTGAATGATCTGCTCCCCGGAAACTGGATCACTGGACGTTAGAGTTTTCCGCTGAGATTTCCCTGGCTGGGAAGGAGCGGAAGACCATGAAGGCATCAACATTTTCGGACGCCCAGAAGGCGTTCATTTTGAAGCAGGGAGCGGACGGAGTGCCGGTTTCGGAGATGGTGCTGTCAGGTTAACCGCGCCAAGTCGAAGGCCGCCCTACCCGGCCTGAAATCAGGCAACCGCCGACGCCCAATCGGAAGCCGTCTCGGCGCGGAAGCGACGAAGGGTGGGTCTGCGGATCAAATGCCGCTGGATGTTGAAAGTGTTGTAGATCGCCGCATGGGTGGTGAGGAATCTCTGCGCTAAGGCCTGCGATTTGAACCGCTGCTGCTGTCGCTCTCGTCGTCGGATCGGCAGGTGCGAGTTCTCCAACCGATTGTTGTCCCGCAGGCGACCTGGTCGATGAATGTGGCGCAGTTCCAGCCGGTCGAGCGCTGCCCCGTACGACAGGAGACCGTCGGTCGTGATCTTTTCAGGCTCGATCGGTTGATTGTGCAGCAGGCGTTTCAACAGCCTCAAAGCGGCCTCAGTGTCCCGCCGGCGCTGGACTAGGAGTTCAAGGTCCTCGCCTTCGTCATCGACCGCGCGCCACAGATACATCCGCTTCCCACCGACTCAGTAGACCATCTCGTCAAGATGCCACCGCGGCGTGGGCGCGCACCGCCCCTTCTTCAGCCGCCTGGCGATCAGGGGACCGAAGTTGATGGTCCAGCACCGGATCGTCTCGTAGCTGACGTCGATCCCCCGTTGGGCGAGAAGCTCCTCGACGTCCCGGAAACGCAGGCTGAACCGAAAGTACAGCCACACGGCATGACGGATCACATCCGCCGGAAACCGGTGACGCTTGAACGAAATCGGCTTCACAATAATCCATCCCTGACAGCGGCTTACGCCGACTTTGTCGGAGACCTTTTAGCGTTTGCCTGACAGCACCCCTCCGCGGCCTGCAGGAGGTCGGGTCAGTAACGCGGCGCTCGCAGGACCAGACGATGGGAGGGACGCAATAGCCTCCAAACTTTAGGCGGGTTCCCGGTGGAAGGCGACGACCGCCAGCCTATTGTGCTCGTGAAGATAGAGGTGGATCTGATCGCGGGCGGAATAAAGGTAGCCGGTTCCCAATATCCAAACGAAAGCGATCCCGCATGTGATCATCAAGTCTCCACGATCGCGCGGTTTCGCCAACAGGCAGCCGACGGTCCAGATCCCGAGGAGTACGCCATAACCGTAGTGAAGCGGCACCTTGTGCACGCTAAGCAGCATGAACGACACAGAGATAACGATGCCGGCCGCGGCCAGCCCGACGGCGACGGCCATGACCGCGTCACGCAAGGGTCGCGGCTCCGCGGGCCGCCTCAGAGGCCGAACGCGCCGCCGCTTGCCACAACGACCTTCGCGCCAGCGGAGTTCGCGGCTTGGAATGGGGCCGCGCTTGCCTGCCACCGCGTCAACTCTTGCCGGCCGTGACCGGCGCATCCTCATGACGCGCGAGCATGACCTTCATGCGCACGGTCTCGACATCTCGGCCCGCGATGATCTCTTCGGCGAGACTTCGAACCTCCGACGCTTCGCCATGCTCGACGGCGATCCGCGCCATGGCGAGCGCCCCCTCCTGATAGGCGATCATGGCGCGCAGGAAATCAATATCGGGGTCGCCCGTGTAGTCGACGCTCATGTCGCGATGCATCTGCGCGCTCGCCTCGCGAAAGGCGCGGGTCGACGGGCTGTCAGCGGGAATCCCGCCATGGCTGGCCCCGGTGTCGATCGGGCGTGCATCCATGGGAGGACGTCGGTCGGTCGCGCCGGTAGGCTGCCGCGAGAGCATGCCGAAGGCGAAGGCCGAGAGCGCGAGAAAGAGGGCGATGGCGGAAACCCATCCGATCCGTTTCATGACGATATCCTCGTATCCGCCGGTGCCCCCTTGCGAGCCACCGGTGTTTCATTGGAGACCGGGTCCCGGGCCGGATCCCGGTAGCCGAGGAGCCTCAGGGCGTTGATCACCACGAGCAGGGTCGAGCCTTCATGAAGCGCCACGGCCGGACCGATGCCCAGTCCGAGGATGGTCGCCGGCACGAGGAAGGCGACGACGCCGAGGCTGACGTAGAGGTTCTGGCGAATGATGCCGCGGGTCCGTCGGCTCAGGCCGATGGTGAACGGCAGTTGGGACAGGTCGTCGGACATCAGGGCGACGTCCGCGGTCTCGAGCGCGACATCCGAGCCGGCCGCGCCCATGGCGATACCGACCGTGGCCGTGGCCATGGCCGGCGCATCATTCACCCCGTCGCCGACCATGGCGATCTTGCCGTCCGCGCGCAGGCGTTTGATGGCGTCGACCTTGTCCCCGGGCATCAGATCGCCCCAGGCCTCGGTCAGCCCGACCTGACCGGCGATGGCCTGGGCCGCCTTCTGGTGATCGCCCGAGATCATGATCATGCGCTGAATGCCCAGGGCCCGCAGCGCGGTGAGCGTCGGCCGCGCCGCGGCGCGGGGCGTATCGAGCAGGCCGATCACCCCGAGGTCTCGCGCGCCCCGCCGCACCACCATCAGGGTCCGACCCTGCAGGCGGAGCTGGGCGACGACGGCCGTCGCCTCATCGCCGAGGGCGGCCACGCCGTCGGCCCCGAACATCTCGGGCTTTCCGATCCAGATCGTCTCGCCGCCCAGTTCGGCGGTCACGCCCTTTCCCGTGAGGCTCTTTAGGTCCGTCGCGGCCGCGAGACCCGTGTCGCCCAGTCGTTCAGCGCCGTCGCGCGCAATCGCCTCCGCAAGCGGATGGTCGCTGAGCCGCTCGACGGCGACGGCGGTGGCCAGAAGGTCGGCTTCCTTCGTTCCGCGCACCGGCATGACCTCGGTGATGCGAGGCCGGCCCTCGGTCAGGGTGCCGGTCTTGTCGAACGCGATCGCATTGAGCGAGCCGAGATTCTCCAGGGGTGCGCCACCCTTGATCAGAACACCGGCGCGCGCGGCGCGCGCCACACCGGACAGGACGGCGCTGGGCGTGGCGATGGCGAGGGCGCAGGGGCTGGCCGCGACCAGCACGGCCATGGACCGGTAGAAGCTGTCGCGGAAGGGTTCGTCGACCACCACCCAGGCGAACAGCAACACGAAGGCGAGCGCGAGCACCAGGGGAACGAAGATCCGTTCGAACCGGTCCGTGAAGCGCTGCGTCGGCGACTTCTGCGTCTCGGCCTCGCTCACCATCCGCACGACCTTGGCCAGGGTGGTGTCGCCCGACAGGCGGGTCGTCTCGATCTCGATGGCCCCGGCGCCGTTGATGGTGCCCGCGAAGACGAGGGACGCCGGTCCGACCTGGGCCGGTCGCTCCCGCGCCGCGGCCGCGTTCGCGACCGGCTGCTTGTCGACCGGCATGCTCTCGCCGGTGACCGGCGCCTGATTGATGCTCGTCGTCCCGACCACGACGAAGCCGTCGGCCGGGAGACGCTCGTTCGGACGAACCACCACGGTGTCGCCGACCCGCAGATCCTCGACCGGAAGTTCGACGACCTGCCCGTCACGCCGCACATGGGCGGTCCGCGGGGCCAGTTCCGCCAGGGCCTCGATCGCGCGCCGGGCCCGCCCCATGGCGTAGTTTTCAAGGGCGTGGCCGATGCTGAACAGGAACAACAGAAGGGCGCCCTCCGCCCAGGCGCCGAGCGCCGCCGCGCCCGCCGCGGCAACGAGCATGAGGGTGTCGATCTCGAACCGCTTCTGGCGGAGATTCTCGAACGCTTCACGGACGGTGAAGAGACCGCCGAAACCGTAGGCGAGCAGATAGAGCGCGAGCGGGCCCCAGTCCGGGACGCCGGCCGCCAGTTTTTCGAGCGCGAAGCCCAGGCCCAGGGCGGCGCCGGAAGCCACGGCGAAAATCACCTCGGTGTTGGGACCCAGAACGCCCGCGTGGCCATGTTCGTGACCGCCACCCGCCCCTTCGGCAGGGGCTTCGCTCTTCGGTCGCGCGATATCCCCAGACGTCATTCGACGGTCTCCTGACGGGCGTCTGCCGGCGTGGGCTCCGGCCAGCGCAGGACCTCCACGGCCTCAAGGGTGACGGGGCCGAGGTGTTCGAGATCGGACAGGGTTTCCAGAAACGCCCTGAGCCTGGATTCGCGGTCGAGCAGTTCGACGATCAAGGACTGGTCGTCGTCGAGCAGATGGCGGCGATGAAGGTGTGGCGTGTGGCCGAAACCGACGAGGGCTCGCAGGACCGTCGCGCCGGCCAGACCGGCCGCCTGGGCGCGTCCGGTCACGATTTCGAAGAGCTTGCGGTCGCCGAAATAGGCGGCCTCATCGGTGTAGAGCCGCATCAGTTTGATCGGGTCAGGCATGGTCGCCTCCTTGGATGGGGGATCCCCGCCGCCGGACGGACGGCGGGGATCGGGACTATTCCGCCGGGGCCGGCTCCATGGCCGGCAGGTCGGTGGGTTTGGGGCGCCGCCCCTCGGTGAGGCCCAGGACCAGCCGGCTCATGGCCGGCAGGACCAGCAAGGTCAGCAGTGTCGCGGTGACCAGTCCGCCGATGACCACCATGGCCAGGGGCTTCTGCACCTCGGCTCCGGTGCCGTGGGCCAGGGCCATGGGCACAAAGCCGATGGCGGGCACCAGGCCGGTCATGATCACCGGCCGCACCCGTTCCATACAGCCCTCGATGATGGAGCGGGAAAGCTCCATCCCGTCATCGAGCCGTTGCCGGATCGAGGACATGACCACCAGGCCGTTCAACACCGCCACCCCGGCCAGGCAGATGAAGCCCACCGCCGCCGACACCGAGAAGGAGATGCCGGTCAGGGCCAGGGCGAAGACGCCGCCCGCGAGGCCCAGGGGCACGGTCAGGAAGACCGCCACCGCCCGCCCGAAAGTGCCGACCGCGAGGAACAGCACCGCAAAGATGGCGAGGAAGCATATCGGCACCACCAGCGACAGGCGATCCGAGGCCGCCTTCAGGTTCTGGAACTGGCCGCCCCATTCGATCCAGGACCCCGCCGGCAGGGCGACCGTCTCGACCCTGGGCATGGCTTCCCTGACGAACGAGCCGACGTCGCGGCCGCGCACATTGGCCTGGACCACGACCCGCCGTTTGCCGTTCTCGCGGCTGATCTGGTTCAGACCCTCCGTGAAGTTGAACGACGCCACCTGACGCAAGGGCACGGAGCTGCGGGTTCGACCGTCCTGCTCCGGCAGCATGACCGGGATCGCGCCGATCGCGTCGAGATCATTGCGACTGGCGCCGGGCACCCTGACCACCACATCGAAGCGGCGGTCGCCCTCGAACAGCTGCCCGGCCTCGCGTCCGCCCATGGCGGCGGCGACCGTATCGGCGACATCCTCCACGGTCAGACCGAAGCGCGCGATAGCGGGTCGGTCAAAGGTCACATCCAGCGACGGCGCGCCGTCGGTCTGTTCGACCTTGACGTCGGCCGCGCCCGGCGTGGCGTTCAGCTGCGCCGCGACCTGGTTGGCGGTGGCGGTCAGCTTGTCGAGATCGTCGCCATAGATCTTGATGGCCACGTCGCCGCGAACGCCGGCGATCAGTTCGTTGAAGCGCAGCTCGATAGGCTGGCTGAGCTCATAGCCCTGCCCCACCTGGGCGTTGGCCGCGGCCTCCACCCGTTCGATCACGTCTTCCTTGTTGTCGACGCCCTCCGGCCATTGATCCTGGGGTTTCAGGATGATGAAGCCGTCAGAGATGTTGGGCGGCATCGGATCGGTGGCGACCTCGGCGGTGCCGGTCTTGGAGAACATGACCTCCACCTCGGGCAAGGCGGTCACCGCCCGCTCGACGCCGCGCTGCATCCGGATGGACTGCTCAACCGCCGTCGACGGCACGCGCTGGGAAGCCATCGCCAAATTGCGTTCATCAAGCGTCGGGATGAACTCCTGGCCGAGCATGGTGAAGATCACCCCCGCCACGGCGAACAGGGCCAGCCCGCCGCCGACGAAGGGCCAGGGGCGGGCCACGGCCCGGTGCAGAACGGGTTCGTATTTCGCCTTGATCCAGCGGATGACGAACACGTCCTTTTCGGAGACCTTGTTGCGCATCACCAGGGCGACCATGGCCGGGATGAAGGTGATGGACAGGATGAAGGCGGCGACCAGGGCCAGCATCAGGGTGATGGCCATCGGTGAGAAGGTCTTGCCTTCCACGCCCTGGAAGGTCAGCAGCGGCGCGAAGACCAGCAGGATGATGGCCTGGCCGTAGACCGTGGGCTTGATCATCTCCTGGGTGGCGATGGTGGTTTCCTCGAGCCGCTCACGCAGGCTGAGCAGACGGCCTTCGTGATGCTGGCGTTCGGACAGCCGTCTCAGACAGTTCTCGATGATGATGACGGAGCCGTCGACGATGAGGCCGAAATCGAGCGCGCCGAGGCTCATCAGATTTCCCGACACCCCGAGGTAGTTCATGCCGATGGCGGTCATGAAGAAGGAGATCGGGATGATCGCCACCGCGATCAAAGCGGCGCGGACGTTGCCGAGCAGCAGGAACAGGGCGATGGCGACCAGGATGGCGCCCTCGATCAGGTTGCGCTGGACGGTCGAGATGGTGGCGTTGACGAGTTTGGAGCGGTCCAGAACCGGGGTGACCTTGATTCCGGGCGGGAGGGATCGAACGGTCGCTTCCAGCTGTTCGCCGACGGAGCGCGCGACGGTACGGCTGTTCTCGCCGATCAACATCAGGGTGGTGCCGATCACGACCTCATGGCCGTTCATGGTCGCCCCGCCGGTCCGCAGATCGCCGCCGAGACGCACGGTGGCGATATCGCGAACGGCGACGGGAACGCCTCCGCGCGTGGCGACGATGGCCTCCTCGATCTGGCTGAGGCTGCGGATGCGCGCGTCGGCGCGCACCAGATAGGCTTCTCCCCCGCGCTCGACGAAATTGGCGCCGACCGAGAGGTTGGCGGCTTCCAGCCCTTGCGCCAGCTCGCTGTAGGAGACGCCGTACTGGGCCAGACGGGTCGCGTCGGGCTCGACGACATACTGTTTTTCGAACCCGCCGATGGAGTCGACGCCGGCGACGCCGTTCACCGTCCGCAGCTGTGGCGCGATGATCCAGTCCTGAACGGTCCTCAGATAGGCCGCGCGGGAGACGTCGTCGGTCAGCCGGTCACCCTCGGGCGTCAGGAACGACCCATCGGACTGCCAGCCCGGCTGACCGTTGCGCACGGTCGCGCCACGCCCGCCCGGGTTGGTGTAGTCGATGGCGTACATGAAGACTTCGCCCAGACCCGTGGTCACGGGTCCGATCTGCGGCTGAACGCCGTCGGGCAGGTTTTCCTGGGCCTGGACGAGGCGCTCACTGACCTGCTGGCGCGCGAAATACAGATCGACATTCTCGTCGAAGATCACCGTGACCTGGGAAAAGCCGTTGCGCGACAGGGATCGGGTCGATTTAAGGCCGGGGATGCCGGCCATGGCGGTCTCGACCGGGAAGGTGACGCGTTTCTCGATCTCGACGGGAGACAGCGAGGCGTCCTGGGTATTGATCTGGACCTGGTTGTTGGTGATGTCGGGCACGGCGTCGATCGGCAGTTGGGTCAACTGCCAGGCGCCGTAGGTGGAGACGACCAGCACGAGGGCGATGATGATCCATCGCGCCCGCACCGACAGGGCCATAAGGTTGGCGATCATGGCCTAGTGCTCCACTTCGCCGGCGCCCAGCGCGGCCTTCAGAAGGAAGGCGTTGCGGGTCGCCACCGTCTGGCCGGCCCTGAGGCCGGATGTGATCTGCGCCCGGCCGGCGCTGCGCTGGCCGACGATGACCGGCACGGCCGTAAAGCCGGAGGCGGACCGAACGAACACCACCTCCCGGCCTTCGACGGTCTGGATGGCTTCCTCGGGCACCGAAACGCCGTCGGGTGTCGCGGCGTCGCGCGTGTAGATTCGCACGGCGATCGCCTGGCCGGGTCGCAGGCCGCCGACCCCGGACACGTTGAGCAGGACGGTGGCGGCGCGGCTTTGCGCATCCACGCCCGGTGTGATCGATCGCACCGTGGCCTGGACCTCGCCTTCGGGCAGGCTGATGGACGCCCGGTCGCCCGGCGCAATCCGGTTCGCGTCATCGGCGGAGACCGAGGCCTGGATCTGGATTTCACTGGCGTTGGCGACCCGGAACAGTTCCGTCCCGGCGCTCACAAAGGCGCCAAGAGTCGCGTTGGAGGCAGTCACCCGGCCACTGATCGGGCTGACAACACCCGTGCTGCGGCCGTCCCGGGAGACCCGAGCGGCGGCGGCGGCGGATGAGGTCCGCCGCGCCTCCGCCTCGGCCTCCGCCAGGACGGTCTGGGCCGCTTCCAGATCCTGCCGGGCGGTGATCTGGGCGTCGAACAGGCGCTGCTCGCGGGCCAGGGCCTGCCGGGCCGCGGTCAGCCGGGCCTGGGCCGTCGCCCGTTCGGCGGCGATCGCGGAGGCCTCGCGGCTCTCGATAAGGGCGACGGTCTGGCCCGCGCGGACGCTGTCGCCGAGGCGAAGCGAGACGCCGGTGATCACCCCGTCGGCGCGGGCCGCCAGAACGGCCTCGCCCCTGGGCGTGCCCACGACGGTGCCCTGGGCCACGATCTCGGCGCTCAGCGAACCGCTGCCGACGGGCGCCAGGACGATGCCGGCCGCCTGGATGCGGGCGGCGTCCATTTCCAGGGCCTCGCCGGCGCCGTGGGACTCCTCAGCCCCGGCGGCGGCTTCCGGTGCGGCGTCCGCACCGCGGGTCATGCTCCAGACGGCGTAACCGCCGCCCAGAACCAGCACCGTCGCGGCCGCGCCCGCCAGGAGGCGTTGCTTGTTGGTCAATCTCTTCATCGGGCGGATCCTTCGGTTTCAGAGGCGCGGGTCAGGGCGGCGACGGCTTGCGCCCGCTCCAGCTCGGCGGTGATCATGGCGGCCTGAACGGTGTTGAGCGCCTCCTCGGCGTCCAGCACGTCCAGCAGGGTGAAGCGGCCGGCCGAGAAGCCTTCGCGTGCGATGCGCACAGCCTCGATCGCCTCGGGTTCGGCCTGGTTTTCAAGGAAGGCGAGTTGCGCCTCGGCCGTGCGAAGCGCGGCCTGGGCGTCACGCGTCCGCCGGATGGCGCCGGCGAGGGCGGCGTTGCGGCGAGCCTCGGCCCCGGTCCGTTCGGCGTTGGCCGCGGCGATATTGCCCTGGTTGCGGTCGAACAGACCAAGCGGCATCGAGGCGCCGAATACCAGGGCGGTATCGTCCGTTCCGCGGAACTGACGGGCGCCGACGCTGACCGTCACATCCGGGCGCGACAGGGTGCGCTCACGATCCACGACGGCGATCGAGGTGGCGACCTCCGCCTCGGCGAGCCGCACGTCGAGCGCGCTGGCCGGATCAATGACGGCGGCGGACACCGATGGCGTTTCCGGCGCAATCGGCTCGGGCAGGTCCTCGCTACCGCCCCAGAGCGCGGCGAGCGCCCGCTGGGCTTGCGCGTATTCGGCCTCGGCGGCCCGAACCCGGCCGACGGCTTCGAGAGCCGCCGTGCGCGCCCGCAGGGCTCGAAGCGGGGGCTCGCGGCCGGCGTCGACCAGCTCGGTGGCGATGGCCTGCAGGTTGTCGGCCCGCACGAACTGGTCACGGGCGAGAGCCACCCTTCGACTGTCGGCCCAGGCTTCAGCGTAGGCGTCACGGACCTGTTGCTGCAGATCGGCGCGAGCGACCGCCAGGCGCAGCCGGGCGGCGTCGACCTCGGCCTGGGCGGCGCGCTCACGCGCGGGCCGCTTGCCGCCGAGTTCGAACCTCTGGCCGACACTCAGTGTGCTCTCGACATCGTTTAGTCCGGAGAAGGCCCCCGTGCCGGAGAAATTCTCGACCGAAAGATCGAGCTCCGGATTCGGTCTGAATCCGGCCTGTCGGGCCCGACCGAGGGCTGCGGCGACGTCGGCCTCGGCGGCCGCCAACGCAGGCGATGAGGTCGCGGTGCGCGCCAGCGCCTCGGCCAGGGTGACGGGTTCGGCGAAGACTGGCCCTGGAGCCAGCATGGCCAGGATCGCCGCGAGGGTGATCGCGGCTCCGCCGGCCGCGGTGCGCGGCAGACGGCAATTTGAGGATAGCATAGTCCTGTTTCCCGGATGGTTGACGTGGAAGACGCGCGTGGGCGCGCGAACCCGTCAGCCTCTGGGAGGGCGGTCTGGTCCCGTCGGTTTGCGAGATGCGAGTCGATCGGTCGCAGGCAGTACCGAATCGCGACTGTTCATCGTCGGAGTCAGGATCTCGGGTGTCTGGTTGGTTGCCGCAGAACTGTGATGACAGTGGCCATGCGCGCAGATTGCGTGCTGGTCGGGCCGGTCATTGTCGTCGGGGTCGGCCGGCGCGTCGGCAAGTTGCTCTGAAGCATGTGCCGTGACCGCTTCAGGGGCGCAGGTGGCGGCCTCGGCGGCGGAGACCAGGACGAACAGGGCCAGGAACGACGCAAGCAGCGCCGCCATCCAACCGTGCCTGGCCGAGGAGTATCCCATGGCGCTCCATAACACGGTCTGACGCGTCCGCAATCGCACCATCGTCGCAGGCTTCTTGCGCCCGGATGGGGTGACAGGCCTTGCGGGCTTCACGTGGCGGCCCGCAGTTCGTGCCGCGATTGGCGAACAATCGACCAGGCCGATTGCAGGAAAACCACGGCGAGAACGGCGCCCGCGATCAGGTCGGGCCAGCGCGAGGCGGTCATCCAGACGAGACTTCCGGCCCCCGCGACCACGAGGCTTTGGATCAGGTCGTTACGCGTGCAGAGCCAGACGGAGCGGACATTGGCGTCGCCGTCGCGATAGCGCACGAGCAGGAGGGCGGCGAAGACATTGGCGAGGAAGCCGAACAGCCCCAGGCTCGTGATCACCAGACCCTCGGGAGCCGCGCCCGAAACCGCCCGCCAGATCGCGAACCCCAGGATGAACAGGGCGAGAAGCGCCAGGCTGGCACCTTTGGCGAGGGCCGCGACTGATCGCACCCGCACGGACCGGCCGATCGCCCACAGACTGATGACATAGGTCGCGCTGTCGGCGAGAAAATCCAGGGCATTGGCGCCGAGCGATGCGGAGCCCTGCGCGAAGGCGCCGCCCGCCACAGCCACAAAGGCGACGGCGTTGATGGCGATCACCGCCTGAAGGATGCGGCGATAGGCCGGCGAGGCACCGTCGAACTTGACCGTCGCGCCGCAGGAGCCGGCGGCGGGGTCAGGGTTGTCCTGGTTCAGAGGGTCGGTCATGGAGGCTCCAGTTCTCGTCCGACGATCCATGCATCCTCTAGCGGCTAGAGGATCAAGCACTTAGTTTCGAACCATGACCTCTTCCGTTGCCTCGCCCCTTCGATCCATCGGCAAGCTCGCCGCGGCCACCGGGGTCAAGGTCCCGACCATCCGGTTCTATGAACAGATCGGACTCCTTGCGCCGCCGCCCCGAACGGCAAGTGATCGTCGCCTCTATGACGACGCGGCCTTGAGCCGACTGTCGTTTATCCGGCATGCCCGGCAACTCGGGTTCGACCTCGACGCCATCCGGTCCCTGCTGGATCTGTCGGATCATCCGGATCGATCCTGCGGCGAGGCCAACACAATCGCCGAGCGTCACCTGACCGACGTTTCCGAGAAGATCGCCCGGTTGCAGGTGTTGAGGGCCGAACTCTCGCGCATGACCACCGAATGCTCGGGCGGTCGGATTTCAGCCTGCAAGGTGATCGAGGTCCTGCACGACCACACCCTCTGCGCGGAAGGACACAACGGTTCCGCCGGGGCCCGGCCCTTCACCCGGATCTCCTGAGTTCACAATTGCTAATGCGAGCCATTCACAGTAAGGCTCGCCGATGTATTCCATCCTCCGGTTGATCTTCCTGGCCTTCGCCCTGGTGGTGGCAGGCCAGGCCCAGGCCCAGACTTCAACGGCGTCGGAAGCCCAGATCGCCTGGCGTCTGCTCGACTATGTATCGGTCGACTACGCCGTCGCCGTCGACGACGGCAAGGTGGTCAACCCCGCCGAATACGGCGAGATGGTCGAGTTCGCCGGCCAGATCCGGACCCGGATCGACGGCCTGCCGCAGACCGGCGCCAAGGCCGCGCTCGTCCGCGATGCCGCCGCGCTGGAAGGCCGTATCCAGGCCAGGGCGGCGCCGGACGTCGTCGGTGCCGAGGCCAAGGCCCTCGCCGGGGCCCTGCTCGCCGCCTATCCAAGTCCGCTCGCCCCTTCCTTCCCGCCGGATCTTGCCAGGGGCGCGACGCTCTACAACGCCGAGTGCGCAGCCTGCCATGGTGTTTCCGGACGTGGTGACGGCGAGGCGGCGCAGGGGCTTGATCCGGCGCCGATCGCCTTTGCCGATGTCGAACGCGCCCGCCAGCGCAGCGTGTTCGGTCTCTACCAGGTAATCGATCAGGGTCTGGAGGGCACTTCCATGACCAGCTTCGCCCACCTACCGGCTGAGGATCGCTGGGCCCTTGCCTTCTATGTCGGCCGGTTCGCCTTCACCGACGCCGAGGCCGTCCAGGGCGAGCGACTCTGGGAGAGCGATGCGTCGATCCGGGCGGCGTTTCCCAACCTCGCGGCGGTCACCCAGGCGACGCCGGCAGATCTGACGGCGCGGATCGGCGAGAGCAAGGCCCGGGCGATCACCGCCTATCTTCGCCGCCATCCCGAGGCGGCGAACCAGAGCACGGACGGTACGCTCGTGCTGGCCCGCACCCGTCTCGCCGAAAGCCTGGCGGCCTACCGCCAGGGCGACCGCAAACAGGCCACCAATCTGGCGCTTTCCGCTTATCTCGACGGCTTCGAGCCGGTCGAGCCGGTGCTGGGGGCTCGTGACACCGCGCTGCTGCGCCGGATCGAAACGGCGATGACCGAGCTGCGGGCCGCCATCGGACGCGGCGCCCCGGAGGCGGAAGTCGCCTCCCGGACCGAGCGGGTGGCCGCCCTGCTCGACACCGCCGAACGGGCCCTGGCCCCCCAGGAAGTCGACAATGTCGCCAGCTTCCTCGGGGCCTTCACCATCCTGCTGCGCGAAGGGCTGGAGGCCCTGCTGATCGTCGTCGCCATGGTGGCCTTCCTGCGCAAGGCCGAACGTCCTGACATGCTGCGCTATGTCCACGGCGGCTGGACCTTCGCGCTGCTTGCCGGCGCAGCCACCTGGGCGGCGGCCACCTTCTTCATTTCCATCAGTGGCGCGAGCCGGGAACTCACCGAAGGCTTCGGCTCATTGCTGGCCGCAGTGGTGCTGGTGTCTGTCGGAATCTGGATGCACGGCAAGTCCCGCGCCGATGCCTGGCAGATCTATATCCGCGACAAGCTGACCACCGCCCTGTCCGGGCGCTCGGCCTGGTTCCTGTTCCTGCTGGCCTTCGTGGTGGTCTATCGCGAGGTGTTCGAGACCATCCTGTTCTTCGCCGCCATCTGGAGTCAGGGCGGCCATCTCGGCATGCTGGCCGGTGCCGGAGCAGCGCTCGTCTTGCTTGCGATCACGGCCCGGGCTCTTCTGGCCTGGAGCAAACGCCTGCCGATCGGCCGTTTCTTCTCGCTCAGCGCCATCCTGATGGCCGGGCTGTCGATCGTCCTGATCGGCAAGGGCGTCGCGGCCCTGCAGGAGGCCGGCTGGATCGACGTCCACCCCCTGTCCTGGGTCCCGCGCCTCGACATCCTTGGTGTCTATCCGACTATTGAAGGGGTCGTGGCCCAGTGTGCGACGATCGCCGTGCTGGTAATCGGTTTCGGTCGGACCACTGGTTCGTCCCGCGACAGAACCATCGCCCCCTCGGACTGACATGTTCACCCACTTCGATTTTTGTCGGGCGGGCGCGGCCCTGTTGGGGCCTGCTCCGACCATTCGCCAGACTTGGCGAGCGATCGACAGACTGCCTCAATACTCACCAAATTGGCGAAATCTGAGGATGCGCCAGTAAGTGCCATCACCCTGGGCGGGAGACGCGGCCCTTTCTGATCGTCAAGCGCATCGCCGTTTCAAATCCTCACCTGCTCGAACGTCACGTTGCCTTCTCTTGCAGACTTTGTCTGACACCTATATTGCGACGCGTTCTCATTCGCAGAAGGCCTCCGCCCATGATCCGCCCTGTCTTGCTCGCCTCGTGTTGCGCCATGGCGCTGGCCAGCCCGGTCATGGCTCAAGACATCACCCCGACCGAACTCGACGAGGTTGTCGTAACCGGTTCGCAGGTCAACCTGACCGCGCCCTATGCCGGGGGCCAGGTCGCACAAGGCGGGCGCGTCGGCCTGTTCGGTGCGCTGAACACCATGGACACCCCCTTCGCCACGACCAGCTACACCGAAGATCTCGCCCGCAACCAGCAGGCCCGCAGCGTCGGCGACGTGCTGCAGAACGATCCCGCCGTGCGGGTCTCCAAGGGCTTCGGCAACTTCCAGGAGCTGTACGTCATCCGCGGCTTCCCGGTTTACTCCGACGACATGACGTACAACGGCCTCTACGGCATCCTGCCGCGCCAGTTCGTGGCGGCGGAATTCCTTGAGCGGGTCGAGGTCTTCCACGGGGCGACGGCCTTCCTGAACGGTGCGGCCCCCGGTGGCAGCGGCGTCGGCGGGGCCTTCAACCTGACCCCCAAACGGGCCCCGAACACGCCGCTGAACCGGCTGACGGCGGGCGTGGACGGCGAGAGCGAAGTCTATCTGGCCGCCGACCTGGCGCGCCGCTTCGGTGCCGATGGCGACTGGGGCGGCCGCCTCAACATCGCCCGCCGCGACGGCGAGGCCGGTATCAAGGGGGAGGATCGCCAGCTAACCGCCATCGGCCTGGGGCTGGATCGCCGCGGCGACCGCGCCCGCTTCTCGGCCGACCTCGGATATCAGGATCACCACATCAATGCCCCGCGCCCGTCCGTGACCCCGGCCGGGGCCGTGCCGGCCGCGCCGTCAGCCGACGGCAACTACGCCCAGCCCTGGACCTATACCGACGAGGAACAGCTGTTCGGCGTCGCCCGCGGCGAGTTCGACCTCAGCGACCGGGTCTCGGCCTGGGCGGCCTTCGGCGGCCGCCAGGGTCGGGAGGCCAATGTGCTGGCCAACCCCACAGCCCAGCCGAACGGCACCCTCAGCGCCTACCGGTTCGACAATGCGCGCGAAGACATCGTCTGGTCGGGTGACGTCGGCATCCGCGCCGAACTGACCACCGGCCCGGTCAGCCACCGGCTCGTGGCCTCCGCCTCCCAGGTCCAGTCGAAATCGCGCAACGCCTACGCCTTCTCCAATTTCGGCGGCTTCGCCAGCGACCTGTACGCCCCGGTCACGGTCGCGCCTCCGGCCGCGAATTTCTTCACCGGCGGCGACCTGTCCAATCCGAACGTCACCGAACGCGTCGACAATGCCAGCCTCGCCCTGGCCGACATGATGGGCTTCATGGACGGCCGGCTGATCGTCACCGCCGGTGTCCGCTATCAGGAGATCGAGACCCGCTCCTATGACTACAACAGCGGCACCCTGGTCTCGGCCTATGCAGGCGACGCGGTCACTCCGGTGTTCGCCTTGGTCTACAGGCCGATCGACCAGATCTCCCTCTATGCCAACTATGCCGAGGCCCTGATCCCCGGCCAGATCGCCCCCGCCCTCAGCGGCGGCGTGCCGGTCACCAATGCCGGCGAGGCCCTCTCCCCCTTCCGCGGCGAACAGGTCGAGGTCGGCCTGAAATATGATCTCGGCCGGTTCGGCGGTAGCATCAGCCTGTTCCGCTCCACCCTCCCCAGCGCCTATGTCGACAACAACGTCTTCGCCGCCAACGGCGAACAGGAAAACAGCGGCGTCGAGATCGCCTTCTTCGGCGAACCGCGCGACGGCCTGCGCCTGCTGGGCGGCTGGACCTGGCTGGATGCCGAGATGACCCGCACCGCCGGCGGCACGCTGGACGGCAAACGCCCGATCGGCACGCCGGAGCTGCAGGGCAATCTCAACGTCGAATGGGACGTGCCGCAGTTGGCCGGGCTGACCCTCGAGGGTCGCCTCGTCTATACGGGCGAACAGCCGGTCAATGCCGCCAATACGGTCGAGCTGGACAGCTGGACCCGGTTCGACGCCGGCGTCCGCTATGCCGCCGACATCGCCGGTCGGCCGGTCACCCTGCGCGCCCGCATCGAAAACCTGGCGGATGAGGACCAATGGGTCGCCGTCGGCGGCTATCCCGGGGCCAACTATCTGACCCTGGGCGCGCCGCGGACCTTCAGGCTGTCGCTGTCGACAGACTTCTGAACCGGATGAAGACCCGCACCCTCCGCGCCTGGTCCTGGGTCCATAAATGGTCGAGCCTCGTCGCGACCGGCTTCCTGCTGATGCTCTGCATCACCGGCCTGCCGCTGGTTTTCAGCCACGAGTTGAACCACGTCCTTCTGGACGAGGTCTGGGCCCCCGCCGATCCGAACGGCGCGGGTCTGGACCTCGATCAGGTGCTGGCCGTGGCCCTGTCGCGCCATCCGGGGGATGTCCCCGCCTTCATGAGCTTCGACGAGGACCGGCCGGTAGTGAACGTCACCAGCCGCGCGCCCGACGCTCCCGCCGGCCAGTACAACTTCCAGCCCATCGACCAGACCAGCGGCGACGCGGCCCCACTGGTCGCCGGCCATCCGGTGCTGGAATTCCTGCTGCAGCTGCATACCGACATGTTCCTCGGCCTGGCCGGCATGCTGTTCCTCGGGGCCATGGGCCTGCTGCTGATCGTGGCGGTGGTGTCCGGGGTGGTGCTCTATGCCCCCTTCATGCGCCGCCTGCCGTTCGGCACCCTGCGGCTGGACAAGGCGGCCCGCACCCGCTGGCTGGACTGGCACAACCTGCTGGGCATCGTCACCGTGGCCTGGGTCCTGGTCGTCGGCACCACCGGGGTGGTCAACACCCTGGCGACGCCCATCCTCGCCTACTGGAAGGACACGGCCCTGGCGGAGCTGACCGCCGCCCATGACGCCCCCGCCGCCCCGGGCGAATGGGCCTCGCTGGACGCCGCCGTCGACCGGGCCAGGGCCGCCCTGCCCGGCCGCACCCTGCAGTTCGTCGCCTTCCCGGGTACCGAGTTTTCGACCGACCACCACTATGCCGTCTTCTTCCACGGCGACACGCCGCTGACGACCCATCTGACCACCCCGGCCCTGATCGACGTGCGGACCGGGGCCCTGGCCGCCGTGGCCCCGTCGCCCTGGTATGTGAAGGCCCTGTCCCTGTCCCAGCCGCTGCATTTCGGCGACTACGGCGGTCTGGGGCTAAAGATCGTCTGGGCCCTGCTGGACCTGGCCACCATCATCATCCTCGGCTCGGGCCTCTACCTGTGGCTGACCAAACGGCGGCGGGCGTCATGAGCCGGCGAGACCTCAGCCTCGGCACCATCTTCCGGATGCCGCTGGCCCTGACCTTGCTCAGCCTGACCGGTCTGGTGGGGGCCCTCCTCGCCGACGGTGTCTGGGATATGATCGGCACCGGACTGCTGGTTACGAGCTTCGGTGCAATCCTTTGGGCCCGCCTTGGCCACCGGACGTAGCAACGCGGCTGTTTCTCGTGCCTCGGCTTCGCGTCCAAAGCTGGATTTGGCATTCGGCCGCAAAGCGGACTTTGTGAATCGCCGCTACGAGTCAATGATGGTCATTGGCCGCCCTCCCCCGCCCCCGAAAACGCCGCTTTGATCAAAGGGCTGATTCATCAGGACGAAGCCGTCCGAGCATGGTGATCCCGGTTCGGCTCCGGCCCTCCGATGGCTCCAGACTCATGGGGAACGGGCCGGACAAGCCGGGAGCCGGCCCGTCCACCATTCTCGGAACGTCTGATCGTTTACCGAAAGCCTTTAACCCAGTCTTCCACCTGTGCGCTCGACCCAACTGCCGCGAGTTCAAGTCCGGCTTTTCCAAGGATGGACAGATGCGGACTGGCCGTGGCCGGATGGCTCGACAGGTCCATGCAGATCGACAGCACCGCCTCATGCAGTTCTCCTTTCTGACACAGGGCCAATGCCCTCGCCTTGGCTTCGTCGACATGCGTATCGGCACCAACCGACAAAGCCTCGCGCGTCGGCACGACGGCTTTCCCGGGCCTGACGAGGTGGTTCGCCCACAACTCCAGGGCCGTCCGCTTTTCCGGCACATAGGTGTGGCGGTCATACACACTCGTGACCGCCGCCCCTTCATTGGGCGTATGTCCGAGCACCAGCCCGACCACGAAGCGGCTGACGCCGTAACGCCCCGTGAGCGTCGTCGCGCCGGACCGTCTGACGTCGTGGGGTGAGCCCACCGCCAGTTTTCTGCGCGTGCAGGTCCGCGCGAACGCACGGGTGATGGCGTGCGGATCCAGATGCTGCCCCGGAGATCTGGCGGACGGGAACAGGTATGGACTGCCCGGATCAAGCGCCCAGGCCACCTCCAGGATCTCGAGCGCATCGGCCCCGAGGGGTACGACGTGCTGATGTCTGGCCTTGGCCCGCTCGGACGGGATCGTCCAGATTTTCGCGGCGCGGTCGAACTCGGTCTTGAGGGCCCCGGCGACCTCGGTGCGGCGGGTCAGGGTCAGCATCAACAGCTGGATCGCCAGTCCCATGACCGGCTCCAGTCGCGCATGGACGCCCGCCGTCTTCTCTCCCGGGGCGCGTGGCACCGACGCCTCCGACGCCGCGTCCCAGAGCGTTCCCAGGGCCGCGTCGTCAAACATCCGTTCACGCGGCGTCAGCGCCAGCGGCCGGGCCAGACCGAGCGCGGGATTGGCCTCGATCCGCTCCTCGAGTACCGCGAAGCCCAGAACGGCGTGAAGCAGGGAGCCAATCGACGCCACACTGGCGGCCGCCATGCCGGTCTCGGTCACCAGGGTCCGCATGAATATCTTGATGTCCGCGCGGCGGATCTCAGTGAACGGTCGTGACCCCAGCCGCGGTTGAATATGGTTACGCCAGGTCTGGCGTTCGTGGTTGAGGGTGACCTCTCGCTTGGGCCGGCGGCGTCCCCCGTGAAGTCCAACCGTCGCCGCCTGCCAATAGGCCTCGGCCAGCTCATCGAGGGTTTCGCCTGTTCGCGCCCGCTCGCGGGCCGCGGTCATCTCCGCGACGGGATCGCCACCGTCGACGACCGATATCCGCAATGCAGCGGCCTTCGATCGCGCCTTGGCGAGTGACAGATCCGGATAGGCCCCGAGGCAGAGACGCCGTCGCGTACCGTTGGTGGCGACATAGCGGAATTCGAACTGCTTCAGCCCGCCAGGAAAGACACGAACCCCGAGCCCGCGACTGTCGCCGACGGACATCTCGTAGACCTTTTCAGCGGCTTTCAGGCCCGCGATCTGGCGGTCCGTGCTAAGTTGAAGGCGGGCCACCACGCGCTCTCCTCGCGCCTGCGCTGCAAATCAAACGCCACCCAAACTAGCATTTTCTGGGGCGCCAGTGGGGCACCGAATGCAGAATTTCGCGAAAAAGCAAGAAAAACGCTGAAAAATTAAATGCCGGTTTTTCTGTGTCTTATCGAGTTATGCACAGCCATGAAATGTCCTGAAATTGCCTTTGAGGCGCTTCACACCGAGGGGGTCACAGGTTCAATCCCTGTCGCATCCACCATTTCCTTCCGAGGTCGGTCGGGCGCGCCGTCGCCGCCCCTCCCACAGCTTCACGGTGTCGCAGGACAGGGCGCGCGCTTTCGCGTATGCCGCAGCGCATGGACCGTAACATGCATTTCGCGCAGCTTCTGGCTGCCGCCGCCGCCCAGCCCGAGCCGCAACGGCTGCTGTTTGTCTTCGCCGGGGCCGAACTGCCCGACAGGGCCACGCCCGAGCAGGCGCGCCTGTTCCACGCCGGCAAGGGCGGGGCGCTGGCCCCGCTGATGTGCGTCGACAAGGCCCCGTCGGACCTCGCCGATTTCGCGGCCCTGGTGGCGGAGTCACAGCGTGCCGGTCCGCCCTGGAGCGTGGTGTTCGCCGCCAGCCTGTCGGGACGCGGCGGACTGGCCCCCGACAAGGGGCAGGTCGAGACGGCCCTGCAGATCATGGTCGAGGCCGTGCGCACCGGCCGGATCGGCGGCTACGCGGCCTACGGGCCCGAGGGCGCGTTTCTCGAACTCGCCTGACGCGCTGACGTCAGGGCCGGCGGCGCTGTCCGGGGCGGGTGCCGCCGCCATCCCGGTCGCGGGGCCTGTTCAGACCGAAGGGGGCCGCTCAACACCGGTCGACCGGTCGGGATCGACGAACCGCCACCGCTTCACCCGGTCCGCCAGCGGCATCCAGCCGGCGGCGATCACGGCGGTGACCAGGGCCGCGACCAGCAGGGTCGCGTCGGGCCGCGCCACCCCGAATACGGCGGCGAAGGCCGGGACGGTGAACACCCCGGTCAGCACAACGAGGATGATCGTCGCGATCAGCCAGTAGGCCCGCCGATACGGCGCGAACAGCCGCCCGGATCCGGCCGCATCGGCCAGGGCCAGGCCCAGGTTGCCGATCACCAGGGCGGCGAAGGCCGCGCCGCGGGCCATGGCTTCCGGCCAACCGCCCAGGGCCCAGACATAGAGGCCGAGCACCCCGATCAGGACGCCGAGCCCCTGCAGCGCCGCCCGCGCCAGCTGCGCCGGACCGAACAGGGGCTCGTCACGGCGGCGCGGCGGCCGACGCATCGCCGCCGCGTCATCGGGCTCGGCCTCGAACACCAGGGCACACAGGGGATCGATGGCCAGCTCCATCAGCACCACATGCATGGGAAACAGCAGCGACGCCAGGCCGAACAGGATCGGGCCGAGGGCCAGACCGGCGATCGGCACATGGATGGCGGTGATATAGATCAGGGCCCGGCGCAGGTTGGCGAAGATCCGGCGGCCCAGCCGCACCCCGCCGACAATGGAGGTAAAACTGTCGTCCAGCAGCACCAGGTCCGCCGCCTCGCGGGCCACGTCCGTGCCCTTCACCCCCATGGCGATACTGATATGGGCCGCCTCCAGCGCCGGGGCGTCATTGACCCCGTCGCCGGTCATGGCCACCACCTGACCGTCGGCCTTCAGGGCCTCGACGATGCGCAATTTCTGCGCCGGCTGGATGCGGGCACAGACCCGGACGGTGCGCAGCCGCGCCGCCAGTGCCTCGCGGGACAGGCCGGCGACCTCGGCGCCGCCCAACACCCCGGCCGTCGTGTCGAGTCCGGCCGCCCGGGCCGTCGCCAGGGCCGTGGCCGGATGATCGCCGGTGATCATCACCACGACGATCCCGGCCGCGCGGGCCTCGGCCAGGGCAGCGGGAACATCCGGCCGGAGCGGGTCGACGAAGCCGACCAGCCCCGCAAGGGTAAAGTCCAGCCCGGCCGGGTCCGCCGGGGCAATCGCCGCCACCGGGGCCGAGGCCACGGCCAGCACCCGCAGCCCGGCGGCGGCATAGCGTTCGACCACGGCCTGCAGGGGGGCGATCGCCGCGGCCTCGAGCCGGCACAGGGCGAAGATGGCCTCGGGGGCCCCCTTGGCCGCCGCCAGACCCGTCCCGTCCGGACGGGGCCAGGCCTGGATGACGGCCATCCGGTCCGGGCGCAGCGGCCAGATTCGATCCGGGGCGTCGCCGCCGAGACCGTCCGCCCCGCCCCGGATGTCCGCGGCCAGGGCGCGAACAGCGCGGTCCATCGGATCGACCGGGCGCACCGCCGAGGCCAGGGCCGCCAGCCGGACCAGGGCGGCGGCGGGATCGCCGGCCGGCATCGGGCCCGGGATCACCGTATCGGTGCCGGCGGCCCACAGACGCGACACCTGCATCCGGTTCTCGGTCAGGGTGCCCGTCTTGTCGACACACAGGACGGTGGCCCCGCCCAGGGTCTCGATCACCGCGCCGCGCCGCGCCAGCACCTGGCGGCGCGCCAGCCGCCAGCCGCCCAGGGCGAGAAAGACGACGAGGACCATCGGCACCTCTTCGGGAATCAGGGCGATCGCCAGGGTGATTCCGGCCAGAATTCCGCTGATCCAGTCCCCCCGGACCAGGCCATAGGCCAGGGTCACGATCAGGCAGAAACCGAGGGCCAGACCGCCCAGCAGCCCCACCAGACGGCCCGCCGCCTGCTGCAACGGGGTCGGGGTCCGGACGATCCCCGCCAGCGACGCCCCGATCCGGCCGAGCGCCGAGCCGGCCCCGGTCCGGGTCACCCGGGCAACCCCCTGGCCGCGCACCACCAGGGTTCCCGAAAACAGCCAGGGTCCGGTCTGTGCCCCCGGCTCCGGATCCTCACCCGCGGGCGGCCCGGCATCGGCGGGAGGTTTCGACACCGCGGCCGACTCCCCGGTCAGCGTCGACTCGTCGACGGCCAGGACGTCGCCGCCGATCAGCCAGGCGTCGGCCGGGACCCGGTCGCCCTCGCCGATCAGCAGCAGATCGCCCGGCACCAGGTCACGCGCCGGAATCGTGCCCTCACGGCCCGCGCGGATCACCCGCGCCAGCGGTTGCCCGAGGGCCTGCAGGGCCTGAAGGGCGCGCTCGCTGCGGGACTCCTGGGCCACCACCAGGCCGATCGAGGCCAGGGCCCCGGCCACCAGGAACAGGCCCTCGCCCAGGTCTCCGAGCAGCAGATACAGAACGGCGGCCCCGACCAGCAGCAGGAACATCGGCTCGCGCAGGGTTTCGCCGGCGATGCGCAGCACGCCACGCCGGGCCTTCGCCGGCAGGGCATTGGGACCGGCCGCGATCAGCCGCCGCGCCGCCTCGGCCTCATCCAGTCCGCGCAGGCTGTCCAGGGTCATTCACGCCGCCGAAACCGGTCAGGCCCGGCCATCCGGTCCCGCCCGTCATGCCATGCCCGATCCGCGCCGGGCCCGGCCATGACCTGTATCAAGGCCGGTCCGTCGTCTCAGCGCGCGCCGACCGCACGGCCCGCCGACGCCAGCCGCAGGATGACGTCATCGACCTGGACGCCGCCCCGATCGATGACCAGGTTCTGGTAGTTGCGCTGGCCGTCGGCGGTTTCGGCCTCGACGCTCTCGACCTCGGTGCGGAACTGGCGGCGCAGATAGGTGGCCAGTTCCCCGGCCGTGACCAGACGGTCGCCGTCGCCGTCGGCCGCGCCGGCCATGCCGGTGCGCAGGAAGTGGGACAGATAGCCGCCGGCGCGGAATTTGTCGGCCACGGCGCTGGTCAGGTCCTCTTCCGAACTGAACAGGCCCATGACGCCCGGCCGGTCCACGACATTGCGCGCGAAGCCGCCTGAATAGCAGGAGTCCAGCACCAGCAGGGCCAGTCGCGTGTTCAGGCTGCCGAAC
This sequence comes from uncultured Brevundimonas sp., assembly GCF_963975535.1. Classification (GTDB taxonomy): domain Bacteria; phylum Pseudomonadota; class Alphaproteobacteria; order Caulobacterales; family Caulobacteraceae; genus Brevundimonas. The sequence goes on along the minus strand of NZ_CAXBHE010000007.1, from coordinate 43,662 downwards.
AGGCGCGACATCTCGACGTCGTCGATCCGGCCGTCACGCAGCACGATGGATTCGCTGCGACCGTCCGGCTCGAGGCCGCTGACCGGAGTGTCGCTCTGGTCGCCGTGACCCGAGAAGAAGAACAGGAACATGTCGTCGGGACCGGCCTGGGCCGCGACGCGGGCGAAGGCGTCGCGGACGCCGCCGACCGTGGCCTGGGCATTGGTCAGGACGACGCTGGCGCTGTTCAGCACCCCTTCCCGCTGCAGGGCCTCGGACAATTTGATGGCGTCCTCGTCGGTGTAGGACAGATTGTTCTGGACCCCGCCGTAGTCGGAGACCCCGACCATGATCGCGAACACCCGGGCCCCGGACTGCACCGCCGCCTGACGCGGCGATCCCAGGCTGGGCCGGACGCTGAACCGGTAGGATCCCGTCTCGCCCGGCGCATAGGAGGTGACCATCACCTGATAGTCACCGTCCTCGGCCAGGACCGTGTCCAGCCGGCTGTCGGTGCCGTCCTGGCCGTCGTCATTCTCGCGCTGCTCGCCCGAGGGGGTGCGCAGGATGGTATAGGCGTCGAAGGCCGAGGAGGTCAGTTCGACCGCCACCCGTTGTCCGCGTCGACCGGTGAAGCGGTAGGTGTCGACATATTCGCCGCTGTCCAGGGTCTCGTCGCCGCTGCCCAGGGTGCCGGCGACGGTCTGGCCGACGGCGATCCGGCCGCCCGCGCCTGCCCGCTCATCGGCGCGCGACGCCGGCTCGGCCCGCCCCGGCCCGGTGTCGGCCCGCACCGACAGCCGATAGGCCCCCGTCTCCCGGGCCGCATAGCTGGTGGCCGTGATCAGATACGGTCCATCGACCGGCAGGGTCACCCGCAGCCGGCTGTCCGTGCCCCCGTCGGCGTCGTCGTTGAAGGCCGAGAAATCCTCGGGGCCGCTGATCGCCAGGTAGGGGTCGAAATCGCCCGAGGCCAGACGCAGGTCCAGCCGCTGACCGCGCCGCCCCTCGAAGACGAAGCTGTTGGTATACTCACCGCTCTCCAGCGAGCGATCCGACGGGCTCAGCCAGCCTTCGCGGGTCTCGCCCAGGCGCAGGGTCTCGACCTCCGGACCGGCCTGCGCCACCGGCGGCCGGGACCCGCGCCCGTCGAGGCTCAGCACATAGGGGCCGGTCTCGCCGGCGGCATAGCTGGTCGCCGCTACCGTGGCCTCACCGTCAGCCGGGGCGGTGAAGCGGATGCGGCTGTCGCGCGTGCCGCGCCGGGCCGGATCGTCGTCATTGTCCTCGCTCAGCCCCCCGGGGCCGCGCACCAGCAGATAGGGGTCGAAGCCCTCGGCCCTGAGCGTCAGCTCATAGCGCTGCCCCCGCCGCACCGGCAGGGTATAGCGATCGACGAATTCCCCGCCGGTCAGGGTCTGGTCGCCCCGCGCCAGCTCACCGCGGGTCGACCCGGTGCCCAGCACGCCCCCGGTCGGCTGCGTCACGTCCGTCCGCGGCACGGCGATGGCCCCGCCGATCAGGCTCAGCCGATAGGTCCCCTGCTCGCCGCCCTGGTAGCTGGTCGCCGAGATGCTGTAGGCACCGTCCGCCGGCAGGCGCAGGTTCAGCAGGGCACCGCGGTCCGACTCCGAGGCGTCGTCGTTGTCCTCGGAGAAATCGCCCGGGCCGCGCACCATCAGATAGGGATCGAAATCGTCAGAGGTCAGGCGCAGGCCGATCTGCTGTCCGGCCCGGCCCCGGAATTCGTAGAGGTCCCGGTATTCCCCGCTGTCCAGCCGGTCATCGCCCTCCCGCAGGGTCCCCGTCACCTCACTGCCCAGGCGCAACGGCTGCTGCGCCAGGGCCGGGACGGGCGAGACCATGACGGCCAGGGCCGAACCGGCGAAGAGAATGATCCTGAACATGCTACCCCCGTGAGAAATCTGGCCGGGACCCAAAGCTTGGCCGCTACGATTAACCCTCAAATAACAGGAATCGACCGACAGGAGTCGCCCGCACCACCATTCGGCCTTGTTCATGCCGCACATGGCCGCCCCCGCGCCCCCTGTACGCCCGCCCTGTGGCTGGCCCCTGTCGCCCCGGCGCCCTACGGAATCTGTATGCCCTTCCCCGCCAGCCACCCCGCCCTCGATCGCGCCCTTGCCGAACGCGGCTATGCCGAGCCCACACCTGTCCAGTCCGCCGTTCTGGAGGCCGCGCCCAACACGGACGGCAGCGGCCGCGACCTGCTGGTCTCGGCCCAGACCGGCTCGGGCAAGACCGTCGCCTTCGGCCTCGCCCTGGCCCACACCCTGCTGGGCGGGGCCGACCGGTTCACCGAATACGGCGCGCCGGTCGCCCTGGTCATCGCCCCGACCCGCGAACTGGCCCTGCAGGTCTCCAACGAGCTGCAGTGGCTGTACGCCCAGACCGGCGCGCGCATCGTCTCCTGCGTCGGCGGCATGGACCCCAAGGTCGAACGCCAGGCGCTGAACCGCGGCTGCCACATCGTCGTCGGCACGCCCGGCCGCCTGCGTGATCACCTCGAGCGCGGATCGCTGGACCTGACCACCCTGAAGGCCGTCGTGCTGGATGAGGCCGACGAGATGCTCGACATGGGCTTCCACGAGGACCTGACCTTCATCCTCGAGACCGCCCCGGCCGAGCGCCGGACCCTGATGTTCTCGGCCACCCTGGCGCGCGACATCGTGCAGCTGGCCAAGACCTATCAGAAGGACGCGCTGCGCATCGACACGGTCGCGGGCAACGCCTCGCACGCCGACATCGAATACAAGGCCATCCGCGTCGCCCCCAACGAGGTCGAACTCGCGGTCGTCAATGTGCTGCGCTATTTCGAGGCCCCCGGGGCCCTGGTGTTCGCCAACACCCGCGAGCGCGTCAAACACCTGACCTCGTCCCTGCGCGAGCGCGGCTTCTCGGTCGTCGGCCTGTCCGGCGAACTGACCCAGAGCCAGCGCTCCGAGGCCCTGCAGGCCCTGCGTGACGGCCATGCCCGCGTCTGCGTCGCCACCGACGTCGCCGCCCGCGGTCTGGACCTGCCCGATCTGGGTCTGGTCATCCATGCCGAGATCCCGGTCAACAAGGCCGGCCTGCTGCACCGTTCGGGCCGCACCGGTCGCGCCGGCAAGAAGGGCGTCTCCGTCCTGCTGGTCAGCTACACGCGCCGCCGCAAGGTCGAGATCATGCTGAACTCGGCCTCGATCACGGCCGAATGGTCGGGCCCGCCCAGTGCCGAGATGATCGTCGCCAAGGACCGCGAGCGCATGCTGGCCGATCCGGTGCTGATCGCCCCGGTCGAGGACGAATCCATGCTGGCCCTGGGCAGGCAGCTGCTGGAGACCAGCTCGCCCGAGCAGATCGCCGCCGCCCTGATCCGCCTGTACCAGCAGAAGCTGCCGGCCCCGGAAGACGTCTATGACGACGAGCGGATGAAGCGTCAGCAGAAGGCCGGGGTCAACGACAAGGGCCAGCCGGACATGCCCTATACCGACTTCGCCCGCGGCGGCGACATGAGCTGGTTCCGCATCAATGTCGGCCGCGACAAGAACGCCGATCCGAAATGGCTGATGCCGACCATCTGCCGCCTGGGTCATGTGACCAAGCGCGACATCGGCTCGATCCGCATCTTCGATCGCGAGACCAAGTTCGAGATCACCAAGGAGGCCGAGGCCAAATTCCTCGCCGCCATCGCCACCGGCCTCGAGGACGGGGTCAAGATCGACTCCGCCGTGGCCCCCGGCCCGCGCGAGCCGGCCGAGCGGCGTCCGCGTCCGGGCGGCAAGCCTTACGAAGGCCGGTCCGAGGGCGGCGAGAAGAAGCCCTGGGTCAAGCGCGAGGCCCCGGCCGACGGTGAGAAGAAGCCGTGGGTCAAACGCGACAGTGCCGCCCCGGCCGGTGAGAAAAAGCCCTGGGTCAAGCGCGAGGCTCCCGCCGATGGCGAGAAGAAGCCCTGGGTCAAACGCGACAATGCCGCCCCGACCGGCGAGAAGAAGCCCTGGGTCAAGCGTGAGGCTCCGGCCGACGGCGAGAAGAAACCCTGGGTCAAGCGCGAGGCTGCGGCCACGGGCGAGAAACAACCCTGGGCCGGTCGCGTCGACATGGGCGCGGCCGAGAAGAAGCCCTGGGTCAAGAAAACCGACGGCGGCAAGCCCGCGCCGTCCGGCGAGAAGAAGGCCTGGGCCCCGAAATCCGACGCGGCCGCACCGGCCGCCGCCGGGGATCAGGCCTGGAAGGGCAAGCCCAAGGGCGGCGACCGTCCCTGGGCCCCCAAGGACGCCCGCGGCAAGCCGCCGGCAAAGCCCTACAAGGGCAAGACCCCGCGCAGCTGATGACGTCGGTCCGGCCCCGGTGATCCGGGGTCGGCTCGGTCAGGCCGGATAGCGATCGCGCATCGTCTCGACATCCCAGACACACAGGTCCCGCAGGGCGTCGACGTCCACCTTGTCGAGGCGCGGGATGTAGAGGCAGGACACACTGGTCTTGACCGGCCCCAGGCGTGCCATCAGATCCGGCCGTGCCGCCTCGAACCCGGCCATGATGTAGAGGGTCAGGGCCGTCTTGCGCGGCGAGAAGCCGATGATCGGCCAGATCCCCTCACGTCCGCTGGCATAGACGTACTGATAGCGGCCGAAGCCGACGATCGACGGGCCCCACATCACCGGGGGATGGCCGCTGACCTCTTCCAGCATGCGACAGACCGTGTCCGCCTCGGCGCGACGGCGCGCGTCGGGCACAGCGGCGATGAAGTCGGCCACGCTGGCCTCGGTCGGCAGGGTCTTGGGGGCGTCAGCCATGCGGGCTCCGAGTTCGCTGGACCGCAGTGTGACGCCGATCACCGCGCAGGGGAACCGTTCAGACCGGCGACCAGTCGTCGGGGGCCAGCTCGAAACCGCCGCCCAGGTTCAGTCCCGGCGCGACCGTGGTGCCGATCAGGGTCCAGGGGCCGAGACTGCGCGCCGTGCGCCAGGCCCCGGCCGGCGTCGCCAGCTGCGGCTGCTGGTCACCGGTCAGGCCGGGGCCGACGGTGGCGGTGACGGTCACCGCCCCGGCGATCTGCATCTCCAGCGGCGCACCGTCGTAATACTGCCAGAGCTCGGTCGCCGCGACCCGGTGCCAGGTCGACACCTCGCCCGCCGCCAGCAGCAGATAGGCGGTCACCCCCATCGACTGCCCGTCGACCTCACGGGGATCGCGGAAGATCTCGCGATGATGCCCGCCCCCCTCCAGCGGCTGAAGCTCGAGCAGGGCGATGATTTCGGCGGCGGTCATCATGGGTCGAATCGGGTCCGGGTGGCTTGCGGGCACCCTAGCGCGGGCGTCACCCGGACACAGCCGGTCCTCGTCGGCGCGGCGCAGCCCGGAGCGACGACGTCAGTGCGCGGGCGACCACCCCTCCGGGGTCCAGCCCGGCGGGGCCAGTTCAAAGCCGGCGAAGTCGAAGCCCGGGGCCACGGTACAGCCGACCAGGGTCCAGTCGCCCCGGCTCTGCGCCGCCTGCCACACGCCGGTCGGCACGACACCCTGCGGCGTCTGGCCGGCCGCCAGATCGGTGCCGAGGATGATCACGCCCTGCCCCTCGACGCTCAGGGCCAGAGGGGCCCCGGCGTGGAAATGCCAGATCTCGACCGCATCGACCCGGTGCCAGTGCGACCGCTCGCCCGCCTTCAGCAGGAACAGGATCGCCGTCGACGCCGCCCGCCCGTCGACCTGCCGGGGATCACGAAAGGTCTCGCGATAATGGCCGCCCTCGGGATGGGGCCTGAGGTCGAGAAGGCGGATGATCTCGTCAGCGGTCATGAGGAATACAATCTATCCGTGTTACACTTACGGCATGCCAATCATCTCGATCTTCTTCGGTATCGTGGTTCGCATCAATTTCCGCGACCACGCGCCGCCGCATCTCCATGCGCTTCATGGTGACGCCGAAGCCCTGTTCGAGATCCGGACCGGTCAGGTCATCGCCGGTCGCCTGCCACGCCGCGAGACCCGTTATATGGTAGAGTGGATGTCGACACACCGCGACGACCTGATGCGGAACTGGGATCTGGCGTCGACGGGGCAAGCCACCTTCAGGATCGAGGGTCTGAACGATGAGTGAGATCAGGATCGTAACCGCCCGCCGGGTCAGGCCCCTGCCCGACTACCGGCTGGAGATTGTGTTCAGCGACGACACCATGGGTGTGGTTGACCTCAGCGAGTTCGTGACCCTGGGGCCGATAACCGAGCCGTTGGGTGACCCCGCTTTCTTTGCCCGCGTCTTCCTTGAGACGGGCATCCCGACCTGGCCCAACGGCTGCGACATCGACCCGATCAATGCGCGAATGACGCTGGCGGCAAAGGGTGCGCTGCGGCCGGTGACGGCGGCGGCGTGATCAAAATCGACGTCGGCCCGGCTCGGCCACCAATTGATGGCCGTCCTGCCAGACGATTTTTCCGGGATCGCGGGTGGTCACCACCTCGACATGAATGCCGCATTCCTTGAGCGCGATCTTCAGCCGGTGCATCTGGCGAATATGGTCGACGGCCTCAGGCTTGAACCACGACAGGCCCGTCTGTCCGTCCTGAATCCAGTCGCCCTTCGAGAAGCGTTCGCGGCCGGTGGCGAAACTGGCAGGTCGGGCCAGATTGTCGGTGAACCAGTCGTTCAGAACCTTCAGCTCGGCCAGAGCCCAATCGGGGGCGACGTCACTGTCCTCTGCAAGGTGGACGGCCTGAAACACGCCGAGGCGGTTTCGCTGCCTTTCGACCGTGTGAAAGCAGACGAAGCGGACGTAGGTCTTGTCAGGTTGAGCCATCGCGGGCCGGCCTCACAGGATTCCGAGCGAGCGCAGCCATTGCTCGACCTGCCCCGGCCATTCGCGTGTGATCGGATCGGCGGTCGGGCGCAGGCCGTAGGCGTGGCCGCCCTTCGCGTAGAGGCGCAGGTCGACCGGGACGCCCGCATCGTTCAGCGCCAGCGCATAGGCCATGGGCTGGCGTATGTCGTCGACGGAGTCGTTCATGGCGTGGATGATCAGCGTCGGCGGCGCGTTCGGGCTGATGGTCACCCAGGGGGCCAGTTCGAGTTCGTTGCGCCCCTTGCTGGTGTCCAGGACGCGGGCCGTATAGGCGACGATCGCGAAGTCGGGCCGCGGCGACTGTCGATCCGCCGCATCGGTCAGCGGATAGGTGCGCGCCTCGGTATTGCTCATGTTGGTCACGAGATAGGCACCAGCGGAAAAGCCGATGACCCCGATCTTGTGCGGATCGATGCCATAGGATCCGGCCTGCTCGCGCAGCAATCCCATCGCGCGCTGGGCGTCTTCCAGACCCAGCAACACGTCCGGCCGCCGCTGATGCCCGTTCTCCCTCGGCCACACCTGGGGCGTCCGGTATTTCAGCACGACGCAGGTCATGCCCTGCCGGACGACCCAGTCGCAGATTTCGGTACCCTCGAGGTCCATCGCCACCGCATGGAAGCCGCCGCCGGGCAGGACCAGCATCGCGGCCCCCGTATTGCGTCCCTTTGGCCGGTAGATCGTCATGGTCGGACGGGTGATGTAGGTGGCCCAGTGCCACTTCCGGCCGGCGACGAGCGGCGAGCCGTTGCCGGTCGTCTCGGGGTGATCGCCGCTGTCGGGTTTGGCGAGAGGGACGGTTTCGGGCCAGAGCGGAATCTGGGTCCCGTCGGCGGTCGGCTGCCAGACACCTTCGCGTTCCACCTTGGGCACCTCGACCCGGGCGGACGGGTCGGCGGCCGGGCTGGGCTGACGGGTCTGCTCGCCCCGCTCAGGCTCGCTGACGGGATCGGCCTGACGACAGGCGGCCCCCGCCAGGCAGATCGCCAGCAGCAGGGGCGCGATGCACCATCGCCGTACGGTCATCGCGTCTCTCCCCCGGCGTGCGCCCTAAAGCGCCTTCACGATCCCCTCGACCATCTTCTTGGCGTCGCTGAACAGCATCATGGTGTTGTCGCGGAAGAACAGTTCGTTCTCGACCCCGGCATAGCCCGAGCTCATGCCGCGTTTGATGAACAGCACGGTGCCGGCCTTGTCGACGTCCAGCACCGGCATGCCGTAGATCGGGCTCTGCGGATCGGTCTTGGCGGCGGGGTTGGTGACGTCATTGGCCCCGATGACGAAGGCCACGTCGGCCGAGGAGAACTCACTGTTGATGTCCTCCAGCTCGAACACCTCGTCATAGGGAACATTGGCCTCGGCCAGCAGCACGTTCATGTGGCCGGGCATGCGGCCGGCGACGGGGTGGATGGCGTATTTCACCTCGACCCCCTCTTCCTTCAGCTTGTCGGCCATCTCGCGCAGGGCGTGCTGGGCCTGGGCCACGGCCATGCCGTAGCCGGGCACGATGATGACCTTGGAGGCGTTCTTCATGATGAAGGCGGCATCCTCGGCACTGCCCTGTTTGACCGGCCGGGTCTCGGCCGCGCCCTCGGCTCCCGCCGGTCCCGCATCCCCGCCGAAGCCGCCGAGGATGACGCTGATGAAGCTGCGGTTCATGCCCTTGCACATGATGTAGCTGAGGATCGCACCGGACGAGCCGACCAGCGCCCCGGTGATGATCAGGGCGATGTTCTCCAGCGTGAAGCCCAGGGCCGCCGCGGCCCAGCCGGAATAGGAGTTGAGCATCGACACCACCACCGGCATGTCGGCCCCGCCGATGGGGATGATCAGGGTCGCGCCGAGGACCAGGGCGATGGCGAACACCCCCCAGAAGGCCCAGATCGCGCCGCCGCCGGTGCCGATCAGGATGCCGATCAGGAACACCAGGGCCAGGGCCAGGCCGATGTTGATCAGATGCCGGGCGGGCAGGATGATCGGCGCGCCGCTCATATTGCCGTTCAGCTTGGCGAAGGCGATGACCGAGCCGGTGAAGGTCACGGCCCCGATGGCCACGCCCAGCGACAGCTCGATGATTGACAGGGTCTTGATCCCGCCCAGACCGTTGGAGATGCCGAAGGCCTCGGGCGCATAGACGGCCCCGATGGCCACGAGGCAGGCGGCCATGCCGACCAGCGAGTGGAAGGCCGCGACCAGTTGCGGCATCTGCGTCATGGCGACCTTTTTGGCGATCAGGGCCCCGGCTCCGCCGCCGACGATCACGCCGCCGGCCAGCAGGGCCACGGTCATGCGATCCAGCGCCCCGGTCGTGCCGAGCGTCAGCAGGGTCACACCGATGGCCAGCCCCATGCCGACCATGCCGAAGGTGTTGCCCCGCCGGCTGGTCTCGGGACTGGACAGTCCGCGCAGGCTGAGAATGAACAGCACGCCGGCCGCCAGATAGGCCAGAGCCGCGATGGATGCATTCATGGCGTCCCCCTCATAATGTTCACCCTAGACGAAGCCGACACGGGCCGGCTGCGCCGGATCGTTGGTGGCCCGCGCGCGCGCCTCGCCATCCTTGACCATGGCGATGGCCACGACCCCGGAACCGCCCGTCTTGGTCAGGATGCACCAGCCGTTGTCGACCGGCAGCCGTCCGCGCATGGCCCCCTGGCCGCTGCGGGTCAGGCCGTTGGCCCAGTGTTTGCGATCGTAGCGGCTCATGTCCATGGTCACCGGCGAGAAGCGGCAGGCCAGCGCCCAGCTGGCCCCGCCGGGCGCGGCCACAGACCAGGGCAGACCGGCGGCCCGCACGGTGCCGACATGGGTCTGGGCCGAGGCCCCGCCCGCCAGGCTGAAGACGACGGCGGCGGCGGCGGCCGCGGCAAGCCGGGCGCTCATCGCTTGCCGGATCCCGGCTGGCCACTGGTGCGGTCCAGCCGCCACAGGGCCGCGGCGATGAAGATCGGCGACAGCACCACCCAGGCCCAGTCGAACACCGTCATCGGCCGCGTCTGGGCCACGACGCGCAGCAGCACCGAGCCGAACATCAGCACCACGGCGAAATCCTGGAAGCGCAGCCGGCGAATGGCGTCGCTCTCGCGCACGAAACTCCAGATGAACAGGCCCAGCCCGGCCCCCGTGGCCACCCACGAGACGATGGTCGCGAACAGATGCAGGTCGAAGATCATGACGCCACCGGCAGACGCGCGGCGATCACGCGTCCGCGCCGGACCGCCTTGACGCCCTCGACCGCGAAGAAGCCGGCGAGCACCGCCATCACACAGGCCTGCAGCAATTGGTCGTCACCCAGATGGATCAGCGCCCGCCAGATCCAGAAGGCCGCGAACAGCGGATAGATGATCGCCGCCACCACGCGCTCGACGCGCGTGCGCAGCGTCGGCTCCAGCCGGGCACCGAGCAGCGCGGCCCCGAGGGCCAGGACCACGGCGACCGGTATCAGGGCGGTGAAGATCATCGCCGTCGTCATGCCCCGGGCTTCTCCTTCTTGCGGTACATGGCCAGCATGCGCCGGGTCACCATGAAGCCGCCGAAGATGTTGACGCTGGCCAGGGTCACCGCCAGCACGCCCGCGCCCTTGGCGATCATGGCATTGGGACCGGAGACGTCCCCCGAGATCGAGGCCGCGGCGATCAGGCCGCCGACGATGATCACGCTGGAAATGGCATTGGTCACCGCCATCAGTGGCGTGTGCAGGGCCGGGGTCACGCTCCAGACGACGTAATAGCCGACGAAGATGGCCAACACGAAGATGGCCAGACGAAAGACGGTGGGGTCGACGTGTTCCATCAGCCGCGTACTCCTTCATGCACCACGGCCCCGCCGTGGGTGACGACGGCGGCCTTGAGAATCTCGTCCTCGAGGTCGAGGGTCAGGGCCCCGTCCTTGATCAGCAGGCCGGTGAAGGCCAACAGGTTCTTGGCGTACAGGGCGCTGGCGTCGGCGGCGATGCGACCCGGCAGGTTGGTGTAGCCGACGATCTGGACCCCGTTGCGGGTGGTGACCACCTCGCCGGCCCTGGCGCCCTCGACATTGCCGCCGGCCTCGACCGCCAGGTCGATCAGCACGCTGCCCGGCTTCATCGTCGCCACCTGTTCGGCCGTGACCAGCACCGGCGCGGCGCGGCCCGGGATCAGGGCCGTGGTGATGACGATGTCCTGTTTCCGGATGTGTTCGCCGGTCAGGATCGCCTGTTTGGCCTGGTATTCGGCCGACATCGGCTTGGCATAGCCGCCGGCGGTCTGGGCGTTCTTGAACTCCTCATCCTCGACGGCGAGGAATTTGGCCCCGAGGCTCTCGACCTGTTCCTTGGTGGCGGGGCGCACGTCGGTGGCGGTGACCACCGCCCCGAGCCGCCGCGCCGTGGCGATGGCCTGCAGCCCGGCAACGCCGACGCCCATGATGAAGACCTTGGCCGGGGCGACCGTGCCCGCCGCCGTCATCATCATCGGGAAACCCTTGCCAAAGGCATAGGCCGCCTCGATCACCGCGCGATAGCCGGCCAGATTGGCCTGGGACGACAGGGCGTCCATCACCTGGGCGCGGCTGATCCGCGGCACGAATTCCATCGCGAACGACGTCAGATTGGCCCCGGCCATGGCCGCCACCGTGTCCTTGTCGCGGAAGGCGTCCAGCAGGGCCACGACGATGGTCCCCGGCTTCATCGCACTGGTTTCCTGGGCCGTCGGACCGCGCACCTTCAGCAGGATGTCGGCCCGGTCCAGCACCGCCTTGGTGTCCTTGGCCACGGTGACCCCGGCCTCGACATAGTCGGCATCGGGAATGGACGAGCCGGCACCGACGCCGGCCTCGACCGTCACGGTCGCGCCCATGGCGATCAGCTTTTTCGCCGTCTCCGGTGTCAGGGCGCAGCGGGTCTCGCCTTCCCGGCGTTCGCGCGTCACGGCAATGGCGATGGCCAAGCGAATCTCCCCTGTTCCGACTGAACCTGTCGACGTTAGGCCCAACCGCCAGCACGCGTCAAAGACGGGCTGTCGTCCGGGGGCGGATCAGACGGCGGCGGGGTCGTCGCGCGCCTCGGACCGGCGCTCCAGCGGCAGGCGGATCTCGAACACGGCCCCGCCGGCCGGCCGGTTGTGCACGGTGACCGTGCCGCGGGCCTGATGCGCCATCCCGGCCACCTGGGCCAGACCCAGGCCCGTGCCCTGCTGTTCAGCCTTGGTGGTGAAGAAGGCCTCGAACAGCCGGTCGCGGGTCGCCTCGTCGATGCCGGGGCCCGTGTCGGTGACCGTGATCACCGCCTCCTCGCCAGCCGCTTCGGCCCGAACCGTAATCGTGCCGGTACCGTTCATCGCATCGCGGGCGTTGATGACCAGATTGACCAGGGCCACCTCGAACTGGTCCAGGTTCAGTGTCACGGGCAGCGCTTCCGCATCCGCGGCGACCTCCAGCAGCACGCCGCCACCCGCCGACTGGCGCAGCAGATCCGTCATCCCCCGGGTTGCGGACCCGACATCCACCACCGTCAGTTCGGCACCGCCGTCCCGGGCGAAAGCCAGCAGCTGGTTGACCAGCCGCGACCCGCGTCGCGCCGCCTCCAGCCCGTGCGCCGCAGCCTGTTTGATCGGCTGGGCCTCGGCCCGGGCCTGGATACGTTCCAGATTGACCAGAACCACCGTCAGCAGGTTGTTGAAGTCATGCGCGACGGTGCTGGCGAACTGACCGATGGCCTCCGTGCGCTGGCGGTCGAACATCATCTGCGCCTCGCGCCGTCGCAGGGTGATGTCGCGGAAGGCCCAGAGAATCAGGACGCCCGCGACCAGCAGCGACAGGAAGGCCCCGCCGACGATGGCGATGAAGCGCCACAGTCGCGGCGAATCCAGCACATTGCGGTTGACCGCGAGGTGCACCGACCAGCCGGTATCCGGGGACACCCGGTAGGAGGTGTAGTTGACCAGCCCCTCATAGGTGGTGCCCTCATAGGTGCCCGCCCCGCCACGATCGACCGCCCGACGGACATAGATGGTGGCCGGCTTTCCGACACGATCCACATAGTCCAGCGACCGGGCGGCGAACCGCCCCTGGCGATCGACGATGGCCCCGACCTGTCCCGGCTCCACCCCCTTCATCAGCAGCGTCTGAAACTGGGCGGGATCGGTCAGGGCGACCAGGTACTGGCCGCGCCGGCCCGGAATCGGTTCGGCGATGGCGATACAGGGACAGGGCGCGCCGTTGCGCCAGACCGAGGCCGTCGGCAGGGGCCGGGGCTGCCGGGCCGCCATCCGGTCCGTCGTGTCCATCAGGACATCGCCGTCGCCCTCGATAACCAGGACCCCCTTCCACCCGGGCAGCAGGTCGACCGCCTGCAGGGCGCGGTTGCGGAAGCTGGCCACATCACCCTGTTGCAGGGCGTTGGCCGTGGTCAGCACCCGCAGGGCGTTGCGGTCGGACAGCAGCTGGGCGTCGATGTCGGCCAGCGTCTGCTGTACCGTTTCCGCGGCGCGGCCCTCGACACGCTCGCTCTGACGCGTCAGCGCCATCGTCAGCGACACCGCGAACAGGATGACCGTCGGCAGGGTCAGCGCCGCAGCGAAGACCAGCAGGGCGCGTTGGACTGAGGTAATACCTTTAAGCAAGAACCACTCCCGTTCCGCGCCTAAAGGCGCGAGGCACGGCCAAGGTTCCGCCCGTCGGCGCAATCACCTGCGTTCGGTGATGTTTTCCGGGGACCCCGGCCGTCTTCAAACCACCCGGGCGGGGGGCAGACGGTGGCCGGTCGGCCCGAACCGCTCAGTGGGCTGCAGGCTTGGAGCGCAGCGCGAACCAGCCCGCGACCGCCAGAACCGCGGCGGCGATGAAGCCGGGGACGAAACTGCCACCCGGCTGGAACCACAGGGTCAGCAGCGTCAGCAGGACGGCGATCGCCAGCGAGCCCCATTTGCTCAGGGTGATGAACAGGCTGAAGGTCGCCTTCTGCTCATCGATCGCCTGGGAGCCGTGCACATAGGGGTGGGCGGCGGTGGGCTTGCGGGGATCGGCCATGGGAAGTGTCCGGACAGAGGGAGTCGATGCGCCGTCTTATAGCGATGCCGGCGTCCGGCTCAAGGGCCGGGACCCGCGTCTAGTCGAGCGAGGCCAGAAGATCGCGGGTGAAGGCGGCGATATCGAAGCGATGGCCCGCCGGATCCTCGCCGCGCCGGACGATGACGACCTTCCGGCTGGGCACGATCACCACATACTGTCCCCGGTTGCCGAAGGCGGCGATGGTGTCGGCGGGCACGCCGTCGGACCGGTTCATCAGCCAGAAGGTCGCGCCATAGCCGAACTCGCCCTCGGGCTGCGGTCCCGACGGCCGCGAGACATGGGCCAGCCAGCCCTCGGGCAGGATCCGCTGCCCGTCCTGGATCCCGTCGTCCAGATACAACAGGCCGAAGCGCGCCAGGTCGCGGGCGGTGGACCACACCTGGCTGGACAGCATGTAGTTGCCGCGCCAGTCGGTCTCGGCCACCGTGTCCTGCATGCCCAGCTGCGCGAATAGGGCGGCAGGCGGATGCTCGGCGAAGGTCGGCGCGATACTCATCACCGCCAGCAGGATGTCGTTGTTGGCATAGCGGTAGCGGCTACCGGGCCGGGCCAGCAGCGGCCAGCCGGGCACCTGTTCGTCGACGGTGGTGCCGCCGAAATACAGGGCGTCGGTGCGGTTGCCGGCCGTGTCGCTGGTCAGGCCCGAGGCCATGCGCATCAGCTGATCGAGGGTGATGGCCCGGCGCGGGTCACCCTCGACCTGCCAGTTGGCGATGGCGGCGGGAGCCTCGACGTCGACCTCGCCGCGCTGCACCGCCGCGCCGATCAGGGTGCCGGCCAGGCTCTTGGCCACCGACCAGGTCCGTTGCGGCACGTCGGGGCCGAAGCCGGGGGCATAGGATTCGCTGATCAGATGGCCGTCCTGAACCACGACGACCGCCGTCGTGTCGGTGCCGTCGCCATACGCCTCGCCCATGGCCCCGACGACGGCGACGGCAAAGCCCGGACCGTCGCCGCGCAAGGCGGCGACCGGGATGTCGACCCCCGGCGGTGCCGTCGGCGACGCCACGGCCGCCGGTGCCCCGGCCGGGCCGGTCCAGCCGACCGGCAGGATCGAACACCCGCCCCCGTCGCGCCAGACCGCCACGCGCGGCGGCATCGCCGTGTCCCAGTCGACGCTGACCCGCGGTCCGTCAAAGGTCGCGTTCAGGTCCCGGATCAGCGGATCCAGCGTCGGATAGATGCCGACGAACTCATGGGCCGCGACGCTTTCGGGGCTGCGCGCACCGCCCGCCGCCCGGGCGTTATGAATGGCGCTGCACAGGGTCAGGGCCTTGTAGCCCGCCGCCGAGGCCCGCGCCTCGGCGCTGGCGGACGGCGGGGTCTGGGCCATGGCGGGCGGGACCAGCGGGGCGACGGCCAGGACGACCGCAAGGATCAGGGTGCGCATGGACCGACGCTCGCGCGCCGGACCGCCGCCGTCAATCGCTTCGGATCAGACCAGCGCCTCGAACTGGTCGATCAGCCGTTCCAGCCGGCGGCAGCCGATGGTCCAGAAGGCCGGGTCGCGCGGGTTCAGCCCGAACGGGGCCAGGGCCTCGACATAGGTGCGGGTCCCGCCTGCAGCCAGCAGGTCGCGGTACAGGGGGGTAAAGGCCTCGGGGTCCTTCGCCCGGGTCTCCATCAGCGCCGCCACCAGCAGGTCACCGAAGGCATAGGCATAGACATAGAAGGGGGCGTGGACGAAATGGCTGACGTAGCTCCACCAGTGCTCATAGCCGGGGTTGAGCGTCACCGCCGGACCGAGCGCCGCGCCCATCTCCTCCATCCAGATCGCGCCGATGCGCTCGGCCGAGACCTCGCCCGCGGCCCGCTCGTCGTGAAAGCGGGTCTCGAAGCGGTGGAAGGAGATCTGGCGCACCACGGTGTTGAGCCCGTCCTCGATCCGCCCGGCCAGCAGGCCACGCTGCTCGTCCTTCGGCGCCGTGGCCAGCAGCCGGTCGAAGGTCAGGCCCTCGGCGAAGATCGAGGCGGTCTCGGCCAGGGTCAGGGGGGTGTCGGCCAGCAATGTGCCCTGGTCGGCGGCCAGGGTGTTGTGCACCGCGTGCCCCAGTTCATGGGCCAGGGTCAGGACGTCGCGGCGCTCGCCCATCCAGTTCATGAACACATAGGGATGCCGGTTGGCGCTGACCGGGTGGCAATAGGCCCCGGACTGTTTGCCCGCCCGCGCCCGGCCGTCGATCCACGGCTTGTCGAAGAAGCGCCCGGCCCGTTCGGCGAACTCGGGACCGAGGTCGGCGAAACTCTCCAGCACCAGGGCCTTGCCCTCGGCCCAGTCAAAGCCGCGCGGGGCGCTGGTCTCGATCGGGGCATTGCGGTCCCACTGGTCCAGCGTCGGCTTGCCCAGCGCCTTCGCCTTCAGCGCATAGTAGCGGTGCGACAGTTTCGGATAGGCGGCGGCCACGGCCTCGGCCATCGCGTCGACCGACTCGCCGTCGACCTCATTGGCCAGGTGGCGGCTGTCGGCGGGGCGTTTGAAGCCGCGCCATTTGCTTTCCAGCGCCTGGTCGGCGGCCACGGTGTTGATCACCAGCCCCAGGGTCGCGCTGCGGGCCGCCAGGGCCGCGTTCAGCCCCTCGGCCGCCGCCTTGCGCCGCGCCGCCTTGGGATCGCTGAGCCGGTTCAGGGTCTCGGCCAGGGTCAGGGACTCCTTGCCGACCGACACCGTCATCGCCGCCAGGGTCTCGTCGAACAGGCGCGGCCACTGCGCCATGATCGGCATGCTCTCGGCGATGAAGGTCTCCAGTTCTTCCGACAGTTCATGTGGCTTCATCGCCCGCACCCGGCGCAGCCACGGGGTCCAGCGCGCCGCCGCCGGCACCGCCTTCAGCGCCGCGGCCAGCTCGGACTCGTCCAGCTGGTTGATCTCCAGCGTCACCCACACCGTCGGGGTGACGATGGCCGTGGTCTTCTCGCGCAGACTGGCCTCGAATCCCTGGGCCGCCGCGTCATTGCGATCGGTCGAGGCGGCGAGGAAGGCATAGGCCCCCAGCCCGCCCAGGGCCTCGGTTGACTGTTCATACAGGCTGATGACCCGGTCCAGCGTCGCACCCAGCGCCGCCGCGTCGGCCCGTTGGGCCAGCATCTGCCCCTGCAGGCCGGTCAGCTCGGCCACCAGCACCCGGCCCCGCTCCAGATCGGCCGCGATGCGCGGGTCGGTGCGCGAGGCATAGAGGTCGGACAGGTCCCACAGCGGGGCGTCGGCGGTCGGGGCGGTCGGGGCTTTGAAGGGTGCGTTCATGCCCTCTAGTGTGGGCAGGGCCACCCCCCGGCGCAACCGCGCCGCCCCCCGGATCGTCGCGGCAACCCGGCTCCCCTTTCAATTGCCCGGTGCCGGAGGCAACCTCCGGTCACGCTTCGGTCTGGGGGACGCGCGTATGACCATCTTCGGCGACAATGAGACCGGCGGCGGCACCGGCCGCGCCAGCCTGACCACCGGCGACCGGCGCGGTCTGGCCCTGGCCCGTATCGGCATCGGTCTGGCCCAGGGCCTGGTCCTGTATCTGCTGTGGCGTTCGGTCGGCACCGGCTTCGGCGCGGATGCCGTCCGTGCCTGGCCGGCCACCATCCCGACCCTGTTCGCCCCCCTGTTGCTGGTCAGCGCCTTCCTGCCCGTGGTGCTGCTGGCCGGGGTCGGACGGCTGCGTCTGACCACCCTGGCGCTCTGGACCGTCGTGGCCGGCGTGACCCTGGCCCTGCTGGCCTGGCACGACGTGGCGCGTCAGTCGCCGGGCGCGCTCCAGGAGCCGCCCTTCCTCACCTTCCCCATGGTGGCCTTTACCGCCGCCGCCCTGTTCATTGCCCACCATCTGGTCGTGCCGGCGGATCAGGCGCGGCGACGGTTCGCCCCGTTCCCCGCCTATTTCGACACCGCCTGGAAGGCCGGGGTCCAGCTGGCCCTGTCGATCGGCTTCACCGGGGCCTTCTGGATCCTGCTTCATCTCGGCGCCGCCCTGTTCAACATCATCGGGCTGAAATTCCTCGAGGACCTGCTGGACAAGGAGTGGTTCGCCATTCCGGTCACCACCCTGGCCTTCGCCATCGCCGTGCAGCTGACCGATGTGCGCGACGCCCTGATCCGCGGCGTGCGGTCAGTGGTGCTGATGCTGCTGTCGTGGCTGCTGCTGGTGATCACCGTGTTGGTGGCGGGCTTCCTCGCCGCCCTGCCCTTCACCGGACTCGACGGCCTGTGGGACACCGGCAGCGCCACCGCCCTGGTGCTGGCGGCGGCGGCGGCCCTGATCATCCTGATCAACACCGCCTATCAGGACGGCCTGGCCGACAACCTGCCGCCGGTGGTGCTGCGCATCGCGGTGCGCGTCGCTGCCGTGCTGCTGACCCCGCTGATGGTCATCGCCGTCTGGGGCCTGGCCCTGCGCATCGGCCAGCACGGTCTGACGCCGGACCGGATCATCGCCGCCGCCTGTACCGTGGTCGGCTTCGCCTATGCCGCCGGCTACGGCTTCGCCGCCCTGCAGCCGTTCTGGCGGCGCGGCGACTGGATGCGCCCGCTGGAGCCGAGCAATGTCGCCACGGCCATCCTCAGCGTCGGCGTCATCCTGGCCCTGTTCAGCCCCCTGGCCGACCCGGCGCGGCTGTCAGTCGCCGACCAGACCGCCCGGCTGGCGCGCGGCGCGGTGACGCCCGACACGTTCGACTACCGCTTCCTGCGCTTCGAAAGCGGTCGCGCCGGCGAGGCCGCCCTGGCCCGGTTGGCCGCCTCGACCAATGCCGACATCGCCAACCGGGCCCGGGTGGTGCAGGCCGCGACGGACCGCCACGACAGTCGCGTCGGGGCTCCGCCGGTCACACCCGTGTTCGCGGTCTGGCCGGCCGGCACAGTCCTGCCGGCCGGGTTCACGGCCACGGTCCCCGCCGATGACGAACGCGCCCATTGCGACCAGCCCGATGAGTGCGTCGTCACCCTGATGGACCTGAACGGCGACGGCCCGATGGAAATCCTGCTCGCCCGACAGCACGGCGTCGTCATGTACAGCCGGGCCGAGGATGGCGTCTGGACCGAGACGGGTCGGGCAACCCAGTCGTTCTGCCCCGGCGAGACGCGGATCGATCCGCGCGACGCCCTGAAGGCCGGAACCGTTAAGCCGGTGGCCCCGCTCTGGGCCGACCTGTCGCTGGACGGCTCGACCCGGATGCGGCTTGCGCCGAACGGCCCCTGCGGCCCCCCGGGCGAGCCGCACCGTTAACCCCCGACTCACCACCCCTTCCAACCCGATCTTCACCTTGCCGGAGGTAAAACCGTCCCGAAACGAGCCAGTCCCGCTTGAATGAGGACGGGCCGTAACCGGTGATGACAAGGGGTGTTTCTGCCATGGCCAAGACTGTTCTGGTGGTCGACGACGACCCGACCCAACGCCGCCTCGTCCAGGCGGTGCTGGAGCGCGAGGGCTATGCCGTGGCCCAGGCCGAGAGCGGCGGCGAGGCCATCGACCGTCTGACCAAGGGCGGCGGGGCCGACGTGATCCTGCTGGACATGGTCATGCCGCGCATGTCGGGCCTGGAGTGTCTGGCCGAGATCCGCACCGCCGGGATCACCACCCCGGTCATCGTCCTGACCGCCAACGGCGGCATCGAGACCGTGGTCAAGGCCATGCAGGCCGGGGCCCAGGACTTCTTCGTCAAGCCGGTCTCGGCCGAGCGCCTGCTGATCGGCGTGCGCAACGCCCTGCAGCTGACCCAGCTGACGGCCGAGGTCGGGCGACTCAAGAAACACGTGGCCGGTCGCACCACCTTCGACGATCTGGTCGGCACCAGCCCGGCCATGCGGATGGTCAAATCCCTGGGCACCCGCGCCGCCAAATCGACCATTCCGGTGCTGATCACCGGCGAGAGCGGCGTCGGCAAGGAAGTCATCGCCCGCGCCCTGCACGGCGTCAGCGACCGCGCCGGCAAGCCGTTCGTCGCCGTCAACTGCGGGGCCCTGCCCGCCAACCTCGTCGAGTCGATCCTGTTCGGCCACGAGAAGGGCAGCTTCACCGGCGCCAGCGACAAACACCTCGGCAAATTCATGGAAGCCAACGGCGGCACCCTGTTCCTCGACGAGATCGGCGAACTGCCGCTGGACATGCAGGTCAAGCTGCTGCGCGTGCTGCAGGAGGGCGAGGTCGACCCCGTCGGGGCCAAGCGCGCGGTCAAGGTCGATGTGCGCATCGTCTCGGCCACCAATCGCGACCCGGCCCAGCAGGTCAAGGAAGGGGCCTTCCGCGAGGACCTGTTCTATCGCCTCAACGTCTTCCCGATCGAGGCCCCGTCCCTGCGCGAACGGCGCGAGGACATCCCGGCCCTGATCGAGCATTTCGTCGCCCGCTTCAACGTCGAGGAAGGCCGCCGCATCGCCGGCTGCGCCCCCGAGACCATCGCCCTGCTCAGCGCCTTCGACTGGCCCGGCAATGTCCGCCAGCTGGAAAACAGCGTCTACCGCGCCATCGTCCTGGCCGACGCGCCCTTCCTGCAGCCGCACGACTTCCCGGCCATCTCCGGTGTTTCCGCCTGTCTTCTCCCCATGGAACATGGGGAGGGGGACCGCGAAGCGGTGGAGGGGTCCACCACCAACCCCGCCGAGCCCTATGCCAACCTGCCGCCCCTGCCGGACACGCCGATCCGCATCCTCGACGACCGCGGCCACCTGCGCACGCTGGAAGACATCGAACGCGACCTGATCCAGCACGCCATCGAGGTCTATGCCGGCCACATGTCCGAGATCGCCCGCCGCCTCGGCATCGGCCGCTCCACCCTGTACCGCAAGGTCCGCGAACAGGGGCTGGAAGGCGTGCTGAAAGAGGCGGGGTGAGGCTCGGACCAGACCCTCGCCCGGACACCCTCTCGCCCCCGATTGACGGCAGGACCCTGTTGCGCCGATCTTCCGTCCTCTGACACGCAGCGATCGAGGAGACCGACATGCACAAGGGCTCCTGCCTGTGCGGGGCGGTTCGGGTCGAGGTGACGGGGGAACTCCCCGCCCCTGACGCCTGCCACTGCCGCCAGTGCCGCAAACAGTCGGGGCACTATTTCGCCTCGACCGACGTGCCCCGCGCCGCCCTGACGGTCCACGGCGCGGACAGCGTCCGCTGGTACGCCTCGTCGGAGAAGGTCCGGCGGGGGTTTTGCGCGGTCTGTGGCACGTGGCTGTTCTGGGACCCGCTGTTTCGCGACTCGATCGCCGTCGCCATGGGGCTGTTCGACACGCCCACCGGCACCCGGCTCCGGGGACATATCTTCGTGGCCGACAAGGGCGATTACTACGACATCGCCGACGGCCTGCCGCAGAACCGGCAATAGAGCGGACTACAGCCCGACGGCCAGACTGGCCCAGACCAGCAGGAAGGCCGCCACGATCGCGATGGCGGCGACAACCCGCCAGGCCCGCCGGCCGATCCGCCGGGAGGCCAGTTCCCAGCCGCCGAGGGCGACCGCCAGCAGGGCCCCGAAGACGATGAAGTCGAATGCGGTCCAGTTGACCTCGTCGGTCAATTGCATCGCCACCAGCGGCAGCAACAGCAGCAGTCCCGCCCCGCCCCACAGGACCGGGTTCCATCGGCCCCGCGCCCGGCCACCGGTGTCCATCGTCTTCGCCATTGCCTTCACTCCCTGCATGGGTAACGCTTTGACCCTGCCCTGCGCCGGGATGAGCGAAAAGAGGCGGGATAAACGCGCTTCCCTCGCCCCCGGGAGAGGGCCGTCACTCGGGCTCCGCCTTCGGCTTCCGCCCCCAGCGCCGCTTCGGGGCCTCGCCCTTGGCCTTGGCGGTGATTTCCTTGAGCTTGCGGCCCTGCATCGACGACAGGGCCTGGCCGGGCGCGCCCTTTTCGGGGTCACCGAAGGCGCGGCCGTAGGTCTTCACCCGCTCGCCGACCGAGTCGAGGAACTCGCCCTCCCACTCCGACAGCGAAACGCCCGCCTTCTCGGCCGAGCGGCGGGCGCGTTTCAGGGCGTTGAGCGCGGCACGCTGCGCCGCCTGACGCTGGGCTTCGAACGGGCTGACGGGCCGCTTGGGTTTCATGGGGTGTAGGGCTTAGGTCTTAGGTCTTAGGGCTTAGGCCGAAGCCTACACCTGCCCTGCCCGCGTTGTCGCCCGTCAGGCTGCTCCCTAAGACCCAAGCCCTAAGCCCTAATTCCTCGGCTTCAGATCTCGCCCAGCGCCGACATATAGAGGTCGAGGATCGCATCCTCTTCCTGGCGCTTGGCCTTGTCCTGTTTGCGGATGCGGATGACCTTGCGCAGGATCTTGACGTCGTAGCCCTCGCCCTTGGCCTCGAGGAAGACCTCCTTCATGTCGGCCATGATGGCGGCCTTGTCCTCCTCGAGTCGCTCGAGACGCTCGATGATGGTGCGCAGACGGCCCTGGGCCGTGGCGTTGAGGATGTCCGGGCTGGCGTCAAAGGTGGCGTCATCGGCCATGGGGATCTCCTCGGGTCAGTACAAAACTCAGGCGCGGACGCTAACCATGCCGGGGCGAAAGCCTCAACGGCAGGCACGAAAAAGGCCGCGGACAAAGCCCGCGACCCTGTGGGTAGTTCAGAACCGGCTGCGCAAACGCCCGTCGCGCGGCGACGGGCGGCTTGAGCGCCGTTCCTAGCCCTGCTTCGCCTTGAAGCGCGGGTCGGTCTTGTTGATCACATAGACCACGCCCTTGCGGCGAACGATCTTGCAGTCGCGATGGCGACCCTTGAGCGACTTGAGCGAGCTACGGACCTTCATGGTCTTGTCCTGGGCAATGCAAACAGAAAAGCCGCAGGCGAGCCGGCGGCGGAGCGGTGCGTATAGAGAGAGGGGGCCACTTCGTCAACGCCCTGCTGCAGATGCCTCGCGCCACCGCTCCACATCGCGCTCAGGCAGCGCGGGACCGCGTCCCTCGCGTTAGCGCCCTCAAGAAATGGAGGCCCGGCCTCCGGATCGAACGGAGGGTCTGCGGGGTTGCACCCCCGCCGCGTCACCACTCCGCCACCGGGCCATCGAGAGGAACCCGGCGACAATGACCGATGCGGCCTTCAACGCGGTATAGGAAGGTGGTTAGCGGCAATTTCATCTTTGCCTGCGCCCAGTCGGGGCAACAATTTCATCATTCACGCGCTAGCGTTGTTCAAGTCGTCGTCGGGGACATATGTCTAAAATCATGCGGTTCAGCACTCGCCTCCTTTTGATCGGCAGCGTCGCCGCCTGCGCGCCGATGCTGCCGGAGCGACTGCCGCCCCTGCCCGGGCCGGTCGCGACGGTGCCTGCCCCGGCCCCCACGCCGGTGCCCGCGCCGGTGCCGGCACCGGTGCCGCCCCAGGCCGACGCCAATGACCAGGCCGGGTTCGAGGGCTGGAAGCAGGGTTTCCTGTCCCGCCACGGCGGCAACCGCCGCGCCGCCTATGAGCGTGAACTGGCCGGGCTGACCCCCGACGCCACGGTTCTGCGCCTCGACCGCAACCAGCCCGAGTTCAGCCGCCCCGCCGGGGCCTATATCCAGAACGCCGCCAGCCCGGCGCGAATCGCCCAGGCGCGTCAGCGCTATGACCGGGTGCCGTGGGCGGTGACCCAGCGATTCGGCGTCCCGGCCGAGATCCTGGTGTCGATCTGGGCCAATGAGAGCAGCTTCGGCCAGGTCCAGGGCGACCATGACGTGATCCGCTCGCTGGCCACCCTCGCCTATGACGGCCGCCGCCGCGACTGGGCCGAGGCCCAGCTGAAGGATGCGCTCGACATCGTCGTCGACGGTCGCCGCGATCGCGCCGGCCTCAAGGGCAGTTGGGCCGGGGCCATGGGCCAGACCCAGTTCATGCCCGACAACTACCTCCGCCTCGGCGTCGACCAGGACGGCGACGGCAAGGTCGACATCTGGGGTTCCGAGGCCGACGCCCTGGCCTCGGCCGCCAATCTGCTGGCCCGGGCCGGCTGGAAGCGGGGTCAGGCCTGGGGCTATGAGGTCACCCTGCCGTCCGGCTTCGACTATGCCGAGGCCGAGGGGCCGAAACATCCGTGGCGCTTCTGGGCCGCGCGCGGCGTGACCCTGGCCCGCGGCGGCACGCCGACGGCGGCCGAGGCGCTGGAAGACGCCACCCTGCTGCTGCCGCAGGGCGCGCGTGGACCGGCCTTCCTGGCCCTGCCCAACCACTATGTGATCCGCCGCTACAACAATTCGGTCAGCTATGCCCTGGCCATCGGCCTGACTGCCGACGGCATCGCCGGCAAGCCCGGTCTGGTGGGCACATGGCCCGACGACGCCCCGCTGTCGCGCGAGCAGCGTATCGGCACCCAGGCGGCCCTGACCCGGCGCGGCTATGACACCCAGGGCATCGACGGGGTCATCGGCTCCAACACCCGCGCGGCCCTGCGCCGCTGGCAGATCGCCAACGGCCGGATCGCCGACGGCTATCTGACCGCCGAAATCGCCAATGAGCTGATGAGCGCGCGCTGATCACCGGCACCCCGCCGCACGCCTGAGGGCGCGCGGCGGGGGCTCGTCTCAGTGCTGGTGGGCGGGTTCCGCCGCGGCCTCGGGGGCCGGATGATGTGCGCCGTGGTCCATGCCGGCCATCCCGGCACAGGACGCCATCATGGCCTCGTGTTTGGCCTTCATTTCCGCATGCTGCTCGGCCGTCATGGTCGAGGGGTCCATGCCCGCCATCATGGTCTGGTGGTGTTCCATCATCGCGGCATGTTGCTCGGGCGTCATGGCCGAATGATCCATGCCCGCCATGCCGTGACAGGCAGGCGCGTCAGCGGCCGGAGCGGCCTGACCCATGGCGGCATGTCCGGCGTGACCGGCATGGGCGTCAGCGGCCGGGGCCGCGGGCGCGGTCTGGGTCATGGCCGCGTGTCCGGCGTGGCCGGCATGCGCGTCCGGCGCGGTCTGGGCGGCCACGGGGCCGGCGGCGAGCGCGGCCAGCAGGCCGGCGATGGCGAGCGACGAAACCTGGATTCTGGTCATGGGGTGTCTCCGGTGAGCGCCGCCGGTTCGCCCTGCCCCGGAGCAGGGTCGGGACCGGTCGGCTTCCTGTAGTCTGTACGCGGTGTCGGCCGTCCGCCCTCCGGGGTCGGGCCCACTGCGGCGGCATGCCGCACGGCGGGTCCCGTCGGTGCGTCAGCCCTTCAGCCGCCAGGTCGCGCCGCCGGGGCTGTCCATCACCACCACGTTCAGGGCGTTGAGCCGGTCGCGGATGCGGTCGGCCTCGGCCCAGTCCTTGGCGGCGCGGGCGGTCACCCGTTCCGCCAGCAGCGCCTCGACCTCGACCCGCAGCGCGTCGTCGACGCCGCTCTCGAACCACTGGTCCGGCGTCGACAGCAGCACGCCGAGAATGGCCCCCGAGGCCATCAGTTCGGCCTTGGCGATGCCCACCGCCTGCAGATCGCCGGCGGTCATGGCGCGCTCGATCTCGCTGGACAGGGCGAACATCGTGGCCATCGCCCCCGGGGTGTTCAGATCGTCCGAAATGGCCTCGAGGAACTCGGGCGACGGCATGTCGCCCAGCGGCGCGACCTCGGCGGCGCGGCGCAGCGCCCCGTACAGCCGGTCGAGATTCTTCTTCGACTGGTCCAGCAGGTCCTGGTTCCAGTCCAGCGGCTGGCGATAATGGGCGCTCAGCAATGCCCAGCGGACCACCTCGCCCGGCAGGGCCTGGACCAGGTCGTGCAGCAGCAGGACGTTGCCGACCGATTTCGACATCTTCTCGGCGTCGACGGTCAGGAAGCCATTGTGCATCCAGTGGCGGCTGTACGCCTCATGAGCGTCGGCCGCGTGGGCGTGGCCGTGGGCGCAGACGCCCTGGGCGATCTCGTTCTCATGGTGCGGAAACACCAGATCGATGCCGCCGCCGTGGATGTCGATCGGCAGGCCCAGCGTCTCCTCGATCATGGCCGAGCATTCGATATGCCAGCCGGGACGGCCCGCGCCCCACGGCGACGGCCACGACGGCTCCCCGTCCTTCGACGGCTTCCACAACACGAAATCGTGCGGATTCTTCTTGTAGGGGGCGACCTCGACCCGGGCCCCGGCGATCATGTCGTCCAGGTTGCGACCCGACAGCCGGCCGTAGTTTTCGTAGGACGAGACGTCGAACAGCACGTGGCCCTCGGCGACATAGGCGCAGCCCTGCTCAAGGATCTGGCCGATCTGGGCGACGATGGCGTCCATATGGTCGGTGACGTGCGGGGCGATGTCGGGCGGCGACACGTTAAGCCGGGCCATGTCGTCCAGATAGGCGGCCTCAAAGCGCGCGGTGACCTCGCCGATCGGCGTGCCCTCCTTCGTCGCCCGGGCGTTGATCTTGTCGTCCACGTCGGTGACGTTGCGGGCATAGACGACGCTGTCGGCCCCGTATTCCCGGCGCAGCAGCCGCACCAGCACATCGAACACGACCGGCGGGCGGGCATTGCCGATATGGGCATAGTCATAGACCGTCGGCCCGCAGACATAGAGGGTCACCCGCTCCGGATCGCGGGGCACAAACACGCGCTTTTCACGGTGCAGGGTGTCGTGGAGCGTCAGCGTCATATTGCGGCGTTGGCCTTCAGTTTTCTTGCAGGACGGAGGGTGTCTCCCATATAGCCGGTCTACCGCACCCGCGAACAGCCGTGCGGTGTATTATAGGGAGAGTGGCGCGCGTCCATCCGGGACCTTCGTTCCGGCGCGACTTCGCCGCCTTGAGATCGAGCATGAGCCTGACCCCCGTCAAACCCGTCCTGGTCAGTGACGCGACCCCCGCCCGCCCGTCGCGCGAGACGGCGCTGGAGGCTGTCCGCACCCTGATCGCCTGGGCCGGAGACAATCCCGAACGCGAGGGCCTGATCGACACGCCGCGCCGCGTGGTCGACGCCTATGGCGACTGGTTCCAGGGCTATGACGCCGATGTGGCCAAGGAACTGTCGCGCACCTTCGAGGAGGTGCAGGGTTATGACGACATGGTGCTGCTGCGCGACATCGAGGTCGAAAGCCACTGCGAGCACCACATGGCCCCGTTCCTGGGCAAGGCCTATGTCGCCTACATCCCGACCGAGAAGGTCGTCGGCATCTCCAAGATCGCCCGCGTCGTCGAAATTTTCTCCAAACGGCTCCAGACCCAGGAGACCCTGACCCAGGAGATCGCCGCCGCTCTTGATTCGCACCTGGCCCCGGCCGGCGTGGCCGTCCTGATCGACGCCGAACACCAGTGCATGACCACCCGCGGGGTCCACCACCGCCATGTTTCGACCCTGACCACCCGCTTTACCGGCGTGTTCAAATCGGACCCGGCACTGATGGATCGCTTTCTCAAACTGGCCAGGGGCTGATTTCTCGCCTCCTGGGGGTATTCTGCCTTCCGGGAACCGACTGAGGCCCGAGACCGCTTTACAAGCGCGTCGCATGACGCCAAGACACCATGAACACTAGGCGCAGTTCGTCGCTATCGCGGCGAACCTGAGGGAGATTTTCAGCGCATGGGCTCCAAACTTGCAGGTCCCGCCGGACAAGGCGGCAAAACCATTGCCCAGAACGCGGACATCAACGTCACGCCGTTCGTGGACATTATGCTGGTGCTGTTGATCATCTTCATGGTCGCGGCACCGATGGCCACCGTGTCCATCAAGCTCGATCTGCCGCCGGCGACGCCGCCGGTCGACGGTGAGCAGAAAGACCCGGTCTACATCACCATCCAGGAATCCGGCTCGATCTTCATCGCCGAGCAGCAGACGACGATCGAGACGCTTGAGTCCGACGTCTGCGCTGCCCTCGGCGGCGGCGATACCGGCGACTGCCGTCAGGAGCGCGTCTTCGTCCGCGCCCAGCCGGAAGTGAAATACAATGCCTTCATGGAAGTCATGAACAAGCTTCAGGAAAAGGGCTTCTACAAGGTTGGCCTGCTGAACGAAGACATCACCTGAGGCGAACCCGCCCGGGCGACTGAAACAGGGCCGTCTCCTCCGGGAGGCGGCCTTTTTCATTGCGTCCGCCGGCTTGACGGTCTCCGGTGCCGGGTGCCCCATGGACCGAGGAGGCCCGCCATGACCCTGATCGCTCTCGCCCTCGCCGCCCTGGTCCAGACCACGCCGGTCGACTGCACCGACGCCGACCACCGCGCCTTCGACTTCTGGATCGGCGACTGGACCGTCACCGCCGTCGCCAGCGGGACCGTCGTCGCCGACAGCCGGATCGAATCCGTCGCCGGCGGCTGCGCCATCCAGGAGACCTATCACCAGACCGTGGGGCCCGGCGGGACCCCGACCGACTATCGCGGCCACAGTTACAGCGCCTTCGACGCGACCGACGGGGTCTGGCGGCAGTTCTACGTCGACTCCAACGGGTCGGTTTCGGCCTTCGCCGGCGAGGCGGTCGACGGGGCCATGGTGCTGATCGTCGACCGGGGCGAGGTCCGGCAACGGATGACGGTGGCCCCGGCCGGGAACGGCGCGGTGCGCCAGACCGGCGAGGTCTCGCGCGACGGCGGCCGGACCTGGTCCACCGGCTATGAATTCCTCTACCGGCCCCGCTAAGGCTTGATCGCCCCCGCCGGGTCCCCAGATGAGGCCTCCCCCCTTGTCCGGAGTTCCTCATGACGCAGACCCAGCCCGCCGTCGCCGTCGATGACGTCTCCATCCCCCTGCTCGGGTTCGGCACCTGGCAGCTGGAGCCGGTCGATGCCCGGCGCATGGTCGCCGAGGCCCTGCGCATCGGCTACCGCCACATCGACACGGCGCGCATCTACAACAATGAGGACGGAGTCGGTCAGGGCATCCGTGATTCGGGCGTCGACCGCGCCGACATCTTCGTCACCACCAAGATCTGGGTCGAGGATTTCGCCGCCGGTGACCTGCAGCGCGCCGCCGCCGCCTCGGTCGAGCGTCTGGGCCTGACCCCGGACCTGCTGCTGCTGCACTGGCCCAAGCCGGAACCGGACTTCGTCGAGACCCTCGGGGCGCTGAACGACGCGAAGGCGCGCGGCCTGACCCGCGCGATCGGCCTGTCCAACTTCCCCTCGGCCCAGTTCCGTGAGGCCCAGTCGGTCTCCGACGCCTGGCTGGTCACCAACCAGGTCGAATACCATCCCTATCTGGCCCAGAAGACGCTGCAGGCCACGGCCGCCGACCTCGGCTCGTCCCTGACCGCCTGGTCACCGCTGGCCCAGGGCAAGGTGGCCGACGACCCGGTCATCGCCGATATCGCCCGGGCCCACGGCAAGACGCCGGGCCAGGTCACCCTGCGCTGGCTGATCCAGCAGGACGTGGTCGCCATCCCGCGCACCTCGAAGGCAAGCCGGGCGGCCGAGAATTTCGACATCTTCGACTTCATCCTGTCCGACGAGGACATGCTGCGCCTCCACGCCCTGGCCCGGCCCGACGGCCGAATCGGCGACTGGATTGATCCGGCCTTCAAATGGGATCAGGATTGACGTCAGGGCGGCACCCGACCCGCCCGAGGAACACCAGGGAGGCAGGCCGATGGGCGCGATCCACCGGTTTCCCGGACTCGATCCGGCCGACGTCGCCATCGGCACCCGGCTGAAACAGTGGCGACGCGCGCGCGGCATCGGCACCGACGCCCTGGCCGAGGCCCTGTCCCTGTCGCCGGAACAGATTCGCCTGGCCGAGGCCGGTCGCGCCCATCTGGACAGCCTGCAGATCGCCGCCGCCACCGCCTGCCTGCACCTGCCGCTCTGGGCGTTGATGTCGGATACGCAGGCCTACTGACTCGCATGTCGCACCCGCCACCCCGTGACACGGGCGGCCGCGCCGCCTAATCCCTACGCTCCGGACGGAGCGAAGAATGGCCTACAAATCCCTGCGCGACTTCATCGCCATGCTCGAGGCCGAGGGTGAGCTGATCCGCGTCACCGAGCCGGTCTCGACCGTGCTGGAGATGACCGAAATCCAGACCCGGCTGCTGCGCAACGGCGGTCCGGCCGTGCTGTTCGAACAGCCGGTCATGGCCGACGGCACCATCAGCCCGATCCCGGCCCTGGCCAATCTGTTCGGCACGGTCAAACGCGTGGCCATGGGCGTGACCCTCGATAACAAGGAACGCACCACCGCCGCCGAACTGCGCGAGGTCGGCGAGCTGCTGGCCTTCCTCAAGAACCCGACCCCGCCGCGCGGCCTGTCCGACGCGATGGAGATGCTGCCGCTGGCGCAGAAGGTCATGGCCATGCGCCCGAAGGTGGTGAAATCCGCCCCGGTGCAGCAGGTGGTGCTGAAGGGCGACCAGATCGACCTCGCGGCCCTGCCGGTCCAGACCTGCTGGCCCGGCGAGCCTGCGCCCCTGATCACCTGGGGTCTGGTGGTCACCAGGGGGCCGTCCGACGCCCGCGAGGACGATTTCAACCTCGGCATCTACCGCATGCAGGTGCTCGGCAAGGACCGCTGCATCATGCGCTGGCTGGCCCATCGCGGCGGGGCCCAGCACTATGCCCGGCACAGGAAGGCGGGAAAGAAGGGCCCCCTGCCCTGTGCCGTGGTGCTGGGGGCCGACCCGGGCACCATCCTGGCCGCCGTGACGCCGGTGCCGGACACGCTGAGCGAATACCAGTTCGCCGGCCTGCTGCGCGGGGCCAAGGCCGAGCTGGTCGCCTGCAAGACCGTGCCCCTGATGGTGCCGGCCCAGGCCGAGATCGTGCTGGAAGGCCACGTCCTGCTGGACGAGCATGCGGATGAAGGCCCCTACGGCGACCACACCGGCTATTACAACTCGGTAGAGAAATTCCCGGTCTTCCAGATCAGCGCCATCACCATGCGCCGGGACCCGATCTATCTGACCACCTTCACCGGCCGCCCGCCGGACGAGCCCAGCGTCCTGGGCGAGGCGCTGAACGAGGTCTTCATCCCCCTGCTGCGGGCCCAGTTCCCCGAGATCACCGACTTCTGGCTGCCGCCCGAGGGCTGCTCCTACCGCATCGCCGTGGTCAGCATGAAGAAGGCCTACCCCGGCCACGCCAAGCGGGTGATGCTGGGCGTCTGGAGCTATCTGCGCCAGTTCATGTACACCAAATGGGTCATCGTCGTGGACGACGACATCGACGCCCGCGACTGGAAACAGGTGATGTGGGCCATGGCCACCAAGATGGACCCGGCCCGCGACATCACCCTGATCGAGAACACCCCGATCGACTATCTCGACTTCGCCAGCCCCGAGAGCGGTCTCGGCTCCAAGATCGGCCTCGACGCCACCGACAAATGGCCGCCCGAGACCAAGCGCGAATGGGGCGAGGAAATCCGCATGGACGAGACGGTGATCGGCAGGGTCTCCGACATGTGGGACCGGCTGGGCCTGCCCGGTGACGGCACGCCGATCTGGAAATAACGGCGAACGGGCCTATGGTCCCGGATCGTTCCGGTCAGCCTGAGGTTATTCCATGCGTCGTCTCGCCCTGCTGGCCGTCCTTTCTGTCCTGTCCGCGAGTCCCGCCATGTCCCAGAGTCCCGCCACGCCCTCCGTTTCCAACACCGCGCCGTGGGACCAGGCCTTCCTGCCGCCGGCCCCGGCCTGGGACGGGTCCAGCCGGGCGCTGCTGGTCGACGACAGCCACCCCTGGGTCACCGATTTCGAGCGCGATCCCGAACACGACTTCAGCCCCAACTACGCCGACACCCGCGCCTGGTTCGACCGTCTGGACGCGGCCTCGGACCTGATCCGTATCGAACAGTTCGGCGTCTCGCCCGAGGGGCGGCCCATCTACGCCGTGATCGCCTCGAAGGACGGGGCGAGCTTCGACCCGGCCAAGCCCGTGCTGCTGGCCCAGGCCGGCATCCACCCGGGCGAGATCGACGGCAAGGACGCGGGCATGATGCTGCTGCGCGACATGGCCTTCGGCGACAAGGGCGGCCTGCTCGACAAGGTCAACCTGATCCTGATCCCGATCCTGTCGGTCGACGGTCACGAACGGGCCGGCGCCTACAGCCGCCCCAACCAGCGCGGGCCCCGCATCCAGGGCTGGCGCAACACGGCCACCAACCAGAACCTGAACCGCGACTACATCAAGCTGGACCAGGTCGAGATGCAGGCGGTGCGCGGTCTGGTGCTGAAATACCGGCCCGACCTCTATGTCGACATCCACGTCACCGACGGCATGGACTACCAGTACGACATCACCTTCGGCTTCAACGGCGAGAACGGCGTCTGGTCGCGCAGCCCGGCCATCGCCGGCTGGCTCAACGCCACCTTCAAGCCCGGCATCAATGCCGCCCTGGAGGCCGAGGGCCATATTCCGGGCGAGCTGGTGTTCGGCATCGACGAGGCCAATCCCCGCGCCGGCCTGTCCGACGGCGGTCTGGGCGAGCGCTTCTCCAACGGCTGGGGCTCGGCTGCCCACGTCCCCGCCATCCTGATCGAGAACCACAGCCTCAAGCCCTATGAGCAGCGGGTGCTGGGCACCTATGTCTTCCTCGAGGAGTCGATGAAGCTGCTGGCCGCCGACGGCCCGGCCCTGCGCGCCGCCATCACCGCCGACCGCGCCCTGCGCCCGGCCGAGATCCCGACCAATTTCGTGCCCGAGGACCAACCCTCGGCGACCCGCGCCTTCAAGGGCATCACCTATGAGATGTACGACAGCCCGGCGCTGGGCCAGCCCGTGGTGCGCTGGCTGGGCCAGCCGGACCCGGCGCTGTGGTCCCTGCCCTTCTATGGCTCGAGGCCGTCGCTGATCCTGAAGCGTCCGGTGGCCTACTGGATCCCGGCCTACCGATCCGACCTGATCGAACGGCTGCGGCTGCAGGGCGTCGAGATGGAGACCCTGACCGCGCCGCGCACGGTGTCACTGGACATGCTGCGCCTCAACGATCCCAAGCTGGCGACCCGCGCCAATGAGGGCCACGTCCAGGCCAGCGTCACCGACGTCACCGCCGAGCGCCGCGAGCGGACCTGGCCGGCCGGTTCGGTGCGGGTGCCGACCGACCAGCCGCTGGGCGACATCGTCGTCCTGCTGCTGGAGCCGCAGTCCAGCGAGAGCTTCTTCGCCTGGGGCATGGTCACCGAGGTGCTGAGCCGGGTCGAATATATCGAACCCTATGCCATCGCCCCGCTGGCCGAGGCCATGATGGCCGCCGACCCGGCCCTGAAGGCCGAGTTCGAGGCCAGGCTGGCCGCCGATCCGGAGTTCGCGGCGGACGGTAACGCCCGCCTGCAGTGGTTCTACGTGCGTACGCCCTTCCATGACGACCACTACCGCCTCTATCCGATCGGCCGGGAATCCTGATCATGACCAGCGCCCACCCCATTGAGATGCTGACCGCCGTCCAGGCCGCCGCCCTGTGGTCCGGGGTGCTGATCCTGATCCTGCTCGGCCTGTCCGGCCTGGTGGTCCGGCGGCGGCGGCGGCACCAGATCGCCTTCGGCGACGCCGGCAATGTCGAGATGACCACAGCGGCCCGCGCCTTCGGCAACGCCAGCGAATACATCCCCGCCGGCCTGGTCGCCCTGGTGCTGCTGGCGCTCGTCGGGGCCCCGGCGGCGCTGGTCCATGCCGTCGGCGTCACCCTGGTGGTCGGCCGCCTGATCCACGCCCTGGGTCTGGTGTTCCAGACGGGGCCGTCGCTGGGCCGGGTGCTGGGCATGCTGATGACCTGGATCGCCCTGCTGGTCGGGGCCGTCTCCCTGATCGCCTTCGCGGTGATCTGAGCCGGCCACAGCCCCCATGGTTGCGGTGCAGCAGGGGGTCGGCCATATCGGGGTATGTCCAATGCCTCCCCGTCGACCGCCACCATTCCCGCTGACCTGCTGCCCGATCTGGTCGCCGCCGCCCTGAGGGCGGGGGCCGATGCCGCCGAGGCCGTCTCGGCCGAGAGCGCGGCCCTGTCGGTCGGGGTGCGCAACGGCACCCTGGAAGAGGTGGAACGCGAGGAGTCGCGCGACCTGGGCCTGCGGGTGTTCATCGGCAAACGCCAGGCCACGGTCTCCGCCTCGGACCTGTCCGACGCCACCCGCGCCCGGCTGGTCGAACGCGCCGTGGCCATGGCCCGGCTGGCCCCCGAGGATCCCTGGTGCGGCCTGGCCCCGCAGGACCGGCTGGCGCGCGGCTCCTTCCCCGATCTGGATCTGTACGACAGCACCCACCGCTCGGCCGAACAGCTGGAAGCCGCCGCCGTCGCCACCGAGGCCGCGGCCATGGCCGTCGACGGCGTGGTCCGCTCCGAGGGCGGCCATGCCTCCAGCTCGACCAGCCGCTGGCGGCTGGTGACCTCCGACGGCTTCGACGGGGCCTATCACGGCTCGGGCTTCGGCCTCGGGGTCGGGGTCATCGCCGAAAAGGACGGGGCCATGGAGCGCGGCGGCGAGCATCGCCACACCCGCCACCTGTCCGACCTGCCCGGCGCCGGGGCCATCGGGGCCGAGGCCGGACGTCGCGCCGTGGCCCGCACCGGGCCGCGCAAGATCGCCTCGATGACCGCCCCGGTCATCTTCGAAAACCGCGTCGCCGGCCAGGTGATCTCGCCCCTGCTCGGGGCCATTTCCGGCCCGTCGATCGCGCGCGGCTCGTCCTTCCTCAAGGACCGGCTGGGCCAGCCGGTCCTGCCGGCCGCGGTGAACCTGATCGACGATCCGTTCCGCCCGCGCGGGCTCGGCTCGACCCCGTTCGATGACGAGGGCGTGGCGGTGACGCGGCAATCAATCATTGACGACGGGGTGCTGACGACCTGGCTGATGAACAGTTCGGCTGCGGCCCAGCTGGGTCTGGCCTCGACCGGTCACGCGGCCCGCGGCCTGGCCGGACCGCCGGGGGTCTCGACCCACAACCTGCACATGGAACCGGGCCAGCGCGACCTGGCCGGACTGATGGCCGACGCCGGCACCGGCCTGCTGGTGACCTCGATGTTCGGCCCGTCGCTGAACCCCAACACCGGCGACTGGTCGGCCGGGGTGTCGGGCTTCTGGTTCGAGGCCGGGGAACTGGCCTATCCGGTCAGCGAGGTCACCGTGGCCGGCAGTCTGCCCGACATCTACCGGCGTCTGGTGCAGGGCTCGGACCTCGAGTTCCGCGGCGCGTTCAACGTGCCGTCCCTGATGTTCGACGCGCTCGCCATCGCCGGAAAATGACGACTTACAGCGAAGACTTCATTCAGGACCTTAACCTGATCCGCGACTCCGCCCGCGCCGCCGGCGACCTCGCCCTGGCCGAGCGCGCGCGCGGACTGAAGATCTGGTCCAAGCCCGACCGCTCGCCGGTGACCCATGCCGACGAAGCCGTCGACGCCCTGCTCAGGGACATTCTGCTGGGGGCGCGCCCCGACTACGGCTGGCTGTCGGAAGAGACCGCCGACGGTCCCGAACGCCTGTCGCGCGAGCGCATCTTTATCGTCGACCCGATCGACGGCACCGTCGCCTATATGAAGAACACCCCGTGGTGGTGCATCCCCATCGCCGTGGTCGAAAACGGCCTGCCCGTCGCGGCCGTGATCCACGCCCCGGCCCTGGACGAGACCTTTGTCGCCACCCGCGGCGGCGGGGCCTTCCTCAACGACCGGCCGATCACCGCCTCGGACGTCACCACCCTGGACGACGCCTCGGTCCTGGCCGACGCCCGGTTGCTGGAAGGGCCAATCTGGCCCGAACCCTGGCCGGTGATGCGGTTCGAGAAACGCAATGCCATCGCCTATCGCATGGCCCTGGTCGCGGCCGGGGCCTTCGACGCCGCCATCGCCCTGACCCCGAAATGGGACTGGGACATCGCCGCCGGGGCCCTGATCGCCGAGGAGGCCGGCGGCCGGGTCAGCGACCACCACGGGCGACCCTGGCTGTTCAACCGGGCCGATCCGCGCCAGAGCAGCCTGATCTGCGCCGCCCCGGCGCTTCACCCGTTGATCGTGCGGCGTTGTGCGCCTATCCCGCTCGCAGACTGACCCCAGCTTCCGGACCCGCCGCATGACCGCTCCTGTCGAAACCGAATCCCCGCAAC
This sequence comes from uncultured Brevundimonas sp., assembly GCF_963975535.1. Lineage (GTDB taxonomy): Bacteria > Pseudomonadota > Alphaproteobacteria > Caulobacterales > Caulobacteraceae > Brevundimonas. The sequence goes on along the minus strand of NZ_CAXBHE010000007.1, from coordinate 7,937 downwards.
TGCTGCACCTCGTCATCGGCGGCGAATTGCGCCACCTCGACGCGCCGGTGTTCCGCGACCTGTCCAAGGTCGAATTCGTCGGGGCCTACGGCAGCTATGACGAGGCGAAGAAGGCATGGAAGGCCCGGGCCCAGGCCACGGTCGACAATGCCCATATGCGCTATTTCATCCTGCACGCGCACCGGATGATCGATCCGCGCGGCGACGCTCACTAGATCTGATCCGGCCTTCGGGAACGGTCGCGCGGCTGAAGCGCTACCGTTGCACGATCGCCCGATATCCGGAGCTGCCCGATGACCATATTCGGCCGAACCCTCGACGGACAGGAACTGTTCGCCCTCGCCTCGCTGCTGACGCTGCTGGCCTTCTGGCTGTTCGTCCTGCCGCGCGAACGCGACTATGGCCGCCGCTTCAAGCAGTGGGAGGCCGAACGGCGCGCCCGCCGTCTCGGCCAGGACGGCGGGTCGACCCGCCCGAAGGGCAAGCCGCGCGGCCCCTGGGGCTGAGCCCTACTCCCGCCGCAGCAGTTTCTCGGTCAGCAATGTGCCCCACCAGCCCGCCTTGAACGCGGCCCGGATCGCCTTCGGGTCATAGGCGTCGCTGTCGACCCAGTCGATGAAGCTGACCCCGGTCGGCTCAACCTCGTTCAGGTATGTCTCCAGCGTATAGTCCAGCACCCCGGTCAGGCCCTCGCGGTGGTGCAGGTATTTCTTCGACAACTGGCCGATGGCTTCCGACATCGGTTCACCCAGATGGAAATGGCGATAGAAGACCGCCATCATCCCGGCCCGGTCCGCCCCGGACTTGCAGTGGATCAGGGCCGGATATTCGATCGTCCGGAACAGCTCCCGGGCCCGGTGCACCCGGTCCTTCTGCGGCGGATCGCGCGAATCCAGCGGCGCGCTGATCAGGGTCAGGCCCAGCCGCTCGCAGGCGGCCTTTTCCAGCGCGAACCAGGCCTCGTCGCGCTCGCTGCCGCGCAGGTTGATGACGGTCTTGATGCCCTGCCGCTGCCAGTAGGCCAGTTGCCGCGGCGACGGCTGGTTGGTGCGCACCAGGTCCGGGCCCAGCCAGTGGGCGTTCATGAACCCGACCCGCAGGAAGGCGTGGTCCTTCCAGACATAGTCCCAGCCCGCCTTGAAGCGGCCGGCCGGCGTGCTGAGATCGTAACGCGTCATGCAACGCAGATAGCCGGTCCGGGCCCCCTCGTCATGCCGGAATGACGGTCCGGCGGGACCGGGATCAGGCCTCCGCGCCCGGGGCCGCCGGGGCCAGCGGCATGACCAGCCGCACCTGCAGGCCGTCCGGACGCCATTCGCGCGACACCTCCGCCCGCAGTTGCCGCGCCAGCTGTTCGACCAGCCGCGAGCCGAATCCGGTCCGCTCGGGGGCCGTCAGGGCGGGGCCGCCCGACTCCGACCAGACCAGCACCAGGTCACGCCCCTGCATCGACCATTCGACGCGGACCCGGCCGCCGACGACGCTCAGCGCCCCATGCTTGGACGCATTGGTCGCCAGTTCATGGATCAGCATGCTCACCGGCTGGGCCTGATCCGGCGAAACGGCGACGTCGGGACCGCGAATGTCACTGGCCTCCTCCGGCCACAGGCTGGCCAGTTCGTCGCGGATCAGGTCCCGGACCCGGGCTCCCTCCCATTTGCGGTCGGCCAGACTGCCCTGGGCCCGGGCCAGCGCCCCGACCCGGCCCAGCAGCACGGTCTTGTACGTGCCCACATCGGGTGCCCCCGCCAGTTGCACCAGCGACTGCACCACCGTCAGCGCGTTGCGGGCCCGGTGATCGACCTCACGCATCAGCAGTTCCCGCGTCGCCGCATGGCGACGCTCCTCGCTGATGTCGCGCACCTCGATGATGGTGCCGACGGTCACGCCGGCCTCGTCCCGCATCGGACTGGCGGTGAAGGCCACCGGATAGAAGGAACCGTCCCTGTGCACGAAGACCTCCTCACCCTGCTGCTGGTTGTTCTCGGGAAAGGCGCGGTCGATGGCGCATTCGTGCAGCGGAAACGGCGAGCCGTCGGGCCGGGTGTGATGGATCACGTCATGCAGGGTCCGCCCGCGGGTTTCCTCGAACCGGTAGCCCGTCAGCGCCTCCGCGGCGGCGTTCATGTAGACGCACTGCTGCCGGTCATCCATCAGGAAGATGGACACCGTCGCATTGTTGAGCACGGCCTGCAGCCGTCGATCGGTGTCCTGCAGGGCCAGTTCGGCGACCTCGCGCTTGCGGATTTCCAACCGCGCGGCCTCATAGGTCCTGGCGTTGTCGATGGCCGTGGCGGCCTGGGCCGCGACGGCGACCATGATCCGTTCGTGGCGGGCGGAAAACTGCGCCGCCTCCGGATGGCCGAAGAACAGCCCGCCCAGCGCCTGGCCCGAGCGCGAGACGACCGGCACCGCCAGATAGCTGCGCACCGGCAGATGCCCGGCCGGCATGCCGCGATGCGGCTCCATCTGTCCGTAGCGGGGGTCGCGGGTGATGTCGTCAGAGCGGATGACGCCCTCGCCGTTAAAGGTCGGGGCGAACACCGGGGTCGGGCGCGGGTGCGGAAAGGCGGAAAAGGCGGCGGGGTCCGCACCGGACAGCGCATACAGAAGGAACGCCTCCCCCTCATCACTGACGCCGTTGTAGAAGAAGGCCCCGAATTCCGCCCCGGTCAGTGACACCCCGACGTCGACGACGGCCTGGACGTTGCGCTCGAGGTTGAGTTCCGACGCGACCCGGGCACCGGTTTCGTTGATCAGCCTGAGCACCCGCACCTCTTCGGCCAGCGCGGCATGGCTCATTTCCTGCGGTTCGATGTCCTGGTGCATGGTCCCTCATGGATCGCCGATAGGCGCGCATCTGTCGGCGAGCGTCTGGTTTTGCAATGGGTTCCACCGCGTGGCGCAAAAAGCGGGACCGCTGCGACGGGCGCGCGGGTGGGCCACGATCCGGCGGCCGGCACCCGGCGGCCGGCGGAAACGGTGTCGGGGAGCCGCCGCGCGCTTGACTTGGCGCGCAACCCGTCCGACCGAAGGCCGATGACCATGCCCGCCACCGCCGCCGCCGACGAGAAGGAACCGCTGCGTCCGCTGCTGGCGCGAATCTGGCGCGACTACCTGGCCCACCACAAGGCGGCCCTGTTCGCCTCCATGCTGTGCGCGGCGGTGGCCGGGGTCATGGCGGCCACGGTGCTGCAGCTGCTGGAGCCGGCGATCAATGGCCTGTTCGAACAGGTGCCCGTCGTGGTCTGGGGGCTGATCCACATTCCGCCCGGCCAGGCGGTGATCTGGATCCCCGTCATCATCATCGCCGTGGCCCTGGTCTGGACCGTCGCCGCCCTGGGTCAGGCCGCCCTGGTCAACCGGCTCGGCCACGGCATCGTCGGCGATATCCAGATCCGTCTGTTCGCGGCCATGATCCGTGCCGATCTGGCGCGGCTGCGCAGCCAGCATTCCGGCAGCTTCGTCTCCTCGGTCCTGTTCGACGCCAACCTGGTGCGCGAGGCCTTCACCAACGGCGTGGTCAACTACACCCAGCACAGCCTGACCCTGGTGGCGGTGATCACGGCCATGGCCTTCATCGACTGGCGCCTGACCGTGATCGTCCTGCTGGGCGTACCCATGGTCAGCCTGATCATGCGCCGCTTCTCGAAACGCACCCGCAAGGCCACGCGCGGGGCGATGACCGAGACCGAAAACCTGTCGACCGCCCTGATGGAAAACCTCGACGGGGTCCGGCTGATCAAGATCGAGAATCGCGAGGTCGCCGAGGAGGCCCGGGTGGCCGAGGTCGTCGGTCGCCGCCAGCGCCATGTGATCAAGAGCGCCGACTCCCGCGCCTTCGCCGGCCCGGCCAGCAATCTGGTGGCGATGATCATCGTCGCCGCCGTGATGGCCTATGCCGGCTGGCGCGCCCGCGACGGCGCGATCACCGTCGGGGCCTTCGCCGCCTTCATCGGCCTGCTGATGGCCGCCGGCCAGTCCCTGCGCCAGGTGACCAATCTGCAGACGGTGATGGCCGAGGGCCTGACCGCGGCGCGGCGCCTGTTCACCGCCCTCGACATCCAGCCCGAGATCCGCGAGGCCGCCGACGCCCACGCCCTGGCCGAGGTGCCGGCCACCGTGGCCTTCGACCGGGTCTCCTTCGCCTATGCGCCCGCCGCCGACGGCGGGGTGCCGACCCTGTCGGACGTATCGCTCAGCGTCGCCCCCGGCGAGACCGTTGCCCTGGTCGGCCCGTCCGGCGGCGGCAAGAGCACCCTGCTGTCGCTGCTGCCGCGCTTCTATGACGTGACCGCGGGCGCGGTGACCATCAACGGCGAGGACATCCGCCACCTGAAGATCCACGACCTGCGCGCCCGCATCGCCCTGGTCACCCAGGAACCCTTCCTGTTCGACGACACCCTCGCCGCCAACATCGCCTACGGTCGCCCGGGGGCCACGGCCGAGGCCATCGTCGCGGCCGCCACGGCCGCCGCCGCCCATGAGTTCATCACCGCCCTGCCCGAAGGCTATGCCACCCGCGCGGGCGAGGCCGGGCTGCGCCTGTCCGGCGGTCAGCGCCAGCGCATCGCCATCGCCCGCGCCTTCCTCAAGGACGCCCCGATCCTGCTGCTGGACGAGGCCACCTCGGCGCTCGACACCGAGAGCGAGGCCCTCGTACAGGCGGCGCTGGAGCGGCTGATGCAGGGGCGTGCCACCCTGATGATCGCCCATCGCCTGTCGACCGTGCGCAACGCCGACCGCATCCATGTCATCGCCGGCGGCCGGGTCGTCGAAACCGGCACCCACGACCAGCTGGTCAGCCTCGGCGGCCTCTATTCGCGCCTGGCCCGACAGCAGTCCCTCGACGGGGAGCCCGTCAGCGTGGCGGCGGTGAGTTGACGGGGCTCCTGGACATCGCCCCCTTGAGGGGAGGGCTTGCGAGCGTGGCCCCATGAGACCGCTGCGCAATCCGGTCATCCAGGGCCTGCTGGCCTGGCTTCTGGCCCGGTGGATGCAGTTCTGCTTCGCCACCATCCGCTGGACCCACGTCAATGCGTCCGCGGCCGAGGCCGTCTGGGACGGCGGCGGCGGCGTGCTGTGTGCCTTCTGGCACTCACGCATCGGCCTGGCCCCCGCCTGCTGGCCCCTGTCGCGGGCCCAGCCCCCCCGGGCCCTGATCTCGCTCAGCCCGGACGGCCAGTTCATCGCCCGGGCCGTGGCCCTGCAGGGCTTTCCCGCCGTACGCGGCTCCTCGGCCAACAAGGACAAGGCCGACCGCGCCAAGGGCGGCTCCCGGGCCCTGCGCGACGGCCTGCGCCAGCTCAAGGCCGGGGGTCTGGCCATCACCCCGGACGGCCCGCGTGGACCCGCGCGGCAGATGGCCGAGGGCACGCCCCTGCTGGCCAAGCTGTCGAAGGCCCCGGTCCTTCTGGTCGGCCTGTCGTGCAAGCCGGCCATCCGGCTGAACAGCTGGGACCGGGCCCTGCTGCCCCTGCCGTTCGGCCGCGGGGCCATCGTCTGGGACCGCACCGACTACCCCGAGGGGGCCGATCCGGCCGAGGTCGCCCGCGACTGGACCGACCGGCTCAATGCCGTGGAAGCCCGGGCCGACGCCCTCGTCGGCCTGGCGCGGGTGTGACGTGAGCCCCGCCCTCATCCTGTATCGGCTGGCCACCCGGCTGCTGGAGCCGCTCGCCCCGCGGTTGCTGGACGCCCGCGTCAAACGCGGCAGGGAGGACGCCGTCCGCGTCGACGAACGGCTCGGCCTGGCCGGGCGGCCGCGCCCCGACGGCGACCTGGTCTGGCTGCACGGCGTCAGTGTCGGCGAGACCCTGTCCCTGTTGCCGGTGGCCGAACGGTTCGGGCGCGAGCGGCCGGACCTGGCCGTGCTGGTCACCTCCGGCACCCTGACCTCGGCCACCCTGCTGGCGCAGCGCCTGCCGCCCGGGGTGATCCACCAGTTCGCCCCGGTCGACACCCCCGGGGCCGTGGCCGCCTTCCTCGACCACTGGCAGCCGACGCTGGGCGTCTTCGTCGAGAGCGAGCTGTGGCCCAATCTGGTCCTCGGTGCCCGGGCCCGCGGTGTGAACCTGGCCCTGGTCAGCGCCCGCATCACCGAAAAGACCGCCGCCGGCTGGGCCCGGGTGCCCGGGGCGGCCCGCCGGCTGCTGGGGGCCTTCGACCTGGTCCTGCCGCAGGACGATCCCTCGGCCGCCCGGCTGGAAGGGCTCGGAGCCCGCATCGACGGTCAGGTGAACCTGAAACTGTCCGGTGGCCCCCTGCCCCATGACGCGGCCGCCTTCACCGCCCTCAGCGCCGCCATCGGCGAGCGCCCGGTGGTCGTCGCCGCCAGCACCCACGACGGCGAGGAATTGGCACTGGTCCAGGCGCTGGACGCCCTGGCCGACCGCCTGTGCCTGATCCTGGTGCCGCGCCATCCCGAGCGCAGCGCCGCCATCGCCGCGGCCCTGACCCGCGAGGGCTTCAGATTCACCCGCCGCGCCTCGGGCCAGCCGCTCGATTCCCGCACCGACATCTATCTGGCCGACACCCTCGGCGAGATGGGTCTGTTCCTGCGTCTGGCCGATGTCGTGGTGATGGGCGGGTCGTTCTCGGCCGCGCTGGAGACGCCGCCGGTCGGCGGCCACAATCCGCTCGAACCCGCCCGGCTGGGCAAGCCCGCCGTCACCGGCCCCGACGTCTCCAACTGGGCCGCCATCACCCGCACCCTGGTCGAGGCCGGCGGTCTGGCCGTGGCCCGCACGCCCGCCGACCTGCCGGCGATCCTCGCGCCCCTGCTGGCCGATCCCGCGGCCGCCCGGGCCATGGGCGACCGCGGCCGCCGCGCCGCCGCCGAGGCCGGGGCCGGGCTCGACCGGCTGTGGGCCGGGCTGCAGCCCCTGCTGCCGCCCGCCCCGCCCCGGAGACGCCGATGACCCTGTCGACGCCCCGCTGGTGGTACGACCGCGAACGCCGCCACGCCCCGGTGACGCGGATGCTGCTGCGCCCGGCCGGCTGGCTCTGGGCCGCCGTCACCGCCCGCCGCATCGCCCGGACCACACCCGTGCCTGTCGGCATCCCGGTCATCTCGATCGGCAATCTGACCGTCGGCGGTTCGGGCAAGACCCCGGTCGCCCGTGAAGTCCTGCGCCTTCTCCGCGCCGCCGGCGTCGACGCCCAGGCCCTGTCGCGCGGCTATGGCGGCAGGCTCGCGGGACCGGTCCGCGTCGATCCCGCCGTCCACAGCGCCGCCGACGTCGGCGACGAACCGCTGATGCTGGCCCTGGACAGCCCGGCCTGGATCGCCCGCGACCGCGTCGCCGGGACCCGCGCCGCCGCCGCTGACGGGGCCGAGGCCGTGGTGCTGGATGACGGCCACCAGAACCCGGCCCTGCACAAGACGCTCAGCCTGGTCATCGTCGACGGCGAGACCCGCGACGACGAATGGCCGTTCGGCGACGGGGCGGTCTTTCCGTCCGGCCCGATGCGCGAACCCCTGCAGGCGGGCCTCGCCCGCACCGACGCCGTGGTCATCCTGCTGCCCGCCGACATCGCCGACGTCGATCCGGACCTGGTCGCCACCTTCGGTGACCTGCCGGTCTTCATCGCCCGTCTGCAGCCCGCCGCCCCGCCGCCGCCCGGTCCGCTGATGGGGTTCGCCGGCATCGCCAAGCCGTGGAAAGTCGAGCGCGCGCTCAAGGCCGCCGGGGCCGATCTGGTCGAATTCGCCGCCTTCCCCGACCATGCCGCCTTCCGCGAGGCCGACCTGCGCGCCCTGACCGACCGGGCCGCCGTGTTCGACGCCCGCCTGATCACCACCGAAAAGGACTGGTCCCGCCTGCCGCCGGCGTGGCGCGACCGCATCATCTCCTGGCCGGTCACGGCGGTGTTCGAGGATGAGGCCGGGTTCGCGGCGTTCGTACGGGACGCCATCCAATCCTCCCCCGCAGGGG